>NZ_CP025794.1:2400000-3000000 GCF_002906655.1 Vibrio hyugaensis | reverse complement strand
AATCAAACGTGCATGCTTTGGCAGCGCATCGACGACTTTGTACATCATCGGCAGATCGACCATGGAAGCTTCATCCACCACTAAAATATCGAGGTGTAGCGGATTTTGTTTGTTGTGGCGAAACTCAGCACTGTTCGGGATCGCGCCCAGTAGTCGATGCAAAGTGCTCGACTCGGTTGGAATTTTCGCTTTAAGCTCAGGCTCTACTGGCAACTCTTGAATCGCTTTACCAATAGACTCAGTCAAACGCGCTGCGGCTTTACCTGTCGGTGCCACCAGCTTGATGGTGAGGTTTTTCTCTTGTCCTGCTTGCTCAATCAGCGCGGCAAGCAACTTGGTTACCGTGGTGGTTTTACCCGTACCCGGACCACCGGAAATCACCGCAAAACGACGTGTCAGAGCCACCGCTGCCGCGACCTTCTGCCAGTTAACACAAGCTGACAACGGTACAAGCTTGTCCAGCACTTGTAGATCGTGAACTTGTTTCGCTTGGCAGACTGCCGCATCAATGGCTGACCAATCGAGACTGTCTACAGTGACCACATCCAAATGGTCACAGACTAATTGCTGGCGTAGCACTTGGTTGCTGGTTCCTGTCTCTGCCGATTTAGCTAATGCATTGAACAGAAAGTGGTACTGACGAGCGAATAAATGATACAGCAACTCAGACAAACGTGTGAACTCTTGAGGCTGTAGGTTTACAGCCGCACTGAGTTGATTGAGTTTGTCCGCCAACGTCACTTCATAGTGCCAGTAACGGTGCAAGTAGAGACGCTCGCCATCAAACATCATTGGCAAGGCTTCACCTTGCGCACCAACCAAAGGCGACGCTTGCAGAAGCTCAACCCAATTAACGCCTTGCAGCTGAGTATTAAGCGTCAGCGCAGACTCTCCAAACAAACCGAGCTTACTGGCAAGGTCCGCTGGTTGCCCTTGGCTGTCAAACAGAGGCAAGCAGATGTGTCCTTTACCTAACTCACTGCTGACGACGCCAGCAATAAATGCCAGTTCTTGGCTGTTCGCTTGTTGCTCAACTTGCGAATAGATAAAGCGCGCGAACTGGAAATCCAACTGGCGAATCGCACCTTTACTCGCTAACGTTTCTAAAGTTACCAATAGATCTGACGTTGCCATTGCGCTGTTTTGTGCAGAAAGAAGATCATTGGTTTTCATCAAATTAACTCCATCTGACCGGATTCGCTGGATCGCGTGTCTGGTGCTTGACCATCAATCAAATGATCCATCTCTTGTAAAAATTCGAAGGTTGGCTTGGCAGAAAAAATACCGTGCTCACTTTGCCCATCCATACCACGCAAGAACAGGTAATAAACGCCGCCAAAGTGCTGTTCATAATCATAATTTGGCAATCTGCTGCGCAAGAAACGATGCAGCGCCAAAGCGTAGATTTGGTATTGCAGATCGTAGCGGTGATCCGCCATCGCCGACTTCAACGCGTCGCCATGATAATGGAACACATCATCACCTAAGTGATTCGATTTCCAGTCGAGGACGTAGTATTTGCCTTGATGCTCAAACACCAAGTCAATAAAGCCTTTCAACATGCCTTGCACGGTTTGGAAACCCAGATCGCCCGCTTTGGCAGACAGCGGATCATGACGTTGAATCACGCGGTTCAATGCTGGTGCAGATAGCACTTCAATCGGTAATAAGAATTCCATCTCAACCAAACGTTGTGCCGGGCCTTTTTGATTGAGCAGCAGTGCTTTGCTATCCAAAGGCGTTGCCAGCACGGTATCAATCAACTGTTGCAGGATTGGCAGCCACTCTTCATCAAGCTGCTCACTTTCCATTAAACCGAGGATGATTTGGGTGTTCTCTTCCGTCGTCGCAGGTTGAGTAAACTCTATTTCCTCAAATAAGCTGTGCAGGAAGGTACCCGGGCGTGCACCACGTGGGAAGTTGAAGATAGAGCGTTCTGGCTCAACCAATTCCGCCTCATCTTGCTCTTCTGAAGAATCGATATCAAAGCCGGTGATTTCAATCGTGGCGTCATGTTCAGCATGATGAGAACCTTGCTTAACCAAACCCGAATAACTGGTGATTCGCCAGTTTCTATCAATTGGGTTTTGCAGCTCTTTAGCTGTCAGTGCATCCAACTCGGTTTGCTCCGCAACGTACATCTCGTCTTGCTGCTTTGGAGGATCACAAATCACCACGTTATCGAGATTCTCTTGCTGCTTTTTCAGCCCCACAAACAGGTCGTTGATGCCACCCTCTTGACCATTTTGCACCAAGTAACCAATCGCACTGTGATGCACACCGGTTGGCTCTTTGGTTGAGCGACCATTGCGCAGCGGCGAAGCACCAATAAAGCAGGCATACACGGCACGCGTTAGCGCTACGTAGATAAGGCGCAAGTCTTCAGCGAGGCGTTCTTTATCTGCCTGTTTTAACGACGCATCGTTACCCGTGATATCAAGTACGGTACGATCGTTCTCAGCGTCGTAGTATTTGGCTTCACTTGCTTCTCGGTAACCAAACACAAATGGTAGGAAGACCAAGTCATATTCCAGACCTTTGGATTTGTGAATGGTGACGATTTGCACCAAGTTACGCTCTGATTCCAGACGCTGAATTTGGTCATCGCTGCCACCTAGCCCGTGCTCGGCATCGCTGATGGATTGCGCTAACCAACGCAGCAAACCGTGGTCGCTGTCTAATTCGTTACTGGCTTGCTGCAATAACTCACCAATGTGCATCAGATCGGTAAGCACTCGCTCACCGTTTTCGCTTTGTGAGCTCGCCCCTTCTTCCAACAAACGTTCAGCAATATGGCGCTTGCTGATCACTGCTCGTAGCATAGGTAGCACACCACGTTGCACCCAAAGCTTACGGTATTCTTTGAACTCGTTAACCGCATTTTCCCACACAGTTTCGTCGTTGTTGAGGGCGTCTAAGCTGGCAGCATCCAGAGCGAACAATTCTGATGCTAAGCTGGCGCGTAATGCTCTGTCGTTTTCTGGCGTTAATACCGCTTGCAGCAAACGCTGTAAGTCTTGTGCGACGGAACTGGTAAACACACTATCGCGGTTGGACAAATACACACTAGCAATGCCTTGGTCTGCTAACGCCTGTTTGACCATGCGACCTTCGCTACCCGTTCGCACCAATACTGCAATGTCGCCCGCTTTAACTGGCTTCTGCTTTTCGCCATTAACCAAGCACGCTTGACCTTGTTGCGCTGCGGTCAAAATGGTTTGAATTTGGCTTGCTGTCGCCTCTGCCATAGTTGTGAGGTATTCACCTTTTGGCAATGGTTTATCTTCCGCTTCTTGCAGCCAATAAGTCAGTGCAGGTTGCTTTTGACCACCCATGGTCCAAACGCGTTTGTCAGCGCTTGGGCTGTAATCCACAGAATGGAATGGAATGTCGGAGTCATAAATAAACGGGCTATCTGGCAGAGCAAAAATCTGGTTCACTGCCAATACCATATCGGCACTTGAACGCCAGTTGGTACCAAGCGTGTAGTGAGCACTAACTTGGTTACGAGCCTTGATGTAGGTAAAGATATCCGCGCCACGGAAACCGTAAATCGCCTGTTTCGGGTCACCGATCATAAATAACCCACACTCAGGATTATCCAAATAAATGCGGCTGAAAATACTGTATTGCAGTGGGTCGGTATCTTGGAATTCGTCGATCATCGCAACCGGATAAAGCGTGCGAATGCGCTCTGTCAGTAGTGCGGTTTCATCGGTGTCAATCGAGGCAGAAAGCTGAGTCAGTAAGTCATCAAATGACAACCATTGCTTCTGATTTTTTGCTTTTGCCAGCATCACGCGACAATGCTCAATCGCATGAGCCAATAGCGGCGCTTTTAAACTGATTGGGTTTGCAAGGAAGGCTTCAATCGCCTCAAACACAGGGTGCTGTGGTGCAGTGCCTTTCGGGGTTTTCTCAAGTAACACATTCTGCGCGAACTTCTCCAGCTTATCTGGATAGTCATAGCCCGTGGTTTCTGTCGCAGCCCATGTATTGACCGCCTCTAGCCACGTCGGTAAAGACTTTTTGGTGTAGCTGCGTTTGTTGACGTCGGAATCAGAAATCAACGCGAGGAAATCATCTTGGTTATCACGCCACTGGGCTTTCAAAGCATCAATTTGCTTTAGGTTTTGCTCATGCAAATCGGCAAGGCTCCCCTGCATTGCAGGAACAGAGAGACTTAGCGGTGCGCCCGTGAGGTAATTGCTGATGTCATACAACAGATCCGATGGCGAGCCCCAGAGTTGGCGTACTTCTCCTGCCAAAGCGAATGGCAGAGGGTAGAAGTTACGACGCCAGTAATCGGCAACCACTTGCGCTTTTAGGTGGCTTTCGTCCGTTACAAATTCATTATTGAAACGGCTACCGGATTCGAATGCGTTTTGCGTCAGCATGCGTTGGCAGAAACCGTGAATGGTGTACACCGCGGCTTCATCCATTTGGCGCTCTGCTTGCAAAAGGATCTCAGCGGCTTGCTTATGATCTTCGATTTCTTCCAACAAAGGCTGAATCACAGGATCTGAGCTTTTCCCGCGAGCGAATGCGATCCTCGCGTCGTGAATACGCGCACGAATACGATCACGCAGCTCCGCCGTTGCAGCTTCGGTAAAGGTCACCACCAGAATTTGATCCACGGTCAACGGCACGCGGTGCTTCGTATCGGCAGTGCCATGCCCTAGTAGGAGTCGCAGATACAAGCCCGCTATGGTAAAGGTTTTACCCGTACCCGCCGAAGCTTCAATTAGCCTTGCACCATGCAGCGGAAAAGTCATGGTTTGCAGTGGAGTTGGAACTGACATTTGCGCCATAACGCTGAATCTCTCCGGATTATCGACTGATCGAACTGTGATCTATCGTTAAAAATTCTATTAATATGTCTAATAGGTTGGAATATTTAGACCTTTGTGGGATCTCACTCACGGTTATCATTACGGAGTACCGTTAGTATGCGCCTCACGAGATAAGCCAAGCCTTTCAGGCGGCTACACTCAAACGAATCATGGTCCCTCTGACCTTGTGGCCGTACAGCGAACGCCCTACAAAAAATAATGATTTTCTGGCGGCCACCCTACTCTCTTCTTTATCTAAATAATCCAACTTATTCTTATACCCAAGTGACTTCAAGATACAGGATTCAGAGCGTTGTCACTGATTCAAGTTCAAGGAAAACAACGCTGTGTAATAGATTGCTCTTTCCAAGTTGTTTGACGATGAAATTGCTTCAGTGACACGCTCCCGAAGGGCGAGTTGTCTTGGCTCGTATACTTCGTTGACGATTTTTAATTTAGAGCCACTAGATCTTCAAATCATCGCCTCGCCTACAAGCCAAGTCAATCTCGCTGAACCAAGCATCTTGAGGTTACTTGGGTATACTTTCAGCATCCATCGCCGTCAATCTTGCGCCTTGAAGAACCAATGCAGTCAGTGTGCGAACTTCTGCTGCAAGCTCATCATTCCAAGCAGACCAAATACGCGAAATATACGCATTGTTTCCTTCGCCTGGGCTCAGGTAACCATCATTGAATGCATCCGCCATTTTCTTCAGCGATTTCTCTTCGTCATCAGCCCAGTGGCCACGACTAAAGCCTGCCTCGACACACGCCAGTGCTGTTTTCGGGAAATATGGTAATGGCTTAGTCATGCCTTCAAAAAACAAACGCACTAATTCAGCAAGCAATTGTTTCGCTTGCGCAGCGTCTGCCATTGCTGGGTAAACTAAATGCACCGCGCCTTCCTTGCGGTCATAACCAATAACGTGGGTCTTTCTCGGATAACCAGAGGCAGACATAGCAAGATGATCAATCCATGCAGCAAGGTAATCCTGCGCACGAATTTTACCACTGCGGTAGCGAATCAAACCGGATTGATAGCATTGAGTTAACCAACCGGTTAGACGGATATTTTTTCCTTCACCAAGCACATCGAAGGTAAGGTCGATTTCTAAATCGTCTTGCGGTGCACCGGATAAGAACGCCAACTTATCCACCAGCTCTTCAGCTTGCACGCGGTTGGTTTCAAACTCGATATCACCAAATGCGCCAACCGGTAATTTGCCCTGTGCACGTTGCTCACTCATAAAGTGCTTGAGCACGTCTGCTTTTGCGGACGGTTGAGTAATGGCGGTTTCGAGCAAGGTTTCTAGTAACTCATCGCGCATTTGATAGCTTTCTAAGCCGCCTAATACAAAGGGCTCATCATCTTCCATCACAGGCAATGGCGGCTCGAACATCACTTTCAAACGGCGGTTAAAGAAATACTGAACTGGTAAACGCCAGAAGCGTTGTAATTCCACCAAATCCAATTCGATTGGGAAGGTTGCGCCAAGCAAGTAATCATCCAATGCGCGGTTAAACTCGCCACGCGCATGACCTTGCGATTGATTGCTTTGGGTCAACGCGGCCGGAATCCACTCCTTAGCATAGCTTGAGTGAGAACCTTGGAATGCACTTGGGCTGAATGGCACCATGGCATGTACGTTTACTAACTCGTTGAGTAGTTTATCTCCGGAGTCATCGACGGGCTGGTCTTGATCGCCCACTAAGCAGTAGTTCTGATGGCAATATTCCATCAACTCCGATACCAGAACAGACGGCACGCGCTCGGTGTTATCTTGGATAGAGCGCCCAACGTAACTGATGTACAAACTTTGCTGCGCAGACAACATGGCTTCTAAGAATAGGTAACGGTCATCGTCTCGGCGTGAACGGTCGCCCGGTTTAGTACGACCCGTCATTAAGTCAAAACCTTCTGGTGGCATTGAGCGCGGGTAGACCCCATCGTTCATACCCAGCAGACACACGGTTCTAAATGGGATCGAGCGCATCGGCATCAGAGTACAGAAGTTCACTTGCCCGGCAAGGAAGCGCTGGCTGACCCGTGTTCCTGACAGCTTGTTTTGTAGATACTGGCTTACAATAGAAGGCGACAAGGCATCATCAAATGCCGCATCGGTAAGTTGTTCTTTCAGTTGGCTTAAGGTATCTCGAATCGACTTAAGCGCCATTTCCCCTTCTAGCTCAACAGAGAAGAAGTCATCCAACATCGCCACCAAGGTTTCACGCCATGCATCAATCGACTGAACATGGGAAAGTTTGCGGCGATATTGGCTAATTTGTTGAATAAAGTGGGCTAACTTACCGGCAAGTTCTGCGCCCATACCTTGCACTTCATTGTATGGCGAGAGGCTACCCTCTTGCGCTTCAAACAAACCGGCAGATTCTGGCATCGCGTAACCTAACAACATACGCTGGATACCAAATTGCCATGTATTTTGGCGTGTTTCTGGCAGTTCAAATTCGCTGCCCGTATGGCTATCTAGCCCCCAGCGAATACCAGATTCTTCCACCCATTGTTTAGCTTGAAGGAAATCATCTTCGCTTAAGTCGAATCGCTTCAAAATCGCTGGCGTTTCTAACAACTCAAGTAATTCAGAAGCCAAGCAACGTGTATTCGGTAAATTAACAAGTTGCATGAAAGCCGCCAAAATTGGGCTTTCTTGGTCGGCCGTTCGGTCTGAAATCGAGTAAGGAATAAATCGCTCACCCGGCGCATTGCCAAACACCGCCTGAATCGCTGGGCTGTAGGCATTGATGTCTGCCACCATGACAATAATATCGCGCGGTTTCAGTGTCGGATCGGCATCGAACATTGCCAAAAGCTGATCGTGTAGCACTTCCACTTCTCGCATTGGGCTGTGGCAAAAGTGCAAGCTCAGGGATTTATCACCCAAACTCACCACTTGTTTGTGCTGGCTGCTGTCGATTTGCTCGTCGTCTTGGTGCTCTTCTAAATTAAGAATGTCGGCTTGAAGTTGATGGAGCAGACTGTCGCGCTCGACATCAACAAAAGCTTCAATCTCATGGGATTCGAGCTGCGACAACAGATACATGTTATCGCGTCCAAGTTTACCCATCGACGCCAACAAGCTGTTACCCACCACATCGGTATGCAGCTCATCCACCACGTTTTCTTCTAGTGAACCTTTTAACTGCTCACTCTCACCTTGTACTTCAGAATGGTCTTCTTGCCAGACCACGTGCTGACGATGTTTTGCTGCTAGGCGAGCTAGGAATTTACGGTCGCGTACCTCACCCCAGTAATAGCGACAAGGGTTGGTAAACATCAAGTGCACATCAATGTGTTCACCAATGGCTTTGAGCGCATCCATGTAACGTGGCGGCAGTGAAGAGATACCAAACACAAACAGACGCTTCGGCAGATGGTCAAAGTTACCGTTGAAGTTTTCTAGCGTATCAATGAAGTGTTCGTACAAATTGGCACGATGATAAGGCGATTGCCCAAGAGTAACCGTGTGATCGTACAACGCCTGCCACAAAATCGGCTGCCATGGGTGTTCGTCTTCAAGTTCAGGCACCGTTTGTCCGGCTTCCCAGCTTGCAATCCATTCTGGGCGATACACCAAATAACCATCGAAAATATCGGCAATTTTCTCTGCCAATTGATACAGCTTGGAGTTGTCACTATCGTCTTGAAGATAACGAGCCAAAGGTTCGAATGATGCTTCGTTTAGTAAACCCGGAAGCAAGTGCATCAGCTTCCACGTCATGGCTTCTTTGTTGAAGGCACTGCGCTTAGGCACATCAGCCAATACTTGGGTGAACATGTCCCAAATGAAAGTCGCTGGCAGCGGAAATTCTAAGTTTGCCGCAACACCAAACTCTTTCGCCAATTCCATTTTTAACCACTGAGACATACCCGGGCTTTGCACCAGAATTTGCTCTTTTTCGAATGGGTTTTCTAATGGATTGATGCGAATCAGTTCAACAAGAAGTGATTTGAGAACATCGACCTGATTGGAGTGATAGACAGTAAACAAAGTAGAAGCACCGAATGCCAATGGAAACTGCTAGCAAGCTTAGCACAGCCACATTTATTCCTAGAGCGATCTCGATAGCTTAAATAACAAAAGGTTAGAGAACACTCAAACTCTGCGCAAATAACCAGCAACTGACATTTGTAAGTCACGTCTTACACGCAAATACAAAGCGTGACATCAGTCACAACTATTTCATGATAAAAAACACTGTTTTATAATTCACGCAAATTTTTATAACAATACCCATCAAATTGAATATTGAGTGAAAGGCGAAGAATCACGGGGTTCAAGTCATCTTGATTTCACGCTGAGCCGCACTTTGTTCTTGATTTGATAGGGATGAAAAAGCACTGGAATACCAAAACTATGTTGCGCAAATTTTCTTCAAATAGCGCTTGGCTGATTGCATTTTTTGCTTGCTTTGCGCTTTATCTGTCGATCGCTTGTTACCCATTTTTGCTGTCAAACAACCAAGCAGAACCGCTCACCTTTCTGCAAAAATATTATTTACTCGCTACACAATTTGGCTGGTTGGGTTTAATTGCTCTTCCGCTGATGCTGGGTTGTTTATTGCTGTCCTTTTTGCCGACACGCATGTTCAAAGTCGTTGTGATCACCATTGCCATCACACTCTTGATCATGTTGAAAGTCGATATCCTCGTTTTCCAGCAATACAAACTGCACATCAATGGTCTACTGATCCGCATGTTCTTTGAAGGCGGTCGTGACGTATTTGAAATCTCTTGGATGAGTTGGCTGATCTTTATTAGCGACATTGCACTGCTCGCCATTGGCTTGGCATGCACCGTTTGGTTAGCCAATAAACTGGCTCAAAGCCGAGCAAAGTTCGTGATTGTTGCGGTTTGGTTTGGCTTGTTGCTGAGCACTCAGGTTATCCACGCCTATAAGAACGCACTCTATGACGACGAAGTCAGCCAGTTCTCGAATAACTGGCCTCTTTACTACCCATTAACGGCGCGTAAGTTTATCTATCGTCATCACTTGGTGGATGAAAATATGGCTTCACAAAACCGAGTGGAGCTGAAAAACATTGAAAGCAGTTCACTGAACTACCCACTCGCCCCTGTAAATGTAGAACCTAAAGCTAAACAACCGAATGTATTGTTCATTCTGGTTGATGCTTGGCGCTACAGCGATGCAACACCAGAAATTATGCCAAATGTCAGCAAGTTCACCGATAAAACCGTCAATTTCTCTCAGCATATGAGCGGTGGTAACTCTACTCAAGCAGGCATTTTTAGTCTGTTCTACAGCTTGCCAGCAACTTACTGGGACAGCTTTTATGCGAGTCAAAAATCTCCAGTCTTCATGGATACCCTGCAAAACCAAGGCTATCGAATGGGTATTTTTGGCTCAGCACCATTAACCAGCCCGCCTTTATCACGCACCGTCTTTAAGAAGGTGAAAGATCTCACCCTTAAGCAAACTGGCGAAACACAAATCAAACGTGACCAGCAGATCACCGATGAGTTTATTCAGTTTCAAAAGCAAGATAGCGACAAACCGTATTTCAGCTTCTTGTTTTACGATTCGGCTCATGGCACCAGTTTTCCAGAGCCTGAGTTTGCTAAATTCAAGCCTTATTGGGAACGTGTCGATCATATTCTTCTGAACAACGATTTTGACGCCTCGCTTTATCATAACCGCTATAAGAACTCTTTGTATTTCATCGACAGTTTGATCGCAAAAGTGCTGAAGAATGTCGACCTAGAGAACACCATTGTGGTGATTACTTCCGACCACGGAGAGGAATTTAACGACCACAAGATGAATTACTGGGGCCATACGGGTAACTACAGTGATACTCAAGTGCATGTGCCGTTATACGTTTATCTTCCAGATCATCAGCCAGAGCAGATCAACTACCGCACCACACACTATGACATTGTGCCAACTCTAATGAACGAACTATTCGACGTTCAAGGCGACACACAATCGTATAGCGTAGGACGAGACCTATTTGATAATTGTGTTCCGCGAGATTGGTTCATTGCGGGCAGTTATTACAACTATGCGCTGGTAGGGAAAGAAACCATGTTAGTGGTAAACCCAGGAGGGCATTCTCAGCAACTCAATAATCAACTTAAAGTGGATACGGAACACCAAGTACCAGTGAACGTGATTCAGGACTCTCTCGATGAAATGTCGCGCTTCTATAAGAAAGGATAAAAAGAACGCACGCCCATCAGACAGGTAGGCATAGTGAAGAGAGGTAAGTTTCGAATTGCCATCTTCTGCATGAGAACTCTCGCTACAATGGCCGCGGTTACTAAAGTTTGATGTATTAAAATTGTATCTATTTTTCCTGCCACCCTTTTGGGGTGGCATTTTTTTATCTTCAGATTAGCTTTAGTCCCGATCCTACCGATACAAAAAAAAGCCTCTTGGCGAGAGAGACCAAGAGACTTTGCTTTACGAGTAAGACTTATGCGTGATGTGTCGTCATCAAGCGTGGTTGGATTAGTAAGTTATTGATGTATTGCAAACCTACGTAAGTCACCACAATCGTTGCCACAATCAATTCGATGCCTGCTAGACCGCGAACTTGTTGTACATAGTGCGCTGCTAAACCATTTGCTTCCATCCAATTTGCTGTTTTGAATAGAGCCGTTGCACCAATCACCATTGGGAAGGTAAACGCTGCATAGCCAGGGCTAAATGGCAGTCTTAGCAATTTAAAGAAGGCTAAGTAGATGATGGCTGTCATCAATACCGCGATACCAAACAACAGAGCAATAATCACTGGTGAAGGTGTTGCCGTTACCGTTAAGTAACCCGCTAACGATAGGCTTGCTGGTGCCGCCATGATTGCCATGGTTGGTTTTGCTGCATCTGGGATTTCATGAGTGAACATGAAACGGTAGATCATCATTGGCAACATCACCGCGTAAGCCACCATACCGAAGACCAACGCACCGTGTGCAATAGGTGCAAGCACTGGGTTACCTGAGAAAGACACGTCTGCAACGATAATACCCACTGGTGGTACGAACCAGCTTGGCACCATGTGGTGTAGTTCGAAGTCTTTCGCGCGGTGGTACAAGAAGCTCACTAGGAACACGATATGTAGAGCTACCGCCACTAACCAAAGCACGTCACCTGCAACAGGGAAAAAGTGCCCTAGAGAATTTGAAACCACCATGGTTCCCATCGCGAAAGTCGGAACGACACTACCCACCACAGGGTGCGCAAGATCTTGTCTCAACAAATGATTGTGAAAAAGAAATTTAGTCGCCAAGATTGCTAGCAATACGCTTGCAATACCTGCGCTAATCCACTGTCCATAGCCATGTAATTCGGCGAAGTTTTCCCAACTCCAACCTAAGCTCGCAATACCAAGAGCCAGACCCGCCATTGGGGTTGGTGCTCCCATTACTTTTGCTTTTGTTCTTTGAATCATTACGACCTCAAAATCTAGGCTAACTTTCTATGGGGTGTATATTACTCTTGCACTTCGTTCCAATATATCTAATTATTTAAAACTAACGTTCAGATTTACTTAACGGAATGTCATGCCTAGTCATATCTCTCTTAAACAACTGAAAGTGTTTACTACGATCACTCAGCACAAAACGCTGACAGCGGCTTCTGAAAGCCTGTTTCTTTCTAAGGCGGCCGTGAGTATGGCGCTGTCTGAATTAGAGAAACAAATTGGCCATCACCTATTTGACCGGGTGAACAACCGCTTAATTCTCAACCAAGAAGGACAAAAACTTTTGCCCCTCGCGGATGAACTCCTCAACCGAGCTCGAGATATTGAGAGTGTGTTTGATGGCGACCAAACCCTATCAGGGCTGCTTCGCATCGGTGCCAGTGACACTATTGGCAACCAAGTTGCGCCCTACCTGTTAAGTGATTTTCGTGATGAAACGAATCACCAATCGCAGAGTTTGTTCATCTCCAACTCTGCCCAGATTTGTGACATGTTGATCGCTTACGAACTCGACATCGCGCTCATTGAGGGCAAGACCATACACCCAGAGTTGGAATCAACGCAATTCAGTGAAGACGAAATGTGTGTGATTTGCCCACCGGATTACCCTAACTTCGACGAAGGGCCAATCAGCCTAAACGAACTCGAAGACACAGAGTGGATTCTGCGTGAGGCTGGTTCTGGTTCTCGAGAGTTCTTCATGCGCGCTATCGCTCCGCGTCTAGAACACTGGCACGAGGCTTTTCAGCTCAACACCACCGAAGCGCTGATCAATTCGGTATCTGCTGGACTTGGCCTAGGTTGCTTATCACGCCTATCTGCAGAACCTGCAATTCGCGATGGTCGTGTGAAAATGCTCAACATGCCACTGGATATGAAGCGTCGCTTCTGGCTTTTGATCCACAAAGAGAAGTATCAAAACCCACTTCTGCGCACGTTTATTGAATTCTGCCAAAATTGGGAACGCCCAGAGAACCCGCACCTTAAAGATGACTAGTTCGAGGTGGATAGTTCAAGGTAGAGAATCCAAGGTAGATAGCTCAAATGCTGGTCAGTTAGTTGTACCCGGCTCTCATTCTGAGGCTTGTCGCTAGACTTAATTGGTCAAAAACTGTATAAAAAGCCAGTATAAATTCATCAAGTTAGAGGACCAACCATGGCTGTAATCGTCAAGTACGTGGTAGAACGCAATGGAGAAGAGAAAATGACTTTTACCTCTAAAGCGGAAGCTGACGCATACGACAAAATGCTGGATATGGCGGACGAGTTATTCTCACTGCTAGGTAAAAGTGAACTTCTAGAAGACGAAGGTAAGCAAGAAGATCTTGCAATGTTCCTTGCGCAAAACAAAGAAGAAGTACTTTACGCTTTGGGTGCAAAACGTAAGCCTGCGCCAAAAAAAGCAAAGAAGCTTGAAGCTGTTGAAGAAGATAGCGAACAAGAAGACGCTGCATAAGCCTCTCATTTGTTTCAAAAAAACGTCGCACCATGCGGCGTTTTTTTATGCCTTCCGTTTGTCGTCATATATCTCTGAGAATATAAAGAACCGATTTAATATCCCAAATTGCTCTAAATTTCATGTTGCAGATTAGTGTGACTTAGATCTAATCTAAATGGGCACGGTGATGGGGTACCACCGGAATCGAAAGATTCAAACCGCTTTTAAAGCTGATGACTCCTACAGAAACGAGAACAGGTAAGCCCTGTTGGAAGTACTTTTGCCTCTAGTGTAAAAGTAAGAGTTCTGTAGTGAGCAATTCAACTCTTCTCCAACCCCGCTCCTGTTTTCTCAAAAATTAAAAAGATATCCAAAATAGTTGTTAACTCAACAAGGCGACAAACGCGTAAGCCTCCTGAACATAGTTTTTCTATTTGATGGAGCGAATAAGAGCAGTCAACGCCGTTGAGTCTGACCAATATGCTGGATATCGTACACTGGGAAAACATTATGCAATACTCACACGAAATCCAATCAATGTGCCCGATTCAACGCGGCGATCTTCATGCATCTGCACCGATCCCTGTTGAAGGCGCAATGATCAATCCAAAAGACGTTATCGCGATTTCCGGTCTTAGCCACGGCGTTGGTGCTTGTGCTCCTCAACAAGGTGCAGCAAAACTGACCCTTAACGTCAAAAACGGCATCATCGAAGAAGCTTTGATCGAAACGATCGGCTGTTCAGGCATGACTCAATCAGCAGCGATGGCCGCAGAAATCCTAACCGGTAAAACCATTCTTGAAGCACTCAACACTGACTTAGTGTGTGATGCTATCAACGTCGCAATGCGCGAAATTTTCCTTCAATTTGTTTACGGTCGTACTCAATCTGCTTTCTCTGAAGGCGGCTTGGAAATTGGTGCGGCACTGGAAGATCTTGGTCAAACTCAACGCAGCCAAGTGGGTACTAGCTACTCAACCAAAGCAAAAGGCGTGCGTTACATGGAGCTGGCTGAAGGTTACGTAACAAAACTCGCACTAGACGAAAACAAAGAAGTGATTGGTTACCAATATCTCAACCTCGGCAAGATGATGAAAGCCATCAACGAAGGCGTACCTGCAGCAGAAGCGGCAGACAAAGCAACAGGGACTTACGGTCGTTTTGATGAAGCCGTAACGACCATCAACCCACGCCAACAATAATTGCCACCAAGAGGAAAGAGATTATGAACACTCCAATTACTGAATCTGTACGTCGCACATTAGACGAAATGCAACTTTCTTCTCTGGAAGCGGCTTATCAATACTGTATGGATCGTGGTATCGACCCTAAAGCGCTGGTGATGGACACTCAACCTATCGCGTTTGAAAGCGCAGCCGATGCCTACACGCTAGGCACCGCTTTGGCGATTTTCCGCGGTGCAAAAACAGCAGAAGAAGCTGCAAACATAATCGGTGAAGGTCTTCAAGCCTGTACGAAACCTGGCAGCGTAGCAGAGCAACGCCAAGTGGGTATTGGTCACGGTGCATTGGCGGCTCGTCTACTGAATGAAGAAAGTGGCTGTTTCGCTTTCCTTGCGGGTCACGAGTCATTCGCAGCGGCAGAAGGCGCAATCAAAATCGCATTGAACGTGAACAAATCACGCAAAAATCCGTTGAAAGTTATCTTGAATGGTTTGGGTAAAGACGCCGCTTACCTAATCTCACGCATCAATGGTTTCACTTACGTACGCACTCAATACAACTACCAAACTGGTGAGTTAGTGGAAGTAGAACGTCGCCGTTTCTCCCAAGGTCCACGTGGTGAGATCCTTTGCTACGGTGCAGACGATGTGCGTGAAGGCGTGGCTATCATGCATAAAGAACAAGTGGATGTGAGCATCACTGGTAACTCAACCAACCCGACTCGCTTCCAACACCCAGTTGCTGGTATCTACAAAGCAGAGCGTAACCGTGAAGGCATGCCTTACTTCTCGGTGGCATCAGGTGGTGGTACTGGTCGTACTCTACACCCAGATAACGTCGCGGCAGGTCCTGCGTCTTACGGCATGACAGATACCATGGGTCGAATGCACGCTGATGCGCAATTCGCGGGTAGCTCTTCAGTACCAGCACACGTAGCGATGATGGGCTTCATCGGGATGGGCAACAATCCAATGGTAGGTGCAACTGTTGCACTTGCAGTAGAGGTCGGTGAGCTTAGCCTCTAAGTCGATTTATCGCTTTACTATCCAAAGCCAGTAAATCCAACAAACCCAGTGTAGGGGGAGTGACTTCGGTCCTCCCCTTATTTTTGTTGCCTTGATAATTAATCAATGATTTGCGACACATTTCTCATCAGACAAACATATCTCTAAAAAGACAAAAGGTATCCATCTACAGACTTTCTCCATTTCCCCTCTTTAAACTCCCCAATACTCTCTTTATGATGACTGACAACTTAATTATTTCTTGTCAGTGAACAGACGAGACACAAGACTCAACACATGGAGATCAACTATGGCTTTCTTCTCTCTAGCCTTTGGTACGGCAACTAAAAACCGCGACGGCAAAATTATCGAAGCGTTTTTCCCTAACCCAGTTCTTAACCCAAGCGAAGCGCTTGTTAACGCACTAGCAGCAGTAGCAGGTTACGAACAAGGCAACCAAGCTATCGGGATCTCTGCTGCACAAAGCGCAGAACTGGCAGCAGCATTTGAAGCAAACGGCGATGCTGCAAACGCATCTTTCGCAGCAAAAGCAGCAGAATCAGCACAACCACTTGTACTGGTTATCCTTGCAACTGACGAGCAGCCACAAAGCGTTGCTGAAGGTTTCCTAAAACTTCAACTTATCTCTAACCGCCTAGTTCAGCCACACGGCACGGTACTAGACGGTATCTTCGGTCTACTACACAACATCGCATGGACTAACGAAGGTCCAATCGACCTACCTGAACTAGCAGAGCGTCAAATCGAAGCTCGCCTAGCGGGTCGTGCACTAAGCGTAGATTGCGTAGACAAGTTCCCTAAAATGGTGGACTACGTGGTACCAACTGGCGTTCGTATCGCTGACACTTCTCGCGTACGTCTTGGCGCACACGTTGGCGAAGGCACAACAGTAATGCACGAAGGCTTCATTAACTTCAACGCGGGTACAACTGGCGTGAGCATGGTTGAAGGTCGTATCTCTGCTGGCGTAGTGGTTGGTAACGGCTCTGACATTGGTGGCGGCGCATCTATCATGGGTACGCTATCTGGCGGCGGTAAAGTTGTGGTTTCTATCGGTGAAAACTCTCTACTAGGCGCGAACGCAGGTCTTGGCTTCCCAATGGGTGACCGTTGTACTATCGAATCAGGTCTGTACGTAACAGCTGGCTCTAAAGTGCGCATGCTAGACTCTGCTGGCCAAGAAGTGGAAGTGGTGAAAGCTCGCGATCTTGCTGGTGTTTCTGACCTACTGTTCCGTCGTAACTCTGTAACAGGTCAAATCGAGTGTCTTGCAAACAAGAGCGCGGTTGAGCTGAACAGCGAACTGCATAAAAACAACTAATAAGAATACCCAAATAGCCCTACGAGAAATCCCCCAGCAGGAAACTGTTGGGGGATTTTTTATGTAAAGTTGATATACAGCAGTCGTATCTAACGTTTTATCGGACGAATCCACATCGATAAATCAGGACATTCATACTGCAAGTGATCCATCAATTGTTTCGCTTCCGAATATTGGAAATAAACATCACTAAACAAATAGTAAGCACCATTAATGTTGTGCTCATAGAGCGTTGCCGTCGCACACTTAGCAAATACTTTATTTGGTGGCTTAGCTCCAGAGTAAAGCTGAACAACGTAAGCCTTAGAACCTGATGCCGCAGGCTGAGATGGTAGTGGCGGGCGCTCAGGTTTAGCTTTTCTATTACTCGACTGTTTCTCTAAAAGAGAACAACTCGCCGAGTTAATATCAAAAGACATCACTTTCGATTTATTCACTGCATCCAGAATATTAACGTGCTGCGCCTTCGCGTCACCAAAACACTCTTTTGCCAACGCGTAAGTCGCAAGTTCACTCAATACGCAAGATGATGAGTCGTAGTAAATTTGCTGCACGCCATTATTTAGCTGCGCTTGTGGGGAACATTTCACCATCTGACGAAACTCAGCCCCTTCCAATATCCATAAATCTACTGCTTCTTGGATGGTAAGCTTTGCTTGAGCCATAGAAGAGAAACCTAGACAACTGGCCAATAGACACAACAAAAAATACGGTTTATCTGTCTTAAGTGAAAACACTTACTCGTCTCCACCACCATTTTGGTCAGACGACGCTGGTGCTTTTCGAGCGTAATTAGAAAAAAACTCAGGGCTATCTTGCTCAGCCACCAACTTCTCGATTTTCTTATCTGTCTCGTAATTGACAAGAGCATAGATTGACCAAATAGCAGCTGGCAGCCAGCCAATCAGAGTAATTTGTAGTAGCAAACAGATCACACCCGCCCAATAACGACCGATGGTAAAAAATTGAAGCCAAGGAATTAAAATGGCAAGTACTAATCTCATGTCATTTCCTATTTAGTATTTTATTATTCATGATCGAATTGTGTACTGATGCCCGGCTTGTTAGCGAACAGATTGCCGCCGAGATCATTAAATTCAGAAGAAAAGCCGCCTAAGAATTTGGAGTTACGAGCCGGTATGTGAAGCAAAACTTAAGCGGCAAGCTGAAAGGGTAAACCAAGCCACTGGAACACAATTCTCTCCACAATGGCTTTAGCAAAGGGCACCAATTTACAATACCTGCATATAGTAACCATGTCGGGGGGATGAATATTTAGCATCTGCAAATCAAGAACGATGGAGATGCATACAATAAAAGCAACTAAGGTGAAGCGAAGCTGTGTTGTTTAGTCAAATACGGATAAAAAATCCCCCAACAGGTAACTGTTGGGGGATTTTTATTGCTCGATAAAGAGCCTATTGTTACGACATGGCGTGTGACGTAATACTGAGAGTTTCAAATACTCAGTTTTTTAGAACTTTACTTGTTCAGAAAGTTCACCGCTTTATCAGGGAAGTCAGTAAACAAACCATCCACTTTCACCTGGTTGTAGAAGATATCCATCATGCCATCGAAGCTATCCGTGTACGCTGGAATACGCCCTGGGTCCGCTCGGAAAGTATAAGGGTGTACTTGTAAGCCCGCGTCTTTTGCCGCTTTCATCAAAGGTTTGATGATGATGTTATCCTTGGTTGATTTGTCATCCACCAACATTGGCTTCCAAGGACCGATCCCTTTCGCGTATTCCGCGACCTTCTTCATACCATTGGCTTCAAACATCCAGTCATAACTGTATGGTGTTGCCTTGTCGCCTTTGTACTCCATGGTCTCGTTCCAATCGGTGTAAGCCATGAGTTGAACGAGCTTTAAATCCATGTCCATTGCAGGCATGAGTTCACTGTTGATGCGCTGAAGTTCATTCGCATCAAAACACTGAAGGTACACTTTGTCGTCTTGCGAATCGTAACCGTACTGTTTTAAAACTTTAAGCACCGCTTTTGAGATGTCTTTGCCTTCATGGCGATGGAACCAAGGCGCTTTGATTTCTGGGTAAATACCGATGTCATAACCCAGTGTTTTATTTAAACCTTGGATCAACTCAATCTCTTCCGCAAAAGTAGGAACGGTAAAATCTGACTTCCACATTGGGAATCGTGTCGGATAGCCCGCGACCTTATTGCCTTTATCGTCGATATTAAATCCTTCAGTGACTCGCAATGATTTGATTTCTGCCAAGGTGAAATCAATCGCGTAGTAGCGACCATCTTTACGAGCTCGTTCTGGGAAGCGCTCTGCCACATCAGTCACGCGATCAAGATAGTGATCATGCAAAACGACTAATTGATCGTCTTTGGTCATCACCACATCTTGCTCGATGTAGTCCGGCTTCATTGCGTACGCAAGAGCTTTTGCTTCTAACGTATGTTCTGGCAGGTAACCCGACGCCCCTCGGTGTGCGATAACAAGCGGTTGTGCAATCGCTCCAGCTGAAATGCTGAGAGCGAGAATCGTCATGCAAATTGACGTTGTTTTCATTGTTCTTTCCTTAACTTATTGAAGGGGCAGTATTCCACCGCCCCTTTAATGTTTTATGACGCCAATGCTTCTTTCTCACGTGCTTTTTGTTCGTGATGAGCACGTTCACCCAAGAAAGCGTAAATCAAGCAAATAATAGAGGTAATACAAGACCCTACAAGAATGATGAACCCACCATCCCAACCAAAGTGGTCAACGGTGTAACCAAGAATCGCGTTCGCAGCAACAGCGCCACCTAAGTATCCAAATAAACCGGTTAAGCCTGCTGCAGTACCCGCTGCTTTTTTAGGAGCAAGCTCTAGTGCATACAAACCAATCAACATCACTGGGCCGTAAATCAAGAAACCGATAGCCACTAGTGCCATCATATCGACAGCTGGGTTACCCGCAGGGTTGAACCAGTAAACAAGCACCGCAACCGTGACAAGTACCATAAATAGGATGCCAGCAGGGGCGCGGCGACCTTTAAACACTTTGTCAGAAATCCAACCACACAATAACGTGCCAGGAATACCAGCCCACTCGTAAAGGAAATAAGCCCAAGAAGATTTATCTACAGAGAAGTCTTTTGCTTCTTTTAAGTACACTGGCGCCCAGTCCAACACACCGTAACGGATCAAGTAAACAAACGCATTCGCGATCGCAATTGACCACAACAATTTATTAGAAAAGACATACTTGAAGAAAATCTCCTTCGCACTCATTTCTTTCTCATGCGACTTGTCGTAATCGTCTGGGTAATCTTCTTTGTATTCTTCAATCGGAGGAAGACCGCACGACTGGGGCGTATCTCTTACCGTGAACCAAATGAAGATAGCAACGAGCGTGGCAAAAAATGCGGGTACGTAGAAAGCGGTGCGCCAATCGTCGTTAAATGCCCAAAGACCAAGAATAAATAGCGGACCAATTAAACCACCACCTACGTTATGTGCCACGTTCCAAACCGACACTATCTCACCACGTTCTTTGCGCGACCACCAGTGAACCATGGTTCGACCACAGGCTGGCCATCCCATACCTTGGAACCAACCGTTTAGGAACAATAGAATAAACATCGCTGTAATGCTGCCAGTAGCCCAAGGCATAAAGCCGAAGCAGAACATCACAAGCGCAGACATTAATAGACCGCCACTTAAGAAGTAACGAGGGTTAGAGCGGTCAGAAACACTGCCCATTAAGAATTTTGATAAACCGTAAGCAATAGAAACTGCAGCTAAAGCAACACCTAAGTCACCACGGCTAAAACCTTGTTCAATAAGGTAAGGCATCGCCAAGCTAAAGTTTTTACGCACTAAATAATAGCCAGCGTAACCGACGAAGATACCGATGAAGAGTTGCCAACGTAAGCGAGAATAGGTGCCATCGATCTTATCGGACGATAAGCGATCGATATGCGCCTTAGGTTTGAATATTCCAAACATAGGAACCTCATTAATTATGTGAGCGATGGTAGGGAGTAATAAATCGTGAACGAGCAAAAAGGAGCTTCGTTCGAAAGTGAATGCATTTTATGAAATACAATTTTTATTTCTGTGATAAATGTTGCATAGGAATTAAATTTCAGTAAATACAGTAAACTAGAAGCATTTAATTAGACAGCGCTTCCATTTCCCCCACATTCCGTTACCGTTCATATAGAGCATGAAGTGCGCAAACGAACAAAATCATCGCTATCTTAAGTAAGCCAAGCGCTCAAATGACCACATAAATGGATAAAAGGTAGAGGTTGAAGAGATAAAACACGCTATTTAAGTAATGAAAGACCAACATGACGTGTTGCAACAATGTCACTTCGTTAACAATTAGCATCGACATCAGCCAACCAATCTCAAAGCGCATTCAAAGCAAATCTCTAGTAAAAGACGTCGTATCAACCACGAATAAACTTCTTCATTCTTAACTGTGGTTTAACTCAGAGCAACGAGCGCATCAATATCAGCCCCCCCTTATCATCATTAGTGTCAGCCAGCTCTTTAGGGTTAGTTTTCAATCAGTAATCTGAGTAATTTCCCACCATTCGCGAAGCAGCTTCACAAAACTCCTCTTACCAGTTTGTGCATTGATTTTCACATCGGTAGTTTTAGGCCGAAAAATAGAAGTAGAAGCTTCTGAATCGTTTTATCGAGTTTCCTTTTTGAGCAAAAGATGCGTCAATTAACAAAAACGAAGAGTTTGATTAACAAATTTATGCTCAAACGCTCAATTTTAACGCTCGTTTGTTTTCGCAAACGTTTATATATGCACAATAGAACCGTGCTAGATAAGCATAAACATTAAAGGACTCTTAACATGACAACGAACAAACACCCCTCACTGCTCGGAGAATGTTTGGCCGAGTTTATCGGTACAGGATTACTTATCTTTTTTGGCGTAGGCTGTGTTGCTGCACTAGTGTTGACCGGAGCTCAATTTGGTCAATGGGAAATCAGTATTGTATGGGGCTTTGGCGTCGCCATTGCTATTTACTGTACTGCGGGCGTATCCGGTGCACATATCAACCCTGCCGTTACCATCGCGCTAGCTATGTTCCATGGATTCGATAAGGCGAAAGCGGTGCCTTATATCATTGCGCAAATGCTAGGTGCATTTTGCTCTGCCGCTTTGGTTTACAGCTTGTACAGCAACCTATTTACTGATTACGAAATCGCACACAACTTCGTTCGTAGCAGCCAAGACGCATTAGCAACAGCAGGTATTTTCTCGACTTACCCACACGCTTCTCTCTCTTTCTTTGGCGCTTTTGCTGTGGAATTCGTGATTACTGCAGTACTAATGTTTGCCATTCTTGCTCTTGGTGATGAGAACAACGGCGCGCCTCGTGGCGCAATGAACCCTCTACTGATCGGTATTCTGATTGCGGTTATCGGTGGTTCTTTAGGTCCACTCACTGGCTTTGCGATGAACCCTGCTCGTGACTTCGGTCCTAAACTGTTTGCTTACTTCGCAGGCTGGGATTATGCACTGACGGGGGCGCGTGAAATCCCATACTTTATTGTTCCAATTCTTGCTCCTATCGCAGGTGCTTGCTTCGGTGGTTGGTTGTACCCGAAAGCGATCGCTGCGTATCTGCCACAACAAGGTCACGGCTGTACTATCCCTAATCAGTGCGAGACCGAAGAAGAAGCAGAACAAGCGCAAGCTTAAAACCAACTAGTTCGACTAAAATATAAATAACGAAACAAAAGGATTCTTACCATGACTGAGCAAAAATACATTGTTGCCCTAGACCAAGGTACGACAAGCTCTCGTGCTGTCATTCTGGATCATGACGCGAATATCGTAAGCGTCGCTCAGCGAGAATTTACTCAGATTTATCCAGAGGCTGGTTGGGTTGAGCATGACCCAATGGAAATCTGGGCAACTCAAAGCTCTACTTTGGTTGAAGCACTTGCGAAAACCGGTATCCGTAGCGACCAACTTGCAGGTATCGGTATTACCAACCAACGTGAAACGACGATTGTATGGAACAAAGAAACAGGCAAACCGGTTTACAACGCGATCGTATGGCAATGCCGCCGCACTGCCGATATTTGTGAAGAATTAAAAGCGCGCGGACTAGAAGACTACGTTCGCGACAATACAGGTCTGGTTCTAGACCCTTACTTCTCAGGTACAAAAGTGAAGTGGATTCTAGATAACGTTGAAGGCGCGCGTGAAGATGCCGAAGCAGGCAAACTGCTATTCGGTACTGTTGACACCTGGTTGGTTTGGAAGATGACACAAGGTCGCGTTCACGTAACCGACTACACCAACGCTTCTCGTACCATGCTGTTCAACATTAATGACCTATGCTGGGATCAAAAAATGCTGGATGAGATGGGCATCCCTGCATCCATGATGCCTGAAGTAAAACGCTCATCAGAAATCTACGGCCAAACCAACATTGGTGGTAAAGGCGGTACTCGTATCCCAATTGCGGGCATTGCAGGTGACCAACAAGCCGCTCTTTACGGTCAGATGTGTGTTGAAGCTGGTCAAGCGAAGAACACCTACGGCACAGGTTGTTTCTTGTTGATGAACACGGGTCAAGAGAAGGTAACATCGAAAAATGGTCTGTTGACCACGCTAGCATGTGGTCCAAAAGGTGAGCCAGCTTACGCCCTTGAGGGTGCGGTATTCATGGGTGGCGCTTCAATTCAATGGCTACGTGATGAAATGAAGATTCTGGCTGGTGCCGAAGATTCAGAATACTTCGCAACTAAAGTCGATTCTTCAAACGGCGTTTATGTCGTTCCTGCCTTTACTGGGTTAGGTGCACCATACTGGGATGCTTACGCTCGCGGTACGATTGTTGGTCTTACTCGTGGTGTTAACTCTAACCACATAATCCGTGCAACGCTGGAAGGTATTGCTTACCAAACTCGCGACGTGCTAGATGCAATGCAAGCAGACTCTGGCATCAAGCTCGCGAACCTTCGTGTAGATGGTGGCGCAGTTGCGAACAACTTCCTAATGCAGTTCCAATCTGATGTGTTAGATACCGAAGTTCATCGCCCTCAAGTGACCGAAGTAACAGCTCTAGGTGCTGCCTACCTAGCAGGTCTAGCGGTTGGCTTCTGGAATAGTATTGATGAACTGCAAGATAAAGCCGTGCTCGATCGCACATTCGAACCACACGATGATGAAGAGAAACGTAACCGTCGTTACAAAGGTTGGAAGCGCGCGGTGAAGTGTGCTCAAACTTGGTCTGAGCTTCACGACGAAGACGATTAATTTCTGATAAACGATTAGTTTCCCCCTGATTAATCGTAAAGAGCGCCAAGTTGGCGCTCTTTTTTTGCGTTCGATCGCGGATTCCACACTCCCACAGCTTCTCACAATGCGCTAATTCGAGCACAATAGAGCAAGTTTCTATTTTCGATTTTGAAGCATTGGCGATTACCAGTGCACAAGGGAGTGCTAAGTGAAGCAAATACCAAGACACCAACAGATTGTTGAGTTGGTGAAAAAACAAGGCTATGTCAGCACGGATGAGCTGGTAGAAAAATTTAATGTTAGTCCTCAGACTATTCGCCGCGACCTAAATGATCTCGCAGATGAAAACAAGATTCGTCGCTACCACGGTGGCGCAACTATCCCTTTAAGCTCAGAGAATACCTCCTACAACACGCGCAAAGCACTTAACTTCAACGAAAAGGACGTGATTGCTGACGAGTTGGTTAAACATATTCCCGATGGCGCAACTCTGTTTATTGATATCGGAACGACACCAGAATCAGTTGCTCGTGCGCTCAATAAAAATCACAAACAACTTCGTGTAGTAACCAACAACATCAATGTTGCTACCATTTTGTTACCAAACCCAGAAATCAAAGTGATTTTGGCGGGCGGTGAAGTTCGCAACCGTGACGGCGGTATTGTTGGAGAAGCGACCCTCGATTTCGTCAAGCAATTCCGCCTTGATTTCGGCATTTTGGGCATCAGTGGTATCGATTTTGATGGCTCACTACTGGACTTTGATTACCATGAAGTTCGCGTTAAACAGGCGATTATTGATAACAGCCGCAGTGTGTTCCTTGCGGTTGACCATTCGAAGTTTGGTCGCAATGCGATGGTGAAACTGGGCAATATCGCGCAATTGAACATGGTATTCACCAACAAACAACCGCCAGAAGAGATTCTAGCGATTCTAAAAGAAGCCTCAGTTCCCCTTGAAGTGGTTGATACACAAATAGAAAGATCTGAGAACGAATAGCAAATTACCTCTCTTTCTATACGCATAAATGACCTCTGCCTTAATTAGGCAGAGGTTTTTTTGTGCCCAAATCACACAAAACGCTCATAAACGAAAATAAATAATGACCACAAACGAAACCTAAGCTAGGATAAACTCATGTTCTAAAATGCTCGTTCGCTCACCAAGAGGTCAAATTTATGAGTATCCAACAAAATGCTTCCACGACGAATTCTTCCCCTACTCTAGACATGATCGTGATCGGTGGCGGCATTAACGGGGCTGGTATTGCTGCAGATGCTGCTGGTCGTGGTTTAAGCGTCGGTTTGTACGAAGCGAACGACTTCGCATCGGCAACCTCTTCTGCAAGTTCAAAACTGATCCACGGCGGATTGCGTTACCTTGAACACTATGAATTTCGTTTGGTTTCGGAAGCGCTCGCTGAGCGTGAAGTGATCTTACGTAAAGCACCACATGTGGCTCTGCCAATGCGCTTCCGTTTACCTCATCGTCCATTTTTACGCCCAGCTTGGATGATCCGCTGTGGCCTGTTCCTTTACGATAACTTGGGTAAACGAACCACACTGCCAGGCAGCAAAACCGTCAACCTAGCAAAATCAGGTCTACTAAAACCTGAAATGAAAACGGGTTTCGAATACTCAGATTGTTGGGTAGACGATGCGCGCTTAGTGTTGTTGAACGTTCTAGCGGCTAAAGAGAATAACGCAGAAGTTCGCAACTACTGCCGCGTAGAAAAAGCACACCGTGAAGGCGGCATTTGGCATGTCACTATTCATGACGTCACTACAGACCAACGTTTCGAACGCAAAGCGAAAGCTCTGGTTAACGCTGCAGGTCCATGGGTGAAACAGTTCTTTGATGAAGGATTAGAGCAAACCTCCCCTCGCAACATTCGTTTGATCAAAGGCTCGCACATCGTTGTTCCTCGTATCCACAACGAGCCGCAAGCCTACATCCTGCAAAACAAAGATAACCGCATCGTATTTATGATCCCTTACTTAGATAAGTTCTCGATCATTGGTACAACGGATGTGGAATACAAAGACGATCCGCGTGAAGTCGCGATCTCCGAAGACGAAGTCGATTACTTGATCGATATCGTTAACCAACACTTTGTCCACCAGCTAAGCCGCGAAGACGTGGTGTGGACCTACAGTGGTGTACGTCCATTGTGTGATGATGAGTCTGACTCACCGCAAGCGATCACACGTGACTACACACTAGAACTGGATGCTGAATACGACCACGCACCTTTACTTTCAGTGTTCGGCGGCAAGCTCACGACTTACCGTAAGCTTGGCGAAGCGGCAATGAAAAAACTTGCCCCATACCTACCTGAAATGGGTAAAGACTGGACGGCAAACCAAACGCTTCCTGGCGGTAACTTCAGTTGCAGCCGTGAGCAACTTGCTAAGATGATTCATGCTAAATACTCATGGGCGTCAGAAGCGATGTTACTCCGTTATGTAACTCAGTTTGGTACACAAACTTGGGATCTGATGGAAGGCACTAGCAGCATCGAAGATCTTGGTCACTGCTTCTCAGAGCAAGCAAGCGGCGTATATCAACGTGAAATTGATTACTTGATGAATCACGAAATGGCGCTAACCGATGAAGACATCTTATGGCGTCGCACCAAACTTGGTTTATACATGAATGAAGAGGAGAAACTCGCACTGGCAGAATATCTAAAAGAGAAGCTGCAACAAAAAGTCGTTAGCCTCTCACAAGTAAGTTAAATTGGACTCTCCGAATACAAAGCCTGCACCCGCAGGCTTTTTTCGCATTTGCCTTCTAATGAAAATAAGTTTTATAAAACATACGCATAAAACCCAAAACACCGTCATACTCTGATCAAAACTTGAAAAGGGACTTCACGAGATATTTATGGATTTCTTAATTGAACACTGGGATTTTTCTGCCAACAAACCAACACAGGTCACTGACGTTCAAAGTCAGATCAAAGCAAACCACTGGTATCATTGTGAGCGTACTCACCCAGACATTCGTAACTGGCTTGAGAACAACAACGTCCCTCTCTCAACCATTGATCAACTACTCACTAATGAGACTCGTCCAAGCTTTCATTCCCTTGGTAATGACAACTTTATGCTCATCCTTCGCGGCATCAATATGAATGAAAACACCGCGCCAGAAGATATGCTCAGTGTACGTATACTCTATTTTCAAGGAGCTTTAATTTCGACAAGGAAAGTCCCATCACGTGCCATTTCGGATATTCGGCAGTCATTGAGTGAAAACAAAGGACCGCAAGATATCGCTCAATTGCTGAACAAAATCATCGAAGGACTTAACGGCAAGATTGACTATTATCTCGACTCTATCGAAGACAAACTGCAACAGTTTGATGTGAATGATGAAAGCACCTACCAGCATATTTCGGTACAAAAAGCCTTACTAAGTGTGAAGCGCTTTATACGCCCGCAACAGTATGCGATCAAAAATTTGCTAGAGTCAGATTCTCCACTCGTATCTTCCAATCTTCACCAATATCGGTTTACGTATAACAATATTGTCCGTATCAACGAGACCATCGATTTTTATCTTGGAGAACTGACGTTAATTCAAGAAGAAATCCGATTACTTAGAGACGAGAAAAATAATAAAAACAGCTATTTGTTCACTCTTGTCGCAACAATATTTTTACCTACAAGCTTTCTCACAGGTCTTTTAGGGATCAATATAGGCGGGATGCCGGGTGTTGACTCTCCTCATGCATTTACGTGGTTTTGCATCGCTTTATTCGCCATCTTTATCTTTGAGTGGCTGTTGTTCAAACGACTTGGTCTCACAAAGAAAAGTTAGGGTTGGTGAGAGCTTAGTCAAAAGTAAGGTTCTTTATCGAAAGCACAAAAAGTTTTAATTTCAGGCAATTAGCACTCTTACTTATTATTTTCTTTAGTCGGCAATTGCCCTCACCTCTAATTTAATCGGTATCCGATGAAGAAATCGCTAATCCTGAGCTTACTCCTTCTCGGTGGTTGTTCTGTAGCTCCCGAAGAAACACCACCATGCGCATGTGATGACTACGTTCCTCCCTATGTAAAACCGCCAAGTGCATCGAATGAAGACAACATCAAACAGTTACTGGCTTACATTGCTCAAAAAGCCAAAGATCGCTGGGGTGAAGATGAGTTTGTTGAAGCAGGTAAACACCGTTACGTGAAGTACCTTGATGGTTACAACACTCGTGCACACATCGACTTCGAAACGGGTAAGATTTATGTTTCGACGATTTCTCAGTACCAACCAACAGAGAAGCTGCAAAAAGCCATCGTTCAGACACTAGTCATGCCTGCCGATCCAGCTCATGCAGAATTGTTTAGTGACAAAGAAGCGGTTCTGCGTGGAAAACCCTTCTTGCTTGGCCAAGTGCTTGATCAAGATGGTAAGCCAATAGAGTGGGAATGGCGTGCTAACCGTTATTCGGATTACCTGATCGAGAATAAGCTACAAAAGAAAGCCATCAAACGTGGCAGTGCTTACTATGTCGAAATCAATATGGTGAAAGATCACCTAGAGCAACGTGAGTATCAATATGCAGGCTTGATTCGCGATGCTGCCAAGCGGTATGGATTGCCAGAAGACCTGATCTTCGCCGTGATCAAAACCGAAAGTAGCTTTAACCCTTATGCGGTTTCCCATGCTGGTGCTTACGGCTTGATGCAAGTGATCCCCAAAACAGCGGGGGCAGATGTGTTTAATTTAGTGAAAAACAAACCGGGCATTCCGACCAAAGAGTACTTGTTCGATCCTGCCAATAACATTGATACCGGAGCTGCGTATTTCTATATCTTGAAGAATCGCTACCTACGAGATGTAAAACATCCTACTTCGAAACACTTTAGTATGATTTCCGCTTACAACGGTGGCACAGGTGGCGTGCTTTCAACGTTTGATAGCGATAGAAAGCGGGCTATGAATGAACTGAATAGCCTCAAACCAACTCAGGTTTATGATGCATTGACCACTCAGCACCCGAAAGGCGAGGCAAGACGCTATCTGCAAAAGGTACTCTACTTCCAGAAAGACTTTAGCGAAGGCAATATCTAAATTTTACTAGCCGTTAAACGAAAAACGCCGCTTAGCTCCACGGAGGGAGAGAGCTAAGCGGCCATGTAATTACACGAAAGACACCTATAGGTCTGAAACGTCAATTGGCTAGTTAATCACTCATGTGCATACGAGCAATAACACCTACAGAGTAGCGGACTCCAAGATTTCTAGCACGCTTAAATCCCACTTTGAAATTCAACGTTTTTCACATTCCTAACAATTTCCTTACTAGAAATGGGGCAATTACTGAACCAAACTCAAATAAAAAGAGCTCAGCAAGCCGCCTTGCCCTTAAATTGATCTGATTTGGTTGCGTATTAACCTGGGTGTCCATCCGCTCGAGGCGTAATCAACATCATGCCAAATCGCCATACAAACAACCCGAAGGCAACGATCCACAAGCCACCGCTAATATCTATCCAAAGTAACATGTTCGCTGGGTCAAATATCACACAGAGACTTCTCACCAACGCCGCTAAAAAGATCGCTGCAAAGGCAATACTCATGTTCGGGCCTTTGTAAATCATGCGACCTGTGTGCCCCATGGTCACTCGAGCAATCATCGCTAGGATCAATCCACCCAACGCGCCGATAGCAAACAAATGAATTAAGTTGTGGCTCGCAAACGCATTATCCCAACTGCCACGTAGAATCAGACTTAAAGGCAGACACAAATAAGCCGCATGTAACGACCAGACCAACGGCTCGCTGAGTGTCAGCCAAGGCTTCCAGCGCAGGAATCGAACCAACTGCGCCACGCCTGCGAACAGCATCAATGTCTGACCAAGTTCTGCAAACGTCACGGGGAAGAAGCTCAATACGAACAACATGACCAAAGGTATGTTCGCTAACCAATCTAGCCACATTAAGGGTTGCGCTTTTTCGAAGTTAAAACGGCGAGCGGTGAAGAAAGGAATCACACGTCCCCCCATAACCGAAAGCAATAAGGTGAACCACCAAAGCATCGCTTGCCATACCGCTGATGAGGTAAATGGCGGCATGCCTTTCACCGTTGCGTAACTGGCAAAGTTGGCGAAGATAGCGAGCAAGAATAACGGCACAAAAAACAGATTACGCCAACCTTTCGCGCGGTAAACACGAATACCCACCTCATAAGCCACAAACAGCAAAAATAGCGCTTCAATACTGCTGGTTAACCAAAGTGGTGCGGGTGTCCAAAGCAGTATTCTCGGTGCAAGCCATAAGGTAAATATCGCTAACAAGGTGTAATGTTTAGTGCCATTAATGCCAGTCCAGTTTTGCACCGCAGTCAGCACAAAGCCCACCACTATCGCCATTGAAAAACCAAACAACATTTCATGCACGTGCCACCACAACGCCGGAACGCTCAACGCACTTGGCTGCCCGGTTTGAAACATCCATACCCATACCGCAATCGCGATGATGGCGTAAATAGAGCCAAACAGGAAAAATGGTCTAAACCCTAATCGCAGCCATGCAGGGATTTTTTCTTCCACTTTTTTATCGGTGATATTCAGCATTGTGATGCCCTTAAGTACCCATTTGATACCATTCAAAAATTCTACGCGTTCGATATTAACACAAACATGCATAAAAAATACATGTTATAAAATCAAACTACCCTTTCGAGGTAAAACCTGTGCTTCACGCGTTGCTTGGTTGGTAGTGTTTAGGTATAACGGATAACTGTGATTTCGTCGAAGTAAGGGAAGCAATCGAGATGTATATATTTGGCTACGGTAGTTTAATCAATGCCGCCTCGCGCAAGTTAACGGGTCAAACGGGAGAAGCCATCCCTGTCATCGCTCATGGGCTGGTGCGCTATTGGGGCAAAGTTGACGACAGCTATATCTTGTCACCCTTGGTTGTGAATGAAGGCGAAGGGCAAGTCAATGGCGTGCTGCTTGAAGTCGACGATCAAGCGCTAGCGGATTTTGACCGACGCGAGCGTGGCTACCATCGCATTCAAATCCGTCCTGATCAGATTGAAACAGAAGCCACTTTTAACTCAAAGCACAGCATTTGGGTTTATGTGAAAAACGATCCTTTACCACCCTGCTCGCTCAGTCCCATCATGCAAAGCTATGTTGATACGGTTCTCGCTGGATGCTTGGAAGTGTCTCACGCCTTTGCTGAGCACTTCGTCCACCATACCGTTGGTTGGCATCATGCTAAAGAAAACGATCGCCACCAGCCAAAATATGGCAACTTAGCGGGCGTACAAGATCATCATTATGAGTTGATTGATAGCCTAATTAAAAAGGGAGCCTAGTGGCTCCCTTTTGCTATTCATATTCTGCTTATGCGAGATTAGAGCTTATAATCAACACCAGCGTACAGGCTGTCGAAATCGAAGTCGATATCACCACCGCCTTCAACATCGATCGTTACTGTAGACACACGGTAACCGCCAGAAATAACTAGACCTGAAGCGAACTCATAGCCAATTTCTGCGCCGTAGTTGAAACCAACATCGCTACCATCAGTTTTAACATTGAGGTGTGAAAGGTTTGATTTAGATACTAAACGATTCTCACACCAGCAGGAATTGCACGTTCAGGCGTTAGCAGAACACTTTCTGATTCATCATCGGTTTCAGCACACAGCAACATGCACTCTGAGGTTTCACCACGCATCTTGGCTTTCGCGAGGTTACACAGCACCACCACTTGTTTGCCCATCAACTCTTCTTCTGTGTAGTAAGGCACCAAGCTGGTGACGGTTTGCAATGTTTTCTCACCGATATCGATCTGCACAATGTACAGCTTGTCTGCGTTCTCGTGACGAGCCACTTCAATGATTTTTCCGGTGCGAATTTCTAACTTTGCAAAGTCTGCGTAAGCAATAGTGTCCATAATTAAAACCTCAGTAAAAGTTTACTAAAAAGATAACGTTTACACTATCAGTAAGCCTAATAATTACAAGTGGTAAAGATCGCATTTTGGAAAGCAAACATTGGTTCAAATTGCACTTATTACACAATGGGTGTTTAATACTCCAATTAACGTTATTTAGCCCACGAAAGGTCCCTCATGGCAACAATCAAGGATGTCGCGAAAGAAGCCGGCGTATCGGTCGCGACCGTCTCTCGCGTGATCAATAAATCACCGAAAGCAAGCCAATCTTCTATCGACGCAGTGACGCAAGCAATGAGCAAACTGGGCTACCGTCCAAACGCAGCGGCGCGTGCACTCGTCAGCCAAAGTACCAACACCATGGGCGTGCTTGTGGGTGATGTCTCAGACCCGTTCTTCGGCACACTGGTGAAGTCGGTAGATAACGTGGCGCGTGAAAACGGCAAACACATTCTGATTGGTAATGGCTACCACAACCCAGAAGACGAACGCCAAGCGCTAGAACTTCTGATCAACAGCCGTTGTGAAGCCATTGTGATTCACTCTAAAGGTCTATCAGATGAAGAACTGATTGGTTACGCCAAAGAAGTCAAAGGTATGGTGTTGATCAATCGCCATATCCCAGAATTGGCAGAGCGTTGCATCTCTCTTGATAACCTTAAGGGCGCGTACTTAGCGACGGAATATTTGATTCGTCATGGTCACACCAAGATCGCTTGTATCGCCTCATCCCATGACATCGAAGATACCGACGAGCGTTTACAAGGTTACCAAGCGGCACTGAAAGATCACGATATCGAGCTATCAAAAAGCTATGTCGAATATGGCGAGCCAAACAGTGACGGTGGCGAAACAGCCATGACCAACCTGCTAACCAAATCACTCGCAATCACTGGCGTGGTTGCGTACAACGACTACATGGCAGCAGGTGCGCTGGCGGCGTTAGACCAAAATGGTATCGACGTACCAGAAAAAGTGTCCATGGTTGGCTTCGACGATGGCTTAATTGCTCGCTTCGTCAATCCAAGTTTGACCACGATTCGTTACCCAATCGAAATGATGGCAGAGCGTGCCGCGCGTTTGGCGCTAGCGTTATCACGTGATGAGCAAGTGGAAGATGACACCATCATATTTAGCCCGACTTTAGTTCGCCGTAACTCGGTGGATCGTCTTTAAGATATCGCGCGAGTCAGTGCCAAGAAAGGTTAAAAAGTAAAAGCTCTGCCACCGAAGTGACAGAGCTTTTTCTTTTTGGGGTGTTTGTAGAGAGCGTTATTTTGCCAACTTCGATGAGCTTTTGACCTACTGTGAGCAAAAAGCCTACGGTAACCCAAAAGCACGAAAATGCTCAGTTTAACTAGAAAGCAAACTGATAAGTGGTGCAGAAGCGGTACTCTTGTTCAGGCTCAAGAATACAGCTTGGCTGCGCCCACTCAGCATGGTTTGGCGAATCTGGTAAAAACTGCGTTTCTAACGCCAGACCCGCGTAATCGTTATATTCACCGCCACGGCGATTTGGTGCGCCAGCTAACCAGTTGCCCGTGTACAATTGCATCGCAGGCTTGTTTGTCACCACTGACAGGTGCACTTTTTCATCAGGAGAAACCACCAGCGCAACCGGTTTTGATACATCACGATGAGCATCAAATAGGTAGCTATGGTCATACCCTTTGGCAGCCATCTGTTGTTCATCTTGTAAGAAGTGCTCTGAAACTGGTTTTTCACTTCTAAAGTCAAACCCAGTGCCTTTCACGTCTTGCAATTCACCAAGCGGAATACCGACCTCAGTGGTTGGTAAGTATTGGCTTGCAACGATGGTTAAGCGATGCGAGCGACAATCTAAGTCCGCTTCTGCCCCCAACAAATTAAAGTAAGCATGGTTGGTCAAGTTGATCGGTGTTGCTTTATCTGTCTTAGCGAAGTACGCAATGCTCACTTGGTTATCATCAGTCAGCGTATACGTCACTTGCACTTCTAGATTACCCGGAAAACCTTGGTCGCCATCTTCAGACAACAAAGAGAACGTCACTTGCTGATTCGAGTGAGACTCAATCTTCCAACGACGTTTATCAAAACCTTCTTCACCACCATGCAGACAGTTGCCCGCTTGGTTAGTAGACACTTGAAATACTTCGCCATTCACTTCAAAAAGACCATTGGCGATGCGGTTTGCGTAGCGACCAACAGTGACACCCATGTAACACTGTTGCTGCATAAAACTCCCCATCGTCCCCACTCCGAGAAGCACATCACGCAACTCCCCATTCGCCAAAGGTAAACGACAACTCAGCCATGTCGCGCCAATATCCATAAAGGTAACGCTCATGCCTGTGTTATTTTTCAGTTCGACAACGTTGGCAGGCGCGCCATCAAAGGCGGCCTGCTGTGTCATCGTGATAGTTAATGGCTCAGTCATATCTCGCTCCTACTGCGTCTTAAAGCACTTTGAACTTAAAGCAATTTTTCACTTAAAGCACTTCGACTAAACCAGCGCCGTTTTTCGCTTGGCACACGTAGATGGATTCTTTTAGACCCGTTGCTGCTTGGTACTTCGCTTCTACCGTTGCTTTCACCTCGTCAACCAATGCTGGCGGTACCATTGCAACGATACAACCACCAAAGCCACCGCCCGTCATGCGCACACCACCTTGCTCGCCAATCACTTCTTTCACCATCTCAACTAACGTATCGATTTCTTTGACTGTGATTTCGAAATCATCACGCATGGAAGCATGAGACTCAGCCATCAGTTCACCCATACGCTTCATGTCGTGTGCGCGAAGTGCTTGCGCCGCTTCTACCGTGCGATCGTTTTCTGTGATCACGTGACGAGCGCGTCTTGCGACCATTTCATCCAGCTCGGACACTTTCTCGTTAAACTGCTCAATCGTCACATCGCGCAGTGCTTTCACACCGAAGATACGCGCGGCTTCTTCACACTGCTCACGACGCGTGTTGTATTCGCTGTCGACCAAGCCACGTTTTTTGTTTGAGTTGATGATCACCACGGCCATATCTTCAGGCATCGATACAGCTTCAGTTTCTAGACTACGGCAGTCCAATAGCATAGCGTGGTTTGCACGACCTTCTGCCGAAATCATTTGGTCCATAATGCCGCAGTTACAACCGACGAATTCGTTCTCTGCTTGCTGCCCATTTAGTGCGATTTCCGCTTGGCTGATTTCTAGATTGAACAACACTTTGAACGTTTGACCGATCACGACTTCCAACGCTGCAGACGAGCTTAAACCCGCACCTTGAGGGACGTTACCGCTAACAGAAATATCCGCACCAGAGAATTGGTAACCACGAGCAAGCAGACACTTCACCACACCGCGAATGTAGTTCGCCCACATTTTGTCTTGTTGGAAGGTGATTTCTTGCGTGATGTCGAACTCATCCACGGCGTTGCCGTAATCCACAGAAACCACGCGCACTAGGTTGTCTTCACGCTTCGCTGCCGCCACAACGGTTTGGTAGTTGATCGCACATGGCAGTACAAAACCGTCGTTGTAATCAGTGTGCTCACCAATCAGGTTTACACGACCAGGCGCTTGAATAATATGACTTGGGGCGTAACCCAGCACCTGTGCAAAAGAAGTTTTTACGTTTTGGATTAGATCAGACATAGGTAACTCTCAAACTGTTGTATTCTTAAATAGCAGCTCAAATCTCAAGCCACGATAATCGCACCTCTTAAATAGTTGGAGTTGCAGCTAGGCGACAAACGAATTCAACCCTATGAGCATAGATTCTCTATGTGATTAGGGGGAATTTGTGCAGTCAACAACGCTGCAGCTTCAAATATGACAGAGGTTATTGCTCTTTGTAATGCACGTCGCTTACGTCACGCAGACGCTGCGCCGCTTGTTCTGCGGTTAAGTCGCGTTGGCTTTCTGCCAGCATTTCATAGCCAACCATGAACTTACGAACCGTTGCACTACGCAGCAGTGGTGGGTAGAACAACGCGTGCAGTTGCCAATGGTCGATATCGGTGCCTTCTTCAAAGAACGGCGCGTAATGCCAGCCCATTGAGTAAGGGAAAGAGCATTGGAATAGGTTGTCGTAACGGCTGGTTAGCTTTTTGATTGCAACCGCAAGGTCATCACGTTGCTCATCGGTTAGCTCACTCATTCGACGAATGTGCGTTTTAGGAAGTAGCATGGTTTCGAATGGCCACGCCGCCCAGTAAGGAACAACAGCAGCCCAGTGTTCGGTCTCAACCACTGTGCGTGAACCGTCTTTAAGTTCAGCTTGCACGTAATCCACCAGCAAGTTGCTGCCATGCTCTTGGTAGTAGACTTTTAAGTTTTGTTCTTTGCGCTCGATTTCGTTTGGCAAGAAGCTGTTTGCCCAGATTTGACCGTGCGGGTGAGGCTGAGAACAACCCATGGTCTCACCCTTGTTCTCAAATGCTTGAACCCAAACGTAGTCTTTACCCAGCTCTTCGATTTGATCATTCCACGTGTCAATCACGCCACGGATTTTGTCGACCGGTAGCTCAGGCAAGGTTTTGCTGTGATCAGGCGAGAAACAAATCACTCGGCTCAAACCACGCACACCTTGCGTTTTGAACAGTGGGTTATCTGACTCAGGAGCATCTGGAGAGTCCACCATCAGTGCTGCGAAGTCATTTTGGAACACGTACGTGCCTTGGTAATCTGGGTTTACATCACCAGAAATACGCTCGTTGGTTGGGCAAAGGAAACACTTCTCGTCGTAGCTTGGTAACTCATCAATCGCAGGCTTCTCATCAGCGCCACTCCAAGGACGTTTTGCACGATGCGGTGACACCAAAATCCACTGACCCGTTAGTGGGTTATAACGACGGTGTGGGTGATCCACTGGGTTAAATTCAACATTCGACATCTTACTTACTCAACTTTTAAAATTTCTTTCATCTGCATTCCCCAATGAAATTGGAGTTGCAGCTAGGCGGTCAATCAACAACGCTGCAGCTTCAATTACGCAGGGGAATAACCTTGCGGGTTGTTTGACTGCCAGTTCCACGTATCTGCCGTCATTTCCGCAACACTGCGCGTCGCTTTCCAACCTAGGTCTCGCTCCGCTTTATCTGTACTTGCCCAGCATTCTGCAATGTCACCTGGGCGACGAGGACAAAGCTCGTAAGGCACTGGATTGCCGCAAGCCGTTGCGAACGCTTCTACCATTTCAAGCACGCTAGAGCCTTTGCCCGTGCCTAGGTTGTAAATGTGCAAACCGGCTTTTTCACCTACCGATTTCAGCGCTGCGATATGGCCGTCTGCCAAGTCCATCACGTGGATGTAATCACGCACACCCGTGCCATCTGGTGTAGGGTAGTCATTGCCAAATACCGACAGTTTTTCGCGGCGGCCTACTGCCACTTGCGCGATAAACGGCATCAAGTTGTTTGGGATGCCCTGAGGGTCTTCACCCATAGTGCCCGATGGATGCGCACCAACTGGGTTGAAGTAGCGCAGCAACGTCACGCTCCAATCATTTTCTGCGTTGAACAAATCGCTCAAGCACTCTTCCACCATGTACTTGCTGCGACCGTATGGATTAGTGGTAGCCCCCGTTGGAGAGTCTTCCGTAATCGGCACAATGTCAGGATCGCCGTAAACCGTTGCCGATGAGCTAAATACAATGCTTTTCACGCCCGCTTTACGCATGCTGCGCGCCAACACCAATGAGCCATTCACATTGTTGTCGTAGTATTCCAATGGTTTCGCGACAGATTCGCCCACCGCTTTAAGGCCAGCAAAGTGAATCACAGCCTGAATGTCATGCTTGGCAAATACTGAGTCCAAAAAGGCTTCATCACGAATGTCGCCTTGGTAGAAAGCCGGCTGCTTACCGGTTAGCGCTTCAATGCGGCTTAACACTTCCACTTTGGCATTACACAAGTTGTCGACAATGATTGGCTCCATACCTGCTTCAATCATCTGGACACATGTGTGGCTGCCGATGTACCCCATACCGCCTGTGACAAGAACTTTCACTTTTGCTTCTCCACTTTTGCTGCTCGATGCTTGGAAATTGGTTGAGCCTGCTCACCAAGCAAATTCGCTCATCTCTTAACTGGCTAAAAGTCTACCAATCAAAACCGATCCAGATCCGTGATCAAACTCAAAATAGTGTAAACGTTTCCACAAAATTACATCACGATTTAAAATCAATAAAAATAAAGGAAACTGAGTTAGAGCAGAAAAGTGGGAAAGATTTATGATACTTACATGTATAAACGTTTACACAATATAAGGAAAACACGGTGATTCACGCAAACAAGAAAGATGATTTTCCGCAATCGATACCTGACATTGCTCTTACAAAGCAAGAGATAAAGCCCGCTACAGTAGCCCCGCCCCCAAATGTAACCTTTTGTAACAAGACTCAAATCTGCGTCTTTTTCCTTTTATCGGGGCATGCTGAGAATAAAAACAAATCTGAAGGGCCCTCATGCTACGCAAGCGAAACGAATTTCGAGATCACAATCAAGAAGTAAGGTTATTTAAAAACCGTGCCGTCGTTGCCTTTCTCGGCATGGTTATTTTGCTGGGAGGATTGGTCGCGAACCTCTACAACTTGCAAGTTAATCATTTCAAAGATTACCAAACTCGCTCTAATGACAATCGCATTAAGATTCTTCCTATCGCGCCCACTCGCGGTCTTATCTATGACCGCAATGGCGTTTTGATTGCTGAAAACCGCCCAGTTTACAACCTCGATATGATCCCTGAGCAAGCAGGCGACCCCGATGCTTTGCTTGAAAAACTCGCTCATTACATCGACATCACACCAGAACAAATTGAGTCATTCAAAAAACGCTACAAGCACACTCGCCGTTTTCGTTCTGTCACCATCTTGAACGAACTCAACGACAAACAAGTTGCGCGTTTTTCGGTGCATCAACATGAATTTGATGGTGTATTTGTAACTGCGGATCTTAAACGTTACTACCCTTACGGGAAGGAATTAACACACGTCCTAGGCTATGTTTCTCATATTAATGACCGCGATCTACGACGCTTAGACAAAGAAGGCAAAGCACAAAACTACCAAGCGACTCAGAACATCGGAAAACTGGGCGTGGAGCGTTACTACGAAGACATTTTGCATGGCACCAAAGGCTATGAAGAAGTAGAAGTAAACAGTCGCGGGCGCGTGATTCGTACCATTAAGTACGTGCCGCCAATTGCAGGGAAAGACATCGTTTTAAACCTCGATATCGAACTACAAGAGTATGTTTATCAGCAATTGGATAATCGTCAGGGCAGCGCTGTTGTACTCGATCCAAGAGATAATAGCGTCCTTGCGATGGCATCTAGCCCAAGCTATGACCCAAACCCATTTGTGAACGGCATTTCAAGCAAAGCCTACAGCGCATTGTTGAACGATCCAGCCCACCCGCTCGTAAACCGAACCACGCTAGGTGTCTATCCACCCGCATCAACCGTCAAACCCTTTATGGCTGTCGCTGGGCTTGAAGAACATGTGATCACGCCAAGTACAGTGCGTAACGATCACGGTTCTTGGCGTATTCCAGGTTCAAAACCGAATTCAAAAGCTTGGCGAGATTGGAAACGTTGGGGTCACGGCAACGTGGATGTTACCAAGGCAATCGAGGAATCGGTTGACTCCTTCTTCTACCAAACGGCATTTGATTTGGGTATTGACCGCATCTCTAAATGGATGAACAAATTCGGCTTCGGATTGCCAACCGGTATCGATATCTATGAAGAGAGCAGTGCCAACATGCCGACACGAGAATGGAAAATTGCCCGTCACCGTACGCCTTGGTATCAAGGGGATACCGTGCCGATTGGTATTGGGCAAGGTTACTGGACAGCCACTCCGATGCAGATCGCCAAAGCCACTTCATTCCTTATCAATCATGGTGAGATGAAAGCACCACATCTGCTAAGAGCGGTGATTGAGCACGGCGAAGATTTTGAAAACCAAGTCGAAGTCGCACCGAAAGATCTACCACCAATTGAAGGTGTGCCAGATAAATACTGGGACATTCCAATCAATGCGATGCGCTTGGTAAACAATGGCGCACATGGCTCTGGTCGCCGCGCATTTAAAGGCGCGGAATACAGCAGTGGTGGCAAATCCGGTACCGCCCAGGTATTTGGCCTGCGCAAAGATGAGGTCTATAACTCGAAAAAGCTCGCTAACCACCTGCTTGACCACGCGTTGTTCACTGCGTTTGCTCCGTATGACCATCCAAAATACGTGGCGACAGTTGTGATTGAGCACGGGAACGGTGGTTCAAAAGTCGGGGCACCGTTCATTCGCCATGTATTTGACCACTTGCTTGTCGAACCAGATAAAACCAAAGGTAAAAAGTCTTAGGTTTAACCTTATCGCCTTGCCACTCATGTTAAGTAGCAATAGTGAACAACAAAGCCCGACCGGAGAGTCATAGTCGCTCGGGCTTTTGTTTCTCTTTTCCATGTAATCACTTTATTTCACCCACTCGCACAGTTTTACTAAAAATTTGTGCATCCATAAGTAGCTGTTTACAATGGTGGGATTATTGCTTATCTCACTGGGACAGTGAGCTTTGCCAACGGGAAGTGAACATGGCAACACTAAAAGATATCGCTACAGAAGCGGGCGTCTCACTTGCAACCGTATCACGCGTGTTGAATGACGATCCGACTCTGAGCGTAAAAGAAGAAACCAAACACCGCATCTTAGAAATTGCTGAAAAGTTGGAATACCGCACCAGCAGTTCAAAAAAGGCCACGAAAGAGGCCAAACAAAAACATCACTTTTTAGCTTTGTATAACTACAAGCAAGAAGCAGAGGTGAATGACCCCTACTACCTGTCTATTCGTCACGGGATTGAAACCCAATGTGATAGATTGGGCATTACGCTAACCAATTGCTACAACAGCGAAATTGATGTCGAAACACAAAAGATCACCGGCATCCTTTTGGTTGGTAAAACCGATAAAGCGATCATCAATAAACTACCTAAGCGCCTCGCAGACAGCATTTGTTATATCGACTTCTCAGACAGCGACAGCATGTACGACAGCGTTGATATCGATCTTGCTCGCATCAGTAAGCAAGTAGTCGACTTCTTCGTCGAACAAGGTTACCAGCGCATTGGATTTATTGGTGGACAAGACGAACCAAACACCGCGGACATTCGCGAAAACGCGTTTGTGGAATACGGCAACCTAAAAGGTGTCGTGTCAGAGAATGACATTTACCGTGGCGATTTTTCTAGCTTATCGGGTTACGACTTAGCCAAAGCGATGTTGGCAACAGGCGACTTTCCGACGGCACTCTTTATCGCATCAGACTCGATTGCGATTGGGGTTTTACGAGCCATTCATGAGTTCGGTTTGAACATTCCACAAGACATTGCTCTTATCAGTGTGAATGACATTCCAACCGCGCGATTTACCTTCCCACCGCTCTCTACTGTACGAATTCACTCAGAGATGATGGGCATACAAGGGGTAAACTTATTGGTAGAAAAATACCGCGATGGTCGTGCGCTACCATTGCAAGTTCACGTACCAAGCAAACTCAAACTGCGCGGCACGACTAAGTAGTTCTCCCTCTTCATTCTTATTTTATAAAGCACTGAATCCTCAGTGCTTTTTTATTTCCCTTATCTAAATTCCCGTCATTTTTTACTCGTTTTACCCAGCAAATAAGCTTGGGATGCTATTCCTTTATGCTGATCACATCTTGCTCACCGATCGCTATTTAAAACGTGATCAAGTTAAAGTTAAACGTTTTCACTAATTTATTTTAGTAAAACTTTTACTAATATCTTTCCCAGATAACTCATAAGTCTTTTCACAATACATCGGCTGCATTTCTTTTGGGCAGATTCGACGCTGACGATACCGCGCCGAAATGACCAAGCGAAGCCGAGGGGAGAACAAACGTGAACAACTGGGAAAACTTCCTTCACCTACATGAGAACCGTATGGCACCACGTGCTTACTTCTTCTCATACGATTCAGTTAAAAACGCACAAACATTCCAACGCGAGCTGAGCAGCCGCTTTAAACTGCTGAGTGGTCAATGGACATTCAACTACTTCACTAACCCGCTTTTGGTGCCTGAAGCGTTTTACTCTCAAAAAATGGAAGATTGGGGACGCATTACCGTTCCAAACATGTGGCAAATGGAAGGCCACGGTGACCTTCAATACACTGACGAAGGTTTCCCATTTCCTATCGACGTACCGTTTGTCCCAACCGACAACCCAACTGGCGCATACCAACGCACTTTCACGCTTGGCCAACAATGGGACAACAAACAAACCATCATCAAATTTGATGGCGTTGAAACTTACTTCGAAGTTTACGTAAACGGTCATTACGTTGGCTTTAGCAAAGGCAGTCGCTTAACCGCTGAGTTCGACATTTCTTCTTACGTTCAAAAAGGCGAGAACTTATTGTCTGTGCGCGTCATGCAATGGGCAGATTCGACTTACATTGAAGACCAAGACATGTGGTGGACGGCGGGTATCTTCCGTGATGTTTACCTTGTCGGGAAAGAGCACGTTCACGTCCAAGATCTGACTGTTCGTACTGATTTCGCCGACGATTACCAAAGTGCCACTTTAAGCTGCCAAGTTGAGCTAGAAAACCTGTCTACTGCAGTTGCGTCCGGTTACACGCTGGAATACACACTCCAAGACAGAGGAACTGTGATTGCAAATGGCCAATGTGATGCACTGACTATCCAAGACAACAGCCAAGCAAGCTTTGCCATTGATGTGGTGAACCCAACCCATTGGACCGCGGAAAATCCATACCTTTACCAACTGTTCATCACGTTAAAAGATGCACAAGGCAATGTGATTGAGGTGATCCCGCAACGTGTTGGCTTCCGTGACATCAAAGTGCGTGACGGTCTGTTCTACATCAACAACCAATACGTGATGCTGCACGGTGTAAACCGTCATGATAACGACCACCTAAAAGGTCGAGCAGTCGGCATGAAGCGCATCGAGAAAGATCTGATCTTGATGAAGCAACACAACATCAACTCAGTTCGCACCGCGCACTACCCTAACGACCCACGCTTCTACGAACTGTGTGACATTTACGGCTTGTTCGTAATGGCAGAAACAGACGTAGAAACCCACGGCTTCGCGAACGTTGGCGATCTAAGCCGCATCACCAACGATTCAGCATGGGAAAGTGTGTTTGTTGACCGTGCAGAACGCCACGTTCACGCCCAAAAGAACCACCCTTCCATCATCATGTGGTCACTGGGTAACGAGTCTGGTTACGGCTGCAATATCCGCGCAATGTACGACGCAACCAAAGCGATTGATGGCACCCGCTTAGTGCATTACGAAGAAGACCGTGATGCAGAAGTTGTCGACGTGATTTCAACCATGTACTCACGTGCGCAGCTCATGAATCACTTTGGTGAGCACCCACACGAGAAACCACGCATCATTTGTGAATACGCACACGCGATGGGTAATGGCCCTGGCGGTCTAACGGAATACCAAAACGTGTTCTATGCGCACGACCACATTCAAGGTCACTACGTATGGGAATGGTGTGATCACGGCGTATTAGCACGTGATGAAAACGGCCAAGAGTTTTACAAATACGGCGGCGACTACGGCGACTACCCGAACAACTACAACTTCTGTATGGATGGTTTGATTTACCCAGACCAAACACCTGGACCGGGCTTGAAAGAGTACAAACAAGTCATCGCTCCAGTGAAAATTCAAGCAGTAGAAGGCACGACAAACACCTTCACCGTAGAGAATAAATTGTGGTTTACCAACCTTGATGATTACACCATCACGGCAGATGTACGAGCGGAAGGTGAAACGCTGCGCAGCGTTCAGTTTAAGGTCGAAGAACTTGCAGCAAACAGCGCGCGTGAAATCACAATTAACCTGCCAGAACTGGACGAACGCGAAGCCTTTATTAACTTCACCGTGCGTAAAGACAGCCGCACTTTGTACAGCAAAGCGAACCACGACATCTCGGTGTACCAGTTCCAACTGAAAGAGAACACAGCAAGCGAAGTCGAATTTGTTAGCCACAATGCACAAGCGTTAGTCACGACAGAAAGCCTCTTAGAGCACGTGATTGAAGGCCACAACTTCACGCTGATTTTCTCCAAAGTCAACGGCAAGCTGACCTCTTGGCGCGTCAATGGTGAAGAGCTAATTCAATCAGAACCTAGATTGAACTTCTTCAAGCCAATGATTGATAACCACAAACAAGAGTACGAAGGTTTGTGGCACCCAGCGCACTTACAAATCATGCAAGAGCACTTCCGCACGCTACAAGTCGAAGCAACGGATGAATCGGTTTCGATTACGACCACCAACATCATTGCACCACCGGTGTTCGATTTTGGCATGCGCTGTACCTACCGCTACCAAATCAACGCACAAGGTCATTTGAATGTGGAACTGAGCGGCGAGCGCTATGGCGATTACCCGCACGTAATCCCTGTAATTGGCTTGGATTTGGGCATCAACGGCAGCTTTGACCAAGTGAGTTACTACGGTCGTGGCCCTGAAGAAAACTACCAAGACAGCCGCCAAGCAAACTTGATTGATGTCTACCACAGCACAGTAGCCGACATGTTTGAGAACTACCCGTTCCCACAAAACAATGGCAACCGCCAACACGTTCGTTGGGCATCACTGACGAATCGCCACGGCACGGGGTTGTTGGTGAAACCACAGCAAGAAATCAACTTCAGCGCTTGGTTCTACACCAACCAAAACCTACACGAAGCGCAACACACCATTGAGCTAGAGAAGAGCGGCTACATCACACTCAACCTTGACCATCAAGTGATGGGACTGGGCTCAAACTCATGGGGCAGCGAAGTGCTTGATTCATACCGCGTGTACATGGACGAGTTCCGCTATGGCCTAACACTGATTCCACTTCAAGCAGGCGATTGCAGTGCACAAGCCATGGCACACCATGATTTCGACAATGCGTTCTTCACTCAACCTAATACTCAAACAGCAAACGAGGCGTAATCCATGATCGTGTTAGACAACTTAGAACAATTCAAAGTCGTGTACCGCGACGGTCGTAAATGGAACCGCTGCGTGGAAGCGATTGAGAACTTCGCCAACATCAAAGACGGCGTGATGTATTCGATTGGTGACTCTCTGGTTTACATGATTGACGACGGCACAAAACAGACCGAACTGTTTGAAGGTAACCGCCGCTACTTCGACGTGCATTACTACCTAGAAGGTCGCGAAACAGTGGAGTTCGCCGACAAATCCGATTTACGCCTAGAGCAAGCATATCGAGATGAAACTGACCGCGAATTTCTCTCCGGCCAAGGTGAGACTCGTGAGCTTTGCGAAGGCCAAGTGGTAATTTTTGATAACGATAAAGCGTACCGCTTCCACGGTGACAACCGAGTAAGAAAAGTGGTGCTCAAAGTGACCATCGAAGATGGCTATTTCCTAAATAAATAACGGCTTACAGGCAAGGCCAGACAACGCGTCTGGCCTAACAACAAAATAATTAAATAAACCCAAAGTAATTCAGATCACAGATCAGTTGTAGACCTCAGCAATCCAACGCGATTACGAATAGCATTCGCCCAAGGATGATAAAACGGTCAATAGCACTATTACTGAGTTACGAAGGGAATTGACGTGATTCATCGGAGGACTCTATGTCTGAATCTATGCGCGGCACCATTGGCAAATTCGCCTTGCTGTCGATGACATTTGCGGCGGTATTTAACGTCCGTAACATCGTGAACAACAACATTGAGCTTGGCCTTAGCTCTGCCCCTATCTTCCTGTTAGCGACGATCGTGTACTTCATTCCATTTGTATTCATCATTGCTGAGTTCGTATCGGCGAACAAAAACTCTGAGTCAGGTATGTACGACTGGCTTAAACAACCGCTTGGCTCTAAAGCCGCTTACCTAGGTTCGTTCCTATACTGGTTCGTGAACCTATTTTGGTTTGTGTCTCTGCTACCAAACGTGATTGCTTACGCGTCTTACGCGATGCTTGGTTACGAATACACCTTCTCACCAATGGTGACATCGATTATTTCGATCGTTCTGTTCGCAGCTGCGACCCACATTTCAACCAAAGGTGCATCTTGGTTGGGTAAAATTTCTGAGCTGGTTGCTTACGGTGTGTTTGCCCTATTCGGTATTTACGTTCTCGGCGCGCTCATGGCATTAGGCGGCGACACCTACACGCCAGCAGAACCAATCACGCTAGAAGCAATGAGCCCAACCATTAACTGGGCAACGCTAGGCATTATGTGTTGGATCTTCCAAGCAGCAGGTGGTGCAGAAACCGCAGCGGCTTACCTAAAAGACGTAAAAGGCGGCCAAAAAGCCTTTATTAAAGTGATCATCATGGCGGGCGTCTTGATTGGTACGATGTACGCTATTGGCTCACTTTTGGTGAACGTGTTCGTTCCGCGTGAAGACTTAACGTATGCAGGCGGCATGGTAGAAATCTTTACTGGTATGGCGCAATACTTCGACATTTCAACAGCATTGGTTGGACGCTTCGTTGGTATCATCTTGTTCATCGCGATGTTTGGTTCAATGATGATGTGGACTGCGGCACCAGTAAAAATTCACTTCTCTGAAATTCCAAAAGGTGTGTACGGCGAGAAAACCACAGAGCTAAACGAGCATGGTGTTCCAGTACGTGCAGCATGGTGGCAGTTTGCGTTCGTTGTGGTGATGCTGATCGTCAACGGCTTTGGTTCAGAATCCGTGCAGGACATGATGAACCAAGCGATCAACCTAACGGCAGGTACGGCAATGCTACCGCCAATCTTCATCATGGTGGCGTACTTTGTGTTCCGTCTAAAACACGACGATACACCGCGTGACTTCCGCATGGGTTCACGCAAAGTGGGCATGAGTGTGGTGTCTGTACTGATTGTAATCTTCGTGGTGAGTATGACCGCATCGGCATTCCCTACAGGCGTTGACTTGGTACGTGCGTTCTTCATCAACGTGTTTATGACTGCCGTCTTCTCTGCTCTGGCTTGGTGGTGGATCTCTCGCTTTGAAAAGAAGCAAGCTATCAAACAACAAGCAACGCAAGAAAAGGCGCAAGAGCCAGTAACTCAAGCATAAACGACCTCTAGCCCAGTTACTTAAAGGGCATCCTCGTGGTGCCCTTTTAAGCTCAATTACCTGTAATCAATTCTGCCACCAGCAGACGCAGCCAAATCCCTTTATCCTCGTTATTGCGACTGGTATGCCACAACATCGCGATATCAAAATCTGCTACCGTAATCGGCGGCTGGACACTCACCAAATCGTCCGAGAATCCTTCCGCTTGCGCCATTTTCTCCGGCACAATCGCAACCAACTCTCGCTGTTTAAGCAAGTTTCGAATCGTCAGGAAGTTACGTGAAGCAACGGTGACTTTTCGGCTCAAACCATGTTCGGCAAGCTTTTTGTCTACTTGTGTACTCAAGCTGCCATCAGGACTCACGAGCGCTTGCTCGATATTGGCAAAAGCGTGAATCGACAATTGTGTTTCGCCTTTCAACACTCGCTTATCACACAGACATACGTGCTTTTCTGTGTAAAGGTACTGGCTCTCAAAATTATCGTCGAGCACAGGCATACTGCCGATGATGACATCTAACTTATCGTGTTCCATTATCGCCACGTAATTGCTGCGGTTGACGTTAATAAAACTGATTTGGGCTTCAGGCGCACGCTTACGGATTTCATCATAAAGCAATGGCGCGAAGATGAATTCGGCGTAATCAGTTAAACCAATACGGCACACGCCGGCGTAGTTTTCTGGCAAGAAAGCGGACTTCGTCAGTAAGTCTTTGGCAATCGAATCCAATAAGTGATGCACCGTCGGCGCAATATGATGCGCGTGCTCCGTTGGGTCCATCTTATGACCTTTACGCTCAAACAATGGGTCATCAAACAACACGCGCAAACGCGACAAGCTGTGGCTCATGGCAGACTGACTGACAAAGCTTTTCTCGGCCGCCAAGCTCACACTGCGATAGCGATATAGGTAAGAAAAGGTCACCAATAGATTTAAGTCGATATTGCGCCACTGAACATCATCTTTCACAGAACACTTCATCCCATTTCATTCATAGATGAAATTAAAACTATTAATTTGAATCATCTTAGTACATTTCTTACAGTAGATGCAGTTTTATTGGAGATTTAACAGGCTCAACATGTTTACCATTTTTAAAACCTTTTTTTGGCTTGGTTGGATCAGTTTCGGTGGCCCTGCGGCGCACATCGGTTACTTCCGCCAAACGTTCGTTGAAAAGCTCAAATGGATTGATGACAGCGAATACGCACAGATCGTGGCTTTGAGCCAATTCTTACCGGGCCCTGGTTCTAGCCAAGTTGGCTTTGCTCTGGGTTACAAACGCGGAGGCCTAGGCGGCGCATGCATGGCGTTTCTTGGCTTCACACTGCCTTCCGTGATCATCATGTTGGCGCTTGCTATGGTAAGCAGCCAGATCACTGATACCGCGCTGTTCCAAAACATCGTTCACGGCTTGAAGTTACTTGCGGTCGTTGTGGTGGCGGATGCGACTTGGGGAATGTACAAAAACTTCTGCCAAAGCAAACTAACAGCCGGCTTGTGTGTGGCAACCGCGATTGCGTTATTGGTTGCACCGAGCATCGCAACTCAAATGCTGGTGCTTGTGGTGGCGGGTTTGATTGGTACTCAATATCTAAAGAAAGAATCCGCAGCACCTGCCGAACCATTTAAACCAACCATTGCACCATTGGCACTGTTCGCAGTACTTCTAGTTGGTTTACCGTTTGTGGCTCATTCCCTGCCAATGCTTGGATTGTTTAGCGACTTCTTTCAAGCGGGTAGCTTAGTGTTCGGTGGCGGTCACGTGGTACTTCCGTTATTGCAAAACATCGTTGGCAATCAACTAAGCCAAGACGCGTTCCTAACGGGCTACGCCGCAGCGCAGGCGGTACCGGGGCCAATGTTTACCTTCGCGACTTACATTGGTTACGAACTATCTGATGCACCTATCCTAGGCGCGCTAGTCGCAACATTAGGTGTGTTCTTACCGGGCTTCTTATTGCTGCTTGGCGTGCTAAAGAACTGGCAAGCGCTGGCTGGTAAACCTGCAGTGTCAGGTGCGATCAACGGCGTAAACGCATCGGTCGTTGGTTTGCTACTAGCAGCACTTTACCAACCCGTATTCAGCAGCGCGGTAGTTGCCCCGATTGACATCGCTCTTGTGATAGCTGGCTTCTACTTACATAAGAAACTTAACTTGTCGGTACTTTGGATGATTGTGTTCTTTGTCGCGGCAGGCATTGTGACTGGCATGATGTAAGCGCATAGCTAAGACAAAGATAAAGATAAAGATAAAGATAAAGATAAAGATAAAGATAAAGATAAAGATAAGAGTACAACGCCCGCTTCCAGTTGGAGGCGGGCGTTTTTAGTTCCATCGAGTCAGTAGTTAACACCTATTCCGTTACTGGTGGCTTTTCCTGCTCATCTGCTGGGATGTAAACATCCGCTCTGCGGTTTTTCGAACGACCCGACGAGGTATTGTTGGTGGCAATCGGCTCAGATTCCCCAAAGGATTTAAGCGTGGTTTTCTGTTCACTCACCCCGTAATAATACAATTCACGAGCGGTGCTTTTGGCTCGGTTATGACCCAAGGTTTGGTTATACGCTTTGGTACCAATCCAATCGGTGTGCCCTTCTACCGTTACTTGATAGTTCGTTTGAGCAAGTTGACGAGCCACATCACTCAATACATTTCTGGCCAACGGGGTAAGGTTAAACTTGTCAAAGGCGAAGTGCACTCGCGCAATCAATTTGCCTTTATCGCTGACCTCTCCGCTAAACTGAGCAATACCTAAATTGGAGATATAAGTCAGGCAATCATTAGGATTGGTAAGTAACGATGAGTTCTTCATCAGCGCCCACTTCAGTGCAGGATCGTTACTCACATCCGTTACTTGCAAATAACCATCACGATGCGATGCCACCCCCGTCACGTCGCCAACCTGAATCGAGTGCGAGTATTCATAATATGACGTCCCGCAGTATTCAGTCACTTTTGAACTGACTTCACTGGCATTCGCACTAACGGTCGTGAAACCGGCCACCAGCATCCCTGTAATTAGCATTGTTTTGGTCATATCTCTCACCCATATAGTCTCGATACACCATTACCACGAGATCCTTTCTGAATTAGTTCTTCGATTTTCTTAATGAAGTCTTCCGTCTCTGTTACATCGATGATGTCTTCGTCCGGATTCAACACACAATCTTGGAAACCACTTTGCGAAGATGCACTGAAGTTCACGCCAATGACGCCAATGTACAAATTGCCGTTCTCGGTTTGGAAGTGTTCACGCGCCTTATCGCACATGCCTTGATTTACTAATCCCGGAAGGATTTGTGTATAAGGGAACTCCATACCATCACTGATCACAATTAGCATTTTGAGGCGATCGTTGTATTGTTGCGTCTCCTCAGCATCGTTGCCACTTGGTCGTCCGGCTTCCATGATTTGTAGTCCGCGTAACATCCCTTGATAAGCAGCAGTGTTGCCGCCTGAGTTCATGGTTTGTACTTTCTCAAGCTGAGTTTTATCGGCTGTTAGAGGAATAGTGAAAAAGCCATTATCCCCCGTCATCGTCATGCTACCGTTGTACAAAGAGTTGCTGTTGGAACGGAAATGGAAGTTGAAACTAGGGTTGGCTACCTTGTTGTCGAACATGTGATTTACGGACTTGGTGTAACCAATGTAATTCGGAATTTCTAGACGATTATTGTTGATGTTTACGACATCAGCGACTCGTTGAGCATGTCGCTGCTCCCAAGCAAGCTGATTAGGGCAATTGACAACATCTGCGGCACAATTTTCTACATAGGTTTCGGAATATGGAGACCAATAGGACCAATTCACTTGTTCATACTTAATAGGAGAAGCACTGCTATGATAGTCATCTTTGTATCGCAATTGGCTTGTAGCAAACAAAGTACCACTGAGCTTTTCTTGAACACGAAGGTTGAATGGAATGATCGCGATTCGATTCAGCACCTCACTCTCCCCCTCTCTTGGAACTAGAATTCGGTCAGCAATTTCCTCTACTGCATCTTTCAATAAGTCAATTTTAACCTGTCCTTGCCAGTTGTTATTCATCGAACCTGAGAAGTCAGTAACCAAAACAAGGTCAATGATTTTGTCGCCTAAGTAAAACGGATATTTTGCCGCAACGGCTTGTCCTGCTAGTTTCTGAGTTTGCTCAAAAGAGGGAATAAAAGTACTGGCAAACCAAGAGTTGTGCGTCGTAACAGCATCAACGGAATACTGAATTTTCTCAGTATTGTCATTTTGTTCCGTTGGCTCTTGATAGGTACGTACCGTCTGGATATTCACATGAGAAACATCACGGACATAGTCATTAATGTAAAGTGTGGCTAATGCATCTGACACGTTCGATTTATCATCTATCGTAACTGCCAATGCCGCAGTTTGAGCGGCGTCGCGCAGACGACTGGTTTCTTGAATATAACGGGTGCCTTCAACGGCTAGAAATGTCATGCCGAAGACTGGCACTAAAGTAAGCGCAAACCAAATTGCCGCAACCCCTCTTTGGGCGCAATGCGATTTGATTCGGTTCAAATGTGTAAGGTTCATAGTTACCTCCCTACAACAACAGAGCTGGAAGTAATAGTCATGGTTGGAGACGCGTTATTGCCCCAAAAGCGAGCGAACCAAGAGTTCTCCTCTTGACACAATGTGACTTGATATAGCGAAAAAGTATTGCCATTTTCCACCGGAGCTAAGTCCGCTTTGTTCGCAAGACTATTCGCGTTACAACCAAGGTTTCGGTATTCATCGCTTTCAAAAGCATTGAGGGTAGATTTATCGTGCAATGCTTCAATTTTAATTGCGATACTGTTTGGCGTGGTATCAAACAAACGTGCCGCCAACGTCTTCATGTCTGATTCATCGCTGGCATTGAGCGTAAATCGCTCATCGTAATAGCGAGTCCTCTCTTTTAAGACATTCGCCAGCGCAAAGCTTCCTCTATCTAACTGCGCGCGGCTTAATAGCTTATGACTAAGGTCAGTCATAAAGTAGAAAACAGCAATTAACGCAACGAGTACTATGAATAGCTCAATCGCAAAAACGCCTTTTTGACGGGTAAGAGTTTTCATGGTGTTTCCTCCTCCCATCCTTCATGTTCTAGGTTTATCAAAGTACTGCGTGTAATCGGAACAACATCTCCGGTGAACACGCTAAACATTGGGCTGTGATCATATTGAAGAGTAAACTCGGCGATCGCATAACCACCGCCACCTTCATCCATTTGTACGTCGGTGTAACTCACGTTGGAGATGAGATCTGAATATGACAAATAGTACTGTCCCGTCAGCGTAAAGTTCTCTGCAGGAACCAAAGTCGCCCACATCGAATCCGATTCGCCTAACGCATTATCGAGTGTTAACTTGTAATTGTCGTAAGAGTCGCCGCCCTCGTAAATTTTGGTGCTGCGAACCGTCTCTCTTAACGCGTACTCAACCAAGTTCGTTACATAAATTCGAAAGCTCATCTCAAAGAGCATGAGCATAGCGACACCTAAAACAAGTGCGCCCAACACAAACTCGATGATAGTGACACCCTTCGATTTCGATAGAGTATGCTTCATAGCTATCACCTCATTACTGGTGTAACCTTCGCGAAATTTCCAGCACTTGAGAGTCAGTAAAAGACCCTTCTAATAAATCTCGCGCCTGATGAATATCCCCTACTTTGAATAATGCGATGGCTAAATTTGCACGCACCTTCTGGTTGCTAGGGTTTTCCTGATAAACAGGAACCAGCAGTGTTATCACGTCGTCATACTGTCGTTGAGCAAGGTAAACTACGGCTAAGTTATTTTTTACCGCCACGTCGTTATAGCCTTTTAGACGGGCTTGGTTGAATGCGGTTTTGGCTTGGTTAAATTGATCGGTGTTGCAATAGGCAATCCCTGACAGAACATAGATTTCTCCGGTATTGTTGCCTAATTCAATGGAATGTTTGTAGCGATTAATCGCAAGTTTATCCTCTCCCTCTTGGCTGTGGATTTGTCCTCTGAGTTGAAGTAGAGCAGCGTTTCGAACACCCTTGTCGAGCAAATGATCCACATAGAATTTTGAGGATTCGGTATCACCTTTATCAAAATAGACTTTGGCCAACTCTTGCATTATTTGGACGTCTTCAGGGTCTTGTTCCAGATGGCCCTTATAATGCTGAATTAATCCTGAGTGGTTATCGACACGCTCCATGCTCTGAACGACGTCGATATCGTTGCTAGAGCTTGATGAGCAAGCACTTAACAAGACGACTGCGGAGAAAATGGTCATATCCCTTATGATCTTCATCGTTGTCCTCCAAAACTGTTCAGGTCAATTTGCATAACACCAGGGGCAAGAATAAAAATGACGATTGGAAACATAATCAACAAAATCAAAGGAATACTCATTTTTGCTGATAACTTACCCATTTTCTCCTCAACTCTTAGCAGCTGTATGCGGCGCATATCTTCTGCGAGATCACTCAATACATTGGCAACGGACGCGCCATAGTGGAGGTTTTGGATAATCGTCAACACAAAGCTGGAAACCTCAGGCGCAGGTAAGCGCTCGGATAAGTCATGCAACGCTTTTTCAATGCCATGTACCTTGCCAGCTTCGGATGTCTTTTTAATCTGATAACAGAGGTCTTTATCGAAAATTTTCAGTTCTTTAGAGAGATAAGCAAAGGAAGCCTCTATCGTCATACCTGTTTGTACACACACCGACATGATGTCCAATACATAGGGCAGATTTTTCGAGATACGCTTAACCATCAGCCTTTTGCGCATTTCAAGTAGGAAGTCTGGAACAATAATGACCACAACCAGCGCGATAGAGAACACGAGAGCTTTGGTCAGCAAGTCGACATTCAAAAACAACACGACAACAGCAGCGATCATGACCAAAGTGATTTTTATCGGGAAGTAATAACTAGCCAGTTCTTTGTTGTAGTAACCCGCATTTTGTAATTTTTGCTCTAAGTCTTTTCGGTTCTCTTTACCGAACTTCACCAAAAAAGAGTTCAACTTTGGTTTTAAGTCTTCTTTGTTTGCGCCTTTTAAATATTTATCTAAAGCCACCGCCTTACGATGACTGAAATACAGATCGTAGGAGATAAAAGCGAGCGCACCGAGCACTAAAATGATGCATACAATCAACGTCATTGCCTTACTCCTTTTACAAGCAGCCAAACAATAAACAGACCAAGTACCTCGCTACCAACAACGTAATAAAGAATCCAACGTCCATTCGGGTCGTTTAAAATGAAGTTGATATGGTCTGGACTCACTTGATTCACCATCAAGGCAAATGCAACGGGGATGGCAGCTACGACTTTGGCTGAAATTCTCGCTTCTGATGTCATGGCCATTTTTTTGGTTTCTAATGTCCTAGCATCCACCAAGATACGAATAAGTCTCGCCAATACATTTTTAAGCTGACCACCTCGATTGATGTTGGCGCGGATAGTAATCGTGAAGAAGATGTATTCTGGATATGGAAACGCTTTACACGAACGTAAAAGGACTTGTTCTGCACTTTCACCCAGCTTCAACCGGTCCCCCATTTCCTTGAACTCTCGCCCTACTTCACCATCCATGTTGTCCCCAACAAATGAGAAAGCGTGCATAAGACTTTCACCAGCCGTCACGGCACTCATCAAAATATTCAAAGCATCTGGGAAGGTTTTCTCAAACGTTATTCGACGTTTATCCTGTAGCCAGTGATAGGCCCAAACGATAATGAGGAAGAAGATACCACCAGCAACAAGTAGCGAATTGATTTTTAAAAACTCATAAGTCACGTAGTAAGTGAGATAGGCAACAATAAAGACAAAAGCGACAATGATAAAGTTTGCTCTTGGTCCAAGTACCTGAATCGTTGGAGAAAGGTTGTTTTTAAAACGCTGCCAACGCTTTTGTTCCATCAGAGAATTGAGGTTAATCGCACTGATAATTTCCTCATCTACTTCAGACTCAGGAAAGTATCCGCTGATCTTACTTTGCCTATTACTCAGAAGTAGATAAAGCGCTAAACCAAACAAAATAATGGAAATCCAAAGCATCATGAGCGGACTCCTTGGAAGGCCACCATAAGCTCTTCATATAGGCCATAGAAATGTGCTTTTTTCACAAGTTCAGATCGCTGCATGATGCCTTCGGTAGCAAAGCGACCTCGTACCGCTTCTCCGTATCCGACTTCGTCATATTGGAAACGGAAGATCTCTTCCATCACCACGCTATCGCCTTCTAAACCAACAATCTCAGAGATACTGGTGACTTTTCTCGAACCATCTCGAAGCCGATTTACTTGAACCACCAGCTCAATGGCGCTAACAATCGCGCGTCGGATCGCGTCGAGAGGCTGATTCAAATTCGCCATCATTACCATGGATTCCACGCGAGATATTGCGTCTCTAGGTGAGTTAGCATGCAATGTCGACATGGAACCTTCATGGCCCGTATTCATTGCTTGCAACATTTCGAATGCTTCAGAGCCACGACACTCACCTAAAATGATACGGTCTGGACGCATACGCAGCGCATTAATAACTAAATCACGCTGAGTCACTAAGCCGGTATGCTCAACACTCTCCGCTCTCGTTTCTAAGCGGACTAGATTTGGTTGTTCGAGACGAAGCTCAGCTGCATCCTCAATCGTTACAATACGTTCATCATCGCTAATGTATTGAGATAAAGAATTGAGCAGCGTGGTTTTACCTGAACCTGTACCACCTGAAATTAGGATATTCATTCGGCATCGAGAAGCGATAGAGAGAAGCCTAGCCATATCCAAAGACATAGAACCAAAGTCCACTAGCTCTTCTAAGCCAATGTTTTGCTCTCGGAACTTACGAATAGAGATAGAGGTGCCGTCTAGGGCGATAGGAGGAATGACGACATTGACACGGCTGCCATCTTCAAGGCGAGCATCTACGGTTGGCGATAACTCATCAACGCGTCGGCCAACACGCGATGCTATCTGTTTAGCAATACTGAGAACTTGAGCCTCATCGACAAAAGTAATCTCTGATTTTTCGAGTTTACCGTGCTTCTCAAAAAATACATTATTCGCCCCATTAACCATAATATCCGTGATGTTTTTATCATCAACAAGAGACTGAATAGGCCCCAAACCAAATAGCTCATCAAGCATACTTTTGACCAAGCTCGACTTCATCATTGAGGTCACAGGTCGCTCAAAGTTACTTGCCAGTACATCAACCGCATTTCGAATCTGCACCTCAATCTCAGGTCTTGATAGGCTTTGTATTGCCTCAACATCTAAGGCTTCGAATATCTGCGAACGAAATGTGATGTATAACTCTTTGTTTGAACTCATCGTGCCCCCAATCTGGATAACCAGCTCGTTGAATGATGTGTTTGCTGACCGTTAATCAGGCGAGTAAGGTCTTCTATTGTGCGGTTTATAGAACGGTCATGCTTATGAGCACGCTTACCTTCAAGCAGCAAATGAGACAAAGATCGGCAGTAAGGCATGTCCAAGTTAACCTCGGAACCTAAGTATTTTTTAAGATCAGTTTGCTCGATGACAAAGGTATTTTCAGGACGGTGATGGTTAGCAAGCGTGATGGTTCGGATACGCTTACTCATTGAAACCTGCTTGCTCTCAAGTTGTTCGAGCAACACTTTCGCATTGCGAACAGACGACACTGATGGCTCAAAGACCACGACCACGACATCGTAGTTCTCAATCAACCAATGCGGATCGACTCTAAAGTCAACACTTCCAGAAAAGTCCTCTATGATGAAGTTCGTATTTCTGCTGAGCAATTCACAAAGTGTTTGGTTGTAACTGAAAATATCATCTTGATTGCGCTCACTCTGTAACGCGAGTAGACGAAGGTTTTTACGAATTTTAGTCAGGTAACTAAGCGCCCCTTCCGTATCTAACTCGTGGATAGGGACAGAAAACTCATCAATCGCTCGTGACTTGAAATCTTCCATTGCAAGAAGTACGTCGATGTTACTGTCGTTGTATTGATGATCGACTAAAATCGTATCGATGTTTTGTGAGGAAAGCTTCGAACTGAGTTCCGTTGTAATTAACGATGTTCCTATCCCACCTTTACTACCAACAACTGCGACTCGTTTCGCTTTACGTTGTTTACTCACTCCCGAATAAGTCTGTAAGTTGCGATGAACATTCATCACAAAGTCGGCAAATTCGTGTTTATTTATTGGCCAAAATAGGTAATAAAAGCCCATCTCTTTAAGTTGACGGAGCGTTGAAATCGAGTCTTCTTTACCTATCACAATGATCCCTTTATGAGTAGGCAAATGTGTCGCAAAGTGCTGGGCATCTCGTACGATGTCGTCGGATTCATTTAACTCCAAGATAACGATATTACCGCTCTGCTCAGAGTAAAAACTCTGTGGAATATTTGATTGCTTGAGACAGTTGGGAGAATTCCACCCTTCAAACTCAAACATCTCTTTCACCAAAGAGATACACTCAAGACTTTGATAAAGCAGTACGCACCCAGCTGGACCATGCGTGTTTTCAATAACCTGTTGTGTGTTTGTCTCTTTTAATGTTTTCCCTAAATCGAACATCTACAACCCCTCCACTAAACGTTCCTTGTGCGAGATTTGCTTCATCCTAGCCACTTCGGAGAAACAGTTACGACTGACATCTGCTTCTTCTATTTCTGAAGGTTGACAGGGCTGAGTCAAAAGCGAGTGATAGGTAATAGTCAGTTGAATATCATTGCTCAAAGCATTGTTGCGACGCAGAGAAAATGTTTCCGCCCTTAGAGGGAGCTTTTCTCTTCCTTTCATTACACCATCTAAGACTTTTTTGCCTTTAGTGTTCCTGTACTCAAGGAGGTAGCTCGCCCCAGAGTCATTCTCCTCAACGATATCCAAAATACTCGCGATTTGATTTGTCGTTTGCTGTCCTGATTTCACGGTAAATTGGTATACATGCGTTTCTGGATACACAAGCGCTTCAGTGCTTGAACCGTTAAAGTAGCGCTCCGCACAACCAGATAACAAAGCGGTAACTAGCATGGTAAATACGATCGATTTCATTCGATAAACCCTCCTTGAGAAAGCAATTCAATGGTTGGATCGTTTCCTCTATTACCGTCTTCACTGTCCGATATTTTTAGCCAGCGGCGTAACGTTGATGTTTTGTTCATGTAGGGCAGCTGAATTTCTTTGTTTTTCATTGGCTTCACAAGATTCACTGTCGCAACAATAATGAGCTCCGTTCGTCTTCGATCAGTCGAAGCTTTACGAAACGCAGCACCAAGTACAGGGATGTCGCCAAGCAGTGGAATTTTTTGCAGTTCCTCTAGGTCAGAACTGCTCATCAAACCACCTAAAACAAAACTGTCACCATCACCCAACTCAATTGTCGTCATTGCTCGTCTTGTCGCGAACTGTGGCACCTCTATGCCAGCAGCACGGATATAACGCTCAACTTCGCTCACCTCTGGCATGAGTTGCATTCTGATCTTTTCTTCATGAAGCACTTTGGCAGTCAGATCGAGTTTGATACCAAACTCTCGAAAGGTAATGTTGATATTATTGTTGGTGGTCACAATCACTGGGACTTCCCCACCAACTAAGAAGCTGGCAGATTCACCAGAAATAACGGTAAGGTTTGGCTCGGCGAGTACTTGAGCTACATTTTCATTCCCCAAAGCAGTAATTAAGGTTGTCAAATCAGCGGCATCAAATTGTTGGAATAAAAACTCACCGACATCGGCCCCCACAGAAGACCAATCCACACCGACAGTTTGGGCGAAAGTTTCTGTCACTTGGGCGACTGAGATTTTCACATTGACCTGCTGATCCGTTGCAACTTCGATGAGCTCCAATATCCCTTCCCAAGTCATGTTACGTGCAAAGATCAGCGCTTGAGGCTCTTCAATATCAAATGCCTCATTTTCAAACTCCAGCACTTGAGTTTCTTCCCATTTTTCTACTTTTTCTCTACCAAGGAGCGTTGCTACCATTCGATAGATATCATCGCGCTGTTGCTCAGAATCAACAGTACCACTCACGGCAACTTGTGAGCCTACTGACTCCACTTTTACATCTAGGTTTGGGTAGTGAAGTTTGAGTTGACGACGAACAAGAGACAAATCAATGTCCACGATAATTCGGTCAGAAAGGAGGACTTTTTTGGATTTGCCATAAATGATGAATCTGGCTTGGCCGACTTCTTTAGCGAAGACAACGACCGTATTTTCATTGATGACGTTATAATCCACGATAGAAGGGTCACTAACAAAAACCGTTGAGATATCTTCTTTCACTTGGATATGTTGGCCATCACTCACAGTAATGTATCGATCGGCTGCTAGCGTAAAAGAGCTAAAGAATAAGGCGAATACAATCAGCACATATATATGAGTTTTTCTTAGTATTTGGCTGTTCATTACAGTTCCTCTCCCTGAGCTGATTGGCGAGACGAACCGCGTAATTCTGTTACGCCACTGTAGTTTCCGATCACATCTCTAACCTCGGCAAAAATAGGCTCTTTGTATCTGTGACTCCTATAAACTTCGAGGTGCATGGTTTTTTGGGCGATGGAAAGTCTTGCGATCGCTTGAGGCCTAACTTCAACCACAATAACAACTTGATGCTCATCTTCGCTTGAGACGTTCGACTGCACAGACGACTCTTCCTGCGAAGACCCACCGATACTCAGAACTTTTACATTCTGTAAGATCAGCTGTGCGTTCACACCACTAAAATCGATAGCATCATTGTCTTCATCAGCTAAGTTTTCTTGAGGAGAACTGACGGCAAGTAAATCTACATAAGTACCGGGACGAATATATCCTTGCACTAAATTGCTAGTGCTGACTAACAATGAGTAAGGTTCCATACCTTCAGTGATCAATAGATCAATGTAACGAGGGTCAGTCTCATTAACCTGATATTCTGGCAGCACGAGCTGCCCCTGTTTAATGCTTTTGTTGAGCAGCGTCGAAGGAGAGAAATCCAATTTAATGTCTGAACTAATACCCTCTTCCAAAGCAATGTTTAACTGCAATTGCTCTCTTTTGACATTATTCACATCAATCGGGATTCCGCGTTCGAGATCGGTTGCCGCACGCCAGACTTGGATATACTGAATATCGTCAATTGCGGATCTAACAGGACGATTTTCTTCCGCGGTTTTATTTTGATTTTGTGTCGACGTAATGTTGTGAAAAATACCCAAACCGCCCACAAATACTGCGAGAAAAGCGACAAACAACGCTAAACGAGATCTCATGATCTGTCTCCCTACGTTATTATCCTTGTTATAAGAACAACATAGAAACCAGAGCAGATAGCGATGCCATAAGGTAAACCAGTTGGAATCGAAGGCTTGACTTGATTTTTGGCTTGTAGAGAACGTTTAGCGAGGTAAAAAACGGCCAATACGCCACCAAAAATGCCCACTAACCAAAGTGCAAACCAAAGTCCGACAAATGGTAGCGATAGTGAAAAGGCAGCGATGAGCTTAACGTCTCCGCCTCCCATAACTCTCAAGCGATGAAGAAAAATTAAAGCGGCCCAACATGTCCCTAGGTACCACAAACTGTTCATAGAGTAGTCTGAAAAACCTAGAGCTAAGCTAACTATCGCGATAATGACCACATGCTTGTTTTCTATTCTTCTGTCCCTCACATCAGAAATGGAAATAATCAAGCATGTAATCAGCAATATCGCATATAGAAATAGCTCTAAGGAATCAGTCATACTGATGTATATGCTGGCCCTTGATTAACCATTTTTACTGTTAATTTCAGTACCGATTTTCTCAAATGCATTTTGTAACGCACCAAGAAAATCATTGTTGCCGGTACCAAGTACTGCAATCAACATAAGTGCCATTGCGACACCAATTAACCCGTACTCAATGGCAGTAACGCCCTGCTCATCATTTTTAAGTTCATTTAGGTAGTTTGTGATGTCTACATAAAGTTTAGTAATCATGGTTTGTCCCTCTTTCCTTGTTTCGTACTAATTGCTTAGCCCTTTTATCGTAGACACCGGATCACTGTCTCAAAAATGAACAACATCGGTGAGACCGATTCTGCCAATAATATTGTGTCCATTTGTTCTTATTCTTTAGAGGTATCTGGAAAAACTTCTATCTACAGTTCAGTTAATTAGTAATAGCTCCTCTTCTTTAACTGGCATAAATAAGATTTTGTACAGTAAATTTAAAACGTGATCGAGATCACATTTATCTAGATTATTAATTCAGCCTTCTTCATACCTCTTAAGCTAAAACTTATGGACTAGAGATACGGGGAAGCCCGAAATGAAACTTCCATTCGATAATCTGATCTCTTTTCACGCGGTGATCACTCACGGCTCCTTTAGCAGTGGGGCGAGAAAATTGGGTAAGTCTCAGTCCACAGTAAGTGGCGCGGTAAAAAGCTTGGAGGAAGAGCTTGGGTATTTATTGATAGACAGAAGCAATAAACAAGTCGAGCCAACAGAGCGAGGAAAAAAAATCTATCAACTCGCGACACCCATAATTAATAAATACAACGAACTGAGCCAGATAGCTGAGTCGCTACTCCGAACTGACCTCTACCACATGCGAGTCGGCATTGATTCTTTGGTGTTCAATAACGAGGTGAAAAGTGCCTTGATTGAGTTCTCTGAAGCTTTTCCTGAAATAGAGCTGACTGTAGTAACCAAACCAAGCCGGATACTGGGTCAGTTCATCAGCAATAATCAAATCGACATTGCTATCTGTAACCCTTACCACCGCACCAAATTAGATTTTAATATTGATGAGCTTTTTACCGTCAACTGCAATTGGGTTGTGCATCGAGAGTTAATTCAAGAGGGTAAGCCCACTGAGTCTCGTCTACTCTTATTAGATGGGTGCGAAGATTTGATCGACCTTTCGAATGTAGCCAAAAACAACATGTGGATACTCGATGACATCAGTACCATCATGGAATTATGTATTGCTAAGAAAGGCATGGCGTTCCTACCGCAACATACGATTGATAACTCCATGCATCAGGGGGTGTTAGCAAAGGCCCCCAGCGAAAGTGCGTTGTTTGGGAAACAGCTGTACGCCTCTTTGATTTGGCCAATACACTCTGACTACGGCAAATACCATCAATGGTTGCACGATAAATTAAGAAAAGGGCACAAACACTTTTAACCGGAGTCGAGATGTCTTTCTACTCTCCATTATTCAAAAACCACCTTCTCATCGTCTTGAGCAGTGTTTTGCTTTATGCCTCTTACCCAATTCAAGCAAAAATGACTGCGGTAGACAAAAACTCCGTTGCTCAACAAAATCGGCAATCGTTAAACAATAAAAAGCTCAGACTGAAACCTGCTCCAACCGCCTCTACCAGTTCAAGAAATCGCGTTATTGAACTTCGAGGAAAAAATACGCCTTCTTCCCAAACGGTTTATTCGTTCATCAAAAAGCCAACATCGCCTGCCGCCTTACAGTATTTACCCACCATCGTCGCAGCATCGAAACAATGGCAGATTGATCCTGCTCTTATTCTTGCTGTCATTCATACGGAAAGCGCATTTAACCCCAATGCGGTATCTCATGCCGATGCAATTGGCTTGATGCAGGTGATGGAAAACGGTGGGGCATTAGAAGTCTCTCAGCAGATCTATTTTGGCCGAAGGATAGAAAGAGAAGCATTGTTTGAGCCTGAATTTAATATCGACATAGGCACGGCATATTTACATATTCTCGAAACGGAGTATTTACATGCTATTCACTCAGAAAAGAGTCGAACCTTACTCGCAATTGCAGCCTACAACTGCGGTTTATCGAATTTAATGCGCTACTTATCTTATACACAGTCCGTTCCAAACTTTACTAAAGAAATGAATAATTTAAATGATGAAGAAGTCTATTTTCGACTGACACAAACACTGCCAATTGAGGAAACTCGGCTCTATGTAGTGAAAGTGATGAAGCTTTATCAGCACTATAAAAAGCACCTCACCAATACACTTTAATGATGGGCTTAACCGTACTTTGGCCCAAAGAATCGATAAGCTGTGATCCTTGACAGCAAGTTACTGTTTTTTCTCTCCCCAAATAATCATACTCATGCTATCGTTAACATTACATTAACAACAACAAACCCTGCGATTAACATGGAGTTAGAGAATGATTCAGCCTAACGAGTTAAGTGAGCAGACTTGCGCTCTCCCACCACCAAATGAAATGATTCTCAAATGGGCAGCGGAGCGCCCAGATGAAGTCTACTTAAAACAAATCATCAACCGACAGTTTGTTGAGTTCACTTACGCCGAAGTGGCCAACCAAGCACTAAAATTGGTTACCGCTTTGCGCAATTTGGGGATTCAGCCAGGCGATAAAGTCGCACTGGTTTCAAAAAACTGTGCCGAATGGTTTATCTGTGACCTTGCCATGATGCTTGGCGATTACGTCAGCGTACCTATTTTCCCGACTGCGGGTGCAGATACTATTGAGTACTGCCTCACACACAGTGAAAGTAAAGCGATCATAGGCGGTAAGTTGGATGATCCGGCCGCGACCCAACAAGTCATTGATGCCATGCCTGATGTGATCAGTATTGCTTTACCTTACGACACCGCGCCGAAGTGCCAACATCAATTTAAAGAATTGATCGCTAACGCGCAGCCGAGTAAAGAGCGTCCTCAGCACTACGATGATAAGCTGATGTCTCTGGTTTATACATCTGGTACTTCTGGCCTGCCTAAAGGCGCAATGCTGACCTATGGCGCGTTCAGTTGGTCTGTACAGCAACTGATCAACCATATTGGTATTCAAGAAAACGATCGCTTGTTCTCTTACTTGCCACTCGCGCACATCACAGAGCGGGTATACATCTTTGGTTCTTCAGTCATGGGTGGCGTGACCACCGCTTTCCCTGAGTCACTCGATACTTTTATTGAAGACGTGAAGATGCACCGCCCTACGCTGTTTATCTCCGTGCCACGCTTATGGACACTGTTCCAGCAACGTATCCAAGACAAACTGCCACAGAAAAAGCTCAATATTCTGCTGAAGATTCCTTTCGTCAACTCTCTTATTAAGAAGAAGCTGGCTGACGGCCTTGGCCTTGATCAAGCACGTGTATTGGGATGTGGCTCTGCGCCAGTATCTCCTGCCTTATTGGAGTGGTACCGCAGTGTCGGCCTCAACATTACCGAAGCTTGGGGCATGACCGAATCTTTCGCTTACAGCACCCTCAACTACCCATTCCGAGCAGATAAAATTGGTTCGGTTGGTAATGCAGGCCCAGGTATTGAGCTCAAGATCGCTGACGATGATGAAATCATGGTTCGTGGTAACGGTTTATTCTCGGGTTATTACAAAAACGACATCGCAACTCAGGAGTCATTTGACAGCGATGGTTGGCTGCATACAGGCGATATCGGCTTTATTGATGCGGAAGGCTACCTCACCATTCAAGGTCGTAAAAAGGACACCTTTAAAACTGCCAAAGGTAAGTTTGTTGCCCCAGTGCCAATTGAGAATAAGCTCTTTGAGTACAGCCGTGTAGAAATGATGTGCTTGATCGGCTTAGGTCTGCCTGCACCGATTCTGTTGGTCGTACCACATGACTTCCCGAACTTTGATCGAGAGCGCTACGCGCGTACCACTCGTAAAGTGATTGAGAGAATGAACCAAGATTTGGAATCTCATGAACAGATTAAAGGCGTATTGATGATCCAAGACCCGTGGAGTATCGAGAATGGTGTGCTCACACCAACACTCAAGATAAAACGTCATGTGCTTGAACAAAAGTATCATGAAATTGGTCACAACTGGCCGAAAGGCGATCTCGTTGTTTGGGAAGAAGATTTGTAATTATCCCTCCTAACTCACCCCAATATCACCCCTGATGCTGACAAAGTTGTGCATCAGGGGTGATTCTTTTCATACCTTTTCATACTCCGCCCGCTCTAGCTTCACCGCCGATTTTCCTAACTTATTGTCTTGTCGATATTTGTATTCTAGTCATTTGGTACTAACCTTTTTTAATACAGGTGCACATGATTTGTTAGCGTAGTTTTGCTTACAACAATATGAAAATGCATGAATCATATGCCGCAGTCTATTCGTTAAATAATTTTATACATCAACGCGTTGAGAACTAGGTTAATAAAAACTCAAAGACTAGACCTACAGGAATATTTGCCATGGAATTCAGTACTCAGCATTTTGTTGTACACCTTTTAAGTCGAGATAATTCATACTCTAGGGTGATTCGCGACTTAATTAAGGTTTCCTTTCCATACGTCAACTTCGTCAATAGCGACCGCTTCACCCAGTTGGATGAAAACAGCCTCAACTCGATCATATTGTTCGACGTACAGACCATGCCATGCCCTAAACGATATGGTATTGCGCCTAACGAACGAGATGAGAAGTGGATCGCCGTTAATGTCAGCTCCCAAACCTCATTAGAGTGGCTAGAAAAAGGCTACTCAGGGCAGATTTGCCATGGACTTGAACTGCTTCCCAAAGCCGTCTCTGCGGTCGCAAATGGCGATGTTTGGTTCCCGCGCCACATCTTAAATAAAGCCATTCATCACTACCAACAGGGCACAGAAAATCCTGTCGTCGCGGCCGAAGAGCTTAGCTCTAAATTCTTACTTACCAAAAGAGAGAGTGAAGTCTGCAAACTCATGCTTCAAGGTCTCTCTAATACGCAAATCGCAAGACACTCAAATGTGAGTGTGAATACGGTCAAAACTCATGCGTCCAACGTATTGCATAAATTAGATGTGCATTCTCGCTACGAGTTAATGGCGATGGCAAAAGATCAGTTCTAAGCTAACTATAAGAAATAAAAAAGGATTATTGATTGATTCAACATTAGTCAGGGTGTAATCAAATAGAGTTGAACCAAGTTCACCCCTTTTTCACCCTAACTAATAACATCATCTCACCTTTGTCGGTGAGGTTGAGAGACTCCTCCCCTCATAAGCTAGTAGAGCGATGCAACGATATGCATTCATTACTAACGAGGGATTGAGTTATGAAAAAATTAGTTCTAGCGGCGATTGTTTCGTCTGTGGCATTTGGAGCTTCAGCCGCGAAGTTTAATAACACTATTAACTTCAAAAAGCTAGAAGCAACCGATTCGAAAACTGTCGTACTGAAAGGACGAGTGCCAGAGCGCTGCTTACTACGTATCAATGATCGAGCGATGCCTAACAACATTTTGAAATACGCGAAAAATGCACATGGTCAAATTTCCAAAGCATCGAACAAACGTGTGGATATCGGTCATCTTAAAGCTTGGTGTAATTACGGTGAGAAACTGAAAATCACTTTCAAAGCACGAGGCTTGGAAGGTAAAGGCGTTCACAACGACGGCGAGATCATAAACTACAAAATTTTCTTAAACGGTTCAGAGGTAATGAAAACCACTGGTGTTAAAACCTCTGCATACAAGAAAGTCAATAACAACGGTGTCCACTTACGCAATAAAGTGAAAAAAATGGATTTAGCGGTGAAACCACAAGGTTCTGGTTTTGCTAAAGCTGGTAAATATCGTGACGTAATCCGAGTTCACTTGAAAGCGAAAAGCCCAATGTAGAACATAATATTTAGATGGACACAGACACTAATACGGAAGCTTGGCTCACAAATGAGCCAAGCTTTTTCAAGGAGAGAATTATGAAAAAGTTTGTTTGTGTACTATGTTCCCTTCTAGCAACTACTTTTAACGCACACAGCTATGAAGTGAGCCCAATGTATCTCGACCTTGAGGATACAGGCCGACAATCTAGTGGAAACTACACTATTGGTAACGTCGAACAAAAAACTATTGCTGTAGAAGTCAGTGCTTTCAAAGTCGGATATAAAGACGGCGAAGAAGTTTTAACGCCAGCCGAGGATGAGTTCCTTATTCTCCCACCCCAAGCACAAATTCCCAGCGCTGCGATACAAAACTTCCGAGTTAAGTTCATTCCTAAAAGCCCCTTATCTACAACCGCAGTTTATCGGATTGTATTTAGTCAACTTGACCTTGACGCAGATAAAGAAAGTGATGGCTCCACTGTAAACATGCTAATAGATATGTCAACCATAGCGTTCGTCTCCCCAAGCAATGGTAAACCTGTACCAAAAGTTTCTCTGGCGGACAATAAAATTCAGGTCGAGAACAAAGGAAACAGAATTTTGGATTTGTACGACCTTGCTTTTGATATAAAAACCGATAGCGGAAACAAAACATTTTTTTGGCGAGATCTCAACGAAGACTCAGGGTCTTGGTTAATGCCGGGCTCGAAAGCGCAATTCAAGGTTCCTACAAACGTAAATAAAGCGACTCAAATTTCACTTGCTCAATAGCGGAGAGAGCTTATGCGTCGTTTTCTTTATGCTATGGTACTTTTTTTATCAAGCCCAGCTATTATAGCTCAGGAGTTCCCTTTTCCTTTTCCATTGTTTTGGTCGGAGCAAGAAATTGGGGAAATTACCACGCTATCAGATGGCACCTCGATCAGTGCGGTGAATACCATTGAGTTTGCTGAATTAAGTAAAGAGTTTGCTTCAGAAGAAACGAGAGAAGCAATCCTAAACACTCGTAAACCTTACTTAACAATTGACGAGCTAAAAACACTTGGAATTGAGTTAGCATTTGATCAAACCCAGTTGATAGTCATTGTTGATGTAGCAGAATCAGCATCTAGACAACTCAACATTGCTTTCGGGGAAGAATATGAGCCAGCTCAATACTCCGAGAGTGCGTTTTGGTTTTGGCAAAACAATTTCAATGCTTCAGCTACCTATGATTACAACGATGGCCAGGACATAGATAACCTCGGCACTTGGCTAGGAGAATGGATATCATATGGCAATATTGGTGGTTACCATGGTGCGAACTTTGAGTACTCGTTTTTTCTTTCGGGGAATGATTCAGAAAGCACAGAGCTGTATCGCGGAGAGGTAAGACTCTTCTTTGATCGACCAGAGTCTCCTTGGCGGGTAACGCTGGGAGATGTCACGCCACAAAGTCCAGGTCACTTACCAAGCCTTCCTATTGGCGGTGTTGCATTCGAAAGACTTTATCAAGACCTACAGCCAACGCGTAACATCCAGAATGGGGGAACACAACCATTAGTATTGAATGAAAGTGCCAACATAGAAATATACATCAACGATATATTTTTGACTGAATTTCGCCTACCACCTGGCCGCTATAATTTAGACGACTTGCCACTCTCTTCAGGCACGAACGATATTAGAATAGAAGTCGATTATCAGTCAGGGAAAAAAGACACCATTGTGTATAGTCAATTCTTTAACTCTCGTTTACTACGTGCTGACATTTCAGATTTTGGTTTCTATGCAGGCCTGCTCTCAACGATTGAAAACAATAAGTTTGATTATGACTCTGATGACTATATCGCCTCCGGATTCTATGAATATGGGATAAATGACTACCTAACTGTCGGCTTAAACGGTATCGGACACCCAGATGGACAACAAATCGGCTTTATTACCACCCTAGGGACGTCGCTTGGAAATCTGGGAATAAGAGCCTCTGCAGTTAACAACAAACCAAATGAACAGATAGGCACCATTACTAGCTTGGACTACTCCCATCAAATTTGGGGAGCTGACAACTACAGCACACCTAACCTTCGACTTGGATTCGAGTTTCAACAAGATTATTTTTCAATACCTTGGGAAGACAGCGAGAGTTCCACAGGTTATCGCCTATTTGGAAACTATGTAATCAACATTTTTACCGATCTAGATTTATCTTTATCAGGCGAGTATGACGATTTTGAAGAGCAAGAAGTTACATGGCTAACAAGTGGTGAGCTCATATGGCGTTATTATGATTGGAACGTGAGCTTAGGTGTAGAACAAGAAAGTAACCCGAATGAAAATATAGACGAAACACGCTTCTTAGCTTCTGTCGAGTGGGATTGGAGTTCGAATGATGGCGTATATAGTGCAAACGTTAGCTACTCAAATGAACCAGATACATACAGGGGGCAACTCCAAAGAAACTCTGATGATTATGTAGGAAGCTATGGTTACGGTGTTACTGTCGAGGGCAACAATGAATCCACAACAGGTAGACTAGAAGGTAACTATGTTGGGAACAGATTCCTTGTTGATACAGAGTATGACTACACACATTTTGACGACAGCAGTTCAAACCAAAGTATAGCGCTAAGAGCAAATACAGGTTTGACCTTAGCAGATGGACACATAGCCCTATCACGTCCACTAACCGGGCCTGTAGCAATAGTCAATATACATGACTCATTAGAATCAGATGTTGAAATAAACGCATTTGCGCAAGATCCACCAGAGGCTATTTCAACACCAAGAATCAGCAACGCTGTTGGGCTTTCAACGGGACATATTCAATCTAGCACCTTCGTTACCGCTCCGAACGCACCTCCGGGCTACAATATTGGAGATTATCAACGAACAATTGTTCCTGGCTCTGCAACTGGACATCTAATACAAATCGGCTCAGCTGCTTCTAAAACGGTCATTGGTTCAATAATCTCTAGCGCATCTGGAAAACCAATAGAATTAGCTACAGGTACGTTAACTGGAAACGATGAGTATTATCAAATTTTTACAAACAAGTCTGGTAGGTTTGTTGTTGAAGGCATCGCCCCAGGTAAGTATTTATTAAAGATTAATAGTTTAGGTGGCTCAGGAATATCAATTTCAATACCAGATGTGAAAGATAACTTGATATATCTTCCTTCTGTTACATACGAAGAGGGCTAAATTATGAGAACACGATATAGATACCTCATACTCTTGCTTTTTTTACCTGAATTGGCATTAGCTGACTGTGAAGGTAAATGGTCTATCAATATCGATAAAAATAATATCCAGTTTAATCAGGATTTGAGTGCGAATATTCCTGTTTATATTCAGTTATCGAAAAGCCTACAACAATGCAGTCCTATGCTGACTTTTGTTAGCCTAGACAATAGAAAACAGGGCGTTTTAAAAAATCGCTCAGATACCTTAGAAGCTCAGTTATTAGACAAGAACTTCAGGCAGCTTAGCTATGAGCCAAGGTTTGGGTTTGGTTTGCCTTTGGAGAATAGCCCAGTAACTCGAATGTGGATAAAAGTCCCAAAAGCGAAGCTTGCAAACGCTGGTAATTACTCAGCTCAACTAGATGCAAAAATGGTCTTAGAGAGTGGAACTAAGCGTCTAAGAAAGACCGTAAAGCTGAACATCCCTGCATTTGTGTCACTTACGGCATCAACAAATTCAAGCACACTGAGAGGAATGGGATCAAACGCTTATGCTCTTGAGCTTGGTACGATAGAAAGCAATAAAAAGTACTTAGCTGAATTCGATTTAATCTCCAACTCAAACGTAAAAGTTCGAGTAAAGCAAAAATATGGAGCCCTCACTAATAAAGCATCGAAAGAGCTGAAAATTCCATATACGTTTCGTATTAACAACACCCCAGCAAGCAACAACTCTACTTTCTCTTTTTCAAATAGAAGTGGAGTAAAAAACTGGGGGATACCGTTTGAGGTCACTATTGGTAATGCAGACTTTGCCCGAGCCGGTAAATACCAAGACACGATTACGGTAGAAGTGAAAGCGATGCCTTAAAGTGAAACCATCAAGTACAAAGCCAGCGGTGAATTGCCCGTTGGCTTTTTCTTTAGCTAGCGTTCAATCTCGCCAAAACGGTTTCTGAATTTCCTTTTGTACTTCACTTTCGTTGTAACCAATGTCATCCAAAAGATGCTCTGGAAGGTCTGATAGATGACGCCGTGTACGGTAATTCTTTCTCCATACGGCTAACTTGGAAAAGATATACTGAACTAAACGCTGACGTGGTTTCGAGGCCCATCGCCCACAAGTTTGTGCTGTATTGTTCATATCTCCTCCTTTTGATTCACATTGACCACTTAATAATCAACGACTACCCTGTAATGCTCAAACGATAGAATCTGACATTGAGTTAAGGAAAACTAATGTGAAAGAGCGGATGCCACCATTACAGGGACTGTATTACTTCTATATCGCAGCAAAGGAAGGCAGCTTTAAAGTTGCAGCAACACACTTGTTTGTTACCCCAGCAGCGATTAGCCAACAGATACGTCAATTGGAAGAGTTTCTTGGTACCGATTTATTTGTGCGCCAGCACCGTAAGATACTTCTCACACCAGAAGGCAATTTACTTTTTGCTCAAGCTGAACGAGGGTTTAATCACCCTCAACAAGGTGTGCGTTTGATTAACCAAGATCCCAATCCGAATCACCTCTCTATTTCAACCTTGCCATCTTTCGCCCATCATTGGTTGGTTCCTCGTATTACCGTTTTTCGACAGAGGCACCCTGAGTTATCGCTACTGATGGAGCCCACCAATGAACTGGTGTCATTTCAAGATAGTCAGATTGACCTGTGTGTTCGTTACGGCCGTGGTGATTACCCAAACTTAGAGTCTCAATGGCTGATGGATGAGGCTTTTTATCCGGCTTGTCATCCCATTTATCAAAAGGAACACGGAATCTATCGGATTGAAGATTTACACAAAGCAGAACTGATTGAGGATTTGTGGCCAGATTTAGATTGGCGTTTGTGGCTAGAGACGCTAGGCCATAAGTCAGCCAAGCCGACCCTTAAATACAGTGGCTCTCATTTAGTACTGGAAGGTGCACTGTCTCTACAAGGTGTCGCTTTGGTTAAGCACAGTTTGGCCTATCGCTATATTCAAGAAGGTAAACTGGTTCGAATTGGCGATGTAGGAATTCAACCCAAATATGCTTATTACCTTTGCGCTCCCACTGGTTACCTGAAACGACCAAAAGCACTATTGTTTAGCCAGTGGATAAAAGAAGAAATTGCTGAGTTTGAAAAGACCACGGTTCGAGACTTTGAGACCATAACCTTGGATCAATAAAACTAAGATTCAATGACGAGCCCAGCAACAAGTGCTGTTGATAGAAAGTGAGAGAACAGATAGTAAAAAGCCCCGCACTAGGCGGGGCTTTGAGATTTTAAAGAGTTAACTTAAGAATTACTTCTTACCGTCACGCTCTTTAACTTCTGCGATTACTTGCTCAGCAACGTTTGCTGGACATGCTGCGTAGTGTGCGAACTCCATAGAGAACTGACCACGACCAGAAGTGATAGTACGTAGGTGACCGATGTAACCAAACATTTCTGATAGAGGAACGTCAGCTTTAATACGAACGCCTGTAGTACCAGCTTGTTGGTCTTTGATCATACCACGACGACGGTTAAGATCACCGATTACGTCACCAACGTTGTCTTCTGGAGTGAACACGTCAACGTTCATGATTGGCTCAAGAAGTTGCGCGCCTGCTTTAGGCATAGACTGACGGAATGCACCTTTCGCTGCGATTTCGTAAGCGATTGCTGATGAGTCAACTGCGTGGAAACCACCGTCGAATAGTTCAACTTCAACGTCTAGAGTTGGGAAGCCAGCTAGAACACCAGTATCCATCATTGACGCAAAGCCTTTCTCAACTGCAGGCCAGAATTCTTTAGGTACGTTACCACCAACAACTGTTGATTTGAACGTGAAGCCAGAGTTTGGCTCACCTGGTTTGATACGGTAGTCGATCTTACCGAACTGACCAGAACCACCAGACTGTTTCTTGTGCGTGTAGCTATCTTCAACTGGTTGAGTGATAGTTTCACGGTAAGCTACCTGTGGAGCACCTACTTCTAGCTCAACGCCGTAAGTACGCTTAAGGATGTCTACCTTGATGTCTAGGTGAAGTTCACCCATACCTTTCAGGATAGTTTCACCTGAATCTTCATCAGTCTCAACTTGGAATGATGGATCTTCTGCAACCATTTTACCGATCGCGATACCCATTTTCTCAGTAGAACCTTTGTCTTTTGGAGAAACAGCAATAGAGATTACTGGTTCTGGGAAGATCATAGCTTCTAGAGTACATTCGTGCTTAGGATCACATAGAGTGTGACCAGTTTGAACGTTCTTCATACCTACTACAGCGATGATGTCACCAGCTTGAGCTTCAGTAAGTTCGTTACGTTCGTCAGCTTGCATCTCACACATACGACCGATACGCTCAGTCTTACCAGTTGCAGAGTTAAGGATTGTGTCACCCTTCTTCATGCGACCAGAGTAGATACGGATAAATGTTAGTGCACCAAAACGGTCGTCCATGATCTTGAACGCAAGTGCTTTTAGTGGCGCGTCAGCGTCTACTGTAGCAACTTCACCTGTTGCTTCACCAGTTTCTGGATCTGTTAGAGGCTGAGGATCAACTTCGTTTGGAGCTGGTAGGTAATCTACAACAGCGTCAAGGATAAGTTGCATGCCTTTGTTTTTGAATGCAGAACCACAGAACGTTGGGAAGAACGCTAGATCACGAGTACCTTTACGGATACAAGCTTTTAGTTGATCGATAGTCGGCTCTTCGCCTTCCATGTAAGCTTCCATTAGGTCGTCGTCTTGCTCTACAGCAGTTTCAACTAGCTCTTCACGATACTGTTCTAGGTCATCAAGCATGTCCGCAGGAACGTCTTGGATTTCGTAGTTTTCTGGTAGACCTGTGTCATCCCAAACGTAAGCTTTACGGTTTAGTACGTCTACAACACCAACGAAATCGTCTTCACGACCGATTGGTAGAGTCATAACTAGTGGGTTTGCACCTAGTACGTTCTTAACTTGGTCAACAACGTTGAAGAAGTCTGCACCCATACGGTCTAGTTTGTTTACGAAGATCAGACGAGCAACTTCTGAGTCGTTCGCGTAACGCCAGTTTGTTTCTGACTGAGGCTCAACACCACCAGAACCACAGAATACACCGATACCACCGTCAAGAACTTTAAGTGAACGGTATACTTCAACTGTAAAGTCTACGTGTCCAGGAGTGTCGATTACGTTCAGGCGGTGACCGTTCCACTCACAAGTTACTGCTGCAGACTGGATTGTAATACCACGCTCAGCTTCTTGCTCCATGAAGTCAGTTGTAGACTCGCCGTCGTGTACTTCACCAGTCTTATGGATTTTACCAGTAAGCTTCAGGATACGCTCAGTTGTGGTAGTTTTACCCGCATCAACGTGCGCGAAAATACCAATGTTTCTGTATTTTGATAAATCAGTCATTGTCTTACTCTGTTAATAAGGTATAAAGTGCGCGCAGAGTATATCACAATCTGTCAAGACGGATACCTTTGCGTGCCATTGGAACAAAAAAAATTTTAACGTCGATTTTCCACCCTCAAATAATAGTCAAACTTCGCAATTTGTGTGCTTAATTCAAGAATAATGAGGATGGATTCAACATTATTGTTACCCCTTAAATTGGGGCACAAGATGGCATTTACAACTCATCAAATGCTTCGATGGCCTCCGAGAGTTTTTTCACACCATGGATTTGCATACCAGGAATTCCGCCCTTAGGCATATTCGCCGCTGGCACTATCGCTTTCTTAAAGCCGTGTTTAAATGCTTCATTTAAACGCTCTTGGCCACTTGGTACTGGGCGAATCTCACCCGCCAAGCCAACCTCACCAAACACGACAACATCTTTCGGTAACGGACGATCGCGGAAACTCGATAAAAGCGCCATAACTAACGCAAGGTCAGCACTGGTTTCTGTCACTTTTACACCACCGACGACATTCACGAACACATCTTGGTCTGCCATTTGAAGACCACCATGCTTATGCAGTACCGCTAATAATAAAGACAGGCGGTTTTGTTCTAGGCCAACCGCAACACGACGCGGGTTTGCCAGTTGTGAGTAGTCCACTAGCGCTTGAATCTCTACTAATAGAGGACGCGTACCTTCCCACACCACCATAACGGAAGAACCCGATGTTTCCTCTTCACCACGGGATAGGAAAATCGCCGAAGGATTATTGACCTCTTTCAGTCCCTGTCCCGTCATGGCAAATACGCCAAGCTCGTTCACAGCACCGAAACGGTTTTTGTGGCTACGCAAAGTACGGAAGCGGCTATCAGTGCCACCATCGAGCAGAACTGAACAGTCAATAATGTGCTCAAGTACTTTCGGGCCGGCAAGGGTACCATCTTTTGTTACGTGACCAACAATAAAGACGGCGACATTGTTTTGCTTTGCGTATCTCGTTAATGCCGTTGCTGATTCACGTACCTGCGCCACACTGCCCGGTGACGACTGAACGTCAGACACGTGCATAACTTGAATCGAGTCGATAACCATAATGCGAGGTTGCTCTTTCTCGGCGATTTGGCAAATTTTATCGACGTTCGTTTCCGACAACATCTTTAGATGGTCTTTCGGCAAACCAAGGCGAGAGGCTCGCATCGCGACTTGCTGCAAAGACTCTTCACCCGTCACATACAAGGTTGGCATTTGAGAAGAGAGTAAGCACATGGTTTGCAGTAATAAGGTCGACTTACCCGCACCTGGGCTACCACCAATCAAAATCGCAGCGCCAGGAACAACACCACCACCTAGTACACGGTCTAGTTCTTTAAAACCACTGGTGAATCTTGGGACTTCTTGTAAATCGATTTCCGATAAGGTTTGAACTTTCGATTCTGTTGCTGATCCAGCATAACCACTCAAGCGTTCATTGCGCGCAACGGTCGGAGAGGCTGCAATACGAACTTCAGTAATCGTATTCCACGCGCCACATGCGTTACATTGCCCCTGCCAACGCGGGAAGTCTGCGCCACAATCATTACAAACATACGCTCGTTTTGCTTTCGCCATGATGCCTCGATTTTTTCAACTCTCGGTTTTTTCAACAAATGTGACCAAGCACCGCCATGTCTGACCTTCTTGAACATGAACTCTTGATATACTCAAGGTTTGCTTTGCTTAGCCGATATAATCTAAATAACGATATACTTTAACAGAAATAATGCAGCAATCTGAAATTCTCTCGCTCGCGGAACGACTCATCCCTGTTTATGGCGCTGATGACTTTGATTTTGTCCTTGGTCAATTGACCGAGGGAGAACCACCATCGGCCAAAATTCTTGTGAAGATGGAACTCAACCGTGTCATGGCTCCTTGTAAGAAGAGTATTGATTTGCGAGGTCGGGTGAAAGGTGAATGTCGTGAATACCAATTAGATGGCATCCCACATTGGTTGGATGACGTCGCTTTTAACGCTTACCACAAAAACCTCAAAAAATTTGGTAGCTACACAGAAGGCATGTGGGAAGCCTTAGTCAACACACGCAATAACTTCCGGGTGATGAGCAAGAACAACGGCAAGAATGAAGAGCAATCGCTTACCGATCCTAAAAGCCCTTTCTTAGCCGAACCTGTCCATCTGGGTTACGATCTAAAACGTCAAGAGAAGCGCTTAAAAGTGCAGTCTCAAGTTGAGATCATTCGCCCAAAAGGCCAAGTAATCCATGGATTAAGTATCGACCTGTCCAGTTCAGGTGCCAAGTTCAAAGTCCCTAGCGCATTCAAGTACAGTTTGGGTGAAGTCATTCAAGTGACCTTTACCGAGTTTGCAAGTAAGTCTCAAGTTGCGGGTATTGAAAAGCCACTCACCTACCGTGTGTTAGCCGTTGATGACTGCTATGAGAATGACTCTATTCGCTATCTAAGAACGATCCGCCTTACCGAAACCAACATCATCGCTCGTGTGATTGACGAAGCGCTAAATAGTGCTGCTAAACGCGCGCGTCATGATAACCAAGACAAAATCATCCGTGCTCGTACTCGTGGCTATGAACACATCGCTCTTAAACACACTAGCAACTTGCCGCTCTTCTTTGAGGGAAGTGAACTGAAACTTGCTATGCTAACGCCAAACAACCAGAAGTTATGGCAATACTGGCACGATGAACGCAATCAACAAGTGTTTGGTTCGTTATTTCATGAACGGAGAATGGCGTCCTTAATTACTCCTGGAGTAAAAGGCACTACGAATGTGCTTTATTCTTTTACCCATGAGCATGATAACAAAACCTACTTCTATTCGATGCTTCGACCAGAAGCGACAAGAGAACAACGTCAGCTGTTTTGGCACTTAGGGGCAAAACGTTCGAGTTGGCGTGCGTTTCGAATTTCAATTTTTGAACTCTCAAACCAAGAGAAAAATGACCTTGCGGCTTTCTCTTCTGAACTGGCGGAGAGTTCACAAAGGCTGACCCACGTCGGCATCCTACAAGAAATCGCCGATGACAAATCAGGTCAAGATTACCTGCTCACAGAGAAGCCTCGCGTTCCTGCAAATACGTTAAATGCATTTCGTCAGCCGAGAAAGATCGCCGGTAACCCAAAAGGTATCTATTTCGATGCTCAGTCGCGTCGTAAAGAACCTCGTTATCGGTTCAAAACGCCATTAGTGTTGAATGTAGGCAATGTAAAAACGGCCGGATTCACTATGGATATCTCCAAGCGTGGTTTAGGGATCAGGCTGGATGAACCAACTGCGTTGCGTTCAGGGCAGGAAGTAAAGATCAACTTCCGTGAGCTGCAACTCTACGATAAAAAGCTGCCGTTGTCCGATGTGCCTTATCGTATTATTCGAGTTAGCCCGGATGGTCGTAGCGTGCAAATGGTGATAGACGAACACAGCAAAACCATGCGCGTGATTGCCTTCTTCAATAGCATTATCGAACATAACCAAGACAAGCTCATTCAGCAAAAAGAGATGTTGCCAAGTAACCCTCTGTTAGAGAGGCTACACAGTGTGCTGCTTTCACGTACTTTAAGTACGCCAATCTTCATTAGTAAGAGTGCCGCCTCTTCGGTTAAAACGCCGGTGATAGGTGTAAACTTCCCACTTCCTAAACATATCGAGTTATATGCTCGCTTGGGTCATAACCAACAATTCTCACTAGAACCACTATTTAAAGGGCGCTCTAGCACGCTGATTGCTGACCCTATTAAGCGTATTGATGGCGCGCAGGCAAGGCATCAAGACATTTATATTAGCCTGACGAAAGTAGGCATTAAGATCACGGCTGTCGAGTCAAAACTGCATCAAGAATTCACCAGTGTGAAAGAGCGTATTCAGTTCATCAAGAAAGCACGCATGATGGGTGAGTTCTATGCGACACGCATTTCAACCGCGCCAATTTTTGACCCGATGACATCGTTACTGCGCCAAGATTTGAGCGACCTTACTCAGTTTGGTGTCCATCAAGCCAGCAAATTAGAGAAAGAACTGACTGCTCTCGTCGGCTACAGTGAGTTTGAAGACATCACGGAAGAGGTCGTCGTCAGGCTTGAACTCACCGAATAAAGAAACACCGCCAAACTATAGGCGGTGTTTTCTATTGGTCGGTCTTAAACCTTGAGCTTATGGCTTCGCTTGCCAGCTGATTTTCTGTTGCTTAACCAAAGCGCCTGACAGAATGCATAGCACTCCACCAAGCCCCGCAAATCGAACCGATGTTTGTGCTTGTTGTTCTACCTTTGGTTTCGCATGATAAGCAATACCAAGCCCTGCGGCAGACATCATCACCAAGTCATTGGCTCCATCGCCTACGGCCACCGTATTGTGTTGCTCAATATCATACTCTTCTGCAAGTTCAACCAAGATATCCGCTTTCGTTTGTGCAGATACAACATCGCCAAGTACCTGACCGGTCAACTTGCCATCGATAATTTCCAATTGGTTCGATTGAGCAAAGTCCAAGCCAACTTTGTCTTTGATGAAATCAGAAAAATAAGTAAAACCACCTGAAGCAATCGCCGTCTTCCAACCGAGTGCTTTAAAGGTCGCAATCAGCGCTTCAAAATCTGGCATGAATGGTAATTGGCTGCGTACTTGCTCCAAAATAGCTTCATCGGAACCTTTCAGTTTACCAACGCGCTGACGCAAACTTTGTTCGAAATCCAACTCCCCTTGCATGGCTCGTTCGGTCACTTCAGCCACTTCTTCACCAACACCGGCTAGTTTAGCGATTTCATCAATGCACTCGATTTGAATCGCAGTAGAGTCCATATCGAAAACCACCAAACCCGGCGCAGAGAGATCCGGCACTTCATTAAGCGACGCATAATCAAGGTTGAGGTTCTTCAAAATAATTTCGTGCTCTGGCGTGAGTTGCCCAGCCATCAATGCAACTTCATACTGCCCTACTTTCCATGTGTCTAAGATTGGATTGTAGAAACCAGTAAAAAAGTCGATATCTTCAAAGTTGCGAGGCTCTAGATGTTCACCAAACACAATCCAGTTTGCCTTGGCTTTATCAAGCTGAGTGGCAAAGCGAGTTTCGGGTAGTCGTTTTAAAAGAGTCGTATGCCTTCTGATAGGCAAGCTTTTTGACGCGTCCATGTATATAATCCCTTGTGACTTTGCTAAAACGTTACCTCAACAAGCTAAAAAGGCAAGTCTTTGTTTTGTTTTGAATGGACGAGTAAACAGCATGAGTGAATCCCTGTTCTCAGTGAGGAATGCCCTACGAATCCTAGCGCTGATCCTGCTATGCGTGATGCTATTTATCACCATAAAAAACAGTGTCGTGATCAGTAAGGGCAACGAGAAGATTCAAGCGCAGCAGCTTGAAACACTGACAAAAGTTTTGATTTCGCAAGCGTCGTTATCCGCTAGTGAAATGATCATTAATAAAGACCAAGAAAGTCTACTTAAGCTAACCAACCAACTTGCACAAGACCGTTTAGTATTTGATGCCACCATTTATGATGCGCAAGGTGTGCGTTTGGCTTCAAGTGAAGAGGCGCTTTCGGTACGTGAAGTACTAGGGTTAGATACACCACTGGCGACGGCCTCTATCGGTCGCCAACAACTCGTTGAGCCCGTATCGGCGGATGGCGCTGTGATTGGCTTTGTTCGCGTGACCTTTGAAACGGGCCGAGTCACTGCGATTTCTGATCATCACTACCGTAAAAGTGATCGCTACATGTACATGATGGTCCTGATGAGCTTTGTGTGTGGCATGCTGTTCATTGTGATTTTACGTAGACAACCGATCCGCCGTAAAAAAGGTGAAAACCTGTTACTGACAAAGTAACTTGCTCATTCGATCTCGGATAAAAAAGCAGCCCGCACAATGCGGGCTGTTTTTTTAATGCTTTAAAGTGAAAAGAATTTCGTCTTACTCTTCATCACCTAACAGTACTGAATCAAGTGCGATAAGCATCATATCGTTGAACGTATTTTGACGCTCTTCTGATGTGGTTTGCTCACCAGTCTTAATATGGTCAGAAACAGTACAGATCGTCAGTGCTTTTGCACCGTACTCCGCTGCCACACCGTAGATACCAGCCGCTTCCATTTCAACACCCACGATGCCGTATTTATCCATTACGTCGAACATTTCTGGATCTGGCGTGTAGAACAGCTCTGCTGAGAATAGGTTACCTACTTTTACGTCTACGCCGCGTGCTTTTGCTGCTTCTTCAGCTGCGCGAACCATTTTGTAGTCAGCAATAGCGGCAAAGTCATGGCCTTTGAAGCGGATACGGTTAACTTTAGAGTCCGTACACGCGCCCATTCCAATCACAACATCACGTACTTTGATGTCTTCGTTTACTGCACCACAGCTACCAACTCGGATCACTTTCTTCACACCAAAATCTTTGATCAGCTCAGTCACGTAGATTGAACAAGATGGAATACCCATACCATGGCCCATTACCGAGATCTTACGACCTTTGTAAGTGCCTGTGTAACCAAACATATTACGAACGTCACATACTTGAACCACATCTTCAAGGAAAGTCTCTGCGATGTATTTTGCTCGTAGCGGATCACCCGGCATTAGAACGACGTCTGCGAAAGCACCCATTTCTGCGTTGATATGTGGAGTTGCCATGTTTCTTTTCCTTAACCTGTCTCTAGCAATCCGCGCTGCTGTTGGCGCTTTGGGCTAGAATATTCTCATTTCCGACAAGCAGCATTTTCATACTGCAAACATAAAACTAGGAGCAATATTGCTCCTAGTTTTCAATTCCTAATTATAGGAAGTTCTTACCGTAATCCATTGGAGAAGTACCGAAGTACGTTGCCAATGTTTGACCGATATCAGCAAAGCTGTCACGACGGCCTAATGAACCCGCAGGTACTTTCTGACCGTAAACAATCACAGGAATATGTTCTCGAGTATGGTCAGTGCCTGGCCATGTTGGATCACAACCGTGATCTGCCGTTAGAATAAGCACGTCGTCTTCTTCCATAATCTCTAGCACTTCATTGATGCGACCATCGAAGTACTCAAGTGCTGCCGCGTAACCTGCAACATCACGACGGTGACCGTAAGCTGAATCGAAGTCCACGAAGTTAGTGAATACGATGGTGTTGTCACCCGCTTCTTTGATTTGCTCTAGTGTTGCTTCGAACAAGGCTGGGATACCTGTCGCTTTCACTTTCTTCGTGATACCGCAGTTTGCGTAGATATCCGCAATCTTACCGATAGAAACCACGTTGCCTTGCTTCTCTTCAACGAGTTTCTGTAGAACCGTTGCCGATGGTGGCTCAACAGAAAGGTCACGACGGTTACCTGTACGCTCGAATTGACCTTTACCTGCACCAACGAATGGACGCGCGATAACACGACCGATGTTGTAATCTTCTAGCTCTTCACGTGCAATTTGGCAAAGCTCTAGTAGGCGGTCTAGACCGAATGTCTCTTCATGACATGCGATTTGGAATACAGAGTCAGCTGATGTATAGAAGATTGGCTTGCCAGTCTTCATGTGCTCTTCACCAAGATCGTCAAGAACTTGAGTTCCCGATGCGTGGCAGTTACCTAGGAAACCGTCCAGGCCAGCACGCTCAAGGATGCGGTCAGTCAGTTCTTTAGGGAAGCTGTTCGCTTTGTCAGTGAAGTAGCCCCAATCAAACAGTACAGGCACACCTGCAATTTCCCAGTGGCCAGACGGCGTGTCTTTCCCTGACGAAAGCTCTGCTGCGTGACCGTACGCACCGATGATCTCTGCGTCTGCGTCTAGACCAGGAGCAAAACGGCCTGTTGACTCTTTATGCGCCATTGCCAAACCCAGCTTAGATAGGTTTGGAAGACGAAGCGCGCCTTCACGTTTGTCGTTGTTTGCTAAGCCTTGTTCACACTGGTCAGCAATATGACCAAGCGTGTCCGAACCTACGTCACCAAATTGCTTCGCATCAGCGGTTTCGCCGATACCGAATGAGTCTAGTACTAAAATAAATGCTCTTTTCATTGCTCGTTCCTTAGGCCCACTCGGCTTCTAATTATGATTGAGTAGGCCTTGTGTAATTACTTGTTCGATTAAAGATCTTCTGCACGGATTTGGCGGTAGACCTCTGGCGTTGGTGTGTATTCACCGCCCACTTTAATTGCGCTGCGAAGCGCTTTTGCCGCTTCTTCCCACTGCTCTTCTGTGCGAGCGTGGATCACCGCTAGAGGCTTGTCACTGTCCGCTACTTCACCCAAACGAATGAAGTTATCAAAACCAACCGCGTAGTCGATTTCGTCTGTTGCTACACGACGACCGCCGCCCATAGAAACCACAGCCATACCGATTGCACGAGTATCCATTGCAGATACAACGCCCGTTTCAGTTGCGTATACTGGTTTGATGATTTCAGCTTTCTCTAGGTAATTATCGTAGTTTTCTACGAAGTCCGCAGGACCGCCTAGACCGGCAACCATCTTGCCAAAGCACTCTGCCGCTTTACCGTTATCTAGCACTTCCATCAGTTTTGCACGTGCGTCTTCTGTGCTCTCAGCAAGCTTGCCAAGTACTAACATTTCAGCACATGAAGCCATAGTCACTTCAAGTAGACGTGGGTTACGGTATTCACCTGTTAAGAAGCGAACTGCTTCACGAACTTCCACTGCGTTACCCGCAGAAGACGCCAATACTTGGTTCATGTCCGTTAGGATTGCCGTTGTCTTCGTTCCTGCACCGTTTGCTACCGCAACGATAGATTTTGCTAGCTCTTCAGATGCTTCGTAAGTTGGCATGAATGCGCCAGAGCCTACTTTTACGTCCATTACTAGAGATTCAAGACCTGCAGCAAGCTTCTTCGATAAAATCGACGCCGTGATCAGAGAGATGTTGTCTACTGTCGCTGTGATGTCGCGAGTCGCGTAAACGCGCTTATCCGCTGGTGCTAGGTCACCCGTTTGACCGATGATCGCCACACCTGCGTCTTTAGTGACTTGACCAAACACGTCGTTTGTCGGCGTGATGTTATAGCCAGGAATAGACTCAAGCTTATCCAGCGTACCGCCAGTGTGGCCAAGACCACGACCAGAGATCATAGGTACGAAACCACCACATGCAGCCACCATTGGACCAAGCATTAGAGAAGTCACGTCACCCACACCACCAGTAGAGTGCTTATCGACAATTGGACCACCAAAATTCATGTGGCTCCAATCGATAACCATACCTGAATCACGCATTGCACACGTTAGTGCGATACGCTCTGGCATCGTCATTTCATTGAAGAAGATTGTCATAGCAAAAGCGGCGATCTGGCCTTCAGATACACTGTTGTTTGCTACGCCTTGAATAAAGAAGTTGATTTCGTCGGCTGTTAGAACTTCGCCGTCACGTTTTTTACGAATGATTTCTTGTGGTAAATACATTAGTGCCTCCCAAGCTCATAATGAGCCATGGTAAAAGTAGGATAGAAGAGGTTTGGTAGCACCAAAGCTGGTGCTACCGTTCAGACGCTTTTTTTGGAATTAGTACGCTGTTGGATCAGCGACTTGGTCCGATACTTCTAATGTATTTAGTAGGTTTGTTAGCAGGCTAGATGCACCGAAACGGTAGTGACGAGCATCAACCCAGTTGTCACCAAGGATTTCATCAGCCATTGCTAAGTATGCCGCTGCATCTTCAGCAGTACGCACACCACCTGCTGGTTTGAAACCAACAGATTCTGCAACACCCATATCACGAATAACTTCAAGCATCATGCGAGCGTATTCTGGTGTTGCGTTTACTGGCACTTTACCAGTTGAAGTTTTAATGAAGTCAGCACCTGCTTCGATACAGATTTGAGATGCTTTCTTGATTAGCGCTTCTTCTTTTAGTTCACCTGTCTCGATGATCACTTTAAGAAGGATATCACCACAAGCTTCTTTACATTGCTTAACTAGTTCGAAGCCCACTTTCTCGTTACCCGCCATTAGAGCGCGGTATGGGAAAACTACATCTACTTCGTCTGCACCGTAAGCAACAGCCGCTTTTGTTTCAGCAACAGCGATGTCGATATCGTCGTTACCGTGTGGGAAGTTCGTTACAGTCGCAATGCGAACTTCTGGCGTACCTTGCTCACGAAGTGTCTTCTTAGCAATAGGAATAAAGCGAGGGTAAATACAGATTGCAGCTGTGTTGCCTACTGCAGTTTTCGCGTCATGACATAGCGAGATCACTTTTGCATCAGTGTCATCATCATTTAGCGTAGTAAGGTCCATAAGTTTCAGTGCACGTAGCGCTGCTGCTTTTAAATCGCTCATTTCTATCTCCGATCAATATTCAAAAAATTCACTACTCAGCTTCACATCACTTCTCTAACTATAATCAATAAGTAGAGACAGCGTGAGATTTTAGCTAAGCAGTCTATTAATGAACGGACTTGGTTCCCTGAAGACTCGGCATATACTGCGAAAAATCATATACCAATTGCTATCCTTGTCACCGCACAGTACCAGTTTGGCCTATGGCACAACAATCTATGATTGCGGTGTCTTTAATATCACATCACACAATAAAACGCTTGTGGGAACTGATATTGGAGGGCAATTCATTTGCCCATCGAGCATGTAATATTCACTCTGTGATTAAGTGGTTATCAGAACCACCATTTCATGATCACTACATTATAGAGTTTCACCGCAAAACTGTAGCACCAAATAGAGCGCAAACGGTTTGTATCTCAAAATTTCCCAGCCCCTATTCCATCGACTGCGTAAGCGAATTGCATCGACCTACATACGATAAAATTTTCAGGCCTGAAAAACGAAAAATGCCCCGCAGCAATTTCTTGCTACAGGGCATGATTTAAAACGGCGTCTATATATTAAGAACCGATTCTAATTATAGTGCTGCAAGGCTAAGGCAGAAGCCTGCAATAGTCGCTGCCATTAGGTTAGACAACGTACCAGCAAGAACTGCTTTAATACCCATGCGAGCGATATCTGAACGACGGTTTGGTGCAAGACTACCTAGACCACCAAGTAGAATCGCGATAGAAGAAAGGTTCGCGAAGCCACATAGTGCGAATGAGATGATAGCTGTTGTCTTAGCAGACATTACTTCACCAGTTGCTGCAACAACTTGAGCGCCTTCACCTAGGTAAGGTGTGAAGTTCAAGTATGCAACGAATTCGTTGATTACTAGTTTCTGACCGATGAATGAACCAGCAACAACTGCTTCGTCCCATGGAACACCGATTAGGAATGCTAGTGGAGAGAACGCGTAACCTAGGATAAGTTCTAGTGTTAGTTCAGGCATACCGAACCAACCACCGATGCCACCTAGCATACCGTTAACCAGAGCAATCAGACCAACGAATGCGATTAGCATTGCACCTACGTTTAGCGCAAGTTGTAGACCAGAAGCCGCACCGCCCGCTGCTGCGTCGATTACGTTAGCTGGTTTGTCGTCGCCACCGTCCATTGCTTCTTCGATATCTTCGTGAGGCTGGTCAGTCTCTGGGTGAAGAATCTTAGCGAATAGTAGACCACCTGGTGCTGCCATGAATGATGCTGCTACTAGGTATTCTAGTGGAACACCCATAGATGCGTAACCTGCTAGTACACCACCAGCAACAGACGCTAGACCACCACACATTACCGCGAATAGCTCAGATTGAGTCATTTTTGGAACAAACGGGCGAACAACTAGAGGCGCTTCTGTTTGACCTACGAAAATGTTAGCAGCTGCTGACATTGATTCCGCACGAGATGTGCCAAGCGCTTTCTGTAGTGCACCACCAAGAATCTTGATAACCCACTGCATAACGCCAATGTAGTAAAGAACTGAAATCAGTGCAGAGAAGAAGATCAGTGTAGGAAGAACGCGGAATGCGAAGATGAAGCCGCCGCCGCCGAATACTTCGAACATCTTGTCTGAAACAAGACCACCGAATAGGAAAGATGAACCATCGTTACCGTAGTTGATAACGTTAGATACACCAGTAGAGAAACCGTTTAGTAGATCACGGCCCCAAGGTACGTAAAGAACAAATGCACCTAGGATAAATTGGATAGCAAATGCGCCACCCACAGTTCTAAAGTTGATAGCTTTTCGGTTATTAGAAAATGCAAATGCAATAGCAAGAAGCACTACCATACCGACTAGGCTCATAAACAGGCTCATAGTTTATGACTTCCTTATAAGTTATTTATTGGCGTGTTACAAAATGGAGCTATAAAGCGGGGGCAATTATACTCATCCCGAATCAATTAAAGTAATGCCACCCTCACACTTTCTTATAAGATTCATCATTGATTCACTCCCGTTTGTGAGTTATCTCACAATAAGAAGGAAAACGTTTTCGCTTTTAAACACCATCTTTAGATTTTATTCACATATAGAGAAGGCAGAATTGCTATTTTCCCACAGCTGAGACGCAATCGATTGCTTGTTTTCTATATGCAACGCAGACAGCTCATTTAAGACATAAATGAGTTTTGAAGGGTGATTCGGTTCGCCCTGATAGCCAAGTATAGGCATATCTGGAGCATCGGTTTCGAGTACAAGATGTTGCAGTGGTAACCTTTGAATCGCGTCGCGTGTTTTGTTCGCTCTTGGGTAGGTAATCGTCCCTCCGACTCCGATAAGAAAACCTAATCGAACCCATTCCATCGCCTGCTGATAACTGCCAGAGAAAGCATGCAACACACCACCTTTCGGCAACTTAGCGGCTTTGACCATTTGGATGAGACGATTGTGTGCTTTTCGGCTGTGTAAAATAACGGGTAGTTCGAATCGTTTTGCCAGTTCGAACTGTAATTTGAGCGCCTGCTCTTGAAGCTCGGCGGGAACCTCGATAGCAAAGTCTAAACCACACTCCCCTATCGCAACGCATTGTCGGTTGCGTGAGGAAAGCAGCGATTCTAGCTCAGGAACAAACTGCTCAAACTCTTGTTGTAGAAAATAGGGATGAAAACCCAGCGCGTAATAAAGGTGAGAGTATTGATTGGCCAGCTCTTGAATACGAGCCCAGTTACTCGGCCCGATAGACGGAATCAAGATACGCTCTACCCCTTGTTTACGAGCGAGGTCGACTTGGTGAGCAAAATCCTGTTGAAAGACGTCAAAGTCAAAATGGCAGTGGGTATCAAACAGTTTCATTGTTTGCTTTCTCTTGCTCTGCTTTTTTAGCAGACTCGTCTTCATGAACTGGGTCTTGTTTATACGGCACACAACTGCGCTTTTGATCTGGTGTCAGACCCATTTCTTTGCACCAATCGTCATAGCGTTTGAGTCCTTTCTTAAACCAGTTCATCACACACCCTTTTTAGCTAATAGAATTCGCGTTGCGCCAAATAAAAAGCCGCCGTTAGCTAAGTGTATAGCTAACGGCGGCTTATGATCTAGTACGCGATATAAAGCGAGTTAGATTCGATTAGTGCTCACGAGTCGCACGGAAATCGATATCAGGGAAACGCTCACGCGCTAGGTTTAAGTTAACCATGGTTGGTGCGATATACGTTAGGTTGTCGCCACCATCCAACGCTAGGTTAGTTTGGTTCTTACGTTGGAACTCATCCAGTTTCTTCGCATCACCACACTCAACCCAACGCGCCGTTGCCACGTTAACGCCTTCGTAGATTGCTTCAACGTTGTATTCTGACTTCAAGCGAGCCACAACCACGTCAAACTGAAGCACACCAACCGCACCAACGATCAAATCGTTGTTTTGTAGTGGACGGAATACCTGTACCGCACCTTCTTCAGACAACTGAACCAAGCCTTTTAGTAGCTGCTTCTGTTTCAATGGATCTTTTAGACGAATACGACGGAACAGTTCTGGTGCGAAGTTTGGAATACCTGAGAACTTCAACGCTTCACCTTGAGTGAACGTATCACCAATTTGAATCGTACCGTGGTTGTGAAGACCAATGATGTCACCCGCGTAAGCGTGTTCTGCACGAGAGCGGTCACCCGCCATGAAGGTAACCGCATCCGAGATACTCACTTGCTTGCCTAGACGAACGTGGTTCATCTTCATGCCTTGTGTGTAAGTACCCGAAACGATACGCATAAATGCGATACGGTCGCGGTGTTTTGGATCCATGTTTGCTTGAATTTTGAATACAAAACCTGAGAACTTGTCTTCTGTCGCTTCAACATCACGTTCAACCGCTTGACGAGTCTTCGGTGCTGGAGCCCATTCAGTCAGACCTTCTAGCATATGATCTACACCGAAGTTACCTAGTGCTGTACCGAAGTAAACTGGCGTTAGCTCACCCGTTAGGAACGCTTCTTGGTCAAACTCAGGGCAAGCGCCCATAACAAGTTCAAGTTCTTCACGAACGCTTGCGGCTAGGCTTTCACCTACTTTCTCGTCAAGCTCAGGGTTATCTAGGCCTTTGATGATGCGAACTTCTTGGATCTCATGGCCGTGGCCAGATTCGTACAGAATCGTTTCGTCACGGTGAATGTGGTAAACGCCTTTAAACTCTTTACCACAGCCAATTGGCCACGTGATTGGCGCACACATCATGCCCAATTCGTTTTCAACCTCATCCAATACTTCCATTGGGTCACGAACGTCACGGTCAAGTTTGTTCATGAAAGTTACGATTGGTGTGTCGCGCAGACGAGTAACTTCCATCAACTTACGAGTACGATCCTCGACACCTTTCGCCGCATCGATAACCATCAAGCACGAGTCAACCGCCGTAAGTGTGCGGTATGTATCTTCCGAGAAGTCTTCGTGTCCAGGAGTATCAAGTAGGTTAACCAGACAATCGTTGAAAGGAAACTGCATGACAGACGTGGTTACCGAGATACCACGTTCCTTTTCCATTTCCATCCAGTCTGATTTTGCGTGTTGTGCGTTACCACGACCTTTAACCGTACCTGCTTTTTGGATTGCGTTTCCGAATAACAGTACTTTTTCAGTAATGGTGGTTTTACCCGCATCCGGGTGAGAAATAATAGCGAACGTTCTACGCTTAGAAACTTCGCCTAAAAAAAGGGGATTTGACATTAGTTAATCTTCTAAGTTACTTTCATGCTCACAAAATGGGCAAGCATATCTACTATTCGATATTGTGCGGTATTCTCGCTTATTATCGCTATGCTAGCAAACTGGAAAGACATGAACTCAATTTGCTCGGTTCATCCCCCCTTTCCCTAGGGCTCACATTCCCTAGCGCCAACAATGGAAAACTAGCTCCACACAAAGAGATGTAAAAAATTCAAAAAATTATTATTACATATTCAAAAGCCTCGAAGTCAGATACGCATTTATAGCATAAGTCTTGATGAGGTAATTCGTAATGACTAAAAACTAAATCAAAAATAAGTAACTCATAATGATGGCATCTTCTTTGCCATTGCCCGTTTTGGCTGGGTAATAATTGTAACGACGATCCACTTCATTAAAGCCCGCTTGTTCATAAATATGAATAGCTGGATGGTTACTTTCACGCACTTCCAACCAAGCGCTCTCTGCTTTTGCTTGTTCACAGTATTCAAGGAAAGCATCCAAAAGCTTCTGACCTAGGCCTTTTCCTTGTTGGTGCGGTGCTATCGCGATGTTGAGTAAGGTCACTTCACCCACAATATTCTGCGCATAAAAGTAACCCAATACTTGATGATCTTCCGTCATCACATGATGACAAGCACCTCGACTCGATAAATCTCGAACCAGTGATTCAGCCCAAGGGTGGGAATGTGCTTGCTGCTCAATTTGCCAAACTTGATCTAAGTGTTTAGCTTCCATCGGCGTAATTTGAATCGTCACGCTTTTGCTCCGTTACGAATACGAACAGATCTGCTGCCACAAGGCGCGACGTTGTTCGTTGTTGCCATCAATATCTTTCAGTAGTGGGGAGGTCAGTTGTTTTGCATTAACGTTTGCATCTACTTCACACCCAGCAAACCATACCCACTCCAACTCGTGCTCGCCTAAAGAAGATACTCGGCTCGGTTCTAAATACAGCGCATCGGCGAGCGAGAGCTGAATGCTCTTCAATACACGCTCAAACATCAAAGCTGTCTCGTTTTCAGGACACATTGGCGATACCAATAGGAGTTTACAAGAACTTTGCAAATCCAATAATGGCGACTGATAGCCTTCCAATCTTTCTGGGTGAGTCAGCTCCCATGTGCTGATCCCCATTTCATGTAAATATTGTTTCTCGTTAATTGACATCTTTTGTCACCTATTTGAACGAGGCAATCCTACCAAAATTTCGCATTTAAAGTCAGAGGTGTTATGAAGCTTTTCCAATCATTCGCAATCACATTGCTCATCGCGACCACCAGCTTTACTACTTTTGCTAAGGATAGCAACGATGGTTGGGAGCTGATCGCTGAAAAAACCGTAAACTTCCAAACGGAAACTGATACGGTTGAGCCAAATGGTCTTTTCAAAAATCGTAAATTCAGCAAGATTAAAATCAAGTGTACTCAAGGCACCATGAGCATCAAGAACATGAAAGTGACCATGACTGATGGCAGTGAAAAAAAACTCAAGACCATGGTCGGCACCTTAACCAAGGGCATGTCGACGCGCGCATGGACTCTACCAGGCTCTGAAGATGCTAAATTTAAGCGTCTGGATATGGAATATAAAAGCTGGGGTAACATGACTCTGAATGCCGCAGGTATGAGCAAAAAAGCCAAAATCGAGGTTTGGGGCAAAAAACGTATCCAAGAGCAAGATTAATCCACGTTTTCTCTTTGCGCATCGACAACAAAGCCCGCTTTTTAATGCGGGCTTTGTTTCTCTAAGTCGAGTAGATAGACGGCAAACTACAACTCAGAAAACTCTGGTGAGTAATCAATACGACCTGAACGATCATCACACTGGCCTTCTACTAATTCAGCGACACGGAATGCACCTTGTGGAACTTCCCATGCACAGTCAAAACCCATCTCTTCACCGGCTTCAAAACCTTGACGAGCGTAGTATTCAGGCTCACCTAATACCACACAGACTGGGTAACCAAAATCACGTAAAGAATCGAAACCTTCTTTAATCATTTCAGCCGCAATACCTTGACGACGGTAGTCTTCATGTACCGCCAGTGGTGCAAGCCCTTGCCAAGACAAATCTTCACCGTTTAGCGTCACAGGACTAAACAATGCGTGACCAATGACTTCACCTTCATCTGTACATGCTACCAACGACAAAGTGAGCTTGCCGTTTTCACGTAGGCGCATCACTAGATTGGCTTCCGCCTCAGTGGGGAAAGCATGTTTCAATAGGCGGTCAATGGTCAGAATGTCCGCTGGGGCTTCAGTTCGAATAAGCATTCGCTACTCCGGTTTCTTGTGCTGGTGCTTGAACGCCTTTTTGAACAAAGTCAGCCAGTTGGTTCAGTGCAACCTGCATTGCTTTTGGTAACTGCTCTAAGTCGACACTGTCCATCAGGTTTTTCACTTCCAAGCCTAGCTCGGTGTCACCTTCAATAGAAAGACGACGTTGGAAGAACAGCGTGTCAGGGTCTTCTTTACGACCAGCAATAAGTACTAGGTCGTTAAGGTTACCACTAAAACTCACATCTTCCTGAACCGGTTTCTCTGCTACCACTAACTTTTCATCTTGGTAGCTGATATACCATGCTAAGTTCAAGTCTTTAATCGCAACTTTTAGCCACTTGTCTTCAAGGAACTCAAAATCGCCATCTTCTAAGGCTTCTTTGAACACCATTTTTAGGCCTTCTAACAAGGCTTTTTTCTGAACAGTTTGTGGCAATAACTGGACTGGAGATCGCAAAATTGATGCTGCGTTCTTTACTAGTTGACTGCGAATCTTGTTTAACACGCTAATTATCCGTTACTTTGTCATAAGGTCGTTTATATTACGCAATAGAGTAATACCAGTACCTGTTATGTATCAAAAAAACTGTTTGTTTTAGAAGTAGGCAGTTTTACCAACCTTAGCGTCGTTTTTTTGACCTTACGTGTATTATTGACGCTAAGTCGTGGATAAACGCTTTAATAACGGTATGTTCAAAGTTATAGTTATCAAAATAGCGTTTTTATTACACGGACGAATAATCAGGCTCATTGGAGATCGGTAACACCTTAATGCCTTCCCAGCAATTACAACATTGGTTTGCAACGCTAACCTCAAATAGCCCTTTCTTTTTTGCCATTCTTGATAAGAAACACAATTATCGAATGGTAAGTGATCGCTATTGTGACATTGCAGGCTTAGGTCATGATGAAATCATCGGCCTTAACGACAGTCAGGTATTGGGAGAGCAGTTCTACAAAAAGCTCGCGCCCTACTATCAGCGTGCCTTCAAAGGCGAGCATGTCGAAGCAGAAATCACACTCGACGAAACCGATCTCGAAACCAGTTTGCACTTCAGTCTTTCTCCGGTTCACGAAGAAAACGAAATCCGTTTTGTGGTTTTTCATGCCGTCGATACATCAGAAAAACAAATTCTGGTTCGCTCTTTAGAAGAATCTGAAAGCAAGTTTGCCAAGCTCACCCAGCTCTTACCTGACGGTTTATTGCTTGTTGAAGATGACATTATCATCTCTGCAAACCCTGCTTCAGCTCGCTTACTGGGGTTAAACTCTCCCCACGAATTACTGGGTGAAGAGCTTACTCGCTTGTTCATTGATGAAAACAGCAAAAAGGTTTTCACCCATCGCATCAGCACGCTGTTATCAGAAAAGCCCTTTGTTTGTTTAACCAGCGCACGTTGTGGATTTGAACGTAAAGTCCAATTGCATGCGGACACTACGGCAATTCTTGGTAGCGAGTCCCAAATCATATTGATCCAAGACGCCGATGATGCGCCAAAACTACTCTCTTCTGCCACCAATGAAGACGCGCACATCGACTCCCTGACCAAGCTTTATAATCGTTTTGGCTTTACCAAACGCCTAGAACAATTGATCAAAAGCCAAACGCCACTGCTGGTTTTCTACCTCGATATCGATAACTTTAAGAATATCAATGACTCTCTTGGTCACCATATCGGCGACAAAGTAATTCAAGAAGTCTCCGCCCGCCTAAAACGTTCGTTACCAAATCAAGCTATCATTGGTCACTTAGGCGGTGACGAATTTGGCATCATCCTGCCTGAGCCAGAAAACACTCGCATGGCGGAGATTTTATCTGAACGCATTATCTCTCTGATCAATCAACCATTCGATCTGCATCATTTCAGTAAGCGCCTTGCGTGTTCTATTGGTAGCGTGCGCTATCCAGAAGATGGCCAAGACGCACGTATTCTGCTGCAAAATGCTGATACCGCGATGTACGAAGCGAAAGACCGAGGTCGTAACCGTCTGATTAAATTTAACGATCAGATGAATAAAGAAGCGCGCATGCGTTTATGGTTAGAGATTGAACTGCAAAAAGCACTGCAACAAAACGGCTTAGAAGTATGGTACCAACCAAAGGTCAACGCGCGTGACTTCAGCATTAACGGTGCAGAAGCACTAGTACGTTGGAAGCATCCCGTCGAAGGTTACATCAGCCCTGGCGCATTTATCCCCGTAGCTGAGCGTGCAGGCTTGATTGAACACCTTGGTCGCGTAGTGATGCGTGATGTGTTTAACACGGTAAAACGCTGGAAACTGCAAGGCATTTTGCCCGGACGTGTCGCGATCAACCTCTCTCCAGAACAGTTTGGCAACCCGCAATTGATCGACTATATGGAGAAGCTACTGCGCACTACCGAGCTTGACCCAAGCTGTATTACCTTCGAGCTAACCGAAAGTGCGGTAATGAGTGACAGTGAACACACACTGCAAATGCTTAACGCAATCAAAAAGCTTGGTTTTGCTCTGTCTATCGACGACTTCGGCACTGGTTATTCTTCACTGTCTTACTTGGCTCGCTTCCCAATCGATGAGTTGAAAATCGACCGCGCGTTTATCAACGACATCGACACCCTACCGAAACAAGTGACGGTGATTGAGAACATCATCAATCTCGGTAAGTCATTAGATTTAACCGTGGTTGCCGAAGGTGTGGAAACCCACCAGCAAGCGACACTGTTATCGAACCTACAATGTAACTCGATTCAAGGCTTCCATTTCTATCGCCCTCAACCAAAACATGAAGTTGAAGAGTTGTTTGCGCAAAACCGTCGTCATAAAAACTAACCACTCATTTTTCTCTCTTTTTGCCTTTACCCCTTACTCCCAAGGGGTAAATCTCAACTTTATTGAGCTAAACCTAACTTAGGTCAATTTCGCTATTCATAATTCTTCATAAAATGCGGGCACCTTTTTATTCTCTAAAATTGTGAGCATATGGAACTCTTGTGTCCTGCGGGTAACTTGCCTGCGCTAAAAACCGCGATTGATTGCGGTGCAGACGCCGTCTATATCGGCTTTAAAGACGATACCAACGCTCGTCACTTTGCTGGTCTTAACTTTAACGGCAAGAAGCTAGAAAAAGCGGTGCAATACGTTCATGACCGCAACAAAAAGATCCACGTTGCGCTCAACACCTTTGCCCATCCAAATGGCTTTGATCGCTGGACAAATGCCGTCGATAACGCAGCGGCTCTTGGTGTTGATGCTTTGATTGTCGCTGACATTGCGGTTCTGGAATACGCTGCTCGCAAATACCCTGAACTAGAATTGCACTTATCTGTGCAAGCCTCAGCGACAAACGTTGCGGCTGTTGATTTCTACAAACAAAACTTCAACGTAAAGCGCGTTGTACTGCCTCGCGTATTGTCTATACATCAGGTGAAACAGCTTTCTCGCAACATCACCAGCGATGTCGAGCTGGAAGTCTTTGCTTTTGGTAGTTTGTGCATCATGTCAGAAGGTCGTTGTTACTTGTCGTCTTACATGACCGGCGAGTCACCAAACACCGTGGGTGCGTGTTCTCCAGCGAAATACGTTCGCTGGCAAGAAACAGAAAACGGTCTGGAATCTCGTCTTAACGACATCCTGATCGATCGCTACAGCGCCGGTGAAAACGCGGGCTACCCAACCTTGTGTAAAGGTCGTTTCGACGCTGAAATTGAAGGCGAGAAGAAACGCTACCACGCACTGGAAGAGCCAACCAGTTTAAACACCCTTTCTATGATACCTGAGCTGTTTGCGGCAAATGTGGCTTCAGTAAAAATTGAAGGCCGCCAACGTAGCCCTGCGTACGTAGAGCAAGTAACGCGCACATGGCGTGCAGCGATTGATCGTTACCAAGCAAACCCAGAGGCTTACCAAGTAGAAGCGGCTTGGGATGCAGCGTTGGCAAATGTATCGGAAGGTACGCAAACCACACTTGGTGCTTACCACCGTAAATGGCAGTAGAGGTTAAGATGGATAACTCAATGAAATACGCACTTGGTCCGCTGTTGTACTTCTGGCCAAAGCAAGATATTGAAGCGTTTTATGAGCAGGCAAAATCAAGTTCTGCGGACATCATCTACCTAGGTGAAACCGTGTGTTCAAAACGTCGAGAGATAAAACCTGCGCACTGGTTTGATATCGCGAAAGAACTGTCTACATCTGGTAAACAAGTGGTGCTTTCAACGATGGCACTATTAGAAGCGCCAAGTGAAGTCAACATCATGAAGAAATACATCGACAATGGTGACTTCGCGATTGAAGCTAACGACGTATCTGCAGTTCAATTAGCTTCTGAACACAAAGTGCCTTTCGTAGTAGGCCCAGCGGTTAATACATACAACGCCCACACGCTTAACTTGTTCCTAAAACAAGGCATGACCCGCTGGTGTATGCCAGTAGAGCTATCGCGTGAGTGGCTCAGCAACACGCTGGTTCAATGTGACGAGCTGGGTATTCGCAATAAGTTTGAAGTGGAAGTTTTCAGCCATGGTTACCTGCCACTGGCTTACTCGGCACGCTGCTTTACCGCTCGTGCAGAAAACAAAGCCAAAGACGACTGCGAAACTTGCTGTATTAAGTACCCAACAGGTATCCAAGTCAGCAGCCAAGAAGGTCAAGAAGTCTTCAACCTAAATGGCATTCAGACTCAATCGGGTTACTGCTACAACTTGGTCAATGATCTCCCGAGTATGGGAGGTTTGGTTGATGTGGTTCGTCTAAGCCCACTCGGTATCAGTACCTTCTCTGAACTAGACCAATTCCGTTCAAACGAGAAAGGCACTAATCCAGGCAAGATCCAAGACCGCCAATGTAACGGTTACTGGCATCAGCTTGCTGGCTTAGAAGTGAAGAACATCTAAGCTCTTCTCAGGGTTTTCAAACCAATAAAAAAGCGAGGTGTTAACCTCGCTTTTTCGTTTGCGTTTTTCGATTAGGAAACTTGAACACTCGGCTCTACAGTACTCTCATTCATTAACTTCTTAATATCGCGCCACAACATACTCATCACCACTAAACTCAAGGCGATGTTAGATAGTGGGAATGCAATCCAAATACCCGTTACGCCTAGAAGTTTCGGCATGATGAACAAGAACGGCAATTGAATTGCCATATTACCAATGGTCACAAACATGGCTTTGCTGCCTTTGTTCACCGACTGGTAGTACGCCGCAGCAACCACTAAGAACCCATCCAAGAACAATGCAAACATATGGAGGCGAATACCAACCACTGTCGCATCAATCAGGTTTTGATCGGCATTGTTGAACACCGATACAAACTCGTATGGGAAGATGTTCATCAAAATAACAAACGCGACACCACCGAGCACTGACGTGCCCATTGCGACCTTCAACAGCTTACGAATATTGTCTTGGTTGCGTGCGCCATGGTTATAGCTCACTAAAGGCTGCATACCATTAGCGATGCCTTCCGCGATCAAGTAGTAGACCGTTACGATATAACCCAAGATAGCATAAGCACCAATTAACAGAGCGCTACCGTACTGAGCAAACAGAGCGTTGTGCAGCGCGACCATCATTGAGCTGTATGCGTACATGAAGAAGCTTGATGTGCCGATCATGACAATCTTAGGGATAACATCAAACTGCATCTTCAAGTCACTGAAAGACAAACGCATGTTGGCTCTGGAAGTAAAGAAGTAACCCACACCCAAAATCGTCACAATCATCTGCGCCAGCGCCGTTGCAATAGCAGCACCTTTAAGCTCCCATCCAAGCCAAGCAATAAAGAGATAGTCGAGCACGATATTGATTACGGCACCAATCACCATCAAGATGGTAGCTAAGTTCGGGCTATCGTCATTACGCAGCAAGAACGGCACTGCAATTGACCCTAACGAGAACACACACGCCACGCTTAGGATGTGCAGGTACTGCAAACCAAGCTCGTAAACACGACCTTCAGCCCCTTGCCAACGAATAAAGTCATCAGCGAAGAAGAACAAGGTTGTCGCTACGACAGGCATCAAAGCAACTAAAAGTAAAAGACCTGTTGAGAGAATGCGTTTAGCACCTTCACTGTCTTTTTCACCTTGTTTGATAGAGGCTAGTGCACCCGTACCTACGCCCACCATCATACCAATACCAAGTATCGAGCCAATGATCGGCCAGGCTACATTGATCCCGGCTAATCCATCAGCCCCTACATAACGACCGATAAAAATGCCATCTACGACTTGATATAAGCCGTTGACCAACATGGCTGCAACGGTCGGAATTGTGTATTTCCAAAACTGTTTGTATATAGAGTTTTGCATGACTACCACCAATAGTTAGCAAAGCTAACTAAATAGATAAAAGAATAAAATGTATGTTTAGTTTCCGAGCGCTTTATCCAGTAGCGCTTTCAGTTGCTGTGCTTCTTGCTTATCAAGTTTACGCACGAGTTGTTCAGAAATATCCTTGTAAACCACTTGCTCTAACGACATTTCTTGAATGACTTCTTCCGTTAAAAGAACACGCTTTGAACGTGCATCTTCATTACAAGCAATGCGTTGTACTAATCCTTTTTTCTCCAAACGAACCACCATATTTGAAGCTGAAGGTTTGGTGACTTGCAGCTCTTCAGCAAGGTCCGTAATTCGAACTCCCTCTGGGTAAAGCTGGATCACTCGTAGATAATCAAACTCGTTAAAGCTCAAATGAGAAAGCGGATCTTCCTTGGCATAAACACGCCACGCTTTTGCACAAAAACGTTCCAAATCAATCAAGCTTTTTTCTAATGCCATCGAGTACAACCCATTTAGTTAGCAAGGCTAACTATTTTAGTGAAGAGGTTCAAAATCTTCAAGCACAAAAAAGCCGCTCTAAGTGAGCGGCCTTCTGTTATTTTGCTTCTTCTTTTTGTTGCTCGGCTTTGAGTTTAGCCAGCTGTTCTTGTTGTAGCCTATCGTATATTTGAGCCAACTCTAGGAAAGAGTAACGATGCTCAACATACTCATACACATTGAAAGAAATCGCCAATTTATACAAGGCAATGGCATCAGCCACATCCCCTTCCAGTTGGTAGCGCTTACCTAAATAAAAGTAGGTTTCTGTCAGGCGCTCCGCAAGGCGGTAATTTTCACGCGTTCCATCCATAATGGCTTTAAGTGCGGCATCGTCTGACACATCACGAAGCATAATGGCAACAAGCACCCATCCCCACTCTTCGCTGCGATCACGTTGGTAGCGTTTTTCTAAGTTCGCTTTCGCTTGCTCAGGGTTTTGCTCTGCTTCTATGATGTATAACCATAATGCACGGAATGGGTCACTAGGCATCTCTTCGTAGTGCTTAGTCATGTCCTCTAAAGCAAGATCAATTCGACCGCCGTAGTACAACGCAATGGCACGATTACGTTCTGCGTAAGAGTTTTCTGGCGCTAATTCTAGCGTTGAGTCAAAGGCTTCATAAGCCGCATCAAACTCACCTACCTGGGTAAAGTACACCCCAAGTAAGTTAAATATATCAGGTTGAGCAGGATTTAATTGTAGAGACTGGTTGAAGTCCAAACGAGCAAGATCACGAAGACCAACACTGTCGTAGTAGTTACCACGCTCGTAATGCATTTTTGCGCGCACTTCATCACTTAGGTCAGGACGTTGTAGAAGCTGAGACAGACGCGCGATCTGAACCTCTTGTTGAACGCTCGGCTGTAGAGGAACGGCCATCGGTGGATAGATCCATTTCTCCGATGATTGTTGAGATGTATTAGCACAACCGGTCAGCGCGATAGCAACACATAAACTTGCGGTTTGAAACCATTTCACTAATTAGTACTCCTGTTTGGACCGCTCTGGGTCTGTTTCTCTTTTATGCACTATAGGATAGTTATCCTCATTTGAGGGTAAATACTTCGAAACAAACCAAAAAAAGGGAGCGAAAATGCTCCCCTTTTATAGCATGCTTTCAGGCTCTTAAGCTAATAAAAGACCAAAAGTCGAAACTAAGATTACTCGCCTTTCGCTTCAGATGCGTCAGACGCCTCTTCTGCTGGCTTCTCTACTGCTTCTTTCATGCTTAGACGTACACGGCCTTGACGGTCGATTTCAAGTACTTTAACTTGAACTTCTTGACCTTCAGCTAGGTAGTCAGACACTTTCTCAACACGCTTCTCAGCGATTTGTGAGATATGTACTAGACCATCTTTACCTGGAAGGATAGTAACGAATGCACCAAAGTCAGCTAGACGAGCTACTTTACCAGTGTAGATACGGCCTACTTCAACTTCAGCAGTGATCTCTTCGATACGGCGGATAGCTTCTTTCGCTGCAGCACCTTCAGTTGCTGCAATCTTGATAGTACCGTCGTCTTCGATTTCGATAGTTGTACCAGTTTCTTCCGTTAGAGCACGGATAACTGCACCACCTTTACCGATAACGTCTTTGATCTTCTCTGAGCTGATCTTCATTGTATGAATGCGAGGAGCAAATTCAGAGATGTCTTCACGAGCACCAGAGATTGCTTCATCCATTACAGATAGGATGTGCTTACGTGCACCTTGAGCTTGGTTAAGCGCAATTTGCATGATCTCTTTAGTGATACCTTCGATTTTGATGTCCATTTGAAGTGCAGTGATACCAGATTGAGTACCTGCTACTTTAAAGTCCATATCACCTAGGTGGTCTTCGTCACCAAGGATGTCAGAAAGAACAACGAAATCGTCACCTTCTTTAACAAGACCCATTGCGATACCCGCAACAGAAGACTTGATTGGCACACCTGCATCCATAAGAGCAAGAGAAGTACCACATACAGAAGCCATTGATGAAGAACCGTTAGATTCTGTGATTTCTGATACAACACGTACTGTGTATGGGAACTCATCTACAGATGGCATTACTGCAGCGATACCACGCTTAGCCAGTTTACCGTGGCCGATCTCACGACGCTTAGGAGAACCTACAAAACCTGTTTCACCTACACAGTATGGAGGGAAGTTGTAGTGTAGTAGGAAGTGATCTTTACGCTCACCAGTTAGCTCATCAATGATTTGAGCGTCACGTTGTGTACCTAGAGTCGCTGTAACGATCGCTTGAGTTTCACCACGAGTGAATAGCGCGCTACCGTGAGTACGTGGAAGAACGCCAGTACGTACGTCTAGCGCACGAACCATGTCTTTCTCACGACCATCGATACGTGGGTTACCAGCAATGATGCTACGACGTACAACTGTCTTCTCTAGATCGTGGAAGATAGTGTGGATTTCTTTTGTGTTCGCTTCTGGATCTTCAGCAAGTAGAACTTCGTTTACTTCTGCCGCGATTTCGTGAATGCGGTCGTAACGAGCCATCTTTTCTGTGATTTGGTAAGCTTCAACAAGTTTCACTTCTGCTAGCTCAGCAATCTTGTTGTTAAGCGCAGTGTTCTCTTCAGGAGCAACCCAATCCCAAGCAGGAGTAGCAACTTCAGCTTTGAATTCGTTAATCGCGTTGATAACAACTTGTTGTTGGTCGTGACCGTAAACAACCGCAGCTAGCATTTCTTCTTCAGTTAGGTTGTCCGCTTCTGATTCAACCATTAGTACCGCAGATTCTGTACCTGCAACCACTAGGTCTAGTTTAGATGCATCTAGCTCTGTGTTGCTTGGGTTTAGAACAAGTTGACCATCAACGTGACCAACACGCGCAGCACCGATAGGACCGTTGAACGGGATACCAGAGATAGCAAGCGCAGCAGAAGTACCGATCATTGTTACGATATCTGGCTGAACGTCTGGGTTTACAGACATTACTGTCGCGATAACCTGAACTTCGTTTTTGAATGCATCTGGGAATAGTGGACGAATTGGGCGGTCAATTAGACGAGCTGTTAGCGTTTCGCCTTCAGAAGGACGGCCTTCACGCTTGAAGAAACCACCAGGGATTTTACCTGCCGCGTAAGTACGCTCTTGGTAGTTTACTGTTAGTGGGAAGAAATCTTGGCCTGCAACCGCTTCTTTCTTACCTACAACTGAAACGAATACTGCTGTATCGTCCATTGTAACCATTACTGCAGCCGTAGCTTGACGTGCGATAACGCCAGTTTCTAGAGTAACTGTGTGGTTACCGTACTGGAACGTTTTAACAACTGGTTTTTCGAACATTGTTATTCCTTGTTTCCGAGCGTTCTTTACGAATAAAGGCGCCTCAGAGTGTGTTAATTGACACTCAAGGTATTACGAATCGCGACTAGTAAAAATGGACTGAGTCAGACTGAAGTACACTTTTAATAGTCGCGACCTTTTGGTCGACGTGGTTGACTGTAATACGATGAGCTTAGTGAAAATCTCAAAACGAGATTTAGCCGCGTGTAGTATAACGGCATAAGTTTGATTTGGCTAAGCTATAGCAGCCAAAATAAGTAACGGGCAACAAAAAAGGGGCATAAAGCCCCTTTTAGACAAACTGCTATGCAGTCGCTTATTAGCGACGTAGGCCTAGACGCTTGATTAGGTCTTGGTAGCGAGCTAGATTTTTACCTTTTAGGTAATCTAGAAGCTTACGACGACGAGAAACCATACGTAGAAGACCACGACGGCTGTGGTGATCGCCTTTGTGTGCTTTGAAGTGACCTTGTAGGTGGTTGATAGAAGCTGTAAGTAGAGCTACTTGAACTTCTGGTGAACCAGTGTCGCCTTCGCCTTGTGCGTATTCTGCAACGATTGCTGCTTTAGTTTCTGCATTCAGAGACATAATTCTCTCCTAATAAGAGTAAGTTTAAAGTTGTAGCAGCCAATCTCTGATTCAGCCGCTACGCGAAGCGCGAATTATAGGGAAGTTTCCTTATCCGCGCAATACAAAAATACCGGCGATTTCGCCGGTATTTTCAATTCATTGGTGAGCTTATGCTTCGTCACGGAAAACCACCAAACGCTTTGGTGCTACTTTTCCATCATCGTTTAGTTCAGCGACACCGATGAAAAGTTTCTCTTCACCTGAAGTCATGCGAAGTGGCGTACCAGCAGGTGCGCCGAACACCTGTACAGGCATACCATGCTGAACAAGATTGGTAAGCTCTGCATTGAGGTTTACTTCTGGTAAATCTTCAACCGCAGTATCCATTGGTAGCAATAACGGATCAAGCAGCTCTTTTGGCGCAACTTCATCGCGATGAGCCTGCTCCAGAAGTTCGTTTAACTGCTCTAACGTCACCATTTTCTCATATGGGTACTTAGCAACACCCGTACGACGTAGCATCGTCACGTGCGCACCACAACCAAGCATTTCACCAAGATCATCAACGATAGTACGGATGTACGTGCCTTTTGAACAATGTACTTCCATCTCCACTTCATCGCCTTCAAAACGGTGAAGCACGATTTCGTATACCGTGATCTTACGAGACTCACGTGGTACTTCGATACCTTTACGCGCGTACTCATACAATGGTTTACCTTGGTACTTCAATGCAGAGAACATTGAAGGAACTTGGTCCGATTCGCCACGGAATGTATCGATGCACGATTCAAGCTTCGCTAGATCTACGTCGACTGGACGAGTCTCTACCACTTCGCCATCAGAATCTGACGTATCAGTACGCTCGCCTAACTTAGCAATCACGCGATAGCGTTTATCAGAATCCAACAAGAACTGAGAGAACTTGGTTGCTTCGCCTAGGCAGATTGGCAACATGCCCGTCGCTAGTGGGTCCAATGCACCCGTATGACCTGCTTTTTCAGCGAAGAAAATACGTTTTACTTTTTGTAGTGCATCATTGGAAGAAATACCTGTTGGTTTGTCCAACAAGATAACGCCATTAATTGGACGACCTTTACGACGACGAGCCATTACTCTTCCCCTGCCTGATCTTCTTCGCGACCTGAATCTTGCTGTTTGCGTTTGTCTTCGCTCACGACTTCAGACACTAGGTTCGACATGCGCATACCTTCTACTAACGTGTTGTCGTAGTAGAAACGGATTTCAGGCGTTAGACGTAGACGAATACGCTTACCAAGCATCATACGAATGTGCACTTCGTGCTCACGTAATGCCGCTAGGCATGATTCTGGCGTTTGCTCACCCACACATAGGAAAGTAACGAATACTTTTGCATACGCAAGGTCACGTGATACTTCTACATCAGAAATCGTCACCATACCAAGGCGAGAGTCTCGAACTTCACGTTGAAGGATCATTGCAAGTTCTTTTTGCAGCTGCTGCGATACGCGCTGCGTGCGGCTAAATTCTTTTGACATATTCATTCTCTTAAATAGAAAGAATGGGGGGATGGTCAAGCCAGCCCCCCATGGTGTATTCAACAACCAATTACTATTTGTCTTTTAGACGTTTAGTAATTTTAGTCAATTAGTCTAGAGTACGTTTGATTTCAACGATTTCGAATACTTCGATCTGGTCGCCTACGCGAACGTCGTTGTAGTTCTTAACGCCGATACCACACTCGTAACCATTTTTAACTTCTTGAACGTCATCTTTAAAGCGACGAAGTGATTCTAGTTCACCTTCGTAGATAACAACGTTATCGCGTAGTACGCGGATTGGGTTGTTACGCTTGATCAGACCTTCAGTAACCATACAACCAGCGATTGCGCCCAGTTTCGGTGACTTAAATACGTCACGTACTTCAGCAAGACCAATGATTTCTTGCTTGAATTCTGGAGCAAGCATACCGCCCATTGCTTGTTTAACTTCGTCAATCAATTGGTAAATGATTGAGTAGTAACGTAGATCAACGCTTGCTGCTTCAATCGCACGACGAGCAGAAGCATCAGCACGAACGTTAAAGCCAAGGATGATTGCGTTAGAAGCTTCTGCAAGTACTGCATCAGTTTCAGTAATACCACCAACACCAGAACCAACGATGTTCACTTTCACTTCGTCAGTAGACAGTTTCAGTAGTGAGTCTGCAATCGCTTCTACAGAACCTTGTACGTCTGCTTTTAGTACTACGTTTAGTTCAGCAACTTCACCAGCAGTCATGTTAGAGAACATGTTCTCTAGTTTAGATTTCTGCTGACGAGCAAGTTTCACTTCACGGAACTTACCAGCACGGTAGTTTGCTACTTCACGTGCTTTACGCTCGTCACGTACTACTGTTGCTTCATCACCTGAAGATGGTACGCCTGAAAGACCTAGGATCTCTACAGGGATAGATGGACCAGCTTGAGTGATTTCTTGACCTAGTTCGTCACGCATTGCACGAACACGACCGTATTCTTGGCCACAAAGAACGATATCGCCTTTGTTTAGCGTACCTGATTGAACAAGTACGGTTGCAACTGGACCACGACCTTTATCTAGGCGAGATTCAACAACAACACCAGACGCCATCCCTTCAGCTACAGCCGTAAGTTCAAGAACTTCAGACTGAAGAAGGATAGCTTCTAGAAGACCATCGATATTTGTACCCTGTTTAGCAGAGATGTGAACAAACATGTTCTCACCGCCCCATTCCTCAGGGATTACGTCGTATTGAGCTAGCTCATTCTTAACGTTGTCTGGGTTCGCGTCTTCTTTATCGATCTTGTTCACAGCAACAATCAGAGGAACACCAGCCGCTTTCGCGTGCTGAATCGCTTCAACTGTTTGTGGCATTACGCCATCGTCTGCTGCTACAACAAGAACAACGATATCTGTCGCTTGAGCACCACGAGCACGCATTGCAGTAAACGCTGCGTGTCCAGGAGTATCAAGGAACGTGATCATGCCGTTGTCAGTTTCAACGTGGTAAGCACCGATGTGCTGTGTGATACCACCCGCTTCGCCTGAAGCAACGTGTGTACGACGGATGTAGTCAAGTGTTGACGTTTTACCGTGGTCAACGTGACCCATGATTGTTACAACTGGAGCGCGAGGTACTGCTTCTGCGTTAGTGTCGCGATCAGATAGTACTGCTTCTTCCAGTTCGTTCTCTTTACGAAGAACTACCTTGTGACCCATTTCTTCAGCAACAAGTTGTGCTGTTTCTTGGTCGATCACTTGGTTGATAGTCGCCATAGCGCCCATCTTCATCATCACTTTGATAACTTCTGTCGCTTTAACCGACATCTTGTTAGCAAGTTCAGAAAGAACGATTGTTTCACCAATTACTACGTCTTGTTTTGCTACAGTCGCAGACTTATCGAAACCGTGTTGCATTGAAGTTGGCTTAGCAAGTTTGCCTTTGTTACGGCCCTTACCACCACGTTGGTTACGACCACCACGTGACTGCTCTTCTCTAGCTGGTTTCTTCTTCTTACGACGAGCACCGCCTTCTTCTTTACGGTCAGCTGCATCTTCAGCTTCACGAGCGTACGTAGAAGTGGTTACGTGGTAGTCAGAGTTTTCAAGTTCTTTCTTCTTAGACTCTTCTTCAGACCAACGAGCTTCGTTCTCTTCTGCAAGTTTACGAGCTTCTTCAACAAGCTTCGCTGCTTCTTGCTCAGCTTTACGTTGGGCTTCTTCTTCCTGACGACGCTTTAGCTCGTCAGCTTCTTTCTTCGCTTGCGTATTAACATCCGCATTTTTTGCATTCATGTCTTTCTTAGCCTTTTCAGCTTGTGCGCGTTTTGCCTTTTCTTCAGCGTCACGTTTTGCATCCGCTTCACGTTTCACTTTCTCTTCGGCTTCGCGCTGTGCTTTCTCTGCAGCTTCACGTTTGGCTTGTTCTTCTGCCTCACGCTTCGCAAGCTCTTCAGCTTCACGCTTTGCTGCTTCCTCAGCCTCACGTTTTGCATCGTCTTCGATAGTGCTGCGCTTCACATACGTGCGCTTCTTACGCACTTCTACTTGAACATCCTTACTTTTGCCGCCACCTGCTGCAACACTCAGAGTGCTGCGAGTCTTACGCTGAAGCGTCAGTCTAGTAGGTTCAGATTCGCCCGACGTATCGCCGTGCTCTTTCTTCAGGTGAGAGAGAAGCTTTTGCTTCTCTTCATCCGATACATGGTCAGAACTCGCTTTGTTCATGCCAGCGTCAGCAAGTTGTTCCATTAAGCGGTCGACTGGAGTACCAATCTCTTCACTCAGAGCTTTAACTGTTAATTGTGTCATGCCGCTTCCTCCTTGCTGATATTATGCTTCTTCGCCGAACCAACAGATGTTACGTGCAGCCATGATAAGCTCACCTGCGCGTTCTTCTGTTAGGCCTTCAATACCTTCTAAATCGTCGATACCTTGGTCGGCTAGATCTTCTAGTGTTGCAACACCTTTCGCTGCTAGTTTGAACGCCATTTCACGCTCTAGACCTTCAAGACCTAGTAGGTCTTCAGCCGGCTCAAGACCTTCAAATGACTCTTCTTGTGCTAGTGCGATAGTGGTTAGTGCGTCTTTAGCACGGCTACGTAGTTCTTCAACAAGTTCTTCGTTAAGACCGTCTACGTCAAGCAGTTCGTTAACTGGTACGTATGCGATTTCTTCTAGCGTTGAGAAACCTTCTTCAACAAGCAGTTGAGCGAAGTCTTCTTCAATGTCTAGGTACTTCATGAAGTTCTCGATTGATGCTTGAGATTCTTCAGCGTGTTTTTTCTGAAGATCTGCAACAGTCATTACGTTCAGTTCCCAACCAGTCAGTTGAGAAGCTAGACGAACGTTTTGACCTGCACGACCGATAGCTTGTGCTAGGTTGTCTGCTTCAACTGCGATGTCCATTGAGTGTGCATCTTCATCAACAATGATTGATGCTACGTCTGCTGGCGCCATTGCGTTGATAACAAACTGTGCAGGGTTATCATCCCAAAGAACGATATCGATACGCTCACCACCAAGTTCGCCAGATACTGCTTGTACACGTGCACCACGCATACCAACACAAGCGCCCACTGGGTCAATGCGTTTATCGTTTGTTTTAACCGCGATCTTAGCGCGAGAACCTGGATCACGTGCCGCACCTTTAAGTTCGATGATTTCTTCAGCGATCTCAGGCACTTCCACACGGAATAGCTCTGCTAGCATTTCAGGCTTAGAACGCGTGATGAACAGTTGGAAACCACGAGCTTCTGGAGCTACTTTGTACAGAAGACCACGAACACGGTCACCTGGACGGAAGTTTTCACGAGGAAGTTGGTCATCACGTAGGATTACCGCTTCAGCGTTGTTACCAAGGTCCATTACGATAGTTTCACGGTTTACTTTCTTAACAACGCCAGTGATAAGGTCACCTTCATTGTCAATGAACTGTTCAACGATTTGTGCACGCTCAGCTTCACGTACTTTCTGTACGATAACTTGCTTAGCCGTTTGTGTCGTAATACGGTCAAAAGTAACTGAAGGGATATCATCTTCAACAAAGTCGCCTAGTTGAAGTTCTGGATCTTCATACTGTGCAGCTTCTAGTGAGATTTCTTTTGTTGGATTTTCTACATCTTCTACGATCAACCAACGACGAAATGTTTCGAATTCGCCCGTTTTACGGTCAATAGCAACACGTACGTCGATTTCGATCTCGTACTTTTTCTTAGTAGAAGTTGCTAGAGCAATCTCAAGAGCTTCAAAGATACGCTCACGAGGTACCGCTTTTTCATTCGATACCGCTTCTGCTACCGCTAAAATTTCTTTACTCATTGTATTTAGCCTCTAAGCTTAAACTTTTTTAGGGAACTAAAATTTAGGGATCAGGTTAGCTTTTGAAATGTTACTTAGAGCAAACTCTTCTTGTTGCCCTTCAACAGTAACCGCTATTGTCTCACCATCAACGCTGTGGATAGTACCTGCCCACTTGCGGCGGTTGGCAACAGCCATTTTCAATACGATGCTGACCTCGTGACCAATAAATTGCTCGTAATGTGCTGCTTTGAAAAGTGGTCTTTCTAAGCCTGGAGAAGAAACTTCTAGGCTGTAAGCAACAGAAATTGGATCTTCAACGTCTAATACTGCACTTACCTGATGGCTAACTTCTGCACAGGCATCTACATTGATGCCATTTTCATGGTCGATGTAAATACGTAACGTTGAGTGCGCACCCGCACGAATAAATTCTAATCCAACCAACTCGTAGCCTGATGCCTCTACTGGAGCTTCAAGCATTTCAGTAAGTTGTCTTTCTAAACCAGTCATTTTAACCACTCCAGAAACAAAAAAAGGGCTCAGAGCCCAATCAAAAAACCAAGCAGTATCTGAGCGATTATAAAAACTCAGATAACAAAAAACCCCGAAAGTCGGGGTTTTATGCTGCTGGACCCTGATACGTTAAGAATAGCCAAAAATGCTTTTCTTAACTCACAGTGTGGTTAGCACTGTGCAAACTTGCCAATCGCATCATTCTTTCCAATGAAAGAAGAGATTGGTTGCGGGGGCCGGATTTGAACCGACGACCTTCGGGTTATGAGCCCGACGAGCTACCAAGCTGCTCCACCCCGCGTCCGACTTGCTGAGCATTATACCCTCAAACAAGTGATTTACAAGTTTGTAAACTCATGGTGCCGAGAGAGGGACTCGAACCCTCACACCAAAGGCACTAGCACCTCATGCTAGCGTGTCTACCAATTTCACCATCTCGGCGCATAAACTTTTACAGCTTATTGAGGAATCCCATCACCAGTAGGTGCTGGAACTTCACTCGCTGCATCTTTAACTTGTTCTACAACTGGTTGACCTAATGTTGGGTCTACCCATTGTGACTCAGTCTTGTGCGTAGACATACGACCAAGTAACAAGCTAATGATAAAAAATACGGTTGCTAAAATAGCAGTTGTTCGGGTTAAGAAATTACCTGAGCCGCTTGCGCCAAACACTGTGTTTGAAGCACCTGCACCGAACGAGGCTCCCATATCTGCGCCTTTACCTTGTTGAATCAACACAAGGCCAATCACACCAAGCGCCGCCAACAGGTAAATCACAAGTAGAACTGAAAACATTTTTTCCACCTATGTTCCAAATTGTTGAGCCAGCGCCGTTCAAAAATAATATTTTCATTTTAGAACAAGGCTAGCGACCTCCTAACGGGAGGCGGAGCAATACTAGCGAAAGCCAGTAACGCTGACAAGGGAAAATTAGCAAAAAATCAGCACTAACGCATTAAGCGCTCAAAAAAAGGGCAAAAGTTGCCCTTTTCTCTCGCAAAAGGCATTAAAGCAATGATTAACAACTTGCTTTTACAGCTTCGGCAATCTTAAGCGCAGAGCTCTGAACAAGGTCTGCATCCTCACCTTCCACCATAACTCGGATCAATGGCTCTGTGCCCGACTTACGAAGCAATACACGGCCTTTATCGCCTAACTCCGCTTCAACCGCCGCTACAGAGTCTAGTACGGCTTGCTCTTCAAGTGGATTGTTATCACCAGCAAAACGGACATTCTCAAGCACTTGAGGGTAAAGTGTCATACCTTGAGACAAGTCATGCAACGACATATCACTACCAACTACAGACGCAATCACCTGCAGTGCTGCTACGATAGCATCACCCGTTGTTACTTTGTCTAGCAAGATAACGTGGCCAGAATTTTCCGCGCCAATTTTCCAGCCTTTAGCAAGCAGCTGTTCCATCACATAACGGTCACCCACTGCTGCACGCACAAATGGAATGCCTAATTGCTTCAAACCATTTTCCATGCCTAGGTTTGTCATTAGCGTACCAACGACACCACCTTTTAGCTCACCACGACGCAGTGCGTCACGTGCGATGATGTAAGCGATTTGGTCACCGTCGATCTTGTTACCTAAATGGTCAACCATAATGATACGGTCACCGTCACCATCGAACGCCAGACCAAGATGAGCTTGCTCTTCTACAACACGCTTTTGTAGCGCACGAACGTCAGTCGCGCCAACTTCAGCGTTGATGTTAGTACCGTTTGGCTCAACCCCCATAGCAACAACTTCTGCACCTAACTCTTTGAATACATTAGGAGCGATGTGGTAAGTCGCACCGTGTGCGCAGTCAACGACAATCTTAAGACTTGCTAGGCTAAGCTCTGATGGGAACGTGCTCTTACAGAATTCAATGTAACGACCAGCAGCATCATTTAGACGCGTAGCTTTACCGAGCTCAGCAGACTCAACACACTCGATGTCTTTGTCTAGCTCAGCTTCAATAGCAAGCTCGATATCATCTGGTAATTTAGTACCCTCAGACGAGAAGAACTTAATGCCGTTGTCGTAATAAGGGTTGTGTGAAGCAGAAATCACAATACCCGCTTCCGCACGGAAGGTTTGCGTTAGGTATGCCACAGCCGGTGTTGGCATCGGACCAGTAAAGGTCGCTTTTAATCCCGCAGCAGCAAGACCGGCTTCTAGCGCAGATTCAAGCATGTAGCCAGAGATACGCGTATCTTTACCGATGATCACTTTCTTAGTGCCTTGTTTTGCTAGTACACGACCAGCAGCCCAGCCAAGCTTAAGTACGAAATCAGGGGTAATTGGGTATTGTCCTACTTTCCCGCGCACACCGTCGGTACCAAAGTAACGTCTTTTATCAGACATAAAACTTTCCTTAATTCTTTTTTAGATATTATTTTTCGTCATCTCGACAATTTTCATTGCTTCAATGGTTTCTTCAAAATCATGAACTCGAATGATCTGTGCACCTTTCATCGCTGCTAAAGTAGCACAGACAACGCTTGCGTTAGCACACTCGCTCGCTGGCTTATCCAATAATTTAAAAATCATGGACTTACGCGACATTCCAGCCAATATAGGTAAACCAAAGTCATGAAACTTGTCGAGATGAGCAAGCATATGATAATTGTGTTCTATGGTTTTGCCAAAACCAAAACCAGGATCAAGAATAAGTTGTGACTTTTCGATCCCTACCGATTCGCACGCGGTAATACGTTCATGCAGAAATTCAGCCACATCACTCATCAAATCATCATAGTGAGGGTTAGCTTGCATGGTTCGAGGTTGCCCTTTCATGTGCATCAAACAGATTGGTAAGTTTGATGCAGCAGCCACCTCTAACGCTCCCGGCTCTTGAAGGGCACGAACATCATTAATGAGGTCTGCACCAGCCTCAATCGCTTGACGCATCACTTCTGCTTTACTGGTATCAACAGAAATCCAAACATCGTGCTTTTCACGGATAGCTTTGATCACAGGAACAACACGTTGCAACTCTTCCTCTAATGTAACGTCTGGCGCCCCTGGACGTGTCGATTCGCCACCGATATCAATAATGCTCACTCCAGCCTTAATCATTTTCTCAGCTTGGATTAAAGCAGAATCAAGATTATTGAACTTGCCACCATCAGAGAATGAATCCGGCGTGACATTGAGAATCGCCATCACGTGAGGATGGGATAGGTTGAGGGATTTATTGTTTGCTTTAATGATCATAGCTTTAATAATTACAACATAAACAAAAACCCCGAGCTTAACTCGGGGTTTCTTATCAAAGACTACTCTTTATTCAGAGTCTTTCTTTTCTGGCACTTCGCTTGAAGTCGCTTCTTGAGACGTTGATTGCTCTACTGGTTTAGTAGGCTCAACAGGCTTCTCTTCCGCTTTTACTTCAGGCTTCGCTTGAGGCTTATCGTCGTCTTCTGGTTTATTAGTAGGTTTATCACCCCAACCAGCAGGCTCACGAATGTCTGCTTTGCGTTCCATCAGGTCATCAATCTGGCCAGCATCAATGGTTTCATACTTCATTAGCGCATCTTTCATCGCATGCATGATATCCATGTTGTCTTCCAGAATTTGCTTCGCACGATCGTAGTTGCGGTCGATGATCTTACGGACTTCGTCATCGATAAGTTTCGCTGTATCATCAGACATGTGTTTAGTCTGTGTCACACTACGTCCAAGGAATACTTCGCCTTCGTCTTCTGCATAAAGAAGCGGACCTAATTTTTCAGAAAAACCCCACTGTGTCACCATCTTACGAGCAATATCTGTTGCACGTTCAATATCGTTTGATGCACCAGTTGATACTTTCTCTTTGCCGTAAATAAGTTCTTCAGCCAGTCGACCACCGTACAAACTAGAAATCATTGACTCAAGATGTTGACGGTTCATGCTTACGCGGTCTTGCTCTGGTAAGTACATTGTCACACCAAGCGCACGTCCACGTGGAATGATAGATACTTTATACACTGGATCATGTTCAGGCACGAGACGACCAACAATAGCATGACCAGCTTCGTGGTAAGCCGTAGACTCTTTTGTCTCTTCAGACATCACCATTGAACGGCGCTCTGCACCCATCATGATTTTGTCTTTTGCTAGTTCAAACTCAACCATAGATACATTGCGTTTGTTGCCGCGAGCAGCAAACAGTGCAGCTTCGTTGACCAAGTTAGCAAGATCAGCACCAGAGAAACCAGGCGTACCACGTGCAATGAGAGAAGGCTCTACATCGCCAGCAAGAGGCACTTTACGCATGTGTACTTTAAGAATCTGTTCACGACCACGTACATCAGGTAGACCAACCACAACTTGGCGGTCAAAACGACCTGGACGTAGCAACGCTGGGTCCAATACGTCAGGACGGTTAGTCGCAGCGATAACGATGATACCTTCGTTACCTTCAAAACCATCCATTTCTACTAGCATTTGGTTTAGTGTTTGTTCACGTTCATCGTGACCACCACCAACACCAGCACCACGCTGACGACCTACCGCATCGATCTCATCGATAAAGATGATACAAGGTGCCGCTTTCTTCGCTTGTTCGAACATGTCACGCACACGAGATGCACCAACACCAACAAACATTTCTACGAAATCAGAACCAGAGATAGTAAAGAACGGTACTTTCGCCTCACCTGCAATGGCTTTTGCTAATAGCGTTTTACCGGTACCAGGAGGACCAACCATTAGAACACCCGTTGGGATCTTACCGCCCAGTTTCTGGAAACGGCTCGGATCGCGCAGGTAATCCACCAGTTCTTTAACGTCTTCTTTTGCTTCATCACAGCCTGCGACGTCAGCAAAAGTCGTCTTGATTTGTTCTTCGCTCATCATACGAGCTTTACTCTTACCGAAGGACATTGCGCCTTTACCGCCGCCGCCTTGCATTTGACGCATGAAGAAAATCCACACACCAATCAGTAAGATCATTGGGAACCAAGAAATGAAGATAGTACCTAGTAAGCTCTGCTCTTCAGGAGGCGTACCTTGTACTTTTACATTCTGGTTAATTAGGTCATCTAGAAGCTTCTGATCATACACTGGCATGTAGGTGACCATTTTGGCACCACCGCCACGACGAACGAAACTAATCTCACCGTCTTTAAAAGTTGCTTCTTGAATCTGGCCTTGGCCAACTTCCTGTACAAACGTGGTGTAATCCACGGTTCTGCCATTGCTCTCTCCAGGGCCAAAGCTCTGGAATACCGACATCAACACGACAGCGATAACAAGCCACAGAATTAAATTTTTTGCCATGTCACTCAAGGTGTCAGCCTCTCGATAACTAATTGTAATTAAAGGTAGGGTACTACAGTTTATGACCTGTAGCTATAGTGTTAACCATGCTCTAAACGAGCGAAATAGTTAACCTTTGTAACCAGTGGCTACAACAAAGACTTCTCGTGAGCGAGCTCGCGATGAGTCTGGTTTTCTGATTTTTACGGCTTTAAACATGTTTCGGACTTCTTTAACGTACTCGTCGAAGCCTTCCCCCTGGAAAACCTTTACGACAAAGCTACCATTAGGTGCTAGAACTTGTCGACACATATCTAAAGCCAATTCAACTAAATACATAGCTCGCGGCTGATCTACTGAGTTGTTGCCTGCAATATTAGGCGCCATGTCAGACATTACTACGTCTACCATCGAAGGTTGGATTCTTTCCAACAACGCTTCTAATACTGCATCGTCACGAAAGTCACCTTGTAGGAAGCTTACACCAGCGATTGGATCCATTGGTAGCAAGTCACACGCAATGATTTGTCCTTCGTCACCTATTATCTTAGCAGCATATTGAGACCAACCACCCGGAGCTGCGCCTAAATCGACCACAGTCATGCCAGGTTTCAACAATTTATCTTTCGTTTGGATCTCATCAATTTTGAAGTAAGCACGAGAACGATAGCCTTTTTTACGAGCTTCGTTAGCGTATTTATCATCAAAGTGTTCTTTCAACCAACGACCAGAACTAGCCGAATGTTTTTGTTTACTCATTTTAATCCCAACAAGGCGCAAATAGGAGCTATTGTTTTAATAGGCTCAACCTATTACTCAATAAATTATAGTCTTCAGCAATAGATGGCGTTAAAATAGCTTTTTTCAACCCTTATTTTAAAGAAAATTGGCCGCGTAATGAACCTAAGCACCAAACAAAAGCAGCACCTTAAAGGCCTGGCTCACAGTTTAAAACCTGTTGTGCTAATGGGCGCAAATGGACTTACAGAAGCCGTGCTAGCAGAAATTGAAATCGCTCTAAACCATCACGAACTGATCAAAGTGAAAGTTGCATCAGAAGATCGTGAGACAAAACAGCTAATCATCGACGCTATCGTACGTGAGACGGGCGCTGAAAAAGTTCAGACTATTGGTAAAGTACTTGTGCTGTACCGCCAATCTGAAGAGCGTAAAATCGAAATTCCTCGTAAGTAATCCCAACTTACTCTATGGAAGAAGAAAAGGTCGCCAATGGCGACCTTTTTTGCATCTAGCGATAAGACATATCGAGTGATTACACGTATTCTACGCTGTCGATTTCGAAGTCTTTCGCACCACCAGGGGTTTGAATAACGACTTCGTCGCCTTCCATCTTACCAATCAAACCACGAGCGATTGGAGAACTAACAGAGATTCGACCAGCTTTAATATCCGCTTCGTCATCACCAACGATTTGGTAGGTCTTCTCTTCTTCTGTATCGCAATCGATCAGAGTGACGGTTGAACCAAAAATTACTTTGCCCGTGTTGTCCATCTTAGTTACGTCAATAACCTGAGCCACAGACAGTTTGTATTCGATGTCACGAATTTGTGCTTCACAGATTCCCTGCTCTTCACGAGCTGCGTGGTATTCCGCGTTTTCCTTCAAGTCACCAAGTTCGCGTGCTTCTGCGATTGCTTCTGAAATCTGTGGGCGAAGCTTTAGTAGACGTTCGAGTTCTGTGCGTAGTAATTGTTCGCCACGCATTGTCATTGGAACTTTTTCCATTATATAACCTCAAGGCCAAAGGTGTCTTTGGACAAAAAAAGCCCACCCAACCGAATGGTTAGGTAGTGCGTTCAAAGATTTGTTTCAGTTAGTTTAAACAAACTCCGATATGAAATCACCCTAATTCGATTTCATAGCGTGGCAGCTTAGGAAATGCAGAGCCACGAATTGTTTTTAGATTTAACTATCATCGCAATTTATTGAAAAACAACACTGTTCATTACATTAAAAACATCAAAAAAGATAAAAACAAATCAATGTCAGACCAATGTTAACCCCTCTATAATCATTAAAATACAGCAACTTACTTTAAAACCAACAACAATTGAACACTGTTCATTAGTTGGATTTATATCATTTTACTAACTCATAAGGAAACTTTAGCAGTAAAACATGTCCGGCAAGTTGTTACGTCATAGCTTTTTCGAATGTGGGCGATTCTCACGAGTGAAACTATACGCACTACAACAACTTGTGAGAGACAACCTCTCCCCCATAAAACAATGATTATGGACAGCTAACTAGGACAAATAAGATGAAAAAGACTCTAATTGCTCTTTCTGTATCTGCAGCAGCTATGGCAACTGGCGTTAACGCAGCTGAACTTTACAACCAAGACGGCACTTCTCTAGAAATGGGCGGCCGTGCTGAAGCGCGTCTATCTATGAAAGATGGCGACGTAGCGGACAACTCTCGCATCCGTCTAAACTTCCTTGGTACTCAAGCAATCAACGACAACCTATACGGTGTTGGTTTCTGGGAAGGTGAATTCACTACTGCTGAAGACGGCGGTGTAGACGGTAACAGCAATCTAGACACTCGTTACGCATACGCTGGTCTAGGCGGTGCTTTCGGTGAAGTTACTTACGGTAAAAACGACGGTGCACTAGGTGTTATCACTGACTTTACTGATATCATGGCTTACGCTGGTAACACAGCTGCTGACAAACTAGCTGCTGCTGACCGTTCAGACAACATGTTCTCTTACAAAGGCCAATTCGAGAACCTAGCTGTTAAAGCTAGCTACCGTTTTGCTGACCGTGTAGAAGAAAACGGCGCATACAAAGACAACGGCGAAGATGGTTACTCACTATCTGCAATCTACACTCTAGGCGACACTGGTCTTGACCTAGGTGCTGGTTACGCAGATCAAGCTGACGCTAACGAATACATGCTTGCTGCTTCTTACACAATGAGCGACCTATACTTCGCTGGTGTATTCACTGACGGCGAAAAAGAAGCTGACTTCAAAAACACTGTAGACTACACAGGTTACGAACTAGCGGGTGCTTACACTCTAGGTCAAACTGTATTCACTTCTACATACAACAACGCAGAGACAAACGGCGATACTTCAGCGAACAACTTCGCTATCGACGCGTCTTACTACTTCAAGCCTAACTTCCGTGGTTACGTATCGTACAACTTCAACCTAATTGATGCTGGCGATAAAATGGGTTCAACAGAGTCTGCTAACTACAAAGCGACTAAAGCTGACGCAGAAGACGAGCTAGCTCTAGGCCTACGTTACGACTTCTAATTCAGTCTTAAGACTTGAAGATAAAATGCTCGCACTATGCGGGCATTTTTTATATCCAGAATTCTGCAATTTTTCGGTATATACTCAATTGCATAACTAACCTCACGAAATGTCATTATGCGCTTACGTTGGTCTTTATTACTTTTTTCTAGTCTCGCCCCACTCACATCAATAGCCTACCCTCACCAAGAGGTCTTACCAGAAGGTTCGCGTGTCAGCTTGATTGCTGAAAAACTCAACGACCAAAGTGAGCTAACCGGTATTCATCCAACCGACCAGTATTTCCCGCCAGCTAGCACGCTAAAAGTCGTCACCGCCTTGGCTGCGAAACTTGAACTGGGAAACAACTTTGCTTTTCGCACTACCTTAGAAAGCTCTAGTTCGGACGCCGTCATTCATTTTTCTGGTGATCCAACGTTGCTGACTGGCGATCTCAAAAATCTACTGACTCGCGCAAAGAAAAACGGTTTAACACAAATCAAAGGCGATCTATGGCTCGATAATAGTGCCTTTACTGGATACAACCGCGCGGTCGGCTGGCCATGGGATATCCTAGGGGTTTGTTATAGCGCGCCAGCATCGGCGATCACTCTGAATGACAACTGTGTTCAAGCTTCCATCTACACCAAGAAAAACGGTTCAACGCGGGTTTATGTTCCTGAGCATCAGCCAATTAATGTCAGCACTAGTGTAAAAACCGTCTCTAGAAGCGTTCAAAAGAGCCGTCATTGCGATTTAGACCTAATTGCCAAGCCTGACAATCATTATGAACTTAACGGCTGCCTCGTTGACCGAGGGGACAAACCGTTACCTCTTAAATTTGCCGTGCAAGATCCAGAAAGTTACACCAGCAAAAAATTGGAGAAGTTGCTTAAACAAGTTGGAATCAGCTTGAAAGGCAATATCCGTATCGGCACGCCTCCAGAAAAGCAGCGTAAATTGCTCGCGATACATGAATCGAAGCCTTTACCTCAATTGTTGGATCAAATGCTTAAACGCTCTGATAACCTTATTGCCGATACACTAACCAAAACATTGGGCGCGAAGTTTTTTGTCCAGGCAGGAAGCTTCGCCAATGGCACAGAAGCGATCAAGCAAATTATTTTTGCCAATACTGGCGTCGATATCCGTAATGCAAGACTAGAAGATGGCTCTGGATTATCACGTAATAACCGAATCTCAGCAACCTCTATGGCAGCAATCCTGCGTTACATTTGGCAGCATGAAAAGGAACTCAACCTAATCGCCATTATGCCAAGGTCAGGTGAGTCTGGGACTTTGCAGTACCGCAAAAGTATGCGTAAAGCACCAATCAAAGGGCAGTTGATAGCAAAGAGTGGCTCGTTGTACGGGACTTACAATATGGCAGGGTATGGGTTAGATAAGAATGGTAAACCAAACACTGTGTTTGTTCAGTTTGTATCGGATTATTTCCCAGAAAAAAGGGACGATAACAAACCTGTCGTCGCCCCTATTACGCGTTTTGAGAAACTCTTCTATCAAGACATTATCAGCTTCAGTCAGGCAATGCCTAAGAAGTAGTTAACAACGGTAAAGTAAATCCACATACCTGAGATATCAACAATTGATGCTAAAACTGGGCTCACCAAAACGGCTGGGTCCAGTTTAAATGCTCGAGCAACAATAGGCAGTAGCCCACCTAATGTCGTCGAAATCGTCACCTGAATAAACAGAGCGACTGCAATAGCAAATGCGATGGTTTCAAGCTCAAAACCGCCCGTTGATTGATTACCGCTAAACAGCATAATTCTGCCAATCATCACGATAGAAATCGTAAACGCGATACATAAAGCGACGCGGCTTTCTTTCCAAAGCACGGCAAGCCATTGACGCTTCTTAAGCTCCCCAGTTGCAAGAGCTCGGATAACCAACGTAGCCGCCTGCGTTCCTGTATTACCACCAGCAGCAGCAATCACAGGCATGTATACAGCCAGCAAAACCAATTGGCTTAGTGTGTCCTCGTATTGAGCGATGATAAGTCCAGAGACAATACCAAGTAATGCAAGGGCAATGATCCAGCCAATGCGCTGCTTCACATGCTCGATAACACTCGTCGATAAATAACCGTCCGGTGTATCAACCTCTGACATATGCAGCCCCAGCTGGTGCGCATAATGTCTCGCTCGTTTGTCATATCCTGCTTGTTCCAGTTGAGCAATTAGGCTGTTCACATAACCAACCGAGCAGTGCTGTAAAATACCGACGGCTTCGTCGATAGGCATTACGGTCAATAAGTGTAGCTGTTGCTCCTGCTCATATTGCAGAAATGCATTACGAGCGGCACCAATTTCAACCTCTGAGAAGTTTGGTGTTGTTTCAATAAAAGTGTTGTTCATTACCGTCATGGCGAATCTCCCGATTGGCATTGGTAACGACCATCGACAACGCGCGCAAAAAGTTGTTCGCGCACTTGCTTTCTATATAAGAAAATCAAGATGCGTGAAGACATCAATGCAATTGCACTGTCTGTTCAGAATTAGTTGAAGGAAATAACAAGAAGGAAAAATAGAAAAGATGCCTTACCACTCAGGTAAGGCGGAGATCGCCAATACCGAAGCGGGTTACTTCGCTCCCTTAATCTTACTCACCCAGCAACTGGGAGGATGGTCGGTATTGTTCATGTAAATCTCCGATAAAGCTGCTCATTTTGCAGCGCGCGTATAGTAACAAAGTTCATCTGTTTTTACAGTCAATGTCACACGATTTCACCAAATTTTAATACAAAAAAAGCGCCGATTAGGCGCTTTCATTTTGAGCAGTTATTGATTACTTAATAGTAATACGTGCAAATTTGCGTTTACCAACTTGGAATACGTAAGTTCCGGCTTCTGGCGCAAACTTCGCATCAGCAACTTTCTCACCTTCAATCTTCGCTGCGCCTTGTTTAACCATACGCATAGCTTCAGAAGTTGAAGCACATAGACCCGCTTCTTTCAGTAGGTTTGCTACTGGCGTGCCCGCGTCAAAATCAAACTCTGGCATTTCGTCAGGAATTTGGTTCTTAGCAAAACGGTTAACGAACTCTTGCTCTGCTGCATCAGCGTCCGCTTCACAGTGGAAACGTGCGATGATTTCTTTTGCTAGCAGCACTTTGATATCACGTGGGTTTTTACCAGATTCAACATCCGACTTGAACTGTGCGATCTCTTCCAGAGGACGGAAAGACAGTAGCTCATAGTAGCTCCACATTAGATCGTCAGAGATAGACATGATCTTACCAAACATTTCACTTGGTGCTTCGCTAATACCAATGTAGTTACCAGAAGATTTAGACATCTTCTTCTCACCGTCTAGACCAACAAGCAGTGGCATCATTAATACCACTTGTGGCTTTTGACCGTGAGATTTTTGCAGTTCACGACCCATTAGTAGGTTGAACTTCTGGTCAGTACCACCAAGCTCAACGTCTGTTTCCATTGCTACTGAGTCCCAACCTTGCAGTAGTGGGTACATAAACTCATGAATAGCGATTGGCTGACCACCTGCGTAACGCTTTTTAAAATCGTCACGTTCTAGCATACGTGCAACCGTTTGGTTTGCCGCTAGACGAATCATACCCTCGGCACCAAGCTCAGATAGCCACTCAGAGTTGAACTGAATCTTAGTCTTAGCCGGATCAAGAATCTTAAATACTTGCTCTTTGTATGTCTCTGCATTGCGCAATACGTCTTCACGGCTTAGTGGTGGACGCGTTGTGTTCTTACCTGTTGGGTCGCCAACCATTGCAGTGAAGTCACCGATTAGGAACGTCACTTCATGACCTAGCTCTTGGAACAAGCGAAGCTTATTGAAAATAACCGTATGGCCTAGGTGGATGTCAGGTGCTGTTGGATCGGCACCGAGTTTAATACGTAGAGGACGGCCTTCTTTTAGTTTCGCGATCAGCTCTTCTTCTGGAATCAGCTCTTCAACACCGCGCTTAATCTCGGCTAATGCAGCTTCAATGCTCGCCATTCTTGTTCACTCCCACAGATTTGGCAAAAATATAATAGCTGAACATCTTACTTGAATAGCGATGCATTTTGAAACACGTTAGACTAGGTAGTTGTCAATTTTTACGTTTAATTTAGCAATCAAGTACCTTATGCATTCGATTTTTGTCAGACTCCCACTCTTGCACAAAGTATTGATCGGCTTTTTTAGTGCCCTCATCATCTTTGCACTATTCTTTTTGCCTGATCCGCAAGACCTCGACCCGCAGCAAAGCCGACTCAAAGTTGGTGAGCACTATTCGGTACCGATTTCTGTAGAATCTCCCGAGCGCAGCGCCTCTTCTAATCTTCCTTCTGTTTTGCGTTGGGAAACCTATAAAGTCAAAAATGGCGAAAGCGCTGCCGTCCTGTTTAATCGCGTAGGGCTCTCCCCTCGTCTTCTTCACGAACTCATCACTTCAGATAAAGAGATCAAAGCGCAGCTTACTCGGCTTCGTCCCGGAGACCGATTGCAATTTGGCTTTGATGAAAATAACGATTTTATACAGCTAAAACGTACATTGAATGCTTTTGAAACTTTTCGTATCAAGTTGCAGGGAAGTAAATACGTCTCTGAAGTCGACAAAAAAGAAGTCGACTATCAATACAACTACGCCGAAGCAACGATTAAATCTAACTTCTGGAATGCTGGTATTTCATCGGGATTGAATGCAAATCAAATCATGGAGCTGGCGGGAATCTTTGGTTGGGATATCGACTTTGCGCTGGATATTCGTAAAAACGACACCTTCCGAGTGCTTTATCAAGAAGAAGTTGTAGAAGGTGAAGTCATTGGTCGTGGCAAAATTATCGCTGCAGTATTTAAAAACCAAGGTGATACCTTTACGGCGATTTTGGATGAAAAGAGTGGCAAGTATTACGATGAAAATGGTCGAGCAATGAAAAAGGCCTTCTTACGTGCACCTTTGGATTTCCGCCGTGTAACCTCAAACTTCAACCCTCGTCGCCTTCACCCAGTAACCGGGAAAGTTCGCCCTCACCGTGGTACAGACTATGCAGCTCCAGTTGGTACCCCAATTTGGGCTGCGGGTAACGGCGTAGTGCTTAAGTCGGCTTACAACAAATTCAATGGTAACTACGTCTTCATTAAACACAGCAATACCTATGTGACTAAGTACTTACACTTAACCAAACGAATGGTGAAGACAGGTCAACGTGTTAAACAAGGACAAACGATTGGTACTCTAGGTGGTACTGGACGAGTAACCGGACCTCACCTGCATTATGAGTTCTTAGTAAACGGCGTACACAAGAACGCAAGAACGGTAAAATTGCCGCAATCGAAATCTTTGACGGGGAAAGCGAAGCAAACCTTTATGGCTAACGCGAAAACCAGCATGGCGAAGCTTGACCGTTACAGTAAGTTACTCGCGATGAAATAATGTTGAGTGATGCGAGTAAAAATTGAATCACCAAGAGGCAGCCTAGGCTGCCTCTTTTGTTTCTGTTTGAGAATCATCAATATTATGCTCACGTCCAAGCATTAACAGGCAAGGCGTTAAAACCAAAGTCAGCACGGTCGCAAATGCCAAGCCACCAGCAACCGCGGTTGCTAATTGCGACCACCACTGGGTACTTGGTGCGCCAAATTCAACTTTTTGATTCACCAAATCGATGTTCATTTCTAACACCATTGGCAACAAACCTAATATGGTCGTCACTGTGGTAAGCAACACAGGGCGCAAGCGCTGAACCCCAGTCCGTAATATCGCGTCCGACTTTTCTAGACCACGTTTACGCATTTGGTTATAGGTGTCGATCAAGACGATGTTGTTGTTGACGACAATGCCCGCTAACGCAATAACACCAATACCTGACATGATAATACCGAACGGTTTTTGGAAGATAAGCAAACCGGCAAACACACCAACCGTAGAGAACAGCACAGCACTTAAAATCAAAAATGCTTGGTAGAAGCTGTTGAATTGAGTAATCAGGATCAAAGCCATCACACCTAGTGCAACCATGAAAGCACTTTGTAAAAACGCAGAAGAGTTTTCTTGCTCCTCGTTTTGACCGCGAATTTTAAACTCAATCCCCGCTGGCAAACCAAGCTGCTGAACCTCTTCAGTAATTTTAGGTAACTCTAACGTGAGGTTATAACCTTCGACCATATCAGCTTGAATGTTGATCACTCGGCGACCGTCGACACGACGAATCGTATCCTGCTTGTGATCAGGCTTAATTTGAGCGAAGTTCGTGATCGGCACCAAACCCGCAGCCGTTTTTACACGTAATTGGTCAAACCGACCGATATCACGTTTATCCTGCGGATAACGCACTAATATATCGACTTCTTCATCGGCATCATCGGGAAGATAATCACCAATCTTCAAACCGTTAGTCACAAACTGGACAGTATTACCAACCAAAGTCGCATCAGCGGCAAAGCGAGAAGCATCGTCCCTGCGAATATCAATCTGCCAGTCAATTCCCTCTTTATTAGTGGTATCACTCAAGTTAGTTAAAGCGGGATTACGATCAGCCCAGTAACGAACCATCTTGGCCGCACTGTCTAACTGGTCAATGCTTGAGTTTTGTGCCGACATTTCAATGACGAGATCATGCTCTACTGGCGGACCAGCATCGGGGAATTTGTATTCCAACTCTACGCCTGAGAATTGATTAGTAGTCTGTTTGAGCTCTTCAATGATGTCTTTCACTTTGCGACGATATTGCCAATCGACAGGCGTAATCTGAATCTGACCAATCTCATCACCATCATTTGAATCCGTTCCGGTACGCGTATAGACACTTTCAAACTCATCGTGTCCTAGCATGACTTTTTCGATCTCTTTCATCACGACGTCTTTTTCGTTGATCGATAAATCACCGTAAGAACGGACCTTGACGGTAAAGAAAGCAGGATCTACCTCCGGAAAAAATTCCGCACCTAAGCCAGCTTTGCTGTAAGTAAAACCGACTCCACCCGCAAGCAATATCGCACTGAGTAACACTTTAAGTGGGTGCTTAATCGCAATCGACAACGTACGATAGTAAAGCTTTGTAATGCCCGTCGCTTTCTCAAACTCTCCGTTGTGCAAGTCAACCATCTCTTGCTGGCTTTTCTGGTTAACAGCTTGAGGCTTACCAATGATTCCGCCTATAACCGGCACAAACAACAACGCCATTACAAGAGAAGCAGTCAAGGTGGCAATTAAGGTTAATGGTAAATACTTCATGAACTCGCCAGTAATATCTGGCCAAAAGAGTAATGGAGCAAATGCGGCGAGAGTGGTGGCCGTAGAGGCTGTAATCGGCCATGCCATACGTTTTGCAGCATCACGATAGGCTTCTTTACGTGGTATACCCTCTTGCATCCGCCTATCGGCAAACTCTGTCACGACAATAGCCCCATCAACGAGCATGCCGACTGCCATGATGAGAGCAAACAACACAACAATGTTGACCGTTAAGCCAAATACCGACAGAACTAATAACCCCGTAAGGAAAGAACCCGGAATAGAGATCCCAACAAGCAACGCCGTTCGAACCCCAAGAATTGCAATGATAACAATCACCACAAGAATGATTGCCGAGAGAATGTTGTTTTGCAGATCGTTGAGCATCAGTTTGACGTCATCAGACTGATCCCACGTGTATTTGACTTGTAGGTTATTCGGCCACTCTGAACGCTTTTGTGCCTCGAGCATTACTTGTTTGACTAACTCAACCGTCTCAATGATGTTTTCACCCGCGCGCTTTTTGACGTTGAGAACAACAGCAGGATTACCATCTAAACGAGCAAAACTTTCTGGATCTCGAAACGCGCGACGCACAGTGGCGACATCTCCAAAGGTAATCACCTCTTTGCCATTAACTTTAATTGGCAACTCTAAGACGTCTTTTAAAGAATCAAAAACAGAAGGGACTTTAACTGAGAATCGTCCGTACCCCGTGTCGACAAAACCTGCTGCAACGACACGGTTGTTTAACGCGATCAAGTTGTAGATATCCGCTTGATCCAAACCGTAGCTTTCCATCAGCAATGGATCGACGACGATCTCTACAATGTCCTCCCGATCTCCCGCAATATCCACTTCCAAGACTTGGCGATAGCTTTCTAATTTATCGCGAAGTACACGGGCAATTTGTACGGTTGTACGTTCTGGTACAGTCCCGTAAAGCACAACCGTAAGTACTGGTTCTTCAGAGGCAAATGTGACTTCATTTACGGTCGGTTCATCGCTATCTTCTGGCAACTTCGGCTTAGCTAGATCGACAGCATCACGCACATCGGCCATTGCTTCAGCAAGATCGACGCCTACACTGAACTCTAACGTCACAGAGGCATGACCTTCCGAGGCAACGGCAGTCATCTCTTTTACCCCTTCAATGGAGCGTAATTCTTGTTCTATTGGCCGTACCAACAAACGCTCAGCATCAGTTGGAGAAATGCCTTGGTGACCTACCGAAACATAGATAATAGGGATGGTGATATCAGGACTGGATTCTTTTGGGATCGTAATGTAAGTGATAACACCCGCAATCAGGATCATGACTAAGAGTGTTAGCATCGTACGTGCACGCGACAGCGCAGCATCAATCAAAGCAAACATATCGCCTCCTTACTGCTGATTCGCGGCTTTAATGGCGTCAGCCACCTTCGTCGCCATCACTAAGTCACCATCACGAGCGAAACCTTGCCCTAACACGATAATGTCAACTTGATCACCTAAGCCAGACAGCCAAACACCATCTTTCTCTGCTTTAACCAATTGGATCGGTACAAAGTGAACATGTTGATCACGCAAGGTCTTAATGCCAAGGTTTCCTTCTTCATCAAGCGCTAACATAGCTGCTGTGACTTTGATCGCGAGAACCTCGCTCAAAGACAGAACCACTTCGGCACTTATCCCTGCTGGCATTGCGATTTCATCGTTCTTGATTTCAATTTCAACCGGAAAAGTATTGGTGGAAGTTGAAGAAACTCTTCCAATGTACCGAATGGTACCTTGGTGATGAACATTATTGATGGTGCGAACGTCTGCTTTCTGACCTTCTTTTAGGTATTGGATATGACGCTCACTGACATCCGCTTCAATCACCAGTTTTTCTAGATCGATCACGGTCGCTATTGGGTCTCCAACGCCAACGAAGTCCCCTATTTCTACAAATTTGTGATCAAGAATGCCATCAAACGGCGCTCTTACTTTAGTATTTCTAAGCGCTGTTTCGACATTACTTAAGTTAGCCCTAGCATCAACTAATGCGGCTTGCGCCGTCGCGAAAGCCACCTCCCCTTGTAAGCCACGAATTTTTAAAGATTCCGCCGCTTTAAATTCTTTTTCTTTTACGCGCAGCATCGCCTTGGCACGTTTAAGTTGAATATCGAGGTCACGCTCATCAATATTGGCAATAACTTGGCCTCGTTTAACACTTTGGCCTTTATTTACGTTAAGACGAATGATTTTTCCGGCCACTTCTGCGCCGAGACGAGCTTGGCGATTTGGCGCGGTGCGACCATACAGTTCAATGGTTTTGCTGGTTGGTTGGGCGGTAAAAGAGTTGAACATCACCTTAGCAACAGGCGTGTCTTCAGATTGAGAGTTTGAAGGAGAAACCGTTTCGTCTTGTGCTTTGAGTTGACCCATTGCGAGCCAAGCAGCTAAAGCGATCACAAGCGTTAGAGAGACTAGCCATGGACGCTCTACAATACGACGCCCAAAAGAAGATCCAGACATACAAAGTCCTTTTTATTTTTAGCTCTCAGCTCTCTTTGGAACCGGGAGTGCGTTTACGTGACTTCCTGCTACGTAAAACTCAGGCAGCCAATTGGCTGCCTGTTGTCGTGTTAATTACACGCTGAACGATGCACCACAACCACACGTTGTTGTTGCATTTGGGTTATTAACGAAGAAGCGTGCTCCCTCCAAACCTTCAGTGTAATCAACCACGCCACCGATTAGGTATTGCAGGCTCATTGGGTCTACAACCAGTGTTACGCCACTGTTTACGATTGTTGTGTCGCCTTCATTTACGTTTTCATCAAATGTGAAGCCGTATTGGAAACCACTACAGCCGCCACCAGTAATGTATACGCGTAATTTCAGCGCTGGGTTTTCTTCTTCCGCAATCAACGTTTGAACGCGAGATGCCGCGGCATCAGAAAAAGATAATGGTACGTTTACTTCGCTCACGAAGACCTCTCTCACTCGTGTAATGCGTCAAGCCTGAAGCAAGACGTCAAATTTGTGCTAATTAGAGCGATTATCCAATACCTGACCAACTCGTTCAAGTATTCACCGCCGATTCTTTATATCCGATGCTGATATGTAAGATTACAACGCCAGACTACACATAAATTACCCAAAACGTTTCTAACTTGAGTTTAGCTAGGTACAATGCGCTCCACTTGGTCCGAGCAATCAAAAGAGGATAACCCCATGACCAAATCATCAGAGCTATATCAAAAGGCTCAGCAAACCATTCCTGGCGGTGTGAACTCACCAGTTCGTGCATTCAACGGCGTTGGCGGTTCTCCGCTATTTATCGAACGAGCAGACGGTGCCCTGATTTTTGATGCCGATGGTAAAGCGTACATTGATTACGTTGGCTCTTGGGGTCCTATGATTCTAGGTCATAACCACGCAGTAATCCGTGAAGCGGTTATCGATGCAGCACAACGCGGTCTAAGTTTCGGTGCGCCAACTGAGATGGAAATTGCGATGGCTGAGCTTGTATCTGAGCTAGTGCCATCAATGGAACAAATCCGCATGGTGAGCTCTGGTACAGAAGCGACCATGAGTGCTATCCGTCTTGCTCGTGGCTTCACTGGTCGTGACAAGATCATGAAATTTGAAGGTTGTTACCACGGTCACGCTGACAGCTTGCTAGTCAAAGCGGGCTCTGGTGCACTAACACTGGGCCAACCAAGCTCTCCTGGCGTTCCTGCTGACTTTGCTAAGCACACACTAACGGCAACATTTAACGATTTAGATTCAGTCCGTGAACTGTTCGCTGCAAACAAAGGCGAAATCGCTTGTATCATCGTTGAGCCAGTTGCGGGCAACATGAACTGTATTCCACCAGTAGAAGGCTTCCATGAAGGTCTGCGCGAAATCTGTGACCAAGAAGGTGCACTACTGATTTTTGATGAAGTAATGACAGGTTTCCGTGTTGCTCTTGGTGGCGCGCAAGCACACTACAACATCAAACCAGACCTAACAACACTGGGTAAAGTTATCGGTGGTGGTATGCCAGTGGGCGCTTTTGGTGGTCGTAAAGAAGTCATGCAATACGTAGCGCCAACAGGTCCTGTTTACCAAGCGGGCACGCTTTCTGGTAACCCAGTTGCAATGGCAGCAGGCTTTGCATGTTTGAACCTTCTAAAAGAAGAAGGAAACGAAAAGCGCCTAGCAGCGAAAACTAAGCAACTTGCACAAGGCTTCAAAGAACTTGCCGACAAACACGGCGTGCCATTGGTAGTAAACCAAGTTGGCGGCATGTTTGGCTTCTTCTTTACAGAGCAAGACAGCATCACTTGCTACGAAGACGTAACTAAGTGTGATGTAGAACGCTTTAAACGCTTCTTCCACCTAATGCTGAAACACGGCGTATACCTAGCGCCATCGGCATTCGAAGCAAGCTTCACTTCTCTTGCACACGGTTCAAAAGAAATCGATGCAACATTAGAAGCGGCAGATCGCTGTTTTGCAATTCTGGCAGAAGAAGCGAAGTAAGCTTTTTCCCAGAACATCAATACTAAAAAGGACCTTCACGGTCCTTTTTTATTGCCTGCATTACGCTTGCCAGTTAAAAATCACTAAGATAGCTAACACGCCAAGAACGATACCAAACCACGGAATACGCTTAGTTTTCTTTTCACTCTGACACTTCTTGTCACCGTTACAACAACCCATTTTTCCATCTCTTGATTGATAACCGCCTGATTTGTGGTCATTATAACAAGGTCCATTGCCCTTCCAAATTCAGCTATGTCATAAGGCTGAAAGAATCGTCGGGGCAAAGTAATATAGATTCAGCGTCATTGCTAAAGACGTTGTTCGTAAAAGTCATCCGTAAGTTGGATTAATCCCATGCCGAATAATGTAAAAATCACGTCGAGTCATCGAGTGCTAGTTGTTGCGCTGCTCGCCGCTGCTTTTGCCTGCTATTTATTGGTTGAGCCCTATGTAAACTCGATCGTAATGGCCTTTATCATTTCACTACTGATGTTCCCAATACATGAGTGGTTTGAGAGCAAAATGCCTAACCACAAAAACTTGGTCTCACTACTCTCCTGTGTGGTTCTAACCTTTATTATTGTGATTCCATTGTTGTTTGTCTTTGCTGCCATCGTTCAGCAAGGGTCCGTCTTTTCTCAAAATACCTATAAATGGGTGACCAATGGTGGTATCCAAGATATCTTCCAACACCCGTGGGTAGTCAAAGGTTTAGCGCTGGTTAATGAGTACTTACCTTTCGATAAAATAGAACCTCAAGCTATCGCAGAGAAGATTGGTCAATTCGCCACATCATTTGGTTCAAATTTGGTTGCTATTAGTGCCAAGATCTTAGGTGACGCCACAAACTTCTTGATGGATTTCTTCCTAATGTTGTTCGTGTTGTTCTTCCTGCTGCGTGACCACGATAAGATCATCTCGGCGATGCGCCATATTCTGCCGCTCTCTCGTAGCCAAGAAGACAAAATTCTGACCGAAATTGAGCAAGTATCGAAATCTGCAGTTATGGGCTCATTCTTAACCGCAATAGCGCAAGGTTTCGCTGGCGGTATCGGTATGTGGCTTGCTGGTTTTCCGGGCTTATTCTGGGGCACCATGATGGGCTTCGCCTCTTTCATTCCAGTGGTCGGTACCGCACTGATCTGGATTCCAGCCGCAGCCTACTTGTTCCTGACTGGTGACACCACTTGGGCAATCTTCTTGACGGCGTGGAGTGTCGTTGTAGTTGGTTCGATCGATAACCTATTGCGTCCATTGCTGATGCAAGGCAGCGCAGGCATGAACACGCTAATGATCTTCTTCTCGCTGCTAGGTGGTCTGCATCTATTTGGTTTAATTGGTCTTATTTACGGCCCACTGATCTTTGCCGTGACCATGGTTCTATTCAATATCTACGAAGAAGAGTTTAAAGACTTCCTCAACCAACAAGACAATAGCTAACAACCGCTTATTCACTTCAAGCTTGGGCCAGATTATGCGAAAATCTGGCCCTAATTATTTCTGATGAACCAAATTTATGTCTGCTTATATCGCTCCAAGCCAAATAGCTCAGCGTCAACTCGAGTATTTTAACGGAAAACACGTTTTAGTTGCTGGTGAAGTAGAAGACTTGTTTCCACTGGAACTGGTGGATCACTGTGAGTCTGTTGAAGTATTCACTTCAAACTACAGCTATTACCGTCAAATCAGCACTTCTGAAAAAATCAAAAGCCATTTTGGTTCAGAGTTTGATGCCGATACGCAGGCAGACATGGTGTTACTGTACTGGCCAAAGGCAAAACCAGAGGCGGAGTACTTACTCGCTATGTTAATGGCGAAGCTAGGCATCAACACTGAGATCGTGGTCGTCGGCGAAAATCGCTCTGGCGTGAAAAGCATTGAGAAAATGTTTAAAGACTATGGTCCTGTGAAGAAGTACGACACGGCTCGTCGTTGTTCATTTTACTGGGGAACATGCTTGAGCGAACCAAAGCCGTTTGATCAAGCAGAATGGTTTAAATCTTATACCATTACCCTTGGTGAACAATCCGTTGAAGTAAAAAGCCTTCCAGGTGTATTCAGCCATGGTGAGTTTGACTTGGGTAGCCAATTACTTTTAGAAACGTTGCCAAACCTGTCAGGTAAAGTGCTCGATTTCGGTTGTGGTGCTGGTGTTTTAGGCGCATTTATGGCGAAAGCCAATCCAGAAATTGCGATTGAAATGTGTGACATCAACGCTTATGCCATCACTTCAAGCCAAGCAACACTCGAAGCGAATGGGTTATCAGGTCGTGTTTTTGCCTCAGATATCTACTCAGACACGGCTAAAGACTACCGCTTCATCATTAGTAACCCACCATTCCATAGTGGTTTAGACACCAACTACAACGCTGCCGAAACCTTACTAGGACAAGCACCACGCTACATGACGCGAGATGGTGAAATGATCATCGTTGCAAACAGCTTCTTGAAATACCCTCCAATTATTGAGCAAACATTCAATAATTGCGAGACGCTAAATAAGACCAATAAGTTCTCGATTTACTACGCGAAAAAGTCTTAGTTTCTCTTTGCGCAGGTGAAATCCTGCGCACTTCTTACTTAAATTTCATTCAACTCTTCGAAAAACTGCGTCACTCCCCACGCTTTGCAATCAACTTTCTTGTCAAAGAAAAAAAACTCGTTAATTTTGTTAATTCTATCGAATCTAACTTCTTATCCGTTTTTAACGAGAACCTTGGCAAGCCCTAGTAATTTGGTCGCTGCCCTTTTATGAGTTGTAATCTTATTCATGTTTAAATTCTACAAAAAGCAGAAATTTAAGCGCCTGCAAAGCACGCTAATGACCGCGTTTTTGGTTCTTAGTATCACGCCTTTGACGATCACTGCGATTTTCTTCCTGCAGTCACACAGTAAAGATCTTCAAGAACAAAGTACCTCACACCTACTTTCTGTGCGTGACACGAAGCAACAACAGATCATCGACTACTTTGCGGCTCAAGAAACTGAAGTCATGGGCTTTGTTCGCTCAGAATTGGCGTATGCCAGTGGTGGTCGATTCTATGGTTTAGTCAATGCATTCAGTCGCCTAGGGCATGATATTGACGAAGCGAGAGAAAACGCACAGCAACGTTATATCCAAGGCAGTGGCGACCAGATAAAAACCTCAATTTTGCCAGAGTCTTCTAACTATGTTGGTAGTGAGCGTTATCGTCTATTACATAAACGCTACCACTGGGCGTACCTAGAACTGTTAAAGCGCTCTGACTTCAACGACATCTTGTTGGTCGACATTGACGGTAACGTGACTTACTCGATCAATAAAGATGACAATTACGGCACAAACTTACTGACAGGCAGCTATAACGACAGCGCCTTGGGCCGAACATTCAAACGTCTATCGGAGGACGTTAATGCGCGTCGTAAGGTCAATGAAGATTACACGCCTATCGTGGTCTCTGACTTTGAGGTAGAAAGTGGTAAGCAAGTTGCTTGGCTAGGTGCGCCCATTGTTCAGCAGGGTTACCTGCATAGCTATGCAATGTTCCGCCTGCCGAACAATGGTATTACCAAACTTATTGCGGAAATTAATCGTGATTCCTCTATTGAAACCTTGTTAGTTGGTAGTGATCATAAACCTCGCACGATTAACACCAAGCAGGAAAACATCCAAAACAGCTTGGAAATTATCGATAAAGCACTGGCGGGCGAAACCGAAGTAGGCACTTACAGCAACCGCTTAGGTGAAGAGATGATCGCGGCGTTTGCACCCATTGAAACTCGTGGCCTAACTTGGGCGCTAGTCGTGCAACTTCCTGAAAAAGAAGCGTTTGCTCGTGTCCATCAGCTTGAGAAACTGTTTGTGATTGCGATGTTGATTGCGATCGTATTAGTCGTTATCGCTTCACATTACTTATCTAATTTCATCACTTCGCCGCTACTCAAGCTTACTTGGGCAGCAGAGAAAGTGTCTGCTGGTGACTTAGATGAAACGACCTTTAATACTCAGCGAAAAGATGAGATCGGGCGTCTTGCGATCAGCTTTGAGCGTATGCAGCGCTCAATTCGTGAAAAGATTCAAACGATTAAACAACAAAACGAAGAGCTTGAGAGCAACATTAAGTTGATTCAAAAGCAAAACGAGGAGTTGCAATTAGCAGACAAACTCAAAGATGAATTCCTAGCGACTACGTCTCACGAATTGCGGACACCGCTACACGGCATGGTGGGGATTGCAGAGACGTTAGTATCTGGCGCAAACGGTGCGATTCCAGCGAGTCAAAAATACCAGCTAGACATTATTATTAAGAGTGGTCAGCGCTTGGCAAATCTCGTTGATGATTTATTGGATTATCATAAGATGCGCTATGGCAGCATGGATATCCAAAAATCAGCGGTAAGCTTAGCAAGTGCAACACGTTTGGTACTGGAACTCTCTGGCCACCTATTAGGTAACAAAACAATCCGCATCATTAACCAAGTCCCGGCGGATTTAAAAGCGGTCTCTGCCGATCCACAACGTATAGAGCAAGTGCTTTACAACTTGATTGGTAACGCAATTAAGTACACCTCAGAAGGTAAAATTGTCATCTCGGCCAATGTGGTGGACGATCAGGTGCGCGTCCAAGTCGTTGATACTGGCCAAGGTATCCCAGCGGAACATTTGGAGCACATCTTTGAACCGCTCATTCAGGCGGGCCAAGATGCAAGTCGTTACCGTCAAGGTGCAGGACTCGGCCTATCCATTAGCCGTCAGCTTATCGAGTTGATGGGCGGCTCACTGTATGTAAGTAGTCAACCAATGGTAGGAACAACCTTTAGCTTCACTTTACCTCTTGCAACAGAAGAGGAAATTAAAGCAACACAAACTCTGGCGGCTCGTGGTCACTTCCAAATCCCTGAAGCAAATTTAGAAAACACCGACGATTTATCTCTGCCAGAAAACCCGGATGGCCCACTACTCTACGTCGCAGATGATGAACCGGTAAACTTACGCGTTTTAGAGAGCTTCTTACGATTGGAAGGCTATCGAGTGCGTACGATTTCAGATGGTCCTGATACGCTAGCGTTAATTGAACAAGAGAAACCAGAGCTGTTGCTATTGGATATCATGATGCCAGGCATGAGTGGCTACCAGGTATGCAGCGAGCTACGTAACACTTACGACCACGCAGAACTGCCGATCATCATGTTAACGGCATTAAGCCAGACAGAAGATCGTGTAAGAGGCTTCGAGGCTGGTGCAAATGATTACTTGTCCAAACCATTTAATAAACAAGAACTCGCCGCTCGAATCCAAGCGCATTTGACAGCAAGCAAAGCCGAAATGCGTCACATGGAAAACAAGTTGCTTGAATCTGAGCTACGTCAACGCGCAGAAGTAGAAGCTAGTTTACTTGAAACACAAGGACGTTTGTTAGAGCAACTTGAGTCTGCTCCAGAAGCCATCATCTGCTTGAGAGAAGACCAACGAATTCGCTTTGCCAACGAGGCGGCTTGTAAACTCTTCAAACGCAGCCTAGAACAGTTAAAACGCTCATCAGCTGATGAACTCATTGCGCCAAAATTCTTAACCGTCAAGCAACCACACTACTGTGGCAAGATTGATATCTACATCGAAGATATTCGTCAAAACATTGAAGCAGACATTCTCAAACTGCCAGAAGGCTCTGGTTTAGACGTTATGTACATCTTTAACGTTGGTGGTGGAGCAAACGCAGCACGTATTCATAATCTGGAAACGGCAGTAGAAGTTCTTTCATGCTATGCGTTCGATGGAGACAAAGATCAACTACAAAAACTGAAAGAGCTGGGCGGAGAGTTTACTCGTCTTGCCGACAAAGCATTAGGCAATAAGAAAGATAAACAAGAGTTGATGCGTGAAGTACTGGTTGATGCGATGACACATGCTTTAGAATACTGGGAGTCCGTTACAGGAGAAACCAAGTTTGCTTTCGCTGAGCAAAGCGGCTTTTGGCGTGTTTACCTAGACCGCAGTACATTACAGACTCGAACACTTGATAAATACATGCGCATCGAAACTTTGCCAAAAACACCACGCTGGAGAACCGTTTTAAACTCGATAGAGTTTATTCTTGAGCACTGTAAAGAACAAAGCCCAGAACGTGCTTACATCGAAGCACAGCGGGACAAACTGCAAAGGCTCCTCACTAGCTAAGCATGCCTATTTTAATTCAAGCCCTGCCTCGCGCAGGGCTTTTTTTGATAGTAAAAGCAGCCATCCTAGCTTCCACAGCAATGCTCAAATGTATTCACCTCATTCACCACTCAATAATGAACCTCTTTCCCACCTCAGTCCTTCCTATAAGACTTGGAAGCAACATATCAGAATCATTTTTAAAAGGCGATTAGACCAAGTTTTTTCTGGGTTGAGTGACGGCAAATAGCATCGTGTCATTTCGAACAAATACGCAGAAAAAACACTTCCTTTCCCCTATAAAAAAAGCATAATCAGCCGCCAAATTTCATCGCCGAAATGGGCTGTTTTTTACTTTTAAAGGGAAAATTGACCAACAATTAACGGAGATTGCGAAGTCAATCACAACAGAACGGCAGATTAAATTTCACCTAGTTAATTAACAAAATTTTCGTGTGTGAGCCAGATCGCCAAAGCAAAGGGAACACAAAAACAACATACAATAGAAGGCCAAAAACGTAAGCAACCACTAACACATAGTATTTAAGGGGGATATAAACTGCGACACATATCAACGTTTATTTTTTAGCCTACAAAGACTTAAAAACGAACAAAATGACGTTTGTAACGTAGTTGGCTGGGTTTTTAACGTTTTTAACGGGAATCGAGTTTGATTATTTTGTGGATAAGGTGTTTTCTTAGTCCTGCCTAAGGCCTACAGGCCACTCTTAAAGCGACACAATTTGAAGTGTAGTGAAGAGGTGGGCCTTGGAGAGTGTTTATCAATTGATAACATTCAATTCCATTAGTGAAATGAAAGCAAATAGTAAGGAACAGCTATGCTTGCCAATATTAAAAAAACAGCACTAGCAACAGCAATTATTGCAACGGCTACTACAGGTTTTGCATCAGTAGCTACAGCCGCTGAGCGCAGTGAACTGACTATCCACCCTAAAGAGTTTACAACTTTTGTTCGTAACTTTAACCCTTTCTTGGGTGCAACAAACCTGCACACAACTACTGACTTTATCTACGAGCCACTAGTTGTTTTCAACGAAATGCACGGTAACACACCGGTATTCCGTCTAGCAGAAAACTTCCAAATGTCTGACGACCTAATGAGCGTAACTTTCGATATCCGTAAAGGCGTAAAATGGTCTGACGGCGAAGCGTTTACCGCTGATGACGTTGTTTACTCTTTCAACCTAGTTAAAGAGAAGCCAGAGCTAGACCAATCTGGTATCAACTCTTGGGTAACTGGCGTAGATAAAATTAACGATTACCAAGTTAAGTTCCGCCTAAGCGAAGCAAACTCAAACGTTCCTTACGAAATTGCTAAAGTACCAGTAGTACCTAAGCACGTATGGAGCAAAGTGAAAGATCCATCAACATTCACTAACGAAAATCCAGTAGGTTCTGGCCCATTCACAGTGATCGATACTTTCACTCCTCAACTGTACATCCAGTGTGAAAACCCTAACTACTGGGATGCAACGAACCTAGACGTTGACTGTCTACGTGTTCCACAAATCGCAAACAACGACCAATTCCTAGGTAAAGTTGTAAACGGTGAGATGGACTGGACTTCTTCATTCGTTCCAGATATCGACCGTACTTACGCAGCAGCGAGCCCTAAACACCACTACTGGTACCCGCCAGCAGGTACACAGGCATTCGTTGTAAACTTCAAGAACCCAGATGCAGCGAAAAACGAAGCACTAACTAACGTTGACTTCCGTCGTGCATTCTCTATGGCTCTTGACCGTCAAACTATCATTGATATCGCTTTCTACGGCGGCGGTACTGTGAACGACTTCGCATCTGGCCTTGGCTACGCATTCGAAGCTTGGTCTGACGAAAAGACTCATGACAAGTTCAAAGCTTACAACTCATACAACGCTGAAGGCGCTAAGCAACTTCTAGCTAAAGCAGGCTTTAAAGACGTAAACAAAGATGGTTTTGTTGACACACCATCAGGTAAGTCTTTCGAGCTTCTAATTCAATCGCCAAACGGTTGGACTGACTTCAACAACACTGTACAGCTTGCTGTTGAGCAACTTGCAGAAGTAGGCATCAAAGCACGTGCTCGTACACCAGACTTCTCTGTGTACAACCAAGCAATGCTTGAAGGTACTTACGATGTTGCGTACACCAACTACTTCCACGGTGCAGACCCATACACTTACTGGAACAGTGCTTACAACTCAGCGCTTCAGTCTGGCGACGGTATGCCTCGTTTCGCGATGCACTTCTACAAGAACGATAAGCTAGATGGCCTACTTAACAGCTTCTACAAAACAGCTGATAAGCAAGAACAGCTAGAAATCGCTCACGGTATCCAGCAAATCATCGCTCAAGACCAAGTGACTATCCCTGTATTGTCTGGTGCTTACATGTACCAATACAACACAACTCGCTTCACTGGTTGGTGGAACGAAGAAAATCCTAAGGGCCGTCCAAACATTTGGGCTGGTATCCCAGAGCGTCTACTTCACGTATTGGATCTAAAACCAGTTAAATAAGTAGAAGTTCATTTCTAGCGGCACACATCCCGTGTGCCGCCTATAAAAATCCCCTTGTGACCAAACCAACATATGGCGCTCGTCGTCAGGGGATTTTTCGCTCTAAATTTCGCTAGGAGCGACCTGAAACCAGAAACAGGGAAAAAATCTGGGTGAGTAAGGTGTGAGTTATGGGTTATTTTTTAAGACGTTTGTCGTTCTATCTTGTCGCGCTCTTGGTTGCAGCGACGTTAAACTTCATTATTCCGCGAGCAATGCCTGGTGACCCAGTTACCATGATGTTTGCTAACGCATCAGTACAGGTAACACCAGAGCGAATCGCAGCAATGAAAGAGCTGTTAGGTTTCGTTGATGGTCCAATTTATGTTCAATACCTGTCGTACATTAAAAACATTCTAAGCTGGGAGCTAGGTACTTCTATCCAGTTCTACCCGCTTTCAGTTAACTCTCTACTAGGTAGTGCATTTGGTTGGTCACTATTCCTAGCAGGTACGGCAGTTGTACTTTCATTCTCTATTGCATCTGTACTGGGTATCTTTGCAGCATGGAAACGTGGTAGCAAATACGATGCATTTGTAACGCCTGGAACGCTGATTATCCAAGCAATCCCGCAGATGGTTATCGCGATGTTAGCGCTGTTTATTTTTGCAATAGGTCTTAAATGGTTCCCATCTGGTTACGCTTACACACCGGGTACCATTCCTGACTGGACAAGCTGGGAATTCATAAAGGACGTTGGTTATCACGCGGTTCTTCCATTGTTCTGTGCAACGATTGTTCAGATTGGTGGCTTCCTAGTAAACATGCGTAACAACATGATCAACCTTCTTGCTGAAGACTACATCACGATGGCAAAGGGTAAAGGTCTAAGCCAAAACCGTGTTGTATTTAACTACGCTGCACGTAACGCGCTACTACCAAGTGTTACTGCACTTTCAATGTCTCTAGGTATGGCAATCGGTGGTCAGCTTATCATCGAGATGATCTTCAACTACCCAGGCCTAGGCACGGTGCTTCTAAACGCAATTCACGCACGTGACTACCAAGTACTTCAAGGTCAGCTAATTATCATGACTATGTTCATGCTGTGCTTCAACTTAATGGCTGACATGCTGTACATGATTCTAGACCCTCGCCTACGTAAGGGAGGCAAATAATCATGAAAGAACTATTTAAACTGATTTTAGGTAACGCGTTCGCACGTGTTGGTTTAGCCATTATCGCTTTGTTTATCTTTGTTGCAGTGGCTGCTCCTTTAATTACTCAACACGCACCAGACAAACGCACGGGTAACCCACATGAATACCCTGGTTTTGTTGTAAAACAAGCGCAAAACAATCCTGATGGCTGGGTGGCTAAAAATCTAGCCGACGACCGTCGCACGCTTATCATGTCGAAAAAAGCGGACCACGTTCTAGGTACGTCTCGCATGGGTCGTGACATTTGGTCTCAAGTGGCATACGGCGCGCGAGTATCTCTAGGTGTTGGTTTCGGTGCTGGTGTTATCGTGTGTTTCCTAGCAACGGTTATCGGTATCTCTGCTGGTTACTTTGGTGGTCGTGTTGATGACGTGTTAAGTGCCGCAATGAACATCATGCTGGTTATTCCACAATTACCGCTGCTGTTTGTACTTGCCGCCTTTATCGGGGAGGCTGGGCCACTCACCATTGCATTAATCATTGCCGGTACCTCCTGGGCTTGGGGTGCACGTGTGGTTCGAGCTCAAACCATGGCCTTGCGTGAAAAAGAATTTGTTAAAGCGGCTGAGGTTCTTGGTGAGTCATCTCTTCGTATCATCTTCGTTGAGATTCTACCAAACCTTATCCCAATCGTAGGTGCAAGCTTCATCGGTTCAGTAATGCTAGCAATCAACACGGAAGCCGTAATCTCGTTCCTAGGTCTGGGCGATGCGAACACCATCAGTTGGGGCATCATGCTGTACAACGTACAAACCTCATCGGCGATGCTAATCGGCGCATGGTGGGAAGTTCTAGCACCTTGTATTGCACTAACGTTACTGGTTACAGGTCTTGCTCTACTTAACTTCGCCGTTGATGAAATTGCGAACCCGCAGCTTCGCTCTCACAAAGGCATGAAGCGCTGGAAGAAACTAGCAGCAAAAGACAAGAAAGAGCGTGAGCCTGAACTGGCACCACAAAATGCACTATGGAGCGGAGATAAATAATCATGACTGCACCACTAATTTCTATCCGTAACCTATGCGTAGACTACATTACAGATGCGGGCGATGTCCGCGCCTGTAACAACGTCAGCTTTGACATCGCACCCGGCGAAGTATTCGGCCTAGCAGGTGAATCAGGCTGTGGTAAATCGACTGTTGCCTTCTCGCTAATGCGCCTTCATAAGCCGCCAGCGTTTATCACTGGTGGTGAGGTTATCTTCAATGGTGAAGATATCCTCCAGTACAGCGATGACCGTATGCAAGCGTTCCGTTGGAGCGAAATGTCGATGGTATTCCAGAGTGCGATGAACGCTTTGAACCCTGTTCTTACTATGGAAGAACAGTTCTGCGACGTCATCATGCGTCATACCAATATGACGCGTGCTCAAGCAAAAACACGAGCTGAAGGTCTGCTGGAAATCGTTGATATCCACCCTAGCCGCTTAAGCGACTACCCACACCAGTTCTCCGGTGGTATGCGTCAGCGTCTAGTCATCGCAATCGCTTTGGCTCTGAATCCAAAAATGATCATCATGGACGAACCAACTACCGCACTAGATGTAGTAGTTCAACGTGAAATTCTACAAAAGATTTACGCGCTTAAAGAAGAGTTTGGTTTCTCAATCCTGTTCATCACGCATGATTTGTCTTTAATGGTCGAGTTTTCTGACCGTATCGGCATCATGTACTCAGGTGAATTAATTGAAGTTGCACCTTCTAAGCAGATTCTGGAAAGTCCTTACCACCCTTACACCAAAGGTTTGGGTAGCTCTTTCCCTCCACTAACTGGTCCAAAGACCAAATTGACTGGTATTCCAGGCAACCCGCTGAACTTGCTAGAAGTGCCACAAGGTTGCCGCTTCCAAGCTCGTTGCGACCGCGTACATGAAGCATGTACACGAGTACCAACCCAACTACGTCAAATTGAACCAGGTCGTCTCTCAAATTGTCATTTGTACGGCGACACCATTGCTCAAGCTAAGGTTTAACAACAAAAAATAACGCTAGCTAAGAACAAAAATTACACTGGAGAGAATTATGAGCAAACAATTCGGCGAACTGCTGATTGAAGGTAAAAATGTCGTTAAGGACTTCCCTTTAAACAGTAACTCAATCAAACAATCTAAGATGCGTGCAATCAACGACGTATCTTTCAAAATGTACAAGAGCCGCGGCTTGTCAGTGGTAGGTGAATCTGGTTCAGGTAAGTCTACTACTGCAAAAATGATTGCTAAAATGTACGCACCAACCGATGGCATCATTGAATACAAAGGTCGTGATATCCAAGACATCACTTCTCGTCACGATTTGATGACTTACCGTGAAGGTGTGCAAATGGTATGGCAAGACCCGTTCGGCTCGCTAAACCCAACACACAACATTTTCCACCATATTGCTCGACCACTGTTGATCCACAAAAAGGTATCACCGGGCAATAAAAAGGAACTGGAAGAACGCGTGTATGACCTGCTGGAACAAGTTGGTCTTATTCCACCAAAGGAAACTGCCCAAAAATTCCCACATCAACTTTCTGGCGGTCAACGCCAGCGTGTGAACTTGGCTCGTAACATTGCGGTTGGTGCAGAAGTGGTACTGGCTGACGAACCAACATCAATGCTTGATGTATCGATCCGTGCCGGTGTTCTTAACCTGATGGAAGAAATGAAGTTTGAGAAACAAATGTCTCTGCTTTACATCACGCACGATATCGCGACAGCGCGTTACATCGCTGAAGATCTTGCGGTTATGTATGTAGGCCACATGGTTGAATGGGGCGATACAGAGGAAATCATTCATAAACCTCAACACCCATACACACAACTACTGGTTTCTGCCGTTCCTGATCCATCGAAGTCAATCCACGAGAAGTTGAAAGGCAACAAAGGCGAGATACCACTTTGGACGCCAGAATCAGTTGGTTGTCCATTCGCAGGACGCTGTGTTCATGCCACAGACAAATGTCGTGAGCGACTGCCTGCTGTAACTCAGCTATCTGACAACCACTTTGTTCGTTGTTACTTATTTGAAGATTAATCATAACGAGGGTCAGGTATAAATCTGGCCCCTTTTTCCCTTTATATTTTATTGTTTCCCGGAGAAATTTGAATGCTGCTACTGACTAACCACATTGGTTACGAGCGTCTGGGCCCTAAAAAAGCGATCATCCAGACAAGCCAACCACGTCTGTCTTCTTATACTGCTTTATTGGTTTGTGCGGACAGCCACCAAACTGTCGCTACGCTAACAGTGGAAAAGCAAGGCAAAGTAGCGAGCTGGCATCAAGGTCATTTCTATCTTGTAGACTTTTCTTCATTTAATACTCCTGGTAACTACTACCTTCGTTTCGATCATTTGCGTTCATCTCACTTTGAAATTGGTGAACATATTCTTCTCGATCAAACACTATCTGACGTGATCCACTACTTTAAGTCTCAACGTTGTGGTGGCATTTTTGATCAACAAGATCGTCAGGTTCCACTGCTAAATTCCGACGAAACCACAGATGTTCACGGCGGTTGGTATGACGCTTCAGGCGATGTCAGTAAATATCTGAGTCATTTGTCATACGCAAACTACCTAAACCCACAGCAGACACCAATGGTGGTGTGGAACATGTTGAAAGGTTTGTCTCTGCTTGAAGGCAACGACAAACTGGCTAAATTCACTTCTACTCGCCTTATTGAAGAAGCACTGTTCGGTGCAGACTTCCTTGTTCGTATGCAAAACGAAAAAGGCTTCTTCTACATGACGGTGTTCGACAAGTGGAGTAAAGACATAGCTCAACGTGAAATCTGCGCCTACGAAACCCAACTTGGTCATAAGTTTGATGACTACCAAGCCGGTTACCGACAAGGAGCTGGCATTAGCATTGCAGCATTAGCTTCAGCAGCACGTCTAGAGTTTCACGGTGAGTTCGACCAACAAAAATACCGTAATGCAGCAGAAAACGGCTACTGGCATTTAAAAGAGCACAACACCCAATATCTAAACGATGGTGAAGAGAACATCATCGATGAATACTGCGCATTGCTTGCAGCCGTTGAGCTATTCAAGACCACCAAAGAAACCCGCTACCTAGAAGAAAGCCGCGTATGGGCAAACCGTCTTTCTGCTCGTCAAATGAGTGATGAGTACATTCAACATTTTTGGGCAGCCAATCAAGATGGCAGCCGCCCTTACTTCCATGCGGCAGAAGCAGGACTTCCGGTTATTGCGCTATGCGAATACTTGGCGATTGAAGACGACTCTGAGCGCGCTTCAGTAGCAAAACAAATCATCACCCAAGCTTGTGAGTTTGAAGTCGCAATCACCAATAAAGTGAAGAACCCATTTGGTTACCCACGCCAATATGTAAAAGGCGTAGACGAAGCGAAGCGTGATGCGTTCTTTGTGGCACACAACAATGAATCGGGTTACTGGTGGCAAGGTGAAAATGCTCGCTTGGGTTCACTGGCAACCATGGCGTATTTGGCACAACCTTTTATCGAGTCAGAAATTCTAAAACAACAGCTTTCAAAACTCGCACAAGATTCTATCAACTGGATTGTTGGTCTGAACCCGTACGACATGTGCATGTTGGACGGTCATGGCCGTAACAATCCGGACTACCTTCCTCAATATGGTTTCTTCAACGCAAAAGGTGGCGTTTGCAACGGTATCACCGGCGGTTTCGAAGATGAGGAAGACATTGCATTTAATCCACCAGCACAGAAAGACGACATGCTTCAGAACTGGCGTTGGGGAGAACAATGGATCCCGCATGGCGCTTGGTACCTACTCGCAGTAATGAGTCAGGCTCAGCACATCTCGACTTTAGCGAACTCTCAAGAAATTAAGGAGCAATAACCATGGGGATGTATTTTGTAGGTATTGACGGCGGCGGCACTTCATGCCGAGCCCGTATCAAAGACGCGCAAGGTAACTTCATTGGTGAAGCGAAAAGCGGCAGTGCAAACATCATGCTGGGAGCGGAAGTCGCAATGGCATCCATTCTTGAATCAATAGCTTCAGCAGCCCAACAGGGTGGCCTTACTCAGCAAGACTTTGCCTCTATGCACGTTGGCTTAGCTCTTGCGGGAGCTGAACACAAAACCTCTTGGCAAGCATTCATGGCTTTGGAACACCCATTTGCCAGTATGACACTCAACACTGATGCTTACGGTGCTTGTATTGGCGCGCACAGCGGTAAAGATGGCGCAATCATGATTGCTGGAACCGGTTCTTGCGGTATTTTCCTGAAAGGCCTTGAGCAACACGTTGTTGGTGGACGTGAGTTCCCGATCTCCGACCAAGGCGGCGGCGCAGTAATGGGATTACGCCTGATTCAACAAGTCTTGCTAGCAGAAGATGGCATCCGTGAAAAAACACCTCTAGCAGCGCATGTCATGGCTCATTTTGAAAATGACATCGACAACGTAGTGGCATGGTCTAAACAAGCTCTACCTCGCGATTACGGTCAATTTTCTCCAGCAATTTTCCAACATGCAGAACAAGGTGATGCACTGGCGATTGAAATGCTTAAGCAGACCGCTGCCGATATTGAGATGTTTCTGGTTGCGTTAAACAAACGCGGGGCGACTCGTATTTGCTTAATGGGCGGTATTGCTGAACGCATCCTGCATTGGCTGTCACCTCCTGTTCAACAATGGGTGGTAGAGCCTCAATTTGATGCGATTGAAGGAGCTATTATGTTTGCTGGTAAACCAGAGCATAACCTTTACGCCGTGAGTGTTGAGTAGGAGTGAACATGGAATATCGTGTTGATCTAGTGGTCCTTTCTGAGCAAAAACAAAACTGCCGTTTTGGACTCACCTTTCACAATTTGAGCGACCAAGACTTAAACAGTTGGAGCCTGACTTTCGCTTTCGACCGCTATATTCTTCCAGACAGCGTTTCAAATGGTCAACTGACTCAAATTGGTAGCTTTTGCACACTTAAACCGGAAGGTATGGTACTGGCTGCCAACCATCACTATTACTGTGAATTCAGTATTGGTTCAAACCCATTCCGTTATTACTCGGATGGATTTAATGAAGCCATGATCGACTTTGTCGTTGATGGAAACCCACAACGCGCACAAGTTGATGTTACTCCTATCGTTTTGGCCTCACCTTATCGTGAACGCAGTGATATTCCAGCAAGCTTAACGCATGCACAGCCTTTATTACCAAAACCCAACTATATTGAAGTGAGTGACCAGTCGTTTAGCTTCGATGAGCAAGTTGGTGTCGCGATATACACAGATTTAGCGAATTCAGCAAAAGCATGGTTGCTGGAAGAGCTTGAACGCATTCACCAATTCAAATTGTCTTCTTCTAACAGTGGGAAAATCTTATTCAAAAGTAACCCAACACTGGACGAAGGTACTTACAGACTTAAAATATCTGAAGAGTCGATCAAAATTGAAGCGGGTTCTTCATCCGGCTTTACTCACGCTTGTGCAACTCTATTGCAATTAATGAAGCATGATGGGCATACCAATACCATGGATGTTGTCTGTTGCACAATTAAAGACAGTCCTCGCTTTCGCTACCGTGGCATGATGTTGGACTGCGCTCGTCATTTCCATTCTGTAGAGCAAGTAAAACGCCTCATCAATTTGTTGGCACATTACAAATTCAATACCTTCCATTGGCACCTAACGGACGATGAAGGTTGGCGTGTCGAGATTAAATCCTTGCCTCAACTAACGGACATCGGCGCGTGGCGTGGTATCGATGAAACCATCGAACCGCAATACACCCATTTAACTCAGCGTTACGGCGGTTTCTACACCCAAGAGCAAATTAAAGACGTGGTGGCTTTTGCAGCACAGCGCGGCATCACTATCATCCCTGAGATTGACGTTCCTGGGCATTGCCGCGCAGCAATCAAATCTCTGCCACACCTACTTGTTGAAGCGGAAGACAAGACCGAATACCGCAGCATTCAGCACTACAACGATAATGTCATCAACCCTGCCCTGCCGGGTAGCTACGAGTTTATCGACAAAGTACTTGAAGAAGTAGCAGCTCTATTCCCAGCGCCTTATGTCCACATTGGTGCAGACGAAGTACCTAACGGCGTGTGGTCTAAGAGCCCTTCTTGCCAAGCTCTTATGGAGCAATTGGGTTATACCGACTACAAAGAGCTACAAGGGCACTTCTTACGTCATGCAGAAGACAAGCTACGAAAATTAGGCAAACGCATGCTGGGTTGGGAAGAAGCTCAACACGGCAACAAGGTCAGTAAAGATACGGTGATCTACTCATGGCTAAGCGAAGAAGCGGCATTGAACTGTGCTCGCCAAGGTTTTGATGTAGTGCTGCAACCAGCGCAAACCACCTACCTCGACATGACTCAAGACTATGCACCAGAAGAGCCAGGTGTGGACTGGGCAAACCCATTGCCATTAGAGAAAGCATACAACTATGAGCCATTAGCAGAAGTCCCTGCTGATGACCCAATCAGAAAGCGCATTTGGGGCATTCAAACTGCCTTGTGGTGCGAAATCATCAACAACCCATCGCGTATGGACTACATGATTTTCCCTCGCTTAACAGCCATGGCAGAAGCATGTTGGACTGAGAAACAACACCGCGATTGGACCGACTATTTATCACGTTTGAAAGGACACCTTCCTCTGCTTGATTTGCAGGGAGTGAATTACCGTAAACCGTGGAAGTAATACCAAGCTAGATGACAATACATCGTGCTTAAAGAATTATTAAATTTGACTGCAAACGCAGTATTGTAAAAAGGAAATACACAAATGAAATACGGCTATTTCGATAACGAGAATCGCGAATACGTCATCACTCGCCCTGACGTACCAGCGCCATGGACTAACTACCTAGGTACTGAGAAGTTCTGTACCGTTATCTCGCACAACGCAGGCGGCTACTCGTTCTACAACTCTCCAGAATACAACCGTGTTACTAAATTCCGTCCAAACGCGACATTCGATCGCCCTGGGCACTACGTTTACCTACGTGATGATGAGACAGGTGATTACTGGTCAATCTCTTGGCAACCAGTTGCAAAAAGCCTAGACGAAGCAAACTACGAAGTTCGCCATGGCTTGTCTTACTCTAAGTTCAAATGTGAATACAACGGCATTACAGCAACGAAAACACTGTTCGTACCAAAAGGCGAAGACGCTGAAGTTTGGGATGTGGTTATCAAGAACACTTCAGACAAGCCGCGTACAATCAGTGCATTCTCGTTTGTAGAATTTTCGTTCAGCCATATTCAATCAGACAACCAAAACCACCAGATGTCTCTGTACTCTGCAGGCACGTCTTACAATGAAGGTGTGATTGAATACGACTTGTACTACAACACCAACGATTTCGAAGGTTTCTACTACCTAGCTTCAACGTTTGACCCAGATTCATACGACGGCCAACGTGACAGCTTCCTAGGTCTATACCGCGACGAAGCAAACCCGCTAGCAGTAGAACAAGGTAAATGTTCTAACACGGCACAAACGTGTTACAACCACTGTGGATCTCTACACAAGCAATTTACTATCCAACCAGGTGAAGAAGTTCGTTTCGCATACATCCTAGGTATCGGTAAAGGCAACGGCGACCGCCTTCGCGCTAAATACCAAGATCTCGCTGAAGTAGACAATGCATTTGCGGGCATCAAAGCACACTGGGATGAGCGTTGTAATAAATTCCAAGTGAAATCACCAAACGAAGGTCTAGATACCATGATCAACGCTTGGACCCTATACCAAGCAGAAACCTGTGTGGTTTGGTCTCGTTTTGCTTCATTCATCGAAGTGGGTGGTCGTACTGGTCTTGGCTACCGCGATACAGCGCAAGATGCGATTTCTGTTCCTCACGCCAACCCAGCAATGACCCGCAAGCGTCTTGTTGACCTACTTCGTGGCCAAGTGAAAGCAGGTTACGGTCTGCACCTGTTCGATCCAGACTGGTTCGATCCAGAGAAAGCTGATGTTAAGCCATCTAAATCTCCAACCGTCGTTCCAACTCCTTCTGATGAAGACAAGATCCACGGCATCGAAGACACGTGTTCTGATGATCACCTATGGCTAGTCCCAACCATCTGTAAGTACGTGATGGAAACGGGTGAGCACAGCTTCTTCGACGAAGTGATCCCTTACGCAGATGGCGGCGATGCAAGCGTTTATGACCACATGAAAGCAGCACTAGACTTCTCGGCTGAATACGTGGGTCAAACGGGTATCTGTAAAGGTCTGCGCGCAGACTGGAACGACTGTCTGAACCTAGGTGGTGGCGAATCTTCAATGGTATCGTTCCTTCACTTCTGGGCACTGCAAGAGTTTATCGACCTAGCGAAATACCTAGGCAAAGAAGCGGATGTTGAGAAATACACGGAAATGGCAGCAAACGTGCGTGAAGCGTGTGAAACACACCTTTGGGACGACGAAGGCGGTTGGTACATCCGTGGTCTAACGAAAAATGGTGACAAGATCGGTACAGCGCAACAAGCTGAAGGCCGAGTGCACCTTGAGTCAAACACGCTAGCAGTACTTTCTGGTGCGGTTTCTCAAGAGCGCGGTGAAAAAGCGATGGACGCAGTCGATGAGAACCTTTTCTCTGAGTACGGCCTGCACCTAAACTCACCATCATTTGCAACGCCGAACGATGACATCGGTTTCGTGACTCGTGTTTACCAAGGCGTAAAAGAGAACGGCGCTATCTTCTCGCATCCAAACCCATGGGCTTGGGTTGCTGAAGCAAAACTAGGTCGTGGTGACCGCGCAATGAAGTTCTACGATGCACTAAACCCATACAACCAAAACGACATCATTGAAAAACGTATTGCAGAACCTTACTCATACGTTCAGTTCATCATGGGTCGTGACCACCAAGACCACGGTCGTGCAAACCACCCATGGCTAACAGGTACATCTGGCTGGGCTTACTTCGCTGTTACCAACTTTATCCTTGGTGTGCGTACAGGCTTCGATGGCCTAACTATCGATCCTTGTATCCCAACTAACTGGCCTGGTTTCGAAGTGACTCGTCAGTGGCTAGGTGCAACGTACAACATCAAAGTGGTTAACCCTGATTCAGTAAGCAAAGGTGTTAAGTCGATTACAGTGAACGGTGAAGCAGTAAGTGGTGCTTCTGTACCAGTTCAAGCTGAAGACTCTGTAAACGAAGTTATCGTTACTCTAGGTTAATCAGGTTTTTGGGGAGTTCTTATCCCCCTTTTGATTTATCCGATGCACTTGAATTCGATAAGTGCATCGGGTTGCTAGCAAAGATTTAAGAAGCGGTGGGATGCCGCTCTTATCGAGGATCGAATCATGATCAAATTTGGTACAGGCGGCTGGCGTGCATTTATTGGTGAGGAGTTCACTAAAGATAATGTACGTTTGGTTGCTCAAGCAGTCGCAAACATTACCAACGCAGAGTCCGTTGCTGATCGCGGCTTTATTATCGGTTATGACCGCCGTTTTCTTTCTGATAAAGCTGGTCGCTGGTTTGCTGAAGTTTTGGCGGCAAATGGCATCGTAGTTAGCTTTATCGATAAGTTCGTGCCGACGCCTATCGTGATGTTTAAAGCAAAAGAGATGGGCTGTGCATACTCAGCGTGTATTACAGCCTCACACAACCCTGCGGATTATAACGGCATCAAAGTCTTCATCGAAGGTGGTCGTGATGCCGATGAAATCATCACAGAAAAAATTGAGTCTCAAATCGCAACGCTTACAGCACAAGATGTGAAAAGCGTCGATTTTGATCAAGCAGTACAAGACAAACTGATTGATATTATTAACCCGATGAACGAGTTCGTCGATTCGATCATCGACTTTATCGACATTGAAGCCATCAAAAAAGCGAACCTTCGCGTTTTGGTCGACCCGATGTTTGGTGTTGCTAAAAATGCGCTGCAAACCGTATTGATTAACGGCCGCTGTGAAGTAGACGTAATCAACGACGGTAAGAACCCTGACTTTGGCGGCTTAATGCCATCACCAAGTGCAGCAACCCTTTACCGCTTGATGCACCTTGTCGAGCAAGAAGGCTATGACATCGGTATTGGTACCGATGGTGATGCGGACCGTCTTGGTATTATCGACGAGAAAGGCAACTTTATTCACCCGAATGAAGTGCTACTGCTGCTTTACTACTACTTGCTCGAATACAAAGGTTGGACAGGTTCAGTAGTGCGTAATATCGCAACAACACACTTGTTAGACAAAGTTGCGGAAGACCACGGTGAGAAGTGCTTTGAAGTACCTGTAGGCTTTAAGCACATCAGCTCTCAAATGGAAGCTGACGACTCACTAATTGGCGGTGAAAGCTCTGGCGGCTTAACTATTCGTGGCCATATTAAAGGCAAAGATGGCGTATTTGCATCAAGCCTATTAGTAGAAATGATTTCAGTCACTGGTAAGAAACTGTCTGAGTTACTGGATGAAATCTACGGCAAGTACGGATATGCCTACATGGCAGAAGGCGATTGCAAGTTCAAACCTGCGCAAAAAGAAGTGCTGTTCAACAAGATTTATGTTGAGAAGCAGTTGCCTGAGTTTGAATTTGAGATCGAGAAAGTCAGCTACGAAGACGGTGCGAAAGTGTACTTCAAGAACGGCGGTTGGATTATTGCTCGCTTCTCAGGTACTGAGCCACTACTACGAATTTTTGCAGAAATGCAAGATAAGGACACTGCAGAACGTGTTCTTCAACAGTTTAAAGACTTCTTGTCTTTATAACTGAACCTTGTGCTCGCTTTGAGCACAATCCTATAGGTGAAGAACACTTGCCCGGCATCAGCGCCGGGCTTTTTTATTTTTATAGATGTAAACATTACGCGAAAGCTAACACACCTTGGGTTTCAACTTTTACCATCACACTATCTCCAACATTCAACGCCTGAGCTGAAGTAGCCAACAGTCGGTCACCATTGACATCTATCACGTAGCGACAGTGATCCCCCATAAAGTGCTGTTCAAGTACTTTGATTGCACTCTCTTCATCCGCAGTAATTTGAACATGTTGAGGACGAAGCAGTAATGCACACTCATCATCTACTTGGATTTCCTGCTGAGCATTGGCTTCCACCACACCTAGGTGGGTTTGATATTCATTGTCGGAAATTCTCTTCGCAACAAGGTAGCTACCACCACCTAAGAAGTCCGCAACAAATTTGCTCGAAGGCTGGTAGTAAAGTTCAGATGCCGTGCCGTACTGCTCAATCACACCATGGTTCATCACTGCCATCTTATCGGCAAAAGCAAAAGCTTCTTCACGGCTATGGGTGACAAAGATCGCGGTAACCCCCTGTTCTTTGAAGATTTTACGGATCTCACGGATCAGTTCATGACGAACTTGGGTATCAATATTGGAAAACGGTTCATCCAACAACAGAAGGTCTGGTTTGTAAGCCAATGAACGAGCAATCGCCACACGTTGCTGCTGGCCGCCAGAAAGTTGGTGAGGATAACGGTCACCGTAACCTTTAAGGTGAACCAAGCTGAGCATCTCTTCGACTTTAATCAGCTTTTGCTGCGCCGTTTCATTCTTCAAACCAAAAGCAATGTTCTCAGCGACTGTCAGGTGCGGGAACAAAGCGTAATCTTGGAAGATCATACCGATATTACGCTGCTCTGGTGGTAGCCAGTTTTTACCGTCATCAATCGTAAGACAGTTCAAACTCATTTGACCTGAACTCAGAGGAAGCAGGCCAGCAATCGCTTTCAAAAGCGTTGTTTTACCGCAGCCACTCGCGCCAAGTAGGCAGACAATCTGCCCTTGCTCAACTTCGAGAGAAAGTGATTCAAGGACAGTCTGGTCGTCATACTGACAAGTTAGGTTTTTAATGGATAATGCGCAGCTCATCAGTGACTTTGCTCCAGTGAACGATTAACAACTACAAGCGGGATTAACCCAACAAGGACCAGTAATACTGCTGGCAGAGCAGCAAGTTCTAAATGCTCATCCGAAGCGAAGTTATATACATACGTCGCCAAGGTTTCAAAGTTAAATGGTCGCAATAGTAACGCAGCATTGAGCTCTTTCATTGACTCAATAAACACCAACAAACCAGCAATTAGGGCACCACGTTTAACCAACGGGAAGTGCACTCGCCAAAGCATGGTATTTGGCGTACAGCCCATGGTACGGGAAGCCATATCCAGCGATGGAGAGATCTTATTTAAGTTACTTTCCACACTGCCAATTGCAACAGCCGAGAAACGTACCACCATCGCGAAAATCAGCGCAAACATAGAGCCAGAGAAAATAAGCCCAGGTCTACCCCATTCCATCGCTTTAGCAATATCGTTAACACGGTGATCCATAAACAACACCGCAACCATCACACCGATAGCCAGTACCGTACCAGGGACGGCATAGCCCAACGATGACAAACGCATAAACGCTAAGCTAGAGCGGCCGCCGTTTACGCGTTGACTGAAGTTCACGGTCAACGCAATCGCAACACCAATGATTGCTGCCACGACTGACACCACCAAACTGTTCCATGCGTATTCACGAAACTCCGGCGTCCAACTTTGTGCAAAGTAAGTGATGGCGTAATCAATTAACTGTAGCAATGGGAAGATAAACGCGATTGCCACCAAGCCCCAACACCAAACTAATGCACCCCACTTTCGCCAACCTCGTAGCTCATAGCGGAAGTCTTCATGACTATTAAACTGACTTTGGAACAGCTTCTGCTTACGGCGACTGTAGCGTTCAGCACTCAGTAACAACACCACAATCATCAACATCATTGCTGAAATTTTCGCTGCCGCATTTAGGTTCGAATACCCAAGCCAAGTATCGTAAACCGCCGTAGTTAGCGTATTCACCGCAAAATAGCTGACGGTTCCGAAGTCACCAATAGTTTCCATAGCGACCAGAGATAAGCCGACAGCAATAGAAGGCCTTACAAGCGGCAAAGAGATACGCCAAAAGCTCTCCCAAGGGGAACATTTGAGTAAGCGCGCACTTTGTAGTAGAGAGACGTTCTGCTCCATAAATGCAGCTCGACAAAGCAAGTAAACATATGGGTAAAGAACAAGAGAAAGAACGAACGTCGCACCACCTAAGGTACGAATATCAGGGAACCAATATTCACTAGGTCCCCACCCCGTTATATCACGCAAGAAGATTTGAATTGGCCCAGCAAAATCAAACCAATCCGTAAAAATGTAACCAATGATATAACCCGGCATCGCAAGCGGGAGAACTAATGCCCACTGCAGCCACTTCTCAGTTGGCAATTTACACATAGCCATAAACCAAGCACTTGGAATACCGAGAATCAAAGAAAGGAGCATCACACCAGCAGTCAGAACTACGGTGTTATAGATGTAGGTAGGCATGACCGTCGACATCAAGTGTGTGAACAGGTCATCCGTCTCGCCAATGGCGGTATAGAAGATCGCTAAGATCGGCAAAACCAGTAACAGGGTGATCGCCCCACTACTGGTTTTCCATAGAGAATATTTATTCTTCATTGCCTAAATACTGCAAGGCTTTATGAAATACAAATGCAGTTGCAAATACATCTCATATCCTTTAATTAAATGGGGGTACAGTTATACCCCCACATAGAATTAAAGGTCAAATTTCACTTCATCTAGTAGCTTAATTGCCGCTTCATGGTGAGAAGCAATGTCGTCTAGAGAAATCGTATCTGCTTTGTAGCCACCCCAAGATTCCACAAGCTCAGAACGCTTAACACCTTCCTTCACTGGGTACTCGTAGTTTACTTCTGCGTACATTTGCTGCGCTTTGTCACCCGTTAGGAATTCCATTAGCTTCACAGCATTGTCTTTGTTTGGAGAGAACTTCGCCATCGCCATACCAGAGATGTTTACGTGTGTACCTGTTGTCTCTTGGTTAGGGAAGTTAATGTATACCGCGTCAGCCCAAGCCTTTTGCTCTTTGTCGTTAACCATTTTACCTAGGTAGTAGCTGTTACCTAAAGAAACATCACATAGACCTTCTTTGATTGCTTTAACTTGAGCACGGTCGTTACCTTGAGGCTTACGAGCTAGGTTCGCTTTTACGCCTTCTAGCCATTCTTTTGTCTCAGCTTCACCGTGGTGTGCGATCATAGAAGACACTAGAGATACGTTGTAAGGGTGCTTACCGCTACGAGTACAGATTTTGCCTTTGAATTCTGGCTTCGCTAGATCCGCGTAGTTGAAGTCGTTACCTAGTTTGCCAACACGGTCACGTGAAGAGTAAACGTTACGAGTACGTAGAGTCAGAGCAAACCACTCGTTTTCTTTGTCTTGGTACTGTGCTGGTACGTTTTCTTCGATGATTTTGCTGTCTACCTTTTGAACTAGACCTTTGTTAGTCAGTTCAGCTAGACGGCTGATGTCTGTAGTAAGGATTACGTCAGCTGGGCTGTATTCGCCTTCCTGAGCCAACTTCTCTGCTAGACCTTTTTTCGCAAACTTCACGTTTACTTTAATGCCAGTTTCTTTAGTGAACTCGTTGAACATTGGTTCAACTAGGAAAGGTTGACGGTAAGAGTAGACGTTCACTTCTTCAGCAGCCATTGCTGTTGGAGCCAGAGTAGCGCAAGTAATCGCTGAAAGAGTTAGCAGTTTTTTCATTGTTTAATCCTTTACCATGCTAATGATAACGTTTATCAGTTGCGTTATTATATGCATGTTCAATAAGAAAACAATTAATCAATAAAAAAACCTGCTCATTGGAGCAGGTTTTTTAATGTTAAGTTTGTAACTATTTATTACATTGTGAGCGTTATTTCACAGTCACGAATTCTGGGTAAGCGCCAACACCACAGTCGTGCATATCCATACCTTCTAGCTCTTCGTCTTCCGACACGCGGATACCGATTGTCGCTTTCAAGATAGCCCATACCACTAGGCTTGCACCAAATACCCAAGCAAAGATAACTGCCGCACCTAGAAGCTGTGCACCAAACGTTGCATCACCGTTGCTCAGTGGCACAACCATTAGACCAAAGAAACCACACACACCGTGAACTGAGATAGCACCGACAGGATCATCAATCTTAATCTTATCCAAAGCAATGATGCTGAATACCACTAGCGCACCTGATACCGCACCAATTGCTACAGCATAAAGCGGTGATGGTGATAGAGGGTCTGCGGTAATCGCAACTAGACCAGCCAACGCACCGTTTAGAATCATTGTCAGATCAGCTTTGCCCCATGTTGTCTTACATACAAATAGTGCGGCAATTGCACCTGCAGCAGCTGCAGCGTTGGTGTTTAGGAAAATTTGACCAACTGCAGTCGCGTTCTCAAAATCCGAAACCATAAGTTGAGAACCGCCGTTGAAACCGAACCAACCGAACCAAAGGATGAACGTACCCAATGTAGCGAGAGGCATGTTTGAACCTGGGATTGGGTAGATTTCGCCGTTTTTACCGTATTTACCTTTACGAGCACCCAGTAATAGTACGCCTGCTAATGCTGCTGAAGCACCGGCCATGTGTACGATACCTGAACCCGCAAAGTCACTAAAGCCTGCTTCTGATAGGAAACCACCACCCCAAGTCCAGTAACCTTCCATTGGATAGATAAATGCCGTCAGTACTGCTGAAAAGATGAGGAAAGACCAAAGCTTCATACGCTCTGCAACCGCGCCAGAAACCACTGACATTGCTGTTGCTACAAATACGACTTGGAAGAAGAAGTCCGACTCTAGAGAGTGGTCTGCACCTTCACCTTGTGTGCCAATTAGTGCACCAAATGATGGTAACCAACCGCCTTCACCGTTATCTACATACATAATGTTGTAGCCGACCAATAGGAACATGGTACAAGCGATCGCGTAAAGACAGATGTTTTTAGTTAGAATTTCTGTTGTGTTTTTAGAGCGAACTAAGCCCGCTTCCAGCATGGCGAAACCTGCTGCCATCCACATGACTAACGCACCGGAAATGAGGAAGAAAAAAGTGTCGAGTGCGTAACGTAATTCCGTTACTGTAGTTGTTAATTCCATGATAGTTCTCCAATCCCTTGAATTCTTAAAGTGCTTCTGCGTCCATTTCACCAGTACGTATACGCACCGCTTGGTTTAAGTCGTAGACAAAAATCTTACCGTCACCAATCTTGCCGGTTTGCGCCGCTTTAGTGATGGCTTCTACCACGCGCTCCACATTGTCTGCATGGGTAGCGATTTCTAGTTTTACTTTTGGTAGAAAGTCGACTTGATACTCAGCGCCACGGTATAGCTCCGTGTGGCCTTTCTGACGACCAAAACCCTTAACCTCTGATACTGTCATCCCTTCAATACCAACATCAGCCAATGCTTCGCGTACATCGTCTAACTTAAAAGGTTTTATAATGGCATTAATGATTTTCATTGAATCTTCTCCGCAGCTTTCATCCTGAAACAGTTTTATTAATCCAAGCGGCGTGCCAACTTTTTATCCCATTGATTTATATAGAATTAGTAAAATTAACAAACTTATAAACAAAAAGGGCGCACCATATCGGTGCGCCCTTTTCACAAATATAAGGCAATTCAAGTCTGACTACCCAAAACTGTGCATTAAATGTTCAAAAAGTCTTTCCATTGCTCTATCAAGGCACAAAAATCTTCTATACCACAGCTGGCTGTACTCTCTGCATCGTAGAAATCAAACTCGCTTTCCATTTCCACTTCATACTCATGGCCCAGTGCGTTTTCTTGCACTAGCACCTCATCACCGTGGATCATCAAACTGATCTCTGCACCGGTTAATCTATGCTCTTGAGATGGCGAAGAAAATGCCTGATTAATTAAAGCTTCTACCTGAGCAATTTTTGCTGGGTCTTTGCCTATTTCTTCTTGCAACCAACGACCCACAATCTCATGCCCCATGCTGCATTTGACATAGTATTCGCCCATCAATGTGTTGCGGATGAATTCAAATTCCATCGTGATCGCCTTTTCGTATCAATTTGGTGCGGAGTATACAGGGAGATGTTGGATGGGAGAAGCGAGAGACGAGAGACGAGAGACGAGAGACGAGAGACGAGAGACGAGAGACGAGAGACGAGAGACGAGAGACGAGAGACGATTTCATTTTGCCGATTTAGGAACAATTACTGTCAACACCTTTGAGCCCATGCATTTATCTCTAATATTCCTGCATGTACCTCCCAACACTTAGAGCGAAGCGTTCTGCAAAAAAAACGCCCACCAATCGGTGAGCGCTTATTCAAGTATTAACAAAACTTGCTAAGATTATGCAGGCTCTTGGAAGATCACATCATCTGCTTTCTTGGTGTACTGTTCCATCTTGTGGAAATTCAAGTAGCGGTATGTGTCTGCTGCTGTCGCATCAATCTGGTCCATGTAAGACAGGTATTCTTCCTTAGTTGGAATCTTACCTAGAATCGCACCAACCGCTGCAAGTTCAGCCGATGATAGATAAACGTTCGCACCAGTACCTAGACGATTCGGGAAGTTACGAGTAGACGTCGACATTACCGTTGCTTTATCCGCAACACGAGCCTGGTTACCCATACATAGCGAGCACCCTGGCGTTTCAATACGAACGCCGGCACGGCCATAAATACCGTAGTAACCTTCTTCAGTTAGTTGGTCACGGTCCATCTTGGTTGGTGGTGCTACCCATAAGCGAGTATCAAGCTGGCCGTTAAACTTGTCGAGCAATTTACCTGCTGCACGGAAGTGACCAATGTTCGTCATACAAGAACCGATAAATACTTCATCAATCTGAGTACCCTGAACGTCAGACAGAAGACGCGCATCATCTGGATCGTTAGGTGCACAAAGAATTGGTTCGTTGATTTCCGCTAGATCGATTTCAATCACATGTGCGTATTCAGCGTCTGAATCTGCTTCCATCAACTCTGGGTTTGCTAACCACTCTTCCATCGCAGTAATACGACGTTCGATTGTACGACGGTCACCGTAACCTTCCGAAATCATCCATTTAAGCATAGTGATGTTCGAGTTTAGGTATTCATCAATCGACTCTTGAGAAAGCTTCACAGTACAACCCGCTGCTGAGCGCTCTGCCGATGCATCTGAAAGTTCAAATGCTTGTTCCACAGACAGGTGTTCAACACCTTCAATTTCTAGGACACGGCCTGAGAATTCGTTGATCTTACCCGCTTTCTCTACTGTTAACAGGCCTTGCTTGATACCGTATAGAGGAATGGCGTGTACAAGATCACGTAGCGTGATACCTGGCTGCATCTCACCTTTAAAACGAACCAAGATTGATTCAGGCATATCAAGAGGCATAACGCCTGTTGCTGCTGCAAATGCCACTAGACCAGAACCTGCTGGGAATGAAATACCCAGAGGGAAACGAGTATGCGAATCACCACCAGTACCAACAGTATCTGGCAGAAGCATACGGTTCAGCCATGAGTGGATAACACCATCGCCTGGACGAAGCGATACACCGCCACGGTTCATAATGAAATCAGGTAGTGTGTGGTGCGTGTTCACGTCGACTGGTTTCGGATATGCTGACGTATGACAGAATGACTGCATCACGAGATCCGCTGAGAAACCAAGACACGCAAGATCTTTTAGCTCATCACGCGTCATAGGGCCTGTCGTATCCTGAGAACCTACCGTTGTCATCTTAGGCTCACAATATTGACCAGCACGCACACCTTCTACGCCACATGCTTTACCTACCATCTTCTGAGCTAATGTATAACCTTTGTCAGAAGCAGTTGGATCAACGGGTTTAGCAAACAAATCTGTCTCTTCAAGACCAAGAGCTACTCGAGCACGGCTCGTTAGACCACGACCGATGATCAATGGAATACGACCACCAGCACGTACCTCATCAAGCAGCACTTTACTCAGTTCAAAGCTTGAGATCTCAGAACCTTCTTTACGAACCACACCTTCGTACGGGTAAATGTCGATCACATCGCCCATATTCATGTCTTGTACGTTTAGTTCAATTGGTAACGCTCCTGAATCTTCCATCGTATTGTAGAAGATAGGCGCAATCTTACCGCCTAGACAGATACCACCAGTACGCTTGTTTGGTACAAATGGGATATCTTCGCCCATAAACCATAATACTGAGTTGGTCGCTGATTTACGCGAAGAACCCGTACCAACAACATCACCTACGTATGCTAGTGGAATGCCGTCTTTTTGCAGTTCTTCAATTTGGTTGATTGGACCAACGCTGCCAGGTTGATCCGGGTTGATGCCATCACGTTCCATCTTAAGCATCGCTTTCGCGTGTACTGGAATATCTGGACGAGACCAAGCATCTGGAGCTGGAGACAGATCATCGGTGTTAGTTTCACCGGTTACCTTAAAGACTTTAACCGTGATTTTTTCCGCTACTTTCTCTTTCGTTGTAAACCACTCGGCTTCCGCCCAAGATTGAAGAACTTGTTGAGCGAACGTGTTGCCCGCTTTCGCTTTTTCTTCAACATCATAGAAAGCATCAAACATTAACAGGGTATGAGACAGTGCTTTTGCTGCTATAGCGGCAAGAACATCATCATCTAAAAACTCGACGAGCGGAGCGATGTTATAACCACCTTGCATCGTACCTAGTAATTCTGCTGCCTTTTCACGGCTAACAAGTGGAGACGATACTTCGCCTTTAGCAACCGCCGTCAAAAAGCCAGCTTTAACATAAGCCGCTTCGTCTACGCCCGGTGGGATACGGTTCTCTAGCAGGTCAAGAATAAAGGCTTCTTCACCTTGCGGGGGATTTTTCAGAAGTTCAACAAGTCCAGCAACTTGTTCTGCGTCTAGCGGTTTAGGAACAACTCCTTCGGCAGCACGCTCTTCGACGTGTTTACGGTAGGCTTCAAGCACGACTTTTTCCTCTCATTGCGGTTCCTCCTTCTTATTACTGTTTTTAAAAGTAAAGGAGTGAACATCCTTGGAAACTTGGCTCTCCATTGCCCTTGTTTTCATTCAATTCTTGATTGAGAAACAGCGCCGCAGAGGCCAAACTGTGGGCGAAAGGATAGCAAATTTAACCTTAAATTAAAATCTCATCATTTTGACCAACATAGCAACTTACGACTAAAGTCCTGTTTATTTTGGCTAAATATGCGGAGATTTTGCTGTCCTTGTCCCGGTTATTTAAATGATGTTCCAACGATCAAGTACACAGCGTCTAAATCTTGCTCCGTACGACCGTATGCCAACATGATTGGTCCAATTGGCGAATCAACACCAAAGAAAATCGATGCGGCGTTATACAGTGGTGCTTCATTGAGTTTCAGGTCGTTGTCTGACCAAACACCACCATGTTCAAGTGAAGCCCCTAGATAAACGGGCGCTTCAAACAATCCAAAATCATTGTCCATCCACTTATAGCGATACACTAAACTGGTATAGAACAAGTTTTGCCCTATGAGGCTATTACGTGGAATACCGGATAAGTTCAAGAAACCACCAAGCTCTCTAGGGTCTAATGGAACGGAAGAATTCTTACTCTCGACAAAACTGTATTCGGCCTGTCCGACTAAAGTATGACGGCTATGAGTCACAGCGCCTTTAAAACGGGCGGTAATTTCATAGACAGTGTCTTCTATCTTTTCATCAGGTTCGGTCGGTTGGAACCCTTCTGGGCTCTTATCGTGAGACACCAAGTAATCCAAATCGATCAACATCCCGTGAGTTGGGAAAGCAAAATCATCGAGCGTATCTAATCGATAATTGGCAAACACACCTAAGCGCTCGTAATCAAGTTCACCAAAAGAGGAGAAGGTAGATGCTTCTATCGACCCTTTTGTATAGCGCCCACCCACTCGAAACTCTTGCCACAAGGTAGGTTGAACTCCAGCAGAAAGCTCAGTAATGAACTCGGTGTAGGACACTGGAAGATAATCATATACCGACGAGATATCCGGATTTTCGAAATCATTGACAGGCAAATTACGATTTTCGGTGTTGTAGTTCACCTTGCCAGAAACAAACAATTCCTGACTCGACAGAACTGGGGAGTAAAGCTCCGCTTCGATTAGCTTATCGGTTCCCATATCGACATTAAGAGTAAGCTCTGCGCCATGGGAGTTGAGGTTGGTAAAATTAGACGAAATTCCAATCCCGTATTGGCTTTCGGTATTAAAGTCGTCTTCAAGAAAAAATCGGAAGTTGAGGTAATTTGGCCCCCACGATTTTTCATTAACATCAAAAACCAATAGGTTAACGCCTTCGATTTCTTCAAAGTGATAAGTGATCAGCTCAAAACGATCCAAGGCATATAAATTTTCGACCGCTTTTTCGATTTCAGCCGTTTTCAATGGACGACCAGTATCTAGCTCTAGTCGATTGGTGAGCAGCACATCACTGTAGTGGGTATTATTAACAATGACGATCTGGTCAACGACACGCTCATCACCATATTCTAATCCTTTACGAACGTCTTGTTTGTGCTCGATATATTTCTGGTATTCCGCGTTAGAGACACTCAAGGATTCAAGCTTGGGTTTGAGTTTTTTCGTGATGTCGTAGCCAGCTTGAAATGCACTCGGCATCTTTTCAAATTCTACGGTTTCCATTTGCCCAACATCTGGACGAATGTAAACATCATCATCTTTCAGAGTTTCCGCTTGCTCTTGAGTGCTACGACGCACCAAATAATTCGACAACTGATCCGCAACTGCAAACAAACCAGTGAAGTCTTCTTTGTTTTTATAATCTGTACTGATGTCGACCGCAATGACTATATCCGCTCCCATCGCGCGCGCTACGTCGACAGGCATGTTATTGACAACGCCACCATCCACCAGCATATGACCGTTGAGCTCGTATGGAGGAAGCGCGCCCGGTACCGACATGCTCGCCATCATCGCATCAACTAAGTAACCGTTATCGAGCACGACTTCATCAAGCTCGACGATGTCAGTCGCGACAGAACGATAAGGGATAGCAAGTTGGTCAAAAGAGTCAAAGCGTCCTAGATTGCCCGTCGTTTCGCGCAGAATGCGCAACATGTTCTGCCCTTGCACAACACCAGTTGGGGAACGCACCTCACCAAACCTCAGACCAAGATCTGTCGTTATTTGGTAGCGGTCTTCGTATTCTTTGTCGCGAACGCGACGTTGGCTGCGATCTACTCTGTCTCGGTAACCGCTGTTCCAATCAACACTGTAGATAAAGCTTTCGATTTCATCTGCACTCATACCTGTCGAGTACAAACCACCAACATAAGCCCCCATGCTGGTGCCGGTAATGATATCAACCGGAATGTTCATCTCTTCAAGGGCTTTGAGCACACCAATATGCGCAGCCCCTTTCGCACCACCACCAGCGAGAACCACCGCAATTTTAGGGCGAGAACCGTCCTCTTCAAGATGTTTTGCAAAGGAAGGTGTGGCAATCAAAAAGGAGCAGACCCAAAGCGCAAAACCATGCACTAACGGGCTATTGGACATCTTTTTGAACATTCACATCTTCCTTTACTGAATATTGATCAACTACTTTTACTAAGAATCGACCAATGAAACAAGTCAGTGATAGCGTTTTTGGTAGCCTTACCAATCAAATAAATTATTCAACCAGTTCGATTTTTTCTCGCACTGCTGTTTTATTTGGCCTGTTTTATCCCACACTGGCAACTTATATTCGCTACGACAGTTCAGTTCCAACGCACCATTCGCCGCTTTTTGGAAACCCAATGTCGTCACTTCTTTTGGCCATGGCAATTCCAGTCGCTCAGGGATACGTTGCTGCAAATATTCGGCGTAAACACGCAGAGCACCGCTTGAACCCGTCAACTTGGTGGATTTATTATCATCGCGCCCCAGCCAAACGGTTGTCACTTCCCGACCATCAACACCGACAAACCAACTATCGCGGCTGTCATTACTGGTGCCCGTTTTACCTGCTAACGCCGCCCATGAGAATTGGCTTTGTAAGAAACGGCCCGTTCCTTGTGCAACACCTTGCTTCATTGCGTACGTAGTTAGCCATGCCGCTTGCTGATCAACAGCCTGAGCCGAACGAGGCAGTGATTGATAAATCACATTACCATCCATATCGATAACCGAACGCAATGCTGACAGTTTCGCGCGTTTACCCGAGTTTGTTACCGTCTGGTACATCTGTGCGACTTCAAATGGCGTCAGAGAGAAAGAACCTAAGAACATAGATGGCACTGGGCGGATTTCATTTTTATCAACGCCGAGACGTTCTAACGTATCAGAAACCTCAGGAATACCGAGTTCCATACCCAAGCGAACGGTTGGCACATTAAGAGATTTCGCTAGCGCTAGGTATAGAGGCACATCACCACGGAATTTACGGTCGAAATTACGTGGCGACCAAACGCTGCCCTTACTGCCTTTCAAACTTAACGGCGTATCGTGAAGCGTGGTAGCGAGATTGTATTTCTCTGGTTGCTCTAATGCCGTCAAGTAAATTGCTGGCTTCACTAACGAGCCAATTGGACGACTCGCATTCAATGCTCGGTTAAAGCCCTCGTAGCCGACACGCTTACCACCAACCATGGCACGAATTTCACCGCTGTGGCGATCGACAGCAACTGCTGCTGCTTCAAGTTCTTTACCTGCTCGTTTAGCCAACTCAGGTACCTTTTTCGCAATCGCTTGTTCTAGCTTACTTTGCGAAACAGGATCGAGAGACGTAAACAAACGTAACCCCGTTTCAGCTTTGAAGTTATCACCCACTTTTTCTTTCAGCTCAATATTCAGTTGCTGGAAATAAGCGGGCTGACGGCTTGCTATACGAGGTTTACTTTGCGTATCTAACGGACGATTGACCGCTTGTTCATACTGTTCAGAAGTCAGCATGTCTTGTTGCATCAAGAGGCGTAAAACTAGATCACGACGTGTTTTCGTGCGCTCAGGGTAACGAATTGGATTGTAGTAAGATGGCCCTTTAACCATACCCACCAGCATCGCAAGTTGGTCGATACGAAGCTCCTGGATTGGTTGTCCAAAGTAGTATCGTGATGCCAAAGCAAAGCCATGAATCGCATCCCCGCCACTTTGACCGAGATAAACTTCGTTGAGGTAAGCCTCAAGAATTCGATCTTTGCTGTATCGATAATCCAAAATCAGTGCGATATACGCTTCACGAACTTTACGCCATAACGTTTTATCGCGAGTTAAGAATAAGTTTTTTGCTAACTGCTGGGTCAGCGTACTGCCACCTTGTACAGTACGGCCTGCCTTGATGTTGGCAACAAGTGCACGACCAATCGCCAAAGGAGAGACTCCATCATGCTGGTAGAAATCACGATCTTCGGTCGCAAGAAGTGCATCGACAAGAATTTCAGGGAACTGATCACGACGTAGGAACAACCGTTGTTCGTTTTGATCTTTCTCCAGCATACCCAACATCTTAGGTTCAATACGCAAGTAACCTAAATCACCTTTTGATTCGAGAGATTGAATGCGCGTTAAGCCGCTGCTTGAGAAATGCAACATCACGTGACGATCAGGCTCAGGGCCATCAGCAAATTCAAAAGGACGACGGATGAGCTCAATACGAGTCGAAGAGGAAGAGTATTCGCCAGGATAACGCGGTTGACTAACCTTACGGTAATTCAAAACATCTAGCTCGTTACGCATTTCTTTGATGGTTATGTTTTCACCCGGATTCAAATTGAGAATGCGAGCGTACACGACCGTTGGCAAATCAAATAACTGCCCATCGAAACGATCTTTCACCACACTATCTAAATAAATCCCGACGAAAAGCAATACTGCGGCCAACGCAATACCCGCCTTCCAACTGAATGACCAAATGATTTTCAACCAAGAACGTTTACCATTGCTTGGCTTTTTCGATGGCGATCGTCTAGGACGCTTAGGCGAACTTTTCTTCGTCGTTGTCGCCTTACTTGACGTTGTTTTCTTGGCTGGTGTTCTTTTCGCACCGGGCTTTTTTGTATCAGTCATTATTCAATTGTCTTTTTGTTTTTGTTGTCGCTACATGAGTTGCAGGATCATCAGGCCAAACGTGTTTCGGATAGCGCCCTTTCATCTCTTTTTGCACTTCTTTGTAACTTCCTGCCCAAAAGGCAGCTAAATCAGTCGTCACTTGAAGAGGGCGTTGTGCTGGGGAAAGCAACTCCAACACCAATCGCTTTCGCCCCAAGGCCACCGTCGGTGAACTGCTTTCACCAAACACTTCTTGCATCCGGACAGACAGCACTGGCTCGTAACCAAACTGATAACGAATGTGCTTTTTCGATCCTGTCGGCAAGCGATAGTCTTCGGGCAGCCATTCATCAATATTTTGATTCAGAGGCCATCCCAGTCGAGCATTGAGTGCTTCCACCAAGTTCACCTTCGCCAAATCTTTTACTGACGAAACCGTGTTCATGTACGGCTCTAGCCATTCTTCCAAGCTTTCCAGCAACCCTGCCTCATCGAAACTCGGCCAACCTTGCTCTGGTAACCATTCCACTGCGCAGCGAATACGTTCTAATAAACTCTTCGCTGACGATGTCCAGTTTAGACTCTGTAAGCCCTGACGGCGGACATACGTGAGTAAAGCTTGTGTCATTTTTTCTTTACCGGGACTTGGTAACACCTCGCGTTTAATCACGAGTTGGCCCAGTTTAAATTGTCGCTCAGCGCTCAAACGCCCTTTCTTTTCATCCCAATCAACCACATCATCGTTAGCAAACAGATGGACAAACACATCTGCTAACTCGTTGATATCGAGGTCACAAGCCAGATTAATTTGACTGGAATTCGAATGCGAACGCATTAAGTCAATGGCGACTAAATACTCGCAACCACCCAATGTCTCTTCTGGTCGACACTCTGCACCGTGGCCATTGGCTAGGGTAAACCGCCCATATTGATTCGCACGTTGCTGCGCAATTCGGTCTGGAAATGCCAAACTCAAAACCAACGGTAGCGCATTTTCTTCAACATTAGAGAGGTGAAACGCAGAATCTAGTTTACGCGCTAAAGTTTGAGTGCGTTTTAGCATCATCGATGTTTTTGAATGTGCTCCATTCTTCCAACGATGCAAGCTATGAGCGATGTTCGTCACATTGCGCTCTGGCTCTTCAATAAGGGCGACCGCTGCAAGCGCGGTATTTAACATCTTACTGCTGTGATGCTGTGCTTGAATCAACATAGCGGCAGAACGAGGATCGACGCCCAATTCATGAGCTAATTTACCATCACTTGTCAATTGACCTTGCTTAGTCAGCAACCCTAGAGACAAAAGTAACTGCTTAGCCTGAGCAACAGACGTTATCGATGGAATATCGAGCCATTTCAGTTCGCTGATATCCCCAGCCCCCCAGTAAGCAAGCTCCATCACTAAACTTGCTAAATCGGAATGCAAAATTTCCGGTTGAGGCACTACTGGTTGTTGTTTGAATTGGCTTTCAGAATACAAACGAACACAAATGCCCTCTTCAATACGACCGGCACGACCGGCTCGTTGAATTGCCGACGATTGAGCAATTCGAACTTGTTCGAGACGCGTTAAACCGTTTTTCAAATCAAATCGTGCAACTCGTTCTAATCCTGAATCGACCACTAAGCGAATACCTTCAATGGTCAAAGACGTTTCCGCAATGTTGGTAGCCAGTACAATTTTTCGTTTACCAGATGTCGTAGGAGCAATGGCTTTTTGTTGCTCGGCAAAGCTCAATTGACCATATAAAGGGCAAACTTCCACAGTATTAGGAAGATGTGACAAACGTTCCGCGACCAGCTTAATTGCCCCAACGCCGGGCAGAAAGGCGAGCAACGACCCCGTTTCTTTCTGAATTAGGCTTTCAATCGTCCTTGCCATTGATGTGGGCAAATGATCATTTGTACCCAGAGGTAAATAACGCGTTTCCACCTCAAAACTTCGCCCTTCAGACTCAATATATTCAGCCTCTGGCAACAAGGTTTGTAAGGCATCTTGGTCAAGCGTAGCTGACATCACTACCAGCTTGAGGTCGTCTCTCAACGCTTCTTGAACCTCTAAACTAAAGGCCAATGCTGTATCGGCATGAATACTTCGCTCATGAAACTCATCAAAGATCAGCAGGTCGATGCCATCTAACTCTGGGTCATTTTGGATCATTCGAGTCATGATCCCTTCCGTTACAATTTCAAGTTGCGTATTTTTACTTACCTTCGTCTCACCACGTACACGATAACCAACTCGATCTCCAACTTGTTCCCCCAACTGCTGTGCTAGGTAAAGCGCAATATTCCGAGCCGCCAAACGTCTTGGTTCTAGCATGATGATTTTGCCCGTGACGGTTTGGCTTTGAAGAAGCTTTAGAGGAAAGAATGTCGACTTACCTGCACCCGGCGCAGCTTTTAAGATCACTTGATGTTGATGATTAACCGCAGCAAGTAATTGCGGCATCACGGCTTCAATCGGCAATTGTGACAAAGGAAATACCTTGTGTTGTAATGTTGGCAACATTGTACATAAAAACAGTCCCCCCTAAAGAAGCAAAATGCATTTCGAACCTACTCTAGAGTCAGCGACTCTGCTCAAACGCTACAAACGCTTTCTTGCCGATATCGAATTGGATAACGGCGAAGTTCGCACTATCCACTGCGCCAATACTGGTGCAATGACAGGCTGTGCCACACCTGGCAACAAAGTTTGGTACTCCACTTCTGATAACCCTAAACGCAAATATCCCAATAGTTGGGAGCTCAGTGAGACACAACAGGGCCATAAAATCTGTATTAACACCGCTCGAGCTAACCAACTTGCCGTAGAAGCAATTGAAAATAATGTCATTTCAGAACTGTGTGGGTATGACAAACTTCAAACTGAAGTGAAATATGGCAATGAAAATAGTCGAATTGATATCTTGCTCAGCGCAAGTGACAAATCAAAGTGTTATATAGAAGTGAAAAGCGTCACGCTGTTGGATGAAGAAAGCGCATCCGGCCAAGGCTATTTCCCTGATGCCGTGACTACTCGAGGACAAAAGCACCTGCGAGAGCTCACAGAAATGGCACAAACTGGAAGTAGAGCCATACTTTTATTCACTGTTTTACATTCAGGTATTGAAAAAGTATCTGCGGCGCACCATATAGACGCGAAATATTCAACTTTACTAAAACAAGCACAAGACGCTGGAGTGGAAGTTCTCTGCTACAAAGCTGAACTGAGCAATACTGAAGTCAAGCTAATCTCTGCTATTGAATTTATCAATTAAGAGAAAAAATGATGTCATCTTCACAATGACGATAAGTTTGCAATTCAGTAATTGCCTGCACCGCCTCTTTTTGCTATAGATACCCGCCTTAAATTGACTGCAAAGCAGTTGACTAGGTGTAAGTAGGAGATGCTGTATGCCAGAATCAAAGAAGAAAACGATAGGCATCCTAGCCATTGCCGGTGTGGAGCCATATCAGGAAAAGCCTGGTGAAGAGTACATGTCACCAGAACAGGTTGAACACTTTACGAAAATCTTAACAGCTTGGCGTAATCAGCTCAGGGAAGAAGTCGATCGCACTGTACACCATATGCAGGACGAAGCAGCAAACTTCCCAGATCCAGTTGACCGTGCTTCTCAAGAGGAAGAGTTCAGCTTAGAACTGCGTAACCGTGACCGTGAGCGTCGCCTGATCAAGAAGATCGAAAAAACACTAGATAAAATCACTGAAGAAGATTTCGGCTTCTGTGAATCATGTGGTGTTGAAATTGGTGTTCGTCGCCTTGAAGCGCGTCCAACCGCAGACCTTTGTATCGACTGTAAAACACTTGCAGAGATCAAAGAGAAACAAATGCAAGGTTAATCAACCAAGCATGATGATTATTGAAAGGGAGCTCAGGCTCCCTTTTTGTTTTGGCTTAGCTTTATTAGAATAATTTCGAGATACACGCATGACACGCTATGTAGGTCGATTCGCACCATCCCCTTCTGGGCCATTACATTTTGGATCGTTAGTAGCTGCGCTCGGCAGCTACTTTCAAGCGAAAGCCAATCACGGAGACTGGTTGGTACGTATCGAAGACCTTGATCCACCGAGAGAAATGCCGGGAGCTTCTGACGAGATTCTAAGTGCGCTACGCGCTTACCATTTGCACTGGGACGGCAACGTCGTATACCAAAGCGAACGTCATCACTTATACCAAACACAAATCGATGCTTGGTTAAAGAATGGCGACGCTTATTATTGCCAATGTACTCGCAAGCAAATTAAAGAACACGGCGGCTATTATCCGGGAACATGTCGAGATAAAGGCTTGAAAGAAGGCGCGATTCGCCTAAAAATGACCAAACCTATCGCTGATTTTCTCGATAAGAAACAAGGCACCATGACGATTCCAGAAGCTCTAGTAAATGAAGATTTCATTATTAAGCGTCGAGATGGATTATTTGCCTATAATCTTGCGGTAGTATTAGATGACATCGACCAAGGGGTTACCGAAGTCGTTCGTGGTGCGGATTTAATTGAGCCCACAGGTCGTCAAATCAGCTTGTACCAAATACTTGGGCAACCAGAAGTAAGCTATTTACACTTACCGTTAGCGATGGATTCAAACGGTAATAAGCTGTCAAAACAAAACCATGCGACGGCTATTGATGTCGATAATCCGAAGCCAGCTCTGCTGCATGCCATGACATTTTTAGGCTTTGATATACCTGACGATGTAAAAGGCGCAAACCTTGAAGAAATACTGCGTTGGGGTTGCGAAAATTGGCACTTAGAACAGCTTCCAGCAGAGATCGAGATCACACCGTGATTCTCAAATGGCACTGCGTAGGCTATCATTAGCCGCAAAATTGGCCCTCGAGGCGTAGAAACTAACCAAAGCAAGATTGGATTAAACCCAGTTATTGCCAGATGCACATGAATACAAACGACTATACACCAAGCGAATCTGCCATGATCCCAGAACTCGCTCTTAATGTAATTACTCGTGAAGAGCACAACATCTCGCGTAAGCATATCAGTGACAATGCACTGAAAGTGCTATACCGACTGAACGGTGCCGGTTTCGATGCTTATCTTGTAGGTGGCGGGGTTCGAGACTTACTGCTTGGACAAAAACCAAAAGACTTTGATATTGCAACGAACGCGACACCAGAGCAGATCAAACAGTTATTTAGAAACTGCCGTTTGATCGGTCGTCGCTTCCGTCTCGCACACATTATGTTTGGTCGAGACATCATCGAAGTAGCAACGTTCCGTGGTCACCACCAAGAGCAACAGAACAAAAGTATCTCCCAGCAATCGAAAGAAGGGATGCTACTTCGCGACAACGTCTACGGCACCGTAGATGAAGATGCCGAACGTCGCGACTTCACGATTAACTCGATGTACTACAACATCGCAGATTACTCAATTCACGATTATGCGCGTGGTATTGAAGATCTAGAAGATCGCCTTATTCGCCTGATCGGTGACCCAGAAACCCGTTACCGCGAAGACCCAGTGCGTATGCTGCGTGCGGTTCGCTTTGCGGTGAAATTGGACTTCGATATCGAAGAAGATACCGCGGCACCAATCGAAGAGATGGCACCGCTACTCCGTGATATTCCATCGGCACGTCTGTTCGAGGAATCACTGAAACTGCTTCAGTCTGGGTATGGGCTAGAAACCTACCACTTATTGCGTGAGTACAACTTATTCCAACAGTTGTTCCCTGCAATTTCAGAGCACTTCACTGAAGATTATGAATCTCACACTGAGCAAATGCTTGATTTAGTGTTGGATTCAACCGATATGCGCATCGAAGAAGGTAAGCGTATTAACCCTGCCTTTATGTTTGCTGCAATGCTGTGGTACCCACTGTGTGCAATGGCAGACAAACTCATGGAACAGCGTAATCTGTGCCATTACGATGCCATCATGGAAGCAAGCAACATCATTCTTGATGACCAAGTGCGCTCAATCGCCATTCCGCGCCGTCATACCGCGACCATACGCGAGATTTGGCAGCTGCAATTACGTCTTCCACGTCGCAATGGTAAACGTGCTTTCCGCCTGATGGAGCTCAATAAATTTAGAGCTGGCTTTGATTTTCTTGAAATGCGCGGTGAAATTGAAGGCGGCGACACTCAGAAGCTTGCTAAGTGGTGGGAAACTTTCCAAAATGCTGGCCGAGAAATGCGCCAAGCCATGGCTGCAGACCTAGATGGCCAAGCACCAAAAACAGGCCAACGCCGCCGTAAAACCTATCGCAAGAAAAAGAGTAAACCAAACTCATGATCACAGCGTACATTGCGGTAGGCAGTAACTTGGCTGATCCTGTCAGCCAAGCTAAATTAGCGATTGAAGCACTGAAAACCCTGCCTAAAACAGAGTTTATTCAAGCTTCTTCGCTATACAGCAGCACACCAATGGGTCCGCAAAACCAACCGGATTACATCAATGCGGTTGTGGCAATTAAAACCAATTTGACGCCACTTGAACTGCTCGATTGCACCCAAGCGATAGAGCAAGAGCAAGGGCGTGTCCGTAAAGACGAGCGTTGGGGCCCAAGAACCTTGGATCTCGACATCGTGTTATACGGCAATGAGGTGATTGATTCCGAAAGACTGACAGTTCCACATTATGGAATGAGAGAGCGCGAGTTCGTACTCTACCCTCTTGCGGAAATTGCACCAAGTTTACAACTCCCAGACGGGATAGAGGTGTCGTCACTACTTGAAAAAGTAGATCGCAACGGCCTCAATATTTGGCAGTCATAGCCAACTCCTAGTGAGGATAAAACAATGAAAAAAATGACCATTAACGACCTAATTAAGTGGAAGCAAGAAGGTCGTAAATTTGCTACTTCAACTGCATACGATGCAAGCTTTGCCCAACTTTTCGAAAGCCAAGAAATGCCAGTTTTACTGGTAGGTGACTCTCTAGGCATGGTTTTGCAAGGTAAAACCGACACGTTACCTGTTACCGTTGAAGATATTGCTTATCACACTCGCTGTGTACGCGCTGGTAGCCCGAATTGTCTCTTGATGGCTGATATGCCATTCATGAGCTACGCAACGCCAGAGCAAGCGTGTGAGAACGCAGCAGCACTCATGCGTGCTGGCGCAAATATGGTAAAAATTGAAGGCGGCGATTGGTTAGTAGATACCGTAAAAATGCTAACGGAACGCGCGGTACCAGTCTGTGCACACTTGGGCCTAACACCACAATCTGTAAACATCTTTGGTGGTTACAAGGTGCAAGGTCGCGATCAAGAAAAAGCCGATCGTATGGTAAAAGATGCATTAGCACTGCAAGAAGCCGGCGCTCAAATTGTTTTACTCGAGTGTGTTCCAGCTGAATTGGCAGCACGTATTACGCAAGTACTTGATGTACCAGTAATTGGTATCGGTGCAGGTAACGTAACGGACGGTCAAATCCTAGTTATGCACGATATGTTCGGAATTTCGGCGAACTACATGCCAAAGTTCTCGAAAAACTTCCTTGCTGAAACAGGCGATATGCGTACAGCTGTAGCAAAATACATGGCAGACGTTGAAAGCGCTGTATTCCCAGACGACGCTCATACTATTGCCTAGAGGATAAATGCATGCACACTTTTGCAGAAATCTCAGCCATTCGTGAACAGATCAAGACGTTCAAACGTGAAGGTCGTAAAGTTGCGTTTGTCCCAACCATGGGCAACCTACACGAAGGCCATCTAACGCTGGTTCGTAAAGCACGCGAGCACGCCGATGTCGTTGTGGTAAGCATCTTTGTCAACCCAATGCAGTTTGAACGTGCAGACGATTTAAATAACTACCCTCGTACACTTGAAGAAGATCTTAACAAGCTAAGCGGTGAAGGCGTAGAGTTGGTATTCACACCGACACCAGAGATCATTTACCCTGAAGGCTTAGATAAACAGACTTTTGTCGATGTTCCTGGGCTTTCTACGATTCTTGAAGGTGCTTCCCGTCCTGGCCATTTCCGTGGCGTGACGACTATCGTAAATAAATTATTCAACATCGTTCAACCTGATGTGGCTTGCTTTGGTGAGAAAGATTTCCAACAGCTTGCTGTTATTCGTAAGATGGTTGATGACCTAGCAATGGACATCGAAATCGTTGGTGTCGCAACCGTTCGTGAAATGGACGGCCTTGCAATGAGCTCTCGCAATGGCCTGCTAACGATTGATGAGCGTCAACGCGCACCTGTTTTAGCACGTACTATGCGCTGGATCAGTAGCGCGATGCGTGGTGGTCGTGACGATTACGCTTCAGTGATTGAAGATGCGAATGATCAATTACGCGCTGCCGGTTTGCAGCCAGATGAAATCTTCATTCGTGATGCTCGCACACTTCAAGCAATCACAACAGAGACCACTCAAGCCGTGATCCTGATGTCTGCCTTCTTAGGTAAAGCACGCCTCATCGACAACCAAACTGTTGATATGGCGGTAGAAGCTAAAGAAGAAGAATCTAGCGAAGCGAATTCAGCAAACGCTGAATAAACGAAATTCGCAAACAAAAAGGTCGGCACTAAGCCGACCTTTTTTGTATCCCTCTTACGCATAAACGCCACTCAAACCTTCCGGACGAGTTTTAAACCGCTTATGCAGCCACATCCAAGCTGGCACGTCTCTTCTTATCATGCCTTCAAGTTCTTGATTTAGGATACTTGCCGCTTTGACCGGATTACGGCGCTCGAAACGTCCACTGAGATCCTCACCAATATAGAGCGTGTAGTGAGAATTTTCACTGACCGTAACCCCTGACATCACTGCGCATTTTGTCGCATCAATAAGCACACTCGATCCAGCAGTACTCGCGGCTTGCTCGACAGCAAAAAACGGGGCAAAGACCGAATTTTTCACACCGTAATCATGGTCAGGTAGATACCACAGTCGCTGACCGTTTTTCAGCACTTTAAGCATCGATTTAACGTCTTTCCGATCAATCATTTGATGGCCGCAACGCGTGCGTCCTCGATGCTGAACAAACTCATAAACTGGATTTGAATTCGGTCGATAAACACCATAGCCTTTGGCAAATTGACTAAAAATACGCGCTGTCATTTCCAAATTAAGGTGATGACTGCAAACCACCAGCACACCACGCCCATTTTTCTCTTGTTCGAGTAAGCGCTCTTTACCGACAATCGTCGCAAGTCTCTTAACTCGCCACTCAGGCCAAAACCAAGCCATTCCCGTCTCGATCAGCGCCATGCCCGTGTATTTAAAGTTTGTCTTTACCAGTTCATCGCATTCTTGAGCGCTGTATTCAGGAAAGCAGAGTTTTAAATTTTGCTTTGCAATGCCTTTACGGCGCTTCATGGCCAGCATCGCAAGCGAGCCAATACCTCGACCTAACAAACGTAAGGCTGAGAATGGAAGCAGATTGACAATCAGCGCCAACAGACCAAAGGCGAACCAAACAGACCAATATTTAGGAAGAAGTAATTTAAAAGAGAAAGATGGAGAGGGGACAATATTCATGGCTTCACTCATTTACAGCAAATGCATTTACAACAAATGAATCAAACCTAGCATGTTAAAAGTCGAAAAATTGTATGGGAATGTATTGGTGTGCATTAAGGAAGGGCAGCTCTCATGGCTGCCCTTGAATGTGTTGTTAAGGTTAACTTCTTAACCCAATGCCCTTAGTCACTAGATAGTGAGCCACCGCGTAGAGCGCAACCACAAACACGATCAATACGCTAAACGACGTAACGATACCCACATCAGACACACCAAGGAAACCATAACGGAAAGCGTTCACCATGTAGACGATTGGATTCAGCTTAGACACCCCTTGCCAAAATTCAGGCAACAAACTGATGGAGTAAAACACACCGCCAAGATAAGTCAGCGGAGTCAGAACGAACGTAGGGATAATCGAGATATCATCAAACGTTTTCGCATAAACCGCATTAATTAAGCCACCAAGTGAAAATACCACTGACGTCATAAAGACAGTCGCAATGATGATGCCCCAGTGATCGACTTTCAAATCAACAAAGAAAAGCGAAACAAACGTGACAATCGTTCCGACTAATAGGCCACGTACGACGCCGCCCATCACAAAACCGAGAATGATGATGTAGTTCGGCACTGGCGCCACTAACAATTCCTCGATGTTTCTTTGGAATTTGGAACTAAAGAAAGAAGAAGCCACATTCGAGTATGAGTTCGTGATCACCGACATCATGATCAAACCCGGAACAATGTATTCCATGTAACTAAAGCCGTTCATGTCACCGATGCGAGAGCCAATTAAGTTACCGAAAATAATGAAATACAACGTCATCGTAATCGCAGGTGGTACCAAAGTTTGCACCCAAATACGCGTAAAACGGTTCACTTCTTTTGTAACTAGGCTACAAAAAGCCGTCCAATACAATTGGTACATTATTGGTTACCTCCACGTACGATACTGACAAACAGCTCTTCCAAACGGTTCGCTTTGTTGCGCATAGAGAGCACTTTTACGCCTAAATCAGATAATTGGTTAAACACCGAGTTCAACCCTTGGCTCTTATCTAATTCGATTTCCAATGAACCATTGACCATCGATTGGCTACTTACCCCTTGAAGTACTGGCACTTCACCGTCGAACTCAATATCTAGGATAAAGGTTTCTACCGTCAATTTACCCAACAGCGCCTTCATGGTCGTATTTTCAATCAGTTCACCTTTGTTGATGATACCGATATTACGACACAGCATTTCTGCTTCTTCCAAGTAATGCGTGGTCAAAATGATGGTAATGCCCTGCTCTTGGTTGATCTCCTTTAAGAAGTCCCACATTGAACGACGCAGTTCAATATCTACCCCTGCAGTTGGTTCATCAAGGATCAGCAATTGAGGCTCGTGCATTAGAGCTCGCGCGATCATCAAACGGCGCTTCATACCACCAGACAAGTTACGCGCACGTTCCTTACGTTTCTCCCATAAGTCGAGTTTGGTCAGGTACTTTTCTGCACGCTCTTTAGCTAGCGCTTTTGAAACCCCGTAATAGCCCGCTTGCTGCATGACAATTTGTTCAACGGTTTCAAATTGGTTGAAGTTGAACTCTTGAGGAACCAAACCTAGGTTTTGCTTCGCCAATTCAAGATGCGTATCAATGTCATACCCAAACACCTTGGTGGTGCCAGATGTCTTGTTGACTAAAGAAGAGATAATGCCAATAGTGGTTGATTTACCAGCCCCATTCGGCCCAAGAAGTGCGTAAAAGTCACCTTTCTTTACTTGTAAGCTGATGCCCTTCAACGCTTCAAATCCGCCCGCATAGGTCTTGCGAAGCTGTTCAATTTCTAATGCGTACATTGCGTAATACTTGCCATCTGTTGATGAATCGTGAATGCCAATACCAAATGGGGAAACTGCTGTCGGCGTCATAACCGACAATCGGTATTGCACTAAAGTTGAATTAGTTTATCGTTGAATAACGATGAATACAAATAAACCTTTCTATAAAATTAGAAATACCTATCTTTTATGATTCTTAATCACTCAATCTAAAACAATAAAAAAGCGCTCCCAGAACCCCAGCAGCGCTTAGTTAATAGAGACTGTTGATTAAAGCGTCAGCATTTGATGCTCATCAGTTTCAACATGCTTGATAGCCGCATTGAGCGCTTCATAGCGGAACTTGTATGTATTCGCATCCGGCACTAAATCAATCACATGGAATTTCTCTAGTTGCTCGCGAGTACGTTGGTTAGGACACAACAAGTACACTTCACAGCTCGCGTCTAAAGCATCTTTAATGGCGTTTTCTAAAGCCAAGCCGACCGTCACATCAATCATAGGAACATCCGTTAAGTCGAGGATCATGACTTCATAGTCAGAAATGCTCGAGTGTTGACGAGAGATCGCCTTAGAAACACTAAAGATCATCGGACCGGACAGATAGAAGAACAACACTTTACCATTGGCTCTGTCCAACAAGCCTCTTTCGCTATCGGTCAGTGGTACATCGTCTTCATCAGCATCACTGATGGCTTTAACTTGGCGTGCTTGCTCACGACTCAAGCGTTCAATGATGATGATATTAGAAATAAATACCCCTAGCCCTACAGCAACAATCAAATCGACAAATACTGTCAGCAGCATGACGCCATACATGACCGCCATACCCGGAAAGCTCACCTTATGGGCACGTTGGATAAAACTCCAATCCAGAATATTAAAGCCAACATAAACCGCAATACCTGCCAATACAGCCATCGGAATGGGTTCAGTCAAACCGCTAGCGACAAGCACGACTAAAGCGAGAATCAAAGCACGAATCACACCGGATAACGGTGAGCGAGCGCCAACTTGGATGTTGGTCACCGTTCCCATCGTCGCCCCCGCACCTGGCAGAGCGCCAAACAGCCCAGAAATCATGTTCGCCAAACCTTGGCCACGCAGTTCCTTGTCTGAATCATGCTCTTTACGCGTGAGTGAGTCACCAATAACCGCAGTCAATAAGGTATCAATACAACCTAACGTACCCAATACCAATGCATCGATGACCATTTCGGTAAACATCGCAGGATCGATATGTGGCACCACCAAAGAAGGTAAACCTGCTGGGATTTCACCAATTCGGCGAATATCATCGGCATCAAAGACAAGGACAGAGAGTAACGTTACCGCCACAAGAGCCACCAGCTGTGCTGGAACGTATCTGCGATATTGCTTAGGGAAGAAGAACAAGATACCCAACGTCAACAAACCTAAAAACAGTTCGCTGAACTTAAGATTAGAAATCGTATCTGGCAGAGCCGATAGTGTCCCTATCACACCGCCAGATGGCGCAGCATGGCCAAGTAAAGGCGACAACTGCAAGATAATGAGAATGACACCAATACCCGACATAAAGCCGGAGATAACACTGTATGGCATTAACGTTACGTATTTACCAAGCTTTAATGTACCGAGCACAATTTGGAACGCGCCCGCCATCATCACCACGGTAAAGGTCATGGCCATGCCCGTTTCTGGGTATTTGGCCATCATACTGGTTAATACCGCTGTCATGATCACCGTCATGGGACCGGTTGGCTCAGAAATAAGTGTATTGGAACCACCAAACAGTGAAGCAAATAACCCCACCATGATCGCGCCCCATAAACCAGCTTCTGCGCCAGCTCCTGAAGCCACACCAAATGCTAATGCGAGAGGAAGTGAAATGATGGCCGTTGTGACACCACCAAACAGATCCCCTTTGAGGTTGATATCCTTAAAGCGACTACCGAACACGAATTTGCTCCCTGCATTAAAAAGACAAAATGCCATCAATCTAACAAATATTTCGCTAAAGAAATAAACGAAAAAAAGCCACGACCAAATTGGGCTTATTTGCTTACTGAATGATGGCTGCATATTTTATGATTTTAACGACGAGAACTAGTCAGATGAGTCATCTTGAATGAATATTTAACGGGATCGAAATTGTAACATTGTGTATAGTTACAGCGCTGATCGCTTAGTAAGCACTAGGGAGTGGTTGGTTTTTTTAATTTTAGGGAAGTAGATGTCAGATGCCGGAAATTAAACAATTATTCGAAAATAACTCGAAATGGTCAGAAGAAATAAAATCTGATCGTCCAGAATATTTCGCAAAACTAGCGGAAGGTCAGAAACCAGACTTTCTTTGGATTGGTTGTTCAGACAGTCGCGTTCCAGCAGAGCGACTAACGGGACTTTTCTCAGGCGAGTTATTTGTTCACCGAAACGTTGCTAACCAGGTCATCCACACCGACCTAAACTGCCTCTCTGTCGTGCAATACGCCGTCGACGTACTCAAAGTAAAGCACATCATCGTTTGTGGTCATTATGGTTGTGGTGGCGTGAATGCCGCAATTGATAACCCTCAACTAGGCCTTATCAACAACTGGTTACTCCACATCCGTGACCTTTACTTTAAGCACCGCACTTACCTTGACCAAATGCCTCTTGACGATCGCGCCGATAAACTAGGTGAAATCAACGTAGCCGAGCAAGTATATAACTTGGGTAACTCAACCATCATGCAAAACGCATGGGAACGCGGTCAGGATGTTGAAATTCATGGAGTGGTGTACGGCATTGAAGATGGTCGTCTTGAGTACTTAGGTATTCGTTCAAATTCAAAAGAGACCGTGGAAGCGTCTTACCAAAAAGCGCTCTCGACCATTCTTAACGATGACAACAAATTGTTATGTCGTGATTAATCGTCACAAATAAATCGTCAACAAGATAAATAAAAAACGCCCATTTCAGATGGGCGTTTTTTTAATTCTAAAACTGGCGACAGAAATTATTCCTGCGGAACCACTTTACCAATAAATGGTAGGTGACGATATTTCTGAGCGTAATCAATACCAACACCAACAACAAACTCATCTGGAATCGAGAAACCAGCCCAATCAACCGGAACTTCTACTTCACGGCGAGATGGCTTATCAAGCAGCGTACAGATAGCGATAGATTTTGGTTCACGTAGAGACAGGATTTCACTGATTTTGTTTAACGTGTTACCTGTATCAATGATGTCTTCTACGATCAGTACATCTTTGCCTTTAATGTCGTCATCAAGGTCTTTCAAGATACGTACATCACGTGAGCTTTCCATCGTGTTACCGTAGCTAGAAGCGGTCATAAAATCGACTTGGTGAGTCAGTTCGATAGCACGTGCTAAGTCAGCCATAAATACAAATGAACCACGTAGCAAACCAACCAATACCAGATCTTCACTGCCTTGGTAATGTTCTGTAATTTGCTTACCTAATTCACGAATTCGATCCTGAACTTCTTGCTCAGAAATCATCACTTCTATTGTATGTTTCATACTGTGCTCAATTTTCTTTGTGGGTTGAGGTTGGTCGTACGCAAACGATCACCTTATCTTGCGGCGTGTAGTGTAACACCCCACTCAGTAGGTGGAAAGTCGCATCCCATTCCATTGAATTCTTGGATGAAAGTCTTAGTTTTCGGATTTATCTAGTTGAATGAATCATCAATAATGACATTACTGTCTATAAATTGGGCATCAGATGTTGACCTTGCACATATGCACCATTACACTCATCAATGCTTTAAGCAACTATTAAAATAATCAATTAGGGGGTTACCCCCAAATAATATCAACTCAATGGCAAGGAAAAGAATATGGACTCAATAGCTAAGAGACCTCGCACTAGGCTTTCCCCTTTAAAACGTAAGCAGCAACTAATGGAAATCGCTCTTGAAGTGTTTGCTCGTCGCGGCATTGGCCGTGGTGGTCACGCAGACATTGCTGAGATTGCACAAGTTTCTGTTGCAACAGTATTTAATTACTTCCCAACTCGTGAAGATTTGGTTGATGAAGTACTGAACCACGTTGTACGTCAGTTCTCAAACTTCCTATCGGATAACATCGACTTAGACCTTCACGCACGTGAAAACATCGCCAACATCACAAACGCAATGATCGAACTTGTTAGCCAAGATTGTCACTGGCTAAAAGTATGGTTCGAATGGAGCGCATCAACACGTGATGAAGTATGGCCATTGTTCGTGACAACTAACCGCACTAACCAACTGTTGGTGCAAAACATGTTCATTAAAGCAATTGAACGTGGGGAAGTTTGTGACCAACATGAACCGGAACACTTGGCGAATCTGTTCCACGGTATTTGTTACTCTATTTTCGTTCAAGCAAACCGCTCTAAGAGCGAAGCAGAGCTAACGAACCTAGTAAGCGCATATTTAGATATGCTATGCATCTACAACCGTGAACATCACTAAAAAATAATTAGGCTTAAAAAAGCAAAGGCTGATACTTAGGTATTGGCCTTTTTTGTTTTCGGGAAACGGGAAATATTTTATCTTTCTGGGAACAAACTCTGCCAACTCGGTTTAGAGCCAATTGTCTTCGACTAACCTTCTAACGAACACCTCTCAATTTTTAGAGCGAAGCGTTCGCGACTCTCGAAGCGCAGCGTTACATAGAACAGCCTGTTCTCGCCTCTCAAGCTCCGCGCACAAAAAAACCGCTGACGAATCAGCGGTTTTTATCATTCAACGTTCAAGAAAAATTACTTTTTCTTTTTAACTGCTTTTTTGTTTGGCAGGTCAGTGATTGAACCTTCAAATACTTCAGCAGCTAGACCCACAGACTCGTGTAGAGTTGGGTGAGCGTGGATAGTAAGTGCGATATCTTCCGCATCACAACCCATCTCGATCGCTAGGCCGATTTCACCAAGTAGTTCACCACCGTTAGTACCAACGATAGCACCACCGATTACGCGGTGAGTTTCTTTATCGAAGATTAGCTTAGTCATACCGTCTGCACAGTCAGACGCGATTGCACGACCTGATGCTGCCCATGGGAATGTTGCCACTTCGTAGTTGATGCCTTCTGCTTTCGCTTCTTTCTCTGTCTTACCAACCCATGCAACTTCTGGCTCAGTGTAAGCGATTGAAGGAATAACTTTAGGATCGAAGTAGTGCTTCTTACCAGAGATAACTTCTGCGGCTACGTGGCCTTCATGCACACCTTTGTGAGCAAGCATTGGTTGACCAACAACATCACCGATCGCGTGGATATGAGGAACGTTAGTACGCATTTGCTTATCAACGTTGATAAAGCCACGCTCGTCCACTTCAATACCCGCTTTTTCAGCATCGATAAGAGCACCGTTTGGTACACGACCGATAGCAACAAGAACGGCATCGTAGCGCTCAGCTTCTGCTGGTGCTTTTTTGCCTTCCATTGAAACGTAGATACCGTCTTCTTTCGCTTCAACTGCAGTTACTTTCGTCTCAAGCATTAGCTTGAACTTGTCTTTAATACGCTTAGTGAAGACTTTAACGATGTCTTTATCCGCCGCTGGGATAACTTGGTCAAACATCTCTACTACGTCTACTTTAGAACCTAGAGAGTGGTAAACCGTACCCATTTCTAGACCGATGATACCACCGCCCATGATAAGCAGTTTTTCTGGTACTTCTTTCAGCTCTAGCGCATCCGTTGAATCCCAAATACGTGGGTCTTCATGAGGGATGAATGGTAGTTTGATTGGACGGGAACCCGCAGCGATGATTGCGTTGTCGAAGTTAACTGTTGTTGCTTCACCTTCGCCTTCAACTAGGATGCTGTTAGGACCAGTGAACTTACCGAAACCGTTAACAACCGTTACGTTACGCATCTTAGCCATACCGCTAAGACCACCTGTCAGTTGGTTTACAACTTTCTCTTTCCAGATACGGATTTTGCTGATGTCTGTTTGTGGTTCGCCAAACACAACACCGTGCTCAGCCATCGCTTTCGCTTCTTCGATAACTTTTGAAACGTGAAGAAGTGCTTTAGATGGAATACAACCAACGTTTAGACATACACCGCCAAGAGTGCTGTAACGTTCAACTAGTACTGTTTCTAGACCTAAATCCGCACAACGGAATGCAGCTGAGTAACCAGCAGGACCAGAACCAAGTACAACAACTTGGGCTTTAATTTCTTTGCTCATTGTGACCTCTTGTAGTCATTATCCCTAACAGGCTGAGTAGATGTTCTTAAATTATTAGGCTTTCAAACGGTCAATATTTTACAGAGATGTTAACAGTGTGAAAGCAGCTTTAAGTTAGCCTGTGAGCTAGACAACAATTCATCTTTCAGTTTCTGAACGATGGAAGAAATTGTCGTCTAAAAATAGTCTTTTATATAAAGAATTAAGGTGACCCGAAAGTCACCTTAACTATTACTTTCTCAATTACAGTACTAGACGACGAATGTCTGATAGTGCACCGTTTAAGAAAGTAATGAAGCGTGCACCTTCTGCACCATCGATCACACGGTGGTCGTATGATAGAGACAGTGGAAGCTGTAGACGTGGTTCGAACTCTTTACCGTTCCACACTGGCTTCATTTCAGATTTAGATACACCTAGGATACCAACTTCTGGCGCGTTTACGATTGGTGTAAACGCTGTACCGCCGATACCGCCAAGGCTAGAGATTGTGAAACAACCGCCTTGCATATCAGCTGCAGTTAGCTTACCAGCACGTGCTTTCTTCGATACTACCATCAATTCTTCAGATAGCTCGTAGATGCCTTTCTTGTTCACGTCTTTAAATACAGGAACAACAAGGCCGTTTGGCGTATCGACTGCGATACCTACGTTCACGTACTTCTTAAGAATGATGCTTTCGCCATCTTCAGAAAGTGAAGAGTTAAACGCTGGGAATGCTTCTAGTGCTTTCGCTACCGCTTTCATGATGAACACAAGAGGAGTGATCTTCATACCAGTGTCTTTCTTCGCTTCGATTGCGTTCTGTTCTTTACGGAATGCTTCTAGCTCAGTGATGTCTGCGTTATCCCACTGTGTAACGTGAGGGATCATTACCCAGTTACGGTGTAGGTTTGCACCAGAGATCTTCTTGATCTTAGAAAGCTTCTGAACTTCAGTTTCGCCGAACTTGCTGAAGTCAACTTTTGGCCAAGGAAGTAGACCAAGTGCAGCACCGTCGCCTTTACCAGATGCTGCTGCACCTGCGCCAGACTCAAGACGCTTAAGCGCATCTTTAACGTAAGCTTGAACGTCTTCTTTCAGGATACGGCTCTTACGACCAGTACCTTTAACCTTAGATAGGTTAACGCCAAATTCACGAGCTAGACGACGAACAACTGGAGATGCGTGTGCGTAGTCACCGTTCTCTTGGAAATCATTTGCTGCAGGAGCTTCAGCTTTTACTGCTGGAGCAGATGCTGCCGCAGGAGCTACAGGTGCCGCCGCTTGAGCAGGAGCTGCAACAGGTGCAGGAGCCGCGCCAGCAACTTCGCCTTCCGTTGTAGAGAAAATCATGATTAGAGAGCCAGTCGTTACTGAATCGCCTTCAGCAATCTTGATCTCTTTAACTGTACCTGCGAATGGTGCAGGTACTTCCATAGAAGCTTTGTCGCCTTCTACAGTAATTAGAGATTGCTCTTCTTCTACTGTATCGCCAACTTTAACCATGATCTCAGTAACTTCTACTTCGTCACCACCGATATCTGGAACGTTAACTTCTTTGTCCGCAGCTACCGCAGGAGCCGCAGCAGGTGCTGCTGGCGCTTCAACCGCAGCAGGAGCTGGAGCCGCTGCGCCTGAGCCAGCTACCTCAAATACCATAACAAGAGAGCCAGTTGTTACTGAATCACCTTCAGCAATCTTGATCTCTTTAACCGTACCTGCAAATGGTGCTGGTACTTCCATAGAAGCTTTGTCGCCTTCTACAGTTAGAAGTGATTGCTCTTCTTCTACTGCATCACCAACTTTTACCATGATCTCAGTAACTTCTACTTCGTCGCCACCGATATCAGGAACGTGAACTTCTTTTAGTTCTGCTGCCGCTGCTGCTGGAGCTGGAGCTGCTGCTGGAGCCGCTTCTGCCGCAGGAGCAGGTGCAGCGTCAGCTGCACCCTCGGCTTCGAAAATCATGATAAGAGAACCAGTTGTTACTGAATCGCCTTCTGCAACTTTGATTTCTTTTACAATACCTGCTTGAGACGCTGGAACTTCCATAGAAGCTTTGTCGCCTTCAACAGTGATCAGAGACTGTTCTTCTTCAACCTTGTCGCCAACGCTTACAAGAATCTCAGTAACTTCAACCTCATCCGCACCGATGTCAGGTACATTAATTTCGATTGCCATTGCTTATTTACCTTCTAGTTAAGCGCTGTATTAAGCGTAAAGTGGGTTTGTTTTTTCAGTGTCGATGTTGAACTTAGCAATTGCTTCAGTAACAACAGACTTCTCAACATCACCACGTTTCGCTAGTTCAGTTAGTGCAGCAACTACTACGTAGCCCGCGTTAACTTCGAAGTGACGACGTAGGTTCTCACGGCTGTCTGAACGACCGAAGCCGTCAGTACCAAGAACTTTGTATGACTCAGTTGGCATGAACGCACGTACTTGCTCAGCGTAGTTCTTCATGTAATCCGTCGCAGCGATTGCTGGTTCGTTACCAAGAACAGTAGTGATGTAAGGTACTTTCGCTTCTGCTTCTGGGTGAAGCATGTTGTAGCGCTCTGCATTTTGACCATCACGAGTTAGCTCGTTGAATGAAGTTACAGAGAACACGTCAGATGCTACGCCGTACTCTTCACTTAGGATAGTCGCTGCTTTACGTACTTCGTTCATGATAGTACCAGAGCTCATTAGCTGAACTTTACCCTTAGCACCTTCGTGAGACTCAAGCTTGTAAATACCTTTACGGATGCCTTCTTCAGCGCCTTCTGGCATTGCTGGCATTGCGTAGTTTTCATTCATTACTGTTAGGTAGTAGTAAATGTTTTCTTGCTCAGGACCGTACATACGACGGATACCATCTTGCATGATTACTGCTAGCTCGTAAGCGAATGTTGGGTCGTAAGATATACAGTTCGGGATAGTGTTCGCTTGAATGTGCGAGTGACCATCTTCGTGCTGTAGACCTTCACCGTTCAGTGTTGTACGACCAGCTGTAGCACCTAGTAGGAAGCCACGAGCTTGTTGGTCACCTGCTAGCCATGCCATGTCACCAATACGTTGGAAACCGAACATTGAGTAGTAGATGTAGAACGGGATCATTGGCAGATCGTTTGTGCTGTAAGAAGTAGCAGCAGCAACCCAAGATGCCATTGAACCTAGTTCGTTGATACCTTCTTGAAGAACTTGACCTGACGTTGCTTCTTTGTAGTAAGAAACGATGCCTTTATCTTCAGGTGTGTATTCTTGACCGTCTGGGTTGTAGATACCCACTTGACGGAATAGACCTTCCATACCGAACGTACGCGCTTCATCACAGATGATAGGAACGATGTTCTTACCGATGTTCTTGTCTTTAAGCAGGATGTTCAACGTACGTACGTAAGCCATAGTCGTTGAGATTTCACGCTTCTGAGCACCAAGTAGAGGAGCAAACTCTTCTAGCTCTGGTACTTTGAACTCTTGTGTGAACTTAGGTAGACGCTGTGGCGTGTAACCTTTCAGTGCTTTACGACGAGCATGTAGGTATTCGTACTCAGCAGAACCTTCTTCCAGTTTTAGGTAAGGCAGTTCAGCTACTTTCTCATCAGAAAGGATGTCTTGTAGACCTAGACGATCACGTAGGTATTGTACGTGAGTCATGTCCATCTTCTTAACACCGTGAGCGATGTTCTTACCTTCAGCCGCTTCACCCATGCCGTAACCTTTAACAGTCTTAGCTAGGATTACCGTTGGCTTACCACCTGTCTGTTTTGCATTGTTGAATGCAGCAAACAGTTTAGAAGAATCGTGACCACCACGCTTCAGTTCGAAGATTTGGTCATCAGTCATGTCTGCAACTAGTGCAGCAGTCTCAGGGTACTTACCAAAGAAGTGCTCACGTACGTATGCGCCATCTTTAGATTTGAATGTTTGGTAGTCGCCATCGATCGTTTCGTTCATAAGCTGTAGTAGCTTACCAGTCGTATCTTTAGCTAGTAGTGCATCCCAGTTGTTACCCCAGATAACTTTAACTACGTTCCAACCTGCGCCTTTGAATAGACCTTCAAGTTCTTGAATGATCTTACCGTTACCCATTACAGGGCCATCTAGACGCTGAAGGTTACAGTTGATTAGGAAACATAGGTTGTCTAGCTTCTCACGCGCAGCGAAAGAAATTGCACCACGTGATTCTGGCTCATCCATCTCACCGTCGCCTAGGAAAGCGTATACACGTTGAGCAGAAGTATCTTTAAGGCCACGGCCGTTCAGGTACTTAAGGAAACGAGCTTGGTAAATAGCAGAGATTGGACCAAGACCCATAGATACTGTTGGGAATTGCCAGAACTCAGGCATCAACTTAGGGTGTGGGTATGAAGGTACACCTTTACCGTCTACTTCTTGACGGAAGTTGTCTAGCTGCTCTTCAGTTAGACGGCCTTCAACGAACGCACGAGAGTAGATACCCGGTGAGATGTGGCCTTGGTAGTAAACTAGATCGCCACCGTCCGTCTCGTTTGGAGCACGGAAGAAGTGGTTGAAACAAACTTCGTAGAACGCTGCAGCTGACTGGTAAGAAGCCATATGACCACCTAGGTCTAGGTCTTTCTTAGAAGCACGCAATACGATCATGATTGCGTTCCAGCGAATAATCGAACGAATACGACGCTCAAGAGTTACGTCACCAGGGTAAGCTGGTTCTTGTGCAGCTGGAATAGTGTTGATGTAGTTTGTGTTGATGCCAGTTGGCATATCAACGCCGTCTAGACGTGCTTTTTCTAGAACGGTTTCTAGTAGAAACTGTGCACGTTCTACACCTTCTTCACGAACAACTGATTCAAGGGCTTGTAGCCAATCTTGAGTTTCCAGTGCATCTACGTCATGCTTCATGTCAGACATGGCGATCTATCCTTCTGTTGGTTGGATCTACTTATTTAAGTAAGCGGTTCTTGTATTAAGAATCGTTACCTTGCTGAATTCGACGCAGAGAACGCTCTCGTCGAGACTCTTCTCGAGTCAAATCCAACAATGTTTCTTCGATATAAGCTAAATGTGAGTGAGACATTTCACGCGCCTTTTCAGGCTGACCAGAAACAATCGCATCCACGATATTAGCTCTGTGTTTACTTACTTTATCGACCACTTCTTCGCGGCGATGTAAGAGCTTTAGATTCTGTAGAACATTTTGCTCAAGCAAAGGCGCAAGGCTACGAACAATATGAAGCAATACAACATTGTGCGCCGCTTCTGTTAAAGCAATAAGGAACTGCATTACTGCCGCTGCTTCCGCTTCAACGTTGTCGCTTTTTTGCTCTTCACTGATTTGATTCAGGCAAGCTTGAATGCGTGCAAAATCTTCTTCGGTACCACGCAATGCTGCAAAGTACGCCGAAATTCCTTCCATCGCATGACGCGATTCAAGTAGGTCTAACTGCGTTTCGGAGTGAGTCGACAACAAGTTCAACAAAGGATCTGAAAAGCTTTTCCAGATGTTTTCGCTAACGAATGTGCCACCGCCTTGACGGCGAGTAAGCAAACGCTTTGCTTCCAAGCGTTGAATGGCTTCACGGACAGATGGACGAGACACATCGAACTGCTTAGCGAGTTCGCGCTCTGGTGGCAACTGCTGCCCCGGAGACAATGTTCCTTCCACAATCAACCTTTCTAACTCTTGTTCAATAACATCAGAGAGTTTTGGCTGACGAATCCTTTGATAAGCCATAATTTATTGTTCTTCTACTCTTGCAGGTAATTGGTAATACCAATTTTAAGATGGTGCAGAAATTAACATAATTAAAACGCCACTGTCCAGCCAAAAATTGACCTAAATCATAGAATGAGCTTACAACCAACACTCTGATAACAATCGACTATTAAAACAGCAATAAAATTGGTATGACCAATTACATAAACAAAACAGATGGGAGCTCTGCGTGCTAGTAAATTTGATCAACAAAAACAAAAAATGACAAAATTATCTGTACACTTTTGCACCGATCGCCGATTTAAGCGTTCAAAATGTAGTTAACTTTTAACAAGCGCTCATATTTCTTGTATCGAAAAAAGGCATACCTGAGTGTATGCCTTATTTATTTCTGTTTTTTGAATTTACACTTTCGCTACAAGTTAGCGTTTTATCTCGTGCCGGAACTTGACCCAGTCAAAGCTTAGACCAGGATCGGCTTTTCTCAAGGGAGCGATATACTGATGCCCCGTGATTCTCGGCAAGGTGATTTTTGGGTAGGAATGCATAACAGCTTGGGTCAATGCAGTAAGTGATTGATATTGCTCTTCTGTGTACGCAACAAACTCAGTACCTTCCAACTCAATACCAATTGAATAGTCATTACAGCGTTCACGGCCAGCGAAGCTGGATTGCCCTGCATGCCATGCTCTGTCTAAAAAAGAAACAAACTGAACAATCTCGCCATCACGCTTAATTAAACAATGTGCCGAAACGCCCATTTTGTGAATTACTTCAAAAAATGGGTGTGTATTGGGGTCAAGGTTGCCCGTGAAAAAGTCTTCTATATAAGAGCCACCAAATTGACCCGGTGGCAGACTGATGTTGTGAACCACCAGCAGAGAGATGTCATTTTTATCAGAACGAGCATCAAAAAATGGCGATGGGACGTACTTAGCCTCCTTCAACCAACCATTCTCGATTTTTAGGCACATATCAACCTCTCTACTTTGCAAATTAACTGCTGAAATTATTGACACCGGAGAGTATCATTCGTTGCCATCTCCCTTTCAAGACAAGATTTGCGATGAAGAACACACACAACAGCCAAGAACGCCTAGAATACCTTAAGCAACAACTTCCATTAGAAATCACTCGCGCCGTAGCCGATACCCTAAAAGAAGATCTAGGTGGTACATTGGATGTCGATAAAGACATCACCGCATCGCTTATCCCTGCTGACGCGATTAACACTGCAACCATCATCACTCGTGAACACGGTGTGTTTTGTGGCCAAGCATGGGCAGATGAAGTATTTAAACAGCTGGGTAGCAAAGTGACTATCGAGTGGCATGTAAAAGATGGTGACAAGGTTGAACCAAACCAAACACTTTGCACGCTGACAGGTCCTGCTCGTGATTTGCTCACTGGCGAGCGCAACGCAATGAACTTTATTCAAACCCTTTCAGGTTGCGCGACTGTTACCGCTGAGTACGCAGAGAAAATTGCTCATACAGAGTGCCGTCTATTGGATACACGTAAAACGATTCCTGGTCTACGTAGTGCGCTTAAATACGCAGTAGCTTGTGGTGGTGGTTTCAACCATCGTATCGGAGTGTTCGATGCCTACCTTATTAAAGAAAACCACATCATCGCTTGTGGTGGCATTACTCAAGCGATCACTACCGCAAAAGAATTTAACCCAGGTAAGCCTGTTGAGGTTGAGACGGAAAGCCTGGATGAGCTAAAAGAGGCGATCGAAGCAGGTGCCGACATCATCATGCTAGACAACTTCACTACCGACATGATGCGTGAAGCGGTAGCGATCAACGCTGGTCGTGCGGCATTAGAAAACTCAGGTAATGTAACCTTAGAAACCATCGCTGAATACGCAGAAACTGGCGTAGATTACATCTCGGTGGGTGCTTTGACTAAGCACCTAAAAGCGATGGATCTTTCGATGCGCTTTAAGTAAATAGAGTACCAACAACAATATTAACTTCCGAAAAGTCAGCATGTTGTAATCTGATTCACTAAATAGAGGGCCGCAAGGCTCTTTATTTTTATCCACTAAAAAAATAACACCCCTCGCAAAACCTTGCATGCAATATGCAACTTCAACCTAAAGATTTTTACCTCACTCGGAAGGCATCCCCTTGCTAGTTTCCACTTGTTTCTACTCTTTTTACTCTTCTGCTCCATGCATAAGCATTAACTAAATTTATCTTAAGGAAAGAAGATGAAAACGAATAAACAGAAGAAGCAGCAAGGTTTTACGCTGATTGAATTGATGATTGTTGTGGCAATTATTGGTGTTTTGTCAGCAATAGCTATACCAGCTTATCAAAATTACGTTAAAAAGTCGGAAGCAGCTACAGGTTTAGCAACAGCAAAATCATTGATCACAAATATTGACATGTACATTCAAGAAAAAGGTAATTTCCCACCAAATAGCACAACAGGCTTTACCGATGTTGGGGCTACAACGGGAATGAATAAGCTTGGTACGCTATCTTTTGAAAGTATCAGTGGTGCAAATGGAACTATCAAATTTTTGTTTGGCTCAACTTCTTCTATTAGTACTGCTTATGTTGAAATTGCAAAATCCACAAGCGGATGGGCATGTACGTTTACAACAAGCAGCAAATTAACAACTGAAGAAGTACCAAAAGCTTGTAGATAAATTCAAATGCTAACAAACCTCTCAACGGTTCTTCGTCAAGCGGGAATACTGACCTTCTCACAAGAAGAATCGTTACTTGAGCAAGCAAAAGCTTCTGGCATTTCGATGCCGGAGGCTTTACTCAGTTCTGGCTTTTTCCAATCTCATGAATTGACGGAACACTTAAGCTCTGTCTTTGGGCTTTCTTGCACCTCTCTCAATCAGTACGAATACGCTTCGCTCTGCCAAACGCTGGGCTTACGTGATCTAATCACTCGCCATAATGCTCTGCCGATCAATCGCAGTTCTTCGACTTTGATCTTGGCGGTGGCTGATCCTACTAATCTCCAAGCTGAAGACGACTTTCGTTTTGCGACAGGACTACAGGTTGAGCTTGTTCTTGCGGATTTTCGTGAACTCAGTGCGGCAATTAGGCGCTTATATGGTCGAGCACTAGGACAGGAAAAGTCCGGATTAAAAGAGATCAACCAAGATGAACTAGCAGGTCTGGTTGATATTGGTGCAGATGAAATCGACAACATCGAAGATCTCAGCCAAGACGAAGCACCTGTCAGTCGTTACATTAATCAGATTTTGTTGGATGCCGTGCGTAAAGGCGCTTCGGATATTCACTTTGAACCCTACGAAAACATGTATCGAGTGCGCTTACGTTGTGATGGAATTCTCGTTGAAAGCCAACAACCACCAAGTCATTTAAGTCGCCGTTTATCGGCGCGTATTAAAATCTTATCCAAACTCGATATCGCCGAACGACGCTTACCGCAAGATGGTCGTATCAAGCTTAAGCTAAACCAAGATACTGCGATCGATATGCGCGTATCGACACTACCAACGCTATTTGGCGAAAAAATAGTACTGCGTTTGCTCGACAGCAGCTCCGCCTCACTAAATATTGACCGCTTGGGTTACAGCGATGAGCAGAAGCAACTTTATCTAAATGCGTTAAAACGGCCACAAGGCATGATTTTAATGACAGGCCCGACGGGAAGTGGCAAAACCGTCTCGCTCTATACAGGCTTAAGTCTTCTAAACAAAACAGAGATCAATATCTCTACTGCAGAAGACCCCGTTGAAATTAACCTGCCTGGCATCAACCAAGTGCAAGTCCAGCCCAAAATTGGCTTTGGTTTTTCTGAAGCACTTCGTTCTTTCTTACGTCAGGATCCTGATGTGGTCATGGTGGGTGAGATCCGCGATCTAGACACGGCAGAAATCGCCATTAAAGCCTCACAAACTGGCCACTTAGTTCTGTCTACTCTGCACACCAACTCTGCCGCTGAAACCGTGATTCGCTTATCCAATATGGGGGTTGAGAGCTTTAACCTTGCTTCATCATTGAGCTTGATCATCGCTCAACGCTTGGCAAGAAAACTATGCCCTCAGTGCAAACAACCTCAAGAGCCGAATGCACAACTGCAACATATTGGCATCCACTCCACGGAAAACATCTTTCAAGCGAACCCAGATGGCTGTAACGAATGTACCCAAGGTTATTCTGGTCGAACCGGCATTTATGAAGTGATGCGCTTTGACGAGACGCTTTCCGAAGCACTAATCAAAGGCGCATCCGTTCATGAGTTAGAAAAACTTGCTATCAAAAACGGCATGCACACCTTACAAATGTCCGGTATAGAAAAACTTAAACAAGGCATTACCAGCTTTAGCGAATTACAACGCGTTCTCTACTTCTGATCTTTACGTTTATTAGGCAGTCATCGATTCTATGAAAACTAACGCCCCACAACTTAAAAGTTTCCGCTGGAAAGGCACGAACAGCTCAGGGAAGAAAACCTCCGGACAAGTGTTAGCCATGACAGAAATTGAAGTGCGAGAACGCCTGGATGCTCAACACATCAAAATTAAGAAGCTTAAGAAAGGCAGTATTTCTTTTATCACGAAACTGAGTCATCGAGTCAAAGGCAAAGACATTACGGTATTTACCCGTCAAATCGCTACCATGTTAATGACCGGCGTTCCCATCGTTCAAGCTCTGAAGCTTGTCTCAGAAAACCATAGAAAAGCTGAGATGAAGTCAATACTGATGAGCGTAACACGAGCAGTAGAAGCAGGTACGCCGATGTCCAAAGCCATGCGAACCGCCAGCACGCATTTTGATCCACTCTATACTGATTTAATCGCAACCGGTGAGCAGTCCGGTAACTTACCTCAGGTATTTGAACGTCTAGCGACTTACCGAGAAAAAAGCGAACAATTGAAAGCAAAAGTCATCAAAGCACTCATCTATCCGGCGATGGTTGTTTTGGTCGCGCTAGGGGTCTCCTACCTCATGCTCACCAAAGTGATACCTGAGTTCGAAAAAATGTTTGTTGGCTTTGGCGCCGATCTGCCTGCATTTACTCAAATGGTCTTAAATCTTTCGGCATGGACACAAAATTGGGGGCCTTTTATTGGGCTCAGTGCATTAAGCTTGTTTATTTCCTCCCGTATCATGGCTAAACGTTCGGACTCTTTCCGATTATTGCTGGCCCGATCGAGCTTAAGATTTCCGATACTCGGTCCCGTCTTATCCAAAGCGGCGATTGCGAAATTCAGCCGTACTCTTGCAACCAGTTTTACCGCCGGTATCCCCATTTTGACAAGCTTAAAAACCACCTCTAAAACATCCGGTAATATGCATTATCAACTTGCCATCGAAGAGGTCTACCGAGATACCGCAGCGGGTATGCCAATGTACATCGCAATGCGCAATTGCAACGTATTCCCAGAATTGGTGCTGCAAATGGTAATGATCGGTGAAGAATCCGGACGTTTAGACGATATGCTCAACAAAATTGCCGCGATCTATGAGTTTGAAGTGGATAACACCGTCGACAATCTGAGCAAAATTTTAGAGCCGTTGATCATTGTTTTTCTTGGGGTCGTCGTTGGCGGATTGGTCACAGCAATGTACTTACCAATCTTTAACTTAATGAACGTATTGGGATAGAATGTTGCTTTAGCAAATTAATCCCATCAAAACAGCACTTTGCTATTTGATTCATCGTTCAAGAGACAGATATGGAAGTATTCCAGTACTACCCATGGCTATTCGTTGTATTTGCCACAATTTTTGGTTTGATCGTGGGTAGTTTCCTCAACGTGGTTATTTACCGTTTACCCAAGATCATGGAACTAGAATGGCGACGCGAGTGCGCTGAATCATTCCCTGAATACAAAATTGAAGCACCGAAGGAAACACTGACCTTAAGTGTCCCTCGTTCTTCCTGCCAACAGTGCGGAACGCCGATCCGCATTCGTGACAACATTCCTGTCATTAGCTGGCTGCTTCTGAAAGGCAAATGCCATAACTGTAAATCCTCGATTAGTGCTCGCTACCCTCTCATCGAATTGCTTACTGCTTTTGGTTCGGGTTTTATCGCGTTTCACTTCGGTTTTAGTTACTTCACTGTTGCGCTGGTTTTCTTTACCTTTGTATTGATTGCTGCCACGTTTATCGACCTCGATACTATGTTGCTACCAGACCAACTAACACTGCCATTAATGTGGGCAGGTATTGCACTTGCATTGTCTGGCATTAGTCCTGTTAACCTACAAGACGCCATCATTGGCGCGATGGCTGGTTACTTGTGTCTTTGGAGTGTTTACTGGGTATTCAAGCTTCTGACGGGCAAAGAGGGCATGGGCTATGGTGACTTCAAACTGCTTGCTGCCCTTGGTGCATGGTTAGGCTGGCAATCACTGCCGATGATCATTTTACTGTCGTCGGTTGTGGGCGTTATTTTCGGCCTGATACAACTGCGTTTACAAAAACAGGGTATCGAAAAAGCGTTCCCCTTTGGCCCTTACCTTGCGATTGCAGGTTGGGTGAGCCTTATTTGGGGTAACCAGATTCTAAACTGGTACTTCACGTCGATTCTAGGAGTGTAAATGGCTTTTGTTATTGGCCTAACAGGCGGCATTGCAAGCGGCAAAACCACCGTTGCAAACTTATTCAAACAGCAATTCAAAATAGACGTTGTTGACGCGGATATTGTAGCCCGCGAAGTCGTAGAACCGGGCTCTACTGGACTCAATGCGATCATTGAACATTTTGGCATTGATATTGTGCGAGAAGACCAAAGCCTTGATAGAGCAAAATTAAGAGAGCAAATTTTCTCTAATCCGGACGAGAAAGCGTGGCTAAACGCCCTACTACATCCGATGATCCGCGAAAAAATGATCGAAGATTTAGAGCAAGTGGAGTCCGAGTATGCGCTACTGGTTGTCCCGCTCTTAATCGAAAACAAGCTTGATAGCCTGTGTGATCGAGTCCTTGTGGTTGATGTTGAACCGGAAACTCAAATCGCAAGAACGGTAAAACGTGATAATGTAAGTGAAGATCAAGCTCGTGCGATCTTAGCCTCACAAGCAACACAAGCGCAAAGACTCGCGATTGCGAATGATGTGGTGAGAAATAACCCAAACGACCCTGATCTTTTGCTTCAAATCACAGATTTACACGAAAAGTACCTAGCCATGTGTAAGAAAAATCTGCGAAAATAGGAATGAAACTCACCAAGGCTTATGTCGATGACCACGCACAAATTTGAACATCCGTTAAATGAGAAAACTCGCATCTATCTGAGAGTTGAGTCTTTGCTGCGTCAGGCTCACCTAGCTTCTGGTTTTGCCGATAATCACCAATATCAGTTGTTCTTCCGTGCGCTTTTCGACATGGTTGAAATCTTTGAGCAGATTCAATTGAAAAGTGAGTTGGCAAAAGATCTTGAGAAACAACGTTTGGCCTACCGAAATTGGCTGAACGTTGAAGGCGTCGATCAGCAAGCGTTAAGTGAGCTACTAAAAGAGATCGATGTGGTTCATAGCCAACTGATGGCTGCTGAACGTTTCGGCCAAGCGTTGAAAGAAGATCGCTTTTTAAGCTCAATTCGCCAGCGCTTTAATCTTCCTGGTGGTTCTTGCTGTTTTGATTTGCCAGCCTTGCATTATTGGTTACACCTTCCTATCGAGCGCAAAAAGCACGATGCAGCCCAATGGCAAGAGAGCTTAAAGCCGTTGTCCGATGCACTCGCTTTGTGGCTAAAACTGACTCGCGAAACAGGCCACTTTAAAGCACAAATCGCTCGTGCAGGCTTCTTCCAAAGCGACGCTGATGAAGCGAATATCCTTCGTTTACACATCCCTATGGAATATGGCGTCTATCCGATGATTTCGGGGCATAAGAACCGCTTTGCGATTAAGTTTATGTCGTTTGAAAGTGGACAAGCTTGCACGCAAGACGTTGAGTTTGAACTCGCGGTTTGTAGCTAAAACCAACGCACACTATTATTTCTATACCCCCCTTTGACACCTCAACATAATGGGACTCTTTAATCATGTCTAAAATTACTATCGTGCCATGCCCACAATGCGGTGCAGACGTAGAATGGGGAGAGCAAAGCCCTCACCGCCCTTTTTGTAGCAAGAAATGCCAAATGATTGATTTTGGCGAATGGGCTGACGAAGAAAACGCCATTGCTGGCGCACCGGATATGTCGGATAGCGATGGATGGTCTGAAGACCAGTACTAAAGAATTGAGAGGCTAGAGTCGAGAAACGAAAACTCTACACTTCGAGAATAGAGAGAGGGGTTGATGTGAAAACATCAGCCCTTATTATTTTTCGGGATTCGGTTCATTTTGTCTTTCTAAGGACAAGCTCTGCCAACAACCTTTCGAGGCCATACTTCTTGCACTAGCCCTTCAACAACATCTCTCGGTTCCTAAAGCGAAGCGCTCTCGAATCTCGTAGCGTTCCCGATTCTCGAAGGACAAAGTCCGTTCCCTAAGCGCAGCATCTTTTTCCACGCATAAAAAAACGGAGCCCAATTAGGCTCCGTTTACTATGAGAACGCTAGTTATAGCATTACTTCTTAGCAAGTTTCTCTTTGATACGAGCAGACTTACCAGAACGCTCACGTAGGTAGTACAACTTGGCACGACGTACTGCACCACGGCGTTTAACTTCGATGCTATCAACGATTGGAGAGTGTGTTTGGAACGTACGCTCAACACCTTCACCGTTAGAGATCTTACGTACAGTGAAAGCAGAGTGTAGACCACGGTTACGGATTGCGATTACAACGCCTTCGAAAGCCTGTAGACGCTCACGCTCACCTTCTTTAACTTTAACCTGAACTACAACAGTGTCACCTGGTGCAAATTTAGGCAGGTCTGATTTCATTTGCTCTTCTTCAAGAGCTTTGATGATGTTACTCATTTTTTAAATTCCTAGAATAAACTGATACTAAATAAATTAGGTTACTTTGCGTTATGTTCAGTAATGAACTCAGCAAGTAATTGTTCCTGTTCGTCAGTCAGAGCTAGGTTTTCCAGGAGCTCTGGTCTTCTTAGCCAAGTTCGGCCCAGCGACTGTTTTAGTCGCCATTGACGAATATCCTTATGGTTGCCTGACATCAGTACCGCTGGCACTTCTTTATCATCCAACATTTCAGGACGCGTATAGTGAGGGCAATCTAACAAACCATTTGCAAAAGAATCTTCTTCTGCTGACGCAAAATCGCCTAGTACACCCGGAACAAACCGAGAGACTGAATCGATCAGTGTCATGGCTGGTATTTCACCACCCGTCATCACAAAATCTCCAATCGACCATTCTTCGTCGACTTCAGATTGAATGATACGCTCATCTACCCCTTCGTAACGGCCACAAATCAGAAGTAAATTCTCATTCGTTGCCAGTTCTTCCACTCCCTTTTGGTCGAGCTTGCGACCTTGAGGAGAAAGGTAAATGACTTTCGTCTTACCCGGTGAGGCTGCTTTCGCGGTATGAATGGCATCGCGCAAAGGCTGAACCATCATTAACATACCAGGACCACCACCGTAAGGTCGGTCATCGACAGTGCGATGTTTGTCGTGAGTGAAATCTCGAGGATTCCAAGTCTCAATCGACAAAAGACCTTTTTTAACCGCTTGACCTGTTACTCCAAATTCAGTAACAGAACGGAACATTTCAGGAAAAAGGCTAATAACGCCAACCCACATGTTTATCTCGCTCTGTAATTTTGGAGATTAGAATCCAGGATCCCAGTCAACTTCGATCCGTTGAGCTGTGCGATCAACTTTAATGATCACTTGCTCTTCAAGGAACGGGATTAATCGTTCCTTCTGCCCGAAAGCATCTTTTAGATTTGCTTTAACAACCAGAACATCGTTTGAGCCAGTTTCTAGAATGTCATTAACGACACCCAGATCGTAACCTTTAGTGGTTACCACTTGCATCCCAAACAATTCACGCCAGTAGAATTCTTCTTCTGACAATTCAGGTAGTACCGCAGGGTCAATAGCAATTTCAAAGTTGGTCATCAGCTGCGCGTCTTCGCGAACGTCCAACCCTGCTAGCTTGCATACATAGCCTTGACCATGACGCTTCCAGCTTTCTACTTTGTACTCAACCCACGTACCCTTTTGGTTAACAAACCAAGGGCTGTAATCGAAAATGCTTTCAGCATTGTCTGTGTAGGAAAAAACTTTAAGCCAACCACGAATGCCGTAAGTAGCACCAAACTTGCCTACAACAATCTTCTCGTTGCTCATCGCTTCTTTACCTTTCATCGACATAAACTAGTTTCTACTTCTTAAAAGAATTAAGCCGCTTTTTGAGCGTCTTTAACTAGCTTAGCAACGCGGTCAGATAGAGACGCGCCTTGACCAACCCAATGGTTAACGCGGTCTAGGTCTAGACGTAGACCTTCTTCTTGACCTTTAGCAGTTGGGTTGAAGAAACCAACTTTCTCGATGAAACGGCCAGTTGCAGCGTTGCGGCTGTCCGCTACTACGATTTGATAAAATGGACGCTTTTTAGCGCCGTGACGTGCCAAACGAATGGTTACCATGTCGTCCTCTTTGCTTTCTCAAAAATAAAATTAACCCCAATAATCATCCATAAAGCTGAACAATCTGGGGTCTCGTGCCAAAATAAAGCTCCGGAATTTTACTCTTATCCCGAAGCAATGCAAGGTATTTAGTTACTTTTTCACCAACATAAATTGAAATTCAAGTTTGTGATGTAGCTAACACCCTGAAACTAAAGTCTAGGCAATCGTTTAACGACCAAATGGATTGAAGCCACCACCTCCACCCATACCGCCGCCCATCATGCCTTGCATGTTGCGCATCATGCCTTTCATGCCGCCCTTTTGCATTTTCTTCATCATCTTTTGCATTTGGGTAAACTGCTTAAGCAGACGGTTAACGTCTTGTACCTGAACACCCGAACCTGCTGCGATACGTTTTTTACGTGAGCCTTTGATGATTTCTGGGCGTTGACGTTCTTTCATTGTCATTGAGCTGATGATCGCTTCCATTTGCTTGAACATCTTGTCATCAACTTTGTCTTTCACGTCTGACGGCAATTGAGACATACCTGGCAATTTGTCTAGCATACCCATCATGCCACCCATGTTTTGCATTTGACCTAGCTGCTCACGGAAGTCTTCAAGGTCAAAACCTTTCTTCTCTTTGAACTTTTTCGCTAGTTTTTCTGCTTTGTCTTGGTCGACATTGCGTTGTAGGTCTTCAATCAGTGACAGTACATCACCCATGCCTAGAATACGCGATGCAATACGATCTGGGTGGAATGGTTCTAGTGCGTCAGTTTTTTCACCCACACCTAGGAATTTAATTGGCTTACCCGTGATATGACGAACCGATAGCGCCGCACCACCACGTGCATCACCATCCACTTTAGTCAGAATCACACCGGTTAGCGGTAGCGCATCACCGAATGCTTTCGCTGTGTTCGCCGCATCTTGACCTGTCATTGCATCAACAACGAACAGTGTCTCGACCGGGTTAATAGCAGAGTGAAGATCTTTAATCTCACCCATCATTTCTTCATCGATAGCCAAACGACCTGCGGTATCGACAATAAGCACGTCATAGAATTTCTTCTTCGCGTGGTCGATCGCGGCATTCGCAATATCAAGTGGTTTTTGATCTGGTGACGATGGGAAGAAGTCGACGCCGATGTCTGATGCTAGAGTTTCTAGCTGTTTGATTGCCGCAGGACGGTAAACGTCGGCCGACACAACCAAGACTTTCTTCTTATCACGCTCTTTTAGAAGCTTAGAAAGCTTCCCTACCGATGTGGTTTTACCCGCACCTTGTAGGCCCGCCATTAAAAGAACGGCTGGCGGCTGCGCTGCTAGATTTAGGGCTTCGTTAGATTCACCCATTACACCTTCAAGCTCTGCCTGAACGATCTTGATGAATTCCTGACCCGGAGTCAGCGATTTAGAAACTTCTACGCCCACCGCTTTTTCTTTAACGCGGTTAACAAACTCACGCACAACAGGAAGGGCAACGTCCGCTTCCAAAAGCGCCATGCGCACTTCACGTAGGGTTTCTTTAATGTTGTCTTCGGTCAGACGACCTTTGCCACTGATATTTTTCAGCGTTTTGGATAATCGATCCGTTAAATTCTCAAACATCTTTGTCTCTTCGCTAAAATGGCGATTAATTAGTGTGAGTATACCTTAGCCAACGTCACAGTCATACCCGAACACTGCTCTTATCATTAACTTGAGGGCTAACTTGTTAATTTCAATATCTCATCTCTCGTGATTGATGAAGGATCTACCGTAGCCCCAAAGAGTAATGCAAGGTATAATTTTTAGCATCGTGCACAATAACTCTTAGGATTCATGGATAGCTTAATTGCCATCGCGGCCGCCATACTTTACGTTTTGGCGATAGCGACCATCATACCTGGACTCTCTCAGCAGTCAGGAATCAAAGTCAAAACCGTATTTGCCAGTGCGGCATGTGCGCTTGTTTTTCATGCTTGGATTCTGAGTGACCTGATATTTGACGGCTCAGGGCAAAACCTCAGTATTCTTAATGTTGCTTCGCTAATAAGTTTTATTATTTCTTTGGTCATGAGTGTGGCAATGCTTAAGAATCGCTTATGGTTCTTGTTGCCCGTGGTATACAGTTTTGCTGCTATCAATTTATCTGCAGCAACGTTTTTACCAAGCACATTTATTAGACATTTAGAAAACGATCCTAAGTTACTTATTCACATATCGTTCGCACTCTTCTCTTACGCCACGTTGACCATTGGTGCACTCTACGCACTCCAGTTAGCTTGGCTTGATCACAAGCTTAAAACGAAAAAATCACTCGCAATCAATCCAAACTTACCGCCACTCATGATGGTGGAGCGTCAGCTATTCAAAATTATCTTGATTGGTAACTTGTTGCTCACGGCAACGCTGATTACTGGTTTTGTGTTTGTACAAGACATGTTTGCTCAAGGTAAGGCCCACAAGGGAATCCTTTCTTTCATCGCTTGGGTTGTGTACTCAATTCTGCTTTGGGGTCACTACCGTAAAGGGTGGCGAGGCAAAAAAGTAACTTGGTTTGCGGTTGCAGGTGCGACTTTGTTGACCTTGGCGTACTTTGGCAGTCGCTTCGTGAAAGAGATCATCTTAAGTTGATACTTTCCATCGATTAAATGCAATTAATAAGGAGCCTTGTGCTCCTTATCCTTTATATTGCCGAGCAAATAAAATAGAGTACCCCTTATTCCATTGACTTCATGACCTAGCTCGGTCATAAATTAACCAAACACATAAAAGGAACTGCTGCGTTTTGGACGACATATCTACGGGTATCTTATTTGCGCTACTCGCGTGTCTTATCGTCATATCAGGTTACTTCTCCGGTTCAGAAACAGGGATGATGTCTTTGAACCGTTACCGCTTAAAGCACTTAGCCAATAATGGGCATAAAGGGGCGAAGCGAGTCGAAAAGCTTCTCGACCGCCCAGATCGCCTTATTGGCCTGATCCTTATCGGCAACAACCTCGTCAATATCCTCGCTTCCGCTATCGCAACCATTTTAGGTATGCGTTTATATGGCGATTTAGGGGTCGCAATTGCAACTGGTGCTCTCACTATGGTGGTGCTGGTTTTTGCAGAGGTGACACCGAAAACTATCGCATCGCTCTATCCGGAGCGAGTCTCTTATGCGAGCAGCATCCTTCTTACTATTTTAATGAAGGTACTGTCACCACTCGTCATGTTGGTGAACTTTATTACTAACGGCTTTATCCGTTTACTCGGCGTAAAAGCCGATCACACCACAGAAGACCACCTTAGCTCAGAAGAGTTGCGTACCGTGGTAAATGAAGCTGGCGGCCTCATTCCTCGTCGTCACCAAGACATGCTGGTGTCTATTTTGGACCTAGAGCACGTCACAGTGAATGACATCATGGTGCCTCGTAATGAGATCACTGGCATCGACATCAATGACGATTGGAAATCTATCGTTCGTCAGCTGACTCACTCTCCTCATGGCCGTATTGTGCTGTACCGTGACCAGATTGATGAAGTGGTTGGTATGCTTCGTCTGCGTGAAGCTTATCGCTTAATGCTAGAGAAGAACGAGTTCAACAAAGAGACACTGCTACGCGCAGCCGATGAGGTGTACTACATTCCTGAAGGCACGCCACTGAACGTACAGATGTTGAAGTTTCAACGTAATAAACAGCGTATCGGTTTGATTGTCGATGAGTATGGCGACATTAACGGACTAGTGACGTTAGAGGATATTCTGGAAGAGATCGTCGGTGAGTTTACCACATCAATCGCACCGAGCTTGTCCGAAGAGATCACACCGCAAGGTGATGGTAGCTTCTTAATTGAGGGCAGTGCAAATATTCGAGACATCAACAAAGGTTTGAAGTGGAAACTGCCAACTGACGGACCAAGAACCCTCAATGGCTTGATCCTTGAACATCTGGAAGATATTCCTCAAAGCCATTTGAGTGTGCAAGTTTCTGGGCACCCAATGGAAATCGTTCAAGTAGAAGAGAACCGTATCAAGCTTGTAAAAGTGTATCCAAAGCTGAAGAAAAACAGCTAAGTGTGAACAAAATATCACGCCTTAAATCGCAAAGAAAAAGAGCCTGACACTGTCAGGCTCTTATGTTTTCAGCTATCTGAACGAAAAGCTAAGTTAGTCGATACGTAGCTCTTTCAGCATTGATTCTGGTAGTGCCAGCTCATCATTCTTATTCACCGCAACACCCGCTTCTAGAATGTTCTTTGCAATTTGCTTCGCTTCATCCAGAGAGTGCATTGCAGCTGTACCACATTGGTACTCGTTCAGCTCAGGGATCTTGTTTTGGTTTTCTACTTTCAATACGTCTTCCATTGCTGCAATCCAAGCGTCAGCCACTTGCTGCTCTGAAGGCGTACCGATTAGACTCATGTAAAAACCTGTACGACAGCCCATTGGTGAAATATCAATAATCTCAACACTTTCACCATTTAGATGATTGCGCATAAAGCCCGCATACAAGTGCTCTAGCGTGTGAATGCCTCGCTCAGAAAGGATGTCTTTGTTCGGGGCAGTAAAGCGCAAGTCGAATACCGTGATGGTATCCCCTTTAGGGGTTTGCATCGTTTTAGCCACTCGTACTGCAGGTGCATTCATGCGAGTGTGGTCTACGGTAAAACTGTCTAATAAAGGCATTACATCTCTCCTGATTGTAACGACCAATACTTAAGAGTATTGGCATTGATTTCTATTCATTCCCCCAGCCCAAGATGGATTCGTTAGGGGGTTAAAAGAACCAGCTGCTGTTGTCTTCTAATTCCTGACGACATTGCTTCAGCTGCCAGCCATAAGTCTTCGCGGTTTGCTCAACGCGTCTTGCAACCTTTAACAAGCTTGGCTTGCTGTTATAGGTTCCGCGTTTATATCCACCACGTCCTTCATGATACGCAAGGTACTGGTTGTAAGGATCCCACAACGAGATACCCAATTGGCGACGAGTTTCATGGGTGTACCAACCGACAAACATCATTGAGTCGTCGAAGTTAGTACGTGAACCACCTTGACCCGTCGCATCTTGAAAATCTTCCCAAGCAGGGTCTTGAGCTTGAGCATAACCGTAAGCGCTACTTACGCGCCCCCATGGAATAAAGCCGAGAACGTAATCCTTTGGTGGTCGAGCGTCATGACGAAAGCTACTTTCTTGCTTGATGATCGCCATCGCCACGTTTATCGGCGTACCCCACTCTTCTTCCATGTCTTTGGCATCTTCATACCAACCAGATTTTTCTCGGAATATTTCACATAGGTTGTCTTGTTGCTTTGGGGGCGCTGTCGCACAACCGGCTAACATTACGCTTCCAAGCACAGACACCACTAACGGCTTAATGTCCAATCCCTGCCCTTACTGCTGATTATTGTTTTAGATAAGCAAAGTAATCTTCTAAGAAGTCATCAAAGGATAACGTGTCACTTTGCTCTGCTTGTTTTTGTTTCTCTACCGATGTCGCGACTTCAGTTTCCATCGCATCTGCCGAGTATTGCTCATAGCTATGTGCTAGGTTTTCTTCGCGGAACTTCATACCAAGCGCACAACCCACTTTACCCAAACCGCCGTGCTCTTTGGTCAGCTCAAGCAATTGACCAGAGATAGTAAGCTCAGGCTCATCAATCCAAGACTCCAGTTTGTCGCAAACCGCTTGGTACGCATTGCCACCAGTCGCGGTGTCCATTTCAACCGCAATCTGACGAAGATCAGCGAATACACTGTGCGCCCAATCTTGCAGAGATAAACGTTCGCCTTGGCAACCAATTTGCAGCATCAAACCTTTCTCACGACCAGAAACAATAACTTTGTTCCAGTTATCACGCCAGCATTCAAGCTCGCAGTTATCCATAGGGTCAGAGTCAGAAAGCGCTGCCCATGTTAGGAATAGGTCCAAGAATCGAACTTGTTCCTCACTCACGCCAACCGCACTGAATGGGTTTACGTCTAAAGAACGGACTTCAATGTATTCAACACCCGCTCGTGTCAGAGCTTCAGATGGTTTTTCACCACTTTGCGTTACACGCTTAGGGCGAATTGGAGCGTATAGCTCGTTCTCAATTTGCAGAATGTTTGAGTTCAATTGACGGTATTCGCCATCCACTTTCACACCAATTTCTGCAAACTCATCCGATGGACGACGAATAGCGTCACTTAAGCCTTCAAGATACTGTTCAATGCTGTTAAAGCCAATCTTAAGCACGCTTTGCGCGCTGTTGGTGTAACCGAGATCACTCAGACGCAGAGAGGTTGCTTTTGGTAGGAAAAGCGTCCCGCCAATTTTCTCAAATGGCAGGTCAGTTTCACGTCCTTGAATGAACGAACCACACAATGCTGGTGACGCACCAAAGAAATACGGGATCATCCAACCAAAGCGATAGTAGTTACGGATTAGAGCAAAGTACGCTGCGGATTTTGTTTCTTGACGAGCTTCTTCATCTTGCTCTCCATGCAGCGCATCCCAGAACGATTCAGGGAAAGAGAAGTTGAAGTGCACCCCCGAGATAATTTGCATTAAGCTACCGTAGCGGCGTTTTAAACCTTCACGGTAAAGCGTTTTCATTTTTGCTGAGTTTGATGAGCCATATTGAGCTAGCTGAATATCATCTTCAGTGCCTACATAGCATGGCATCGAAAGTGGCCACATTTTCTCTTCACCCATTTTGGTTTGAGTGAAGTGATGGATGTCTTTCAACTGCCCGATCAATTCAGGGATCTCATGTGATACAGGCGTAATGAATTCCAGTAGAGATTCTGAAAAGTCTGTCGTGATCCATTTGTTTGTGAACGCTGAGCCCAAACCCTCTGGATGAGGTGTTGTTGCTAGGTGTCCATCCTGACGATAGCGCAAAGTTTCTCGCTCAACACCGCGTCCAAACTGCTTAAATACTTCTGGGTTTGATGCAACTTGTTTTAGTCGCGCAGCAAAATCAGTCAAAATGAGGTTCGCTTATATTGGGAGCAGGACACTCGCCAAGCGTGGCAAGTGAAAGCTAAGTTATTGATATATAATCCATCTAGATAAATAACCCATCAAAAAGTCATTTATCTAGTTAGAAACGAATAGCGGAGAGTCTCCTCTCCGCTATTAAATGTGTACTCTATCGAATGATTTCAAGCTCTTCCACGTCTTTCCCTAACTTTTCTAGTTGAGGGCGAAGGGATTTTGCATCCCCGACAACCACGATTTGATAGTCGTTCGGGTCAAACCATTTTCCGGCTAGAGCATTGAGAGTCTGCTTATCAACTTTCTCAACAATAGCGTTTCGTTGCTGTAAATAGTCTTTATCTAAGTCGTATTTCAAAATATCACTGATGAGTTTCGCTTTCTGTGTTGGCGTCTCATATTTCAGCGCATCTTTTTGACCGACCGCTTGGCGCATAAATTTCAATTCATCGTCAGTCATGCCCGATTGTGAGAACTCGTTCAACTCATTCTCCATCTCGATAATAGACGCAACCGTTGAATCCGCACGCACTTGTGCAGTGAAAACAACCGAGCCAGTTTCCGCATTACCGGAGAAATAACCATAGGCACCATAAGTGTAGCCTTTGTCTTCACGAAGGTTTTGGTTGATACGGCTATTGAAGTTACCCGCCAGATTAAAGTTCGCTAGCTGACCTAGGTAAAAATCACCAGTCGCATCGTAAGGCATACCTTGGCGTACGAGCATCACGACACTTTGTGGCGCTCCAGGCTTATCCACTAGGTGAATTTGTTGCTTACCCAAAGGGGTTACTTTTTGCGGAGAATACAACGGTGCAGCTTCCGCTTTCCAGTTAGACCAAAACGTCAGTTGTTTTTCTACGTCTGCTTTATTGATATCGCCCACCGCAATGATCTGCGCTCCTTGCGGTGTATAGTGCTTCGCATAGAAGTCTCGAACATCGTCTAGTGTTAGCGCCTTTACTCCGGCTTTGGTGCCTTCTTTTGGACGAGCAAAAGTTGAATCACCGTACAAAACTTGGCGACTGGCTTGCGCGGCCATCCAGCTTGGTTTTTGATGTTCGTAAACTAAGCCCTCTAACGCTTGCATTTTCACTCGTTCAAAGTCTTCTTCTTTAAATGCAGGCGACAACAACATCTCTTCAACAATCTTGAGTGTTGGTGCTAGGTTTTTCTCTAGTGAGGACACACTGATGTCAGTCGTATAGCCCGTCGCATCAACAGAGATAACACTACCTAGTTTATCAAGCTCTGCTTGAATCTCTTCCACACTGTGTTGCGTTGTGCCTTCTTGCAGCATCGCTGCGGTCAGCTGTGCCAGACCTTCCTTGCCTTCTTCAACAAAACGCGTCCCTGCGGGGAGACTGAACTGCATCATCATGGTTGGCGTTTCATTGCTCACCGTACCAAGTAACTCTGAACCATTATTGAAATGGATGTCGTAAAGCTTGGGCATGGTTACTTCGACTGGAGCACCAACCGGAGGCTGAACAGAACGATCGAAGTTGTCAGTCGCACGACGGTAGGCTAACTGGTCATCTGTGATCTTTTGGTATTCAGGTAATGTGCGTTTGGGGGTGACAAACGTAGCAGGTTTCACTGCCAATTCTGTTTTCCCTCTTGGTACCACACTCAAAGTAACTTTGTTCTTCCCTTGGATAAAATCACTGTAAGCTTTTTCTACTGATTCTGGTGTTACTGCACGGATCTGCTCAAGCTGTTTCTCAATCAAATCAGGCTGGCCAAAGAACGTTTGGTTGGAAGCAAGTTGCGTCACCTTGCCTTTAACGCTTTCCAGCGCAAAGATCGCATTCGCTTCTTCTTGACCTTTTAGTTGGTCAAGACGGTCTTTTGTCACGCCATCTTTCGCAAATTTGTTCAGCGATGCCATTAATTCATCATAAAGCTTGGACAGGTCCCCTTTGTCACCGGAATCGCCCATCGCGTAAACATAGAAGTTACAAGACAGCTCAGCACAATCATGGAATGCGCCCGCATCCACTGCTTTTTGTGTCTTCACTAAATCTTGGTAGAGCACACTGTTGGTGCCGCTGCCTAATACGCTAGAAAGTGTGTCTAACGAAGTTTGGCTTGCTTCACCGCTGTAAGTGGTTGGCCAAGCAATCATTACCATTGGCTGTTGGATTCGGTCCTCCAGCGTGATGAACTTACTCTCTGCCAGCTTCGCTGGTTGTTTCGGCGCATTATCGACTTCAGGGCCGCGAGGGATAGAGCCAAAGTATTTGTTCACCCACTCAAGCGTCTGTTCAACATCAATATCACCACCAATAGTCACCACGGCATTGTTTGGACCGTACCAACGCAAGAAGAAGGCTTTCAGATCGTTCACGTCAACACGATCGAGATCTTCCACATAGCCAATGGTTTGCCATGAATATGGATGACCTTCAGGATAAAGCGCTTCAGCCATACGCTCCCAAATCAAACCATACGGACGGTTGTCGTAGCGCTGGGCTCGTTCATTTTTTACTGTTGAGCGCTGGATCTCGAACTTGTGTTGCGAAACGGCATCAAGCAAAAAGCCCATACGATCCGATTCTAACCACAGCATTTTCTCAAGTTGGTTAGCAGGGACAGTTTCAAAGTAGTTGGTGCGATCACGGTTAGTTGTACCATTTAAAGTACCACCCGCTTCAGTAATGATCTTAAAATGTTGTTGGTCACCAACGTTCTCTGAACCTTGGAACATCATGTGTTCGAAGAAGTGAGCAAAACCAGATTTACCAATTTCTTCTCGTGCTGAACCAACATGGTATGTCACATCAACGTGCACAAGTGGATCGGAGTCCTCTGGTGCCAGAATCACCGTTAAACCGTTGTCTAGTTGATACTTCTGGTATGGAATTTTAACTTTGCCTTCTTCCGCTTTCGACGCTTCAACGAAAGTAACCCCATCAGGCAATGATGATACTGGGGCGTTTGATGCACAGCCCGTGATCACCAACAGTGAACACGCGCTTACCCAAAACATTCTCATGCGCTTTCCTTAAAATAAACCGAGATAAATGGCGGCTAACAAGGAGTACCTTGCTGCTTTGCCTAAAAATATCAAAACCACACACGGCAGAAATTTCATCCTTAACCATCCTGCCGCTAAACATAGCGGGTCACCAATCACAGGCAACCAGCTAAAGAACAATCCCCAATATCCATACTTAGACAGCCACTTAAGTGCCGTATGGCCGTGTTTTTCATCTTTTGTCTTATTTGGAATCCAAAGCCCAAGCCAATAGTTGGTCAATCCACCAAGCGTATTACCAATCGTGGCGACAATAATGATGGAAGTAACGGAATACTGATTTAACGAGAGGGTCGCGATCAATCCAGCTTCAGAGCCCCCCGGCAAGAGGGTCGCGCTAAGAAATCCAGTAATGAACAACACCCATAATGCGGAGTCAGAAAACCATAGTGCTAAGTTTTCAAAGGCAGCATTAAATGCCTCTAGCATGTCATATCAAGCAATACCTTGCCTCGTGTCCGTCCGGATTCAACTTGCCTGTGGGCATCCACAACCTCGCTCATCGGATAAACATGTTGAATTTCTGTTTTTAGCAGGCCAACCCCCACCATATAAAGTAAGGTGTCGAGCTGTTCACGATCCGGCTCCACCAGCATGCCACTGGCATCAAAACCAAGCAGTTTTGCTTTCTCACAAATCAACTCAGCCGTTATGGTCGGAACGGTGATCACTCGGGCGTTATCAGTCAGGCATTTCAGAGCATCTAAAGCGACATCACCACCGACAAGATCGATCAAAACATCCACATCTTCAACACGTTCTGACACTGGCGCAAATTGATAGTTCACTGCATGTGCTCCAAGTGTCGCGAGATAGTCTAAATTCCGCTCACTGCACGTCGTAAAGACTTCCGCTTTTGTCGCGACGGCGATTTGTACGGCTAAATGCCCAACACCACCAGCGCCAGCAAGAATTAAAACGCGATCACCTTCCGTCACATTCGCTTTGCTAAGTGCTTGAGCCGCCGTTTGCCCTGCCAGAGGAAGCGCAGCGGCAGCTTCTAAAGTCACTGAATTGGGAATGCGGCTAAGAGCTGATTCAGGAACACAAAGGTATTGGCTGTAACCACCACCACGAGTTGGAAATCCAATGAAGCCAGCAACCTCGTCCCCGACTTCAAAACGTGACGTCCCTTCACCACAAGACGCCACTTTGCCAGAAACGTCATACCCCGGAACCCAAGGAAGGTTATCTTTATTTTGTGCGGCCGCCCAACCTAACCCCGCGCGCGTTTTCACATCGATGGGATTAATGCCTGAATAGGCGACTTTTATGAGGATTTCACCCTTTTGAGGTGAGGGTGTTGGTGCGGTTTGAATGGCGAGAACATCTGCATCGCCAAACTTAGTAATCACTATCTGTTTGTGTTCCATAGCCCATTCCCTGCGAGAAAACAAAAAGGGATGCGAAAGCATCCCTTTGACTATAAACCATTTTGTTTACCGAAGTTAATCGTCAATTTGTAAATTGGTGGATAATTCTATGTCGTAGCGTATCCACCAAAAATCGAACAAGACGATTAGCCTACCAGCGCTAGCAAGATACCAGCCGCAACTGCGGAACCAAGCACTCCGGCTACGTTTGGTCCCATCGCATGCATCAACAGGAAGTTTTGTGGGTTCGCTTCTAAGCCAACTTTGTTCACAACACGAGCTGCCATTGGTACCGCAGAAACACCCGCAGCACCGATAAGTGGGTTGATGTCTTCTTTCGAGAACTTGTTGAGAAGCTTCGCCATCAGAACACCTGCACCAGTACCGATACTGAATGCCACTGCGCCTAAACCCAGAATGCCAAGTGTTTCTAGATTCAAGAACTGTTCAGCTTGCAGTTTAGAGCCGACACCAAGACCTAAGAAGATGGTCACGATGTTGATCAGCTCGTTTTGAGCGGTTTTGGATAAACGATCCACCACACCCGCTTCACGCATCAAGTTGCCTAAACAGAACATACCAACCAAAGGTGTAGCCGATGGCAGGAACAGAATTGTCATCAGCAACACAGCAAGTGGGAACAGTACTTTTTCCCACTTACCGACGTGACGCAGTTGAGCCATCTTAATTTGACGCTCTTCTTTGGTCGTAAGTGCTTTCATGATCGGTGGCTGGATAATCGGCACCAACGCCATGTAGCTGTATGCCGCAACGGCGATCGCACCAAGTAGATCCGGAGACAGCTTACTTGCTAAGAAGATCGCCGTAGGTCCATCTGCACCACCAATGATGGCGATAGACGATGCATCTGCCATGGAGAATTCCATACCAGGAACGTAGTTGAGTAAAATCGCGCCAAATAGTGTCGCAAAAATACCAAACTGAGCAGCGGCCCCTAACCACAACGTTTTCGGGTTCGCAATTAGGGCACCAAAGTCCGTCATCGCACCGACACCCATGAAGATCAAGAGTGGGAAGACACCTGATTCGATCCCGATGTAATACACGTAGTAAAGCAAGCCACCTGGGTCAGTAAAGCCTGCATTTGGAATGTTAGCCAAGATGGCACCAAAACCAATAGGCAATAGCAACAATGGCTCAAAGCCTTTTTTGATCGCCAAAAACAGCAGTGCACAGCCAACCAACATCATACAGATTTGGCCGAACTCAAAGTTCGCGATCCCTGTTTCTGACCATAAGGTCATCAATCCGTCCATGATACTCCCTTATGCTAAGCTCAGAAGCGGTGAACCAACAGTAACGGCATCACCTTCTTTCACATTCAGCTCTTGCACTACGCCACCACGAGCCGCGCGAACTTCGGTTTCCATCTTCATCGCTTCTAAGATAAGCAGAACATCCCCTTCAGCCACTTCAGCGCCTGGCTGAACATTCACTTTAAAGATGTTACCGGCAAGCGGTGCTGGTACTGCTTCCGCAGAAGTATTTGCTGGAGCTACGGGAGCACTTGGTTGTACTGGAGCCGCTGAAGCATTTGGAGTAACAGACGCCAACTGTCCTTGTGGGCCGACTTCCACTTCGTACACTTGGCCATCCACACGAACGCTATAAGTCTCAACACCACCGGTTGCTACTGGCGCTACCGGAGCTGCTGGTTTCGCTGACTCTAGCGTTGGAGCAGGTTCAAACGCATCTGGGTTGTCACGGTTCTTAAGGAATTTGAGACCAACTTGAGGGAACAAAGCATACGTCAATACGTCATCCAAACGCTCACTTGCCAACTTGATACCATCAGACTGTGCTTTCTCCATCAAATCGACAGTGAGAGTCTCCATTTCAGGTTTCAATAGATCAGCAGGACGACACGTGATCGCCTCTTTTCCATCAAGTACTTTTGCTTGCAGATCTGCGTTCAATGCGGCAGGTGCTGCACCGTATTCGCCTTTTAGTAAGCCTGCGGTTTCTTTCGTGATGCTCTTATAACGTTCACCTGTCAGCACGTTAATAACGGCTTGAGTGCCGACGATCTGAGAGGTTGGTGTTACTAGGGGTATAAAACCAAGATCTTCACGCACGCGTGGGATCTCTTCCAGAACTTCATCAAGACGGTCTGCCGCCCCTTGTTCTTTAAGTTGGCCTTCCATGTTAGTTAACATGCCACCAGGAACCTGAGCAATGAGGATACGAGAATCCACCCCTTTCAATTGCCCTTCCCATTTCGCGTACTTCTTGCGCACTTCACGGAAGTAAGCCGCAATAGGCTCAATTTGGTCCAGTTTTAAGTTGGTATCACGCTCTGTACCTTGCAACATAGCTACCACAGTTTCTGTCGGCGTATGGCCATAAGTACAACTCATTGAAGAGATCGCGGTATCAAGGATATCAATTCCGGCTTCTACGGCCTTCACAGCAGTCGCCGTTGATAACCCCGTCGTTGCATGACAGTGAAGCGCTAGTGGCACATCACAGGATGCTTTGATACGAGTGATCAGCTCTTCTGCTTCATAAGGCTTGAGCAAACCAGACATGTCTTTGATACACAGAGAGTGACAACCGAGGTCTTCTAAGCGTTTTGCTAAATCCACCCACGTCTCTGTGTTATGCACTGGGCTGGTCGTGTAAGACAGCGTACCCTGAGCATGTGCACCAACATCCACAGCAGCCTTAACAGCCGTTTGAAAGTTTCGTACGTCATTCATTGCGTCGAAAATACGGAACACATCCATCCCGTTAACGTGTGCACGCTCAACAAACTTCTCTACTACGTCATCAGCATAATGGCGGTATCCTAAAAGGTTTTGACCACGAAGTAGCATTTGCATCGGCGTGTTTGGCATTGCTTTTTTTAACTCACGTAGACGCTCCCATGGGTCTTCTCCCAGAAATCGAATACAAGAATCAAAAGTTGCGCCGCCCCAGGTCTCTAATGACCAGTAACCAACTTTGTCCAATTCCGCTGCGATAGGCAGCATATCTTCGATACGCATACGCGTAGCAAACAGTGATTGATGGGCGTCACGAAGGACCACATCCGTAATAGCTAGTGGTTTAGACATGCTCTTAAACTCCTTTTTAATCCTATCTTTCGGCTACTTCGCGACAGAGGCGCGATGTTTATGAATCGCCGCCGAAATCGCCGCCACTACTTGTGGACTAACAGCTGAAGAGGTTGATTGAACGTTGGTATTTTTTTGGGGTGCTGCGATCGGCTCAGGTACTTCTTCCGGTACCAATCTCGACAATAGCCGAACGAGATAAACTAGAATGGTGAGGAAAATAAATACGACCGCCATCCCTGTTAGCATTAGGGTGGCCGCATCTACTAGCAGGCTTCCTATATTCGTCATGTTGCTTCCTTTCTTTGTCATCCTGACAATGCGCAGGACTCTAATAGCGTCAAATCCTGACCAATGGATTATCTCGATTGGTTAAATTTTGTCAATTTTGTTTAAGGAAGCTTTTAATTAATCTTTAATATTGATTATTTATTCACTACCCAGATCACAATTCGAGAGAAAATCATCGTTGAACGTAAGATTGTTCAATACATAACCACACTAAATTAAAGTGATTACGAAAACTGCGATTGGGATTTCAAAAAGTGAATCTAGAAGAAGATAAAAAATAAAATAAAAACATAAGCCTATCTATTTTTAACCAAATCAAAACATTTGGTTTACATTTTATTTTTCAAGTAGTAGCACGAAAAACTAAATGAGAAGAACATAACACGGGCAAAGGCTTACCCCTCGGGTTGGTACGCTAGCCACTCTTAAATGAGCTTATGATTATTTAAGCATTCTTTACTGTACACTTATTGCGTGGTTAAACCTCCATTCATTCGCACTATCTTTATTGCATCATGACGGCAATGTACATCGAGTTTCTTGTACAACTTATAAATATGACTTTTCACCGTGCTCTCAGATAAAAACAGCTGTGAAGCGATCTGCTGATTCGATATACCGTAGGCCAGCAGCTCTAGAATTTGTCTTTCACGACTGGTCAATGAGTCATGCTGACAGTCCATCGAAATATTCGAATGACGGTAGTTGTTGATTAACCTTTCCAAGTAGACTCTCGGTAGCCACAATCCTCCTTGAAATATGTATTCCACACTCTCGCTTATGTGGGCCACTGAAGCACTTCGCAGTAAGATCCCTTTGAGCAACTTCCAGCGTAATAATTCGTTATCGACTTGATCACTTGGTACATTGTGAATCATCAACGACCAACCAAACAAGTCAAAATCAGGTAACAAACCTCTGGATTCAAGTCGCCTCATAAAGTCATAGTCAATGAACACAAGATCGATGCTCATGGTATGACTGCGAAATACCGCCTCTTCTGGTAAACACGTTCTGACTTTTACATCAGTTACTGTTGATAATTGCCTCTCTATTAGACTGGTTTGAAGATTATTCTCCGCTAGTAGGAGAAGATGCTTGGTTCCCATAATATCCACCACTGTTTGCTGACACTTCACAACGAACCTCCATGTGCCAGTGTTTTCTCAACATCGAATTGATGTTCGATAAGGTTATCAATAGAAAAAATATAGCAGTTCAGACTGACTTTACGGACGGGTCTTATGCGTAAAATAATCAAAAGGATTGATCCTTCGTCGAGCTAACTTAGTCCTCTTTCCTTCTCGTTGAGTTTAACTGCTTGTTCTTACTACCCCCGCCTCTGCTCAAAGGCTTGAGGACATATTTAATAATCTCAATTTTAGGGTTACTCCTCTGATGAGCAAAAACCTACTTTTTCAACCTTATTAATCAGGTATTTTCATACTTGAAGCACCCCTGTGATAGTTATTCTCAGTAAGCTGATGATTAAAATTGGCTTTTGTATATTGTCCGGTCCGATTGCTGTTATCAGCCCACCTCACTACTGATAGTTTTCTCATTTATAAGAAGCGCCATCAAAAACCCTTACCTATAATTCTCTCGCTTCCGCAATGAAGGAGGCAGCAAGAAGTTTACGTGCAGTCATTTTTAATCAGGAAATATCAGGAAATGGAGTAATCACCATGACTCTTAACAAAACAGGGCTTGCTATCGCAATGTCAGCAATTCTATTTAGTGGTTCAGTTTTAGCGTTCCCTTCTGGGACGGTAAACGAAGTAGATGACGGGAATGGCAATAGCCAATGGTCTGAAAGTGCGAACACCAACAACAGCTCAAATGATGCAACTGCAAACAACAGTTTCAATCATGCTGACAGCTCGAATTCGAGCACCAACAATGCCAATGACAACTCAGACTCGAGCATGTCAACCAAACGCAGTTACAACAACAATAGCGATAACAGCAACAGTAGTGACAATAGTGATAGCAGTAATCACAACGCGAGCACGAACAGCAGTTACAACAACAACAGCGATAATCGAAATCAGGCAGATACCAGAGATCAATCGGATAATCGAGACATGAGTGACAACAGCGATCAAAGCAGTAGTTACGCGAATGACAACTCCGACTCAAGCATGAATACAACTCGTAGTAATAACGACAACAGTGATTCCAGCACCACGACACGTCGTAGCAATAACGACAATAGTAATTCAAGCACCAATGACAGCTACAACGATAACAGTGACAACCGTAGCTATGCAGATAACAACTCCGACAATCGAGATCAAAGCGATAACCGAGACCAAAGCGACAACCGAAGCTTTGCCAATGACAACAGTGACAACAGCACTAAAGATAGCTACAACGACAATAGCGATTCCAGCACAACCAATACAGACAGCTTCAATCAAGTAAATATGGACGTCGACATGGTGGTTGCTGATTCGAAAGTGATGGGTGGCGTTCACTCTGCATCGGTGACTTACACTGCCGACGCTAAAAAGGCAAAAGTGAAAGTTGAAAACGTGAATAACCTTGGTGGCCTTGGTGGTGCAGCGGGTATTACAACAGTGGCACAAAACGCAGGCTCTAACTCACTGATTCAACAATCTGTTGCTACCAATGCCAGTGTGTTTACCGGTGGCGAGTAAAGGAAGCTAGGAGAAAGCGATGCGTTTGGCACTGTGTACCTTGGGTATGATAGTTGCCTTTTCCGCACACGCAGAAGACATAACGTTATCTGATGAAAGTGTCAGTCTAGAAACAATGAATGAAGCACGAGGTGGCCAGAATGTTGAGCTAGACCTTGTTTATGCAGAATCAGATGTAGATGGCATTTCTTCAGATAACGTAGCGACCAATACCGTGAGCGGAAACAACATACTCTCACCAGGAGCGTTCGCAGACAGTTCAGGGATATCGAGCGTGATTCAGAACACTGGTAATAACGTTCTAATCCAGAACTCAACCGTCGTTAACCTGACACTCAAGTAAATATTGATATGAAAGTTTGGCAAAACTTACCTTGGCTGTTGCTGGCTCTGTCAGCTTCAGCCAATTCATTGGAGTTTCTCCCTCATAGGGGACATTTTTCTGTGCCGGTTAAAAGCTACAAAGAAATCGTATTTGGTGATGTATTTCGTCAACAGTATGATTTCAGTTGTGGTTCAGCAGCACTGGCCTCTCTATTGACCTATCACTATCAAACCCCTTCGTCAGAACAAGATATTTTTAAGAGCATGTACGACAAGGGAGATAAAGAGAAGATCAAAGAGAAAGGCTTTTCTCTATTAGACATGAAAGTTTACCTCGATTCCATTGGACTTAACTCAGACGGCTTTCAAGTAGGATTAGAAAAGATTCGCAATGTTGGGGTCCCAGGGATCACGCTCGTCAATTTTGATGGCTACATGCACTTTGTCGTGATCAGAGGAATGAATGCGGATTCAGTGATCTTAGGTGATCCATCTCGAGGTACCATGATCATGAAGTATGAAGAGTTTGAGAAATATTATCAGGGGATCGTCTTACTGATCCGAAATGAAGCTGAGATGGGGCGTTCAGGGTTTATTACCGACGATAAGTTTGCCATTTATCATTCCTCTCCACTGGAAAGTGGCGTGCAAAGAGATTCACTCGGCGTGTTTAGCATTACGCTTCCCGTCGCCGGAGAAAATTAAATGAGGTGTGGTTATGAGACTATCTAAGTTGCTTCTCACATGCAGTATTTTGACTTCGACACTTTCTCTAGCTAATGAAGTTGATCTAACGGGGTTAACCCCACTTCCACCGAATTCGTTGTCCGAACTTCGTGGTGGCTTTCAAGTCACTGACGATTACATCATCAACATCGGATTAAGTATGACCACCACAATAAATGGACAAGATATCCTAAATACCACCATTGCCAATTTAGTTATTGAGAATGGCCACCTTACCAATATTAGCGGCAGCAATAGCTCAGATGGTCTAGGTAACCCTCTCGATCAAGGCATCGTCAACATCATTCAATTTGGCGAAGGCAACTTTATAAGTGATAACCGCGCAAACTCACCAGATGTGACGAACCCGAATCAACCATATATCATTAGCTCAGAATTCATCAATTCCAGCATCATCAACATCATTCAAAACACCACAGATAACAGTGTGATTGGTTTAAGTACACTGGTCGACATCGATGCGCAAGTGAGTGGCGTAATGCAACAAATTCGTGCAAACCAGCAACTAGAAGACGCACTGTTGAATCACCTCCAATAATTGCCAACAAGAAGCGCTTGTACAAAAAAGGGCAGTCATCACAACAACCCTTAAATTCCTCTGTATTCACCTACTACAGATTAAATGGCACACGAATCGTTAATTGAAAATCTGGGGTATCTTCGGTTAATCCAGCTTGCGCACTTACATTGAGCGATGCTCTAGGGCTAAAGGCATAATTAACACCGAACGTCAGTGCATCCAATTGAAGTAACTTCGCGTCATCAGCCGAACTGCCGTTCACTTTACTTTTCAAAATCGTTTTGTGGCTTAATCCTAACGAAAAAGACAAGTCTGGATTGACGGAAAAGCCCATCCCTCCCGCTAACGCAATGGTATCACCAAGATCAACGTCTGCTTTGGTATCTCCAACAGTAACATTCTCTTCCAAGTTATAGATGTAGCTCAGGCTTGCATACAGCACTGCTGGGTCTGTTGGGTAGATCATTGAAATGTTGGGTTCAAAACTCCAAAAACCAGATCCCGTCGGCACATCACTAAAGGAATTACTGCCTTCGTCTATAGAAACATCGTAAGGCGAACGCCCTGTATCGGATTTGACTCTTAAACCACCGACCCAATAAGGTGCACTATCAAAATTAAACTGGTGGCGAATCGCAAGCTCAACATCTCCCATCCCGCCACCATCGATTGTTGTATTGACCACGTCAGCATTCGAACCGTCCTGAATAGGTCGCGTTGCAATCTGGTCGTTTCGATAAACGTAGGGCAACCGAACCTCCAATTCCGTAGCGTTGGTCAAACCATAGCGAGCGGTTAAGCCAACCGTAACTGTAGTTCTATCAGCATCACTGACCTCAATTCGTCCCACGATCAATGTCGGCAACACGGTATAACCAACCACAGAGACTTTATTTGAAGAGTTTTGCGTGTAGCTGAGTGAGGTATCAAATGACCACTGCCCTCGCGGTGTGAGCACTCCTGGGCGGTCTATGACATCACTGACGGTCTGAGCCCGTTGAGGAATGTCATCGCCTTCCGAGCAATTTGCGGTTTGAGCTACACATACCAACCCAAGAGTGCAGCTAATCAGAGTCTTCCCTAACATCGAGTAATCCTTTCTTGTGGCGGTTATAAACGATTAGGTTAGATCTGAGGGTTTAGCAATGAGCTGATGGCAAGAAGTCGCACAATCTTAAAACAGAAACGCAGGAATGACTGAGGGCAGTATCGATAAGAAAGAGGTCAGATCTCAGATACAAAAAAGCCCCGCATAAGCGAGGCTTTTTCTAAAGAGTGGCGCGTCCTGGAGGATTCGAACCTCCGACCGCCTGGTTCGTAGCCAGGTACTCTATCCAGCTGAGCTAAGGACGCACGGTTTTTGATATCGGTATTCACAATATCAGGAGTTCACTAGGAAACCCTAAAGAGTGGCGCGTCCTGGAGGATTCGAACCTCCGACCGCCTGGTTCGTAGCCAGGTACTCTATCCAGCTGAGCTAAGGACGCGCAGTTTTTTATATCGGTATTCACAATATCAGGAGTTCACAAAGGAAACCCTAAAGAGTGGCGCGTCCTGGAGGATTCGAACCTCCGACCGCCTGGTTCGTAGCCAGGTACTCTATCCAGCTGAGCTAAGGACGCGCAGTTTTCGATATCGGTATTCCCAATATCAGGAGTTCACTAGGAAACCCTAAAGAGTGGCGCGTCCTGGAGGATTCGAACCTCCGACCGCCTGGTTCGTAGCCAGGTACTCTATCCAGCTGAGCTAAGGACGCGCAGTTTTCGATATCGGTATTCCCAATATCAGGAGTTCACAAAGGAAACCCTAAAGAGTGGCGCGTCCTGGAGGATTCGAACCTCCGACCGCCTGGTTCGTAGCCAGGTACTCTATCCAGCTGAGCTAAGGACGCGCAGTAATCTTTATTTTACTTTGTATAACCCGTTTATCAAACGAATTATTAAATAGTGGCGCGTCCTGGAGGATTCGAACCTCCGACCGCCTGGTTCGTAGCCAGGTACTCTATCCAGCTGAGCTAAGGACGCGCAATTCTTCTCGCTAGGAAGGTGTGAAGTACATCACACTTCATTTCTTACGAAACAAAAAAAAGGCCAACGGGCCAGTCAATGAATGGCGGTGAAGGAGGGATTCGAACCCTCGATACGGGATAAACCGTATACTCCCTTAGCAGGGGAGCGCCTTCAGCCTCTCGGCCACCTCACCGTTTTCATTGTTATATCTCAAAAGAGATATGGCGCGTCCTGGAGGATTCGAACCTCCGACCGCCTGGTTCGTAGCCAGGTACTCTATCCAGCTGAGCTAAGGACGCACTTTTTTGTTGATAAATCAACGTTGCAAGAATGGCGGTGAAGGAGGGATTCGAACCCTCGATACGGGATAAACCGTATACTCCCTTAGCAGGGGAGCGCCTTCAGCCTCTCGGCCACCTCACCGTCTTGCGGAGGCACATATTACGTTTTACCGAAAATATGTCAAACACTTTCTTTGAAAAAAAACGCAAAAATCGCTTAACCGATGCGGATTTAATCAAAGTGATTATTAAACAAACTTTATCACTCTATTATGATGAAAAAAAGAGAATCTTCTCTTAAAAAATGACATTTATCTAAAACTAAAAAGGCCAGCCCAATGGCTAGCCTTTTTCATTCAAACTAAGCTCTATAAACAGGAGCAGCTTAGTAGTTACCAGAAGCAACGTTACCATTGCCTTTTTCAGCTTGAATGCGCATGTAGATTTCTTCACGGTGAACTGAAACCTCTTTCGGAGCGTTAACGCCGATACGTACTTGGTTACCTTTAACACCTAGTACAGTTACAGTCACTTCATCACCAATCATCAGTGTTTCGCCTACGCGGCGAGTCAAAATTAGCATTCTTTGCTCCTTGAGTAATCTCTAAATTTTCTTGCTACAAAGCTATTATCCAACAAAAGTTATATTTTCGTAAACTACCTTGTTACGGAAAATTAGCCTAAAAAGGCATGTTTTTGCTGAATGCTTAATGCTTCACTCGATCTAATGTAAGCATCATGGAGAATATTTGCTGCTGTATCCACGCACTCTGGTAGTAAGACTAGCATCATAGTGAGTGCATCCGTTGAACAGAAATTAATTGCAATATCTTGCTGTGCCAACAAATCGCATGCGTGCTCAACCATTCCATTGGCCTCAAGCCCCACTGCGGTCAACAGGCTTACTACTTCACTATTACGGATTTTATCGCTGAACACCAGATCCAACTTGGCACATGCATCTTGTTTTATCATGATACCTGTTCGTTCTGTTTCCTCGATCACATTCCAAATGTCGATGCCTAACATCTGACATTGCTTTGCAACACTAGACAGGTGGTCACTGTCCACTTCAATTATGGCAAGGTCACGTTGAATCGCTATACCGGAAACGGCTTGCTTGCCCGCCTCCCCTTTCACCAAACTGCCTTCATTAATATCAAAGGTCGAAAGCACACGTAGTGGCACATTATTCTTCCATGCGTATTGCACAGAAGGTAGATGCAATACCTTCGCTCCTCGGCTCGCCATCGCTTCCATAGAAGGAAAATCGATAACGTCCAATTTCTGAGCGTTTTTCACTACACGAGGGTCACAAGTATATATACCATCAACGTCGGTAAAGATTTGGCACTCATCAGCGCTTAACGCGCCTGCAAGTGTCACTGCGCTCGTATCAGAGCCACCTCGACCTAATGTGGTGATATCCCCATTTTCATTCACACCTTGGAAACCTGCCACGATAACGATTTGATCTTGTTCAAGTAAGTCAAAAATCGTAGAAGTATCAATGTGCTTAATCGTTGCGTCATTGTGTTGATTGTCCGTCACAATGTTCGCTTGTGCTCCGGTAAGTGAGCGAGCAGCATAACCCAATTTATTGAGGGTCATTGCCAGTAGTGCCATCGACACTTGCTCACCAGCAGAGAGCAAAACATCAAGTTCTCGAGCTGTTGGAACGCTATCTATTTGGTTAGCTAGATCCATCAATCGATTTGTTTCGCCTGACATTGCAGACACAACAACGACAACTTGATTACCATCATCCTTCGCCTTAATGATGTGTTCAGCGACTTGGTGGATTCTCTCAATTGAACCCACAGAAGTTCCGCCAAACTTTTGCACGATAAGGGGCTTTTTCACCAGTCTTCACCTTCCCAAGACCAAAGTCTCATTAGGACCACTTCATATTCTATTGATTGCAAAATTATATAAGCGGTAGTTACAACAAAAACCAAGTGACGTAAATGACCTGGTTAAAATACGGTCAATTAAACCACTTGGTTACTATAAAAAAATTACGCTCAATCAAATAACTTTGATTGAGCGTAAAGGATGTTAAAAGCTTATAAGCGCTCTTCTAGCCATGGCTGTACTGATTGAATCGCTTCTGGTAGTGCAGACACATCTGTACCACCAGCTTGCGCCATATCAGGACGACCACCGCCTTTACCGCCAACTTGCTCAGCAACCATCTTAACTAAGTCGCCCGCTTTCACTTTGCCGATAAGGTCTTTGGTTACGCCTGCAATCAGACCGATCTTGTCATCGTTCACGTTAGCAAGAAGAATAATACCGCTACCTACTTGGTTTTTGATGTCATCAACCATAGTACGTAGGTTCTTGTTATCTGCGCCTTCTAGAGCAGCAATCAGTACTTTAGTGCCGTTGATATCCTGAACTTTACCCATGATGTTTGCGCTTTCTGCAGCAGCCATCTTGTCTTTCAGTTTCTGGATTTCTTTCTCTAGAGATTTCGCTTTCTGTGCTGATTCAGCCAGTTTCTCTTCGTACTTAGCCGCTTGAGCTTCGATTGCGTCTAGCGCACCTTCACCCGTTACCGCTTCAATACGACGGATACCCGCTGCGATACCACCTTCAGATGTGATCTTGAATAGACCAATATCACCTGTGTTTGAAGCGTGGATACCACCACAAAGCTCAGTAGAGAAATCGCCCATAGACAGTACGCGAACTTCATCATCGTACTTCTCGCCGAACAACGCCATTGCGCCTTTCTTCTTAGCAGACTCGATATCCATCACGTTGGTTTCAATCGTGTGGTTGCGACGAATTTGAGCATTTACTAGACGCTCAACTTCTTTTAGCTCAGCTGCCGTTACCGCTTCTAAGTGTGAGAAGTCGAAACGTAGGCTATCCGCTTTTACTAGAGAGCCTTTCTGCGTTACGTGCTCACCAAGTAATTGGCGAAGTGCAGCATGCAGCAAGTGCGTTGCTGAGTGGTTTAGAGAGATTGCAGCGCGACGCTCTGCGTCAACGATAGTGGCAACTTCATCACCTTTCGCTAGAACGCCTTCAGCTATTACACCGTGGTGTGCAATCGCGTTACCTAGTTTTTGAGTGTCTTGCACGCGGAACACGCCAGACTCAGTGCGGATCTCACCAGCGTCACCACATTGACCGCCTGACTCTGCGTAGAATGGTGTTTCACCAAGTACGATGATGGCTTTGTCGCCTGCAGAAAGTGATTCTACTTCGTTACCTTCAACGAACATCGCTGCTACTGAGCTAGAACCCTTAGTACCGGTGTAACCACAGAATTCTGTTTGCGTATCAACTTTGATTGCAGCGTTGTAGTCAGTACCGAAGTTACCTGCTTCACGTGCACGTTGACGCTGCTCTTCCATCGCTTTCTCGAAACCTTCTTCGTCGATAGCGAACTCACGCTCGCGTGCAACGTCGTTAGTTAAGTCAGCTGGGAAGCCGTAAGTATCGTAAAGTTTAAATACGGTTTCGCCGTCTAGAACTTTACCGTCCGTTCTTTGCGAAGAAATGTTATCTAGTGCTTCGTTTAGAATCGCCATACCGCGCTCAAGTGTACGACCGAAGTTTTCTTCTTCGATACGCAGTACTTTTTCAACCACAGCTTGTTGACGCTTCAGCTCTTCACCAGCCGTACCCATGATTTCCGCTAGTACACCAACCAGTTTGTGGAAGAATGCACCTTGTGCGCCCAGCTTGTTACCGTGACGAACTGCACGACGGATGATTCGACGTAGAACGTAACCACGACCTTCGTTTGAAGGCATAACGCCATCAACGATCAGGAATGAACATGAACGGATGTGGTCAGCAATAACGCGTAGCGATTGGTTTGATAGATCTTCGTAACCAATCACCTCAGCTGCAGCTTTGATAAGAGCTTGGAATACATCGATTTCGTAGTTTGAGTGAACGCCTTGCATGATTGCAGAGATACGCTCGATACCCATACCAGTATCTACCGATGGTTTTGGTAGCGGCTCCATCGTGCCGTCTGCGTGACGGTTGAACTGCATGAATACGTTGTTCCAGATCTCGATGAAACGGTCACCATCTTCTTCAGGTGTGCCAGGACGGCCACCCCAGATGTGCTCACCGTGATCGTAGAAGATTTCAGTACATGGACCACAAGGACCAGTGTCCCCCATTTGCCAGAAGTTATCTGACTCGTATGGCTTACCACCTTTCTTGTCGCCGATGCGAATAATGCGGTCTGCTGGAACGCCTACTTTTTGGTTCCAGATATCGAATGCTTCATCGTCTGTTTCGTAAACTGTTACGAGTAGACGGTCTGCTGGAAGCTTAAGAGTTACTGTTAGGAATTCCCAAGCGAACGCGATAGCGTCTTCTTTGAAGTAATCGCCAAAGCTGAAGTTACCTAGCATTTCAAAGAATGTGTGGTGACGAGCAGTGAAGCCAACGTTTTCCAGGTCGTTGTGTTTACCACCAGCACGTACACAACGTTGAGCCGTAGTCGCTCGAGTGTAGGCTCGTTTTTCTAAGCCTAAGAAACAATCTTTAAATTGGTTCATACCCGCGTTTGTGAACAGCAGGGTTGGGTCGTTATGTGGAACTAACGATGAACTTTCTACGATTTGGTGTCCTTTGCTCTCAAAGAACTTGAGGAACGCGTTACGAACCTCATCAGTGCTCATGTACATGCAGCTCTTCCTGAAAATAGTCGAGTTAGAATTTTGCCGTATTGTAGATCATGCAATCAGCTACGACTAGTTTTCTTGCGGAAAAGAGGCATTAGAGGAAAAAATTTGAAGCAAAACAAAAATCAGTGTGAGCAACTGACCGCTAATCTTCGTCATCAAAGCTCAGCGCATAGCTGATTTGGTCAAAACTATAACCACGATATTGCATAAATCGCACCTGTTTAGCGTATTCTTTCTGGTCTTTGGCTTTCATTCCTTTGAATTTCTTCTCAGCCGCCGTTCTTGCCAGTTCAAACCAGTCCTGTGGTTCCTCTTCCATCGCTGTTTCAATGATGGATTCAGCCACGCGTTTTTGATTCAACTCCTGTCGAATTCTCCTTTCACCATGCCCTTTATAAACGTGTTGGCGAATCTGACTTTTGGCATAACGTAAGTCATCCAAATAGTTGTGGTCGAGACAAAAATTGATTGCCGCTTCGATATCAGCCTCTTCATAACCTTTTTGGGCAAGCTTTTGATAGAGCTCGTATTGTCCATGATCACGACGGCTTAGTAGCTGAATCGCCGCTTCTTTGCTCGACAACGTCGGAGCTTGACGCTTTTGGTACATGATGATCCTAAAACTATTTTTGCTGTACAGACTCTAAAACAATCGTAGTAAATAACTGCCCTTTATTTTTTACGGTTTTGATTTCAGCAGATACAACAAAGCCCCGCATCGCAGGGCTTTGTTAGATATTAATTGAGGAAAAGATTAAAACTCTTCTTCTTGCTCTGATTTTTCACCGGCTTCTGGCGCTTCAGGTAAAGCAGGAGAAAGTAGCATTTCACGTAGCTTAGCATCGATAGTCTTTGCCACTTCGGAGTGCTCACGTAGGTAGTTACAAGCGTTCGCTTTACCTTGACCGATCTTATCGCCTTGGTAGCTGTACCATGCACCCGCTTTTTCTACTAGCTTGTGCTTAACGCCTAGGTCAACTAATTCACCTTCACGGTTGAAGCCTTGGCCATACATGATTTGCGTATTCGCTTCTTTAAACGGTGCAGCAATCTTGTTTTTAACCACTTTGATGCGCGTTTCGTTACCCACAACTTCATCGCCTTCTTTGATTGCGCCAGTACGGCGGATATCTAGACGAACAGAAGCGTAGAATTTAAGAGCGTTACCACCAGTAGTGGTTTCAGGGTTACCGAACATCACACCAATCTTCATACGAATTTGGTTGATGAAGATACACATACAGTTAGACTGCTTTAGGTTACCTGTAAGCTTACGCATTGCTTGAGAAAGCATACGAGCTTGAAGACCCATGTGGCTGTCGCCCATTTCGCCTTCAATTTCAGCTTTTGGAGTAAGTGCCGCAACAGAGTCGACAACCATGACGTCGATAGCACCAGAACGTGCAAGTGCGTCACAGATCTCAAGAGCTTGCTCACCCGTATCAGGCTGAGAAACAAGTAGAGCATCAATATCAACACCTAGCTTCTTCGCGTATACAGGATCTAGCGCGTGCTCCGCATCGATAAATGCACAAGTTTTGCCTTCACGTTGCGCTGCTGCAATAAGCTCAAGAGTTAGCGTTGTTTTACCTGAAGATTCTGGACCGTAAACTTCTACGATACGACCCATTGGCAGACCACCAGCACCCAAAGCGATATCAAGAGAAAGAGAACCCGTTGAGATGGTTTCTACGTCCATTGCGCGGTTATCACCAAGGCGCATGATAGAGCCTTTACCGAATTGCTTTTCAATTTGACCTAGCGCAGCGGCGAGCGCTTTCTGTTTGTTCTCGTCCATTACTTTCTCCGATTTATTCATCTTCTTTGGGCGATGAATCATAATTCATTTTTCTTGAGCAGAAGAACTGCTCATCAATGAAAGTTATTATACTGTTGATTCATACAGTGTCTATACCTGTATGAAAAAAATTTGGCAGACCTAAACCTACTATTTGCTCCAGCCCTTATCAAAACTGGGCTACGACAATTAAAGAAATTCTAGATCAAATACTGATGCAGTTGAGTCAGTGCATGCTCAATCGCTTTTTTGCGAACTTGTGCACGGTCACCAGTAAAATGCATGGTTTCCACTTGCTGCCAATTCTGATTATCTGCAAAGGCAAAACAAACCGTCCCAACAGGCTTTTCTTCGCTTCCACCGCTAGGGCCTGCTATGCCACTTATCGAGACTCCAATAGTTGCATTCGAATGATTTAGGGCGCCCTGCACCATTTCAATCACAACTGGCTCACTCACAGCACCGTGCGCTTCTAATGTTGAAGCCTGTACGCCAAGCATTTCCATTTTAGCTTCATTACTGTAAGTCACAAATGCGCGGTCTAGCCAAGCAGAGCTACCTGCAATATCAGTGATTGCTGTTGCAACCCCACCTCCAGTGCAAGATTCTGCCGTCGTTAAAACATGCCCATGCTTAGCCAATAATGCCCCTAAATCGGCACTCAATTTTGTTGCTCTTTCCATAGCCAAAAATGCCCTTTGTCTCTTTTTACTTGATAGGGATTCACGTATCCTAAGCCGCTACGGAAATAAACAAAAGTACTTACCTGTGAAAGCTGAACAAAAACACACTCCGATGATGCAGCAATACCTCAAGCTAAAGGCTGAGAATCCTGAAATCTTGCTGTTTTACCGCATGGGCGACTTCTACGAACTCTTCTACGACGATGCAAAACGCGCATCTCAATTGCTTGATATTTCGTTGACTAAACGCGGTGCGTCGGCAGGTGAACCTATCCCAATGGCTGGCGTTCCATTCCACGCCGTTGAAGGTTATCTAGCCAAACTTGTTCAGCTTGGTGAGTCTGTGGCGATTTGTGAACAGATTGGCGATCCTGCAACAAGCAAAGGTCCGGTTGAGCGTAAAGTAGTACGCATCGTCACGCCAGGTACCGTGACCGACGAAGCACTGCTGCCTGAGCGTATCGATAACCTGATTGCAGCAATCTATCAGCACAATGGTAAATTTGGTTACGCGACATTGGATGTAACTTCTGGTCGCTTCCAATTGGTTGAGCCTGAAACCGAAGAAGCGATGGCAGCAGAACTTCAACGTACGGCCCCGCGAGAGCTACTTTTCCCTGAAGATTTTGAGGCCGTTCACCTCATGTCTAACCGTAATGGTAACCGTCGTCGCCCTGTTTGGGAGTTCGAGCTCGATACTGCGAAGCAACAGCTTAACCAACAATTTGGCACCCGTGACTTAGTTGGCTTTGGTGTTGAACACGCATCACTTGGCTTGTGTGCCGCTGGCTGTTTGATTCAATACGTAAAGGACACTCAACGTACTGCCCTGCCACACATTCGTTCACTCACCTACGACCGACAAGATCACTCTGTGATTCTTGACGCAGCGACTCGTCGCAACCTAGAGCTAACGCAAAACTTATCTGGTGGCACTGATAACACGCTTGCGGAAGTCTTAGATCATTGTGCGACCGCAATGGGCAGTCGTATGCTCAAACGCTGGTTACACCAACCAATGCGCTGTATTGATACCTTAAACAATCGCTTAGATGCGATCAGCGAAATCAAAGATCAAAGCTTGTTCACCGACATTCAACCAATTTTCAAACAGATTGGTGATATCGAACGTATTCTTGCTCGTTTGGCGCTGCGTTCTGCTCGTCCTCGCGATATGGCTCGACTGCGTTACGCAATGCAACAACTCCCAGAGTTGGAAAGTGTGACGTCTTCTTTGGCGCATCCTTACCTAACTAAATTGGCTCAATTTGCCGCGCCAATGGATGATGTCTGTGATCTGCTAGAACGCGCAATCAAAGAAAACCCACCAGTGGTTATTCGCGAGGGAGGCGTGATTGCAGAGGGCTACAATGCTGAGCTTGATGAATGGCGCAAACTAGCAGACGGCGCAACCGAGTATCTAGAAAAGCTCGAAGCAGACGAACGTGAGCGCCACGGTATTGATACACTAAAAGTAGGCTACAACGCCGTACACGGTTTCTTTATTCAGGTTAGTCGTGGCCAAAGCCACTTGGTTCCACCACATTATGTGCGTCGACAAACGCTGAAAAATGCAGAACGCTACATCATTCCAGAGTTGAAAGAGCATGAAGATAAGGTTCTAAACTCTAAGTCAAAAGCGTTAGCAGTAGAGAAGAAACTGTGGGAAGAGCTGTTTGATTTATTGATGCCAAACCTTGAGAAAATGCAAAACCTTGCGTCAGCGATTTCTCAGTTGGACGTTTTACAAAACCTTGCCGAACGTGCAGACACGTTAGATTACTGTCGCCCGACTCTCGATAAAGAAGCCGGTATCAGTATTCAAGCAGGCCGCCACCCTGTTGTGGAACAAGTAACCAGTGAACCATTTATTGCTAACCCAATAGAGCTAAGCTCAGACCGTAAGATGCTGATCATCACTGGTCCAAACATGGGTGGTAAATCGACTTACATGCGTCAAACCGCATTGATTGCTCTTATGGCTCATATCGGTTCATACGTACCAGCCGAATCAGCTCATATCGGCTCTTTGGATCGTATCTTTACTCGTATTGGCGCATCCGATGACCTTGCTTCCGGGCGCTCCACCTTCATGGTAGAAATGACCGAAACAGCGAATATTCTTCATAACGCGACCCAAAACAGCTTGGTGTTAATGGATGAGATCGGCCGCGGTACCAGTACTTATGATGGTCTTTCTTTAGCATGGGCAAGTGCAGAATGGCTAGCCACACAAATAGGCGCAATGACGCTGTTTGCAACGCACTATTTTGAGTTGACTGAACTGCCAAACCAACTGCCAAATCTTGCCAACGTCCACCTAGATGCAGTAGAGCACGGTGACAGCATTGCCTTTATGCACGCAGTCCAAGAAGGTGCAGCAAGCAAGTCTTACGGCCTTGCCGTTGCTGGGTTGGCTGGAGTTCCAAAACCCGTGATCAAGAATGCGCGCAACAAACTGTCTCAGCTTGAGCAATTAGGTCAAGGTAATGACTCTCCACGACCAAGTACTGTCGATGTAGCAAACCAACTAAGCTTGATCCCAGAGCCAAGCGATGTAGAGCAGGCACTGTCGAATATTGATCCTGACGATCTAACGCCACGTCAGGCATTGGAAGAGCTTTACCGCTTGAAGAAGATGCTCTAGCTCTGACGCATCTTCAGTAAAACGCAAAAAGGCTATGGTTTCCCATAGCCTTTTGTTTATTCTAAATTCATCTCTAAAGCAGGACTGTTCTAGTCGACTTCCACGTTGAACAGGTTTTCCATGTTCAAACCTTGCTTAATCAAGATTTCGCGCAATCGACGTAAACCTTCAACTTGAATCTGACGTACACGTTCGCGTGTTAGACCAATCTCGCGTCCCACTTCCTCAAGCGTTGATGGCTCGTAGCCAAGTAAACCAAAACGACGAGCAAGCACTTCTTTCTGTTTTGGATTTAGCTCTTCTAGCCAGTCAATCAACGACGATTTGATGTCATCGTCTTGAGTGGATACTTCAGGATCCGAATTGTTTGCATCAGGAATGATATCCAGTAGCGCTTTCTCGCCATCACCACCGATAGGAGTATCGACAGAGCTGATACGTTCGTTAAGGCGAAGCATTTTACTTACGTCTTCAACTGGAATATCTAGCTGAGCTGCAATTTCTTCTGCCGTTGGTTCATGGTCGAGCTTCTGAGAAAGTTCACGCGCGGTACGCAGATAAATGTTAAGCTCTTTAACCACATGAATTGGCAGACGAATAGTGCGAGTTTGATTCATCAACGCACGCTCAATCGTTTGGCGAATCCACCAAGTCGCGTAGGTTGAGAAACGAAAACCTCGTTCAGGATCGAACTTCTCTACCGCACGAATCAATCCAAGGTTGCCTTCTTCAATAAGATCGAGAAGAGCAAGGCCACGGTTGCTGTATCGGCGAGAGATCTTCACTACAAGGCGCAAATTACTTTCAATCATTCGCTTACGAGCGGCTTCATCGCCACGCAGCGCGCGACGAGCGTAAAGTACTTCTTCTTCTGCAGTGAGTAGTGGTGAGAAGCCAATTTCACCTAGATACAGCTGTGTTGCATCTAAGCTTTTATTGCTTGCATCGAACTCTTCGCGAGCCGTCGATTTGGCTTTTTTTGGTGTTTTTTCAAGTTCGTGATTTACGCTTTCCGTCGTTGCGTTGTCATAGTCGAACTCTTCAACTTTGGTTACTGTGTTGCTGATACTCATAACGCCTCCCCCTGGCGAGTTAGCAAACATAACAACTCAATATGTCGCTAAATGATGTCGCAAGTTGTTATTCAAAGTTTTACGGTAAATAGCGCTTTGGATTGACTGATTTACCTTGATAGCGAATTTCAAAGTGGAGCTTGACTGATTTAGAACCAGAACTACCCATGGTTGCGATTTTTTGTCCGCTCTTGACACTTTGTCCTTCTGATACCAGCAATCTGTCATTGTGTGCGTATGCGCTTAAATAATTGTCGTTATGCTTCACTATAATTAGGTTGCCATAACCTCGTAGCGCATTACCTGAGTACACAACAGTGCCGGCCGCGGTTGAAACGATAGGCTGACCACGCTGTCCTGCGATGTCGATACCTTTATTTCCCTGTTCTCCCGCTGAAAAGTTTTTAATTACTCTCCCTTTTGTAGGCCACAACCACTTAGATACTTTATCGTTTTTCGCCGCAGTTATTGGTGGTTTCGGTTTAACATTCTGATTACCTTTTGACCCAACATACTCCTTTGGTTTGGATTGTTCAACCTTCTTGGGCGGCTGTTTTTGTGCAACTTTAGGCGTAGTTGTAGCAGGCTTTTGAGTAGAGCTTTTACTTGAATTTGACGGCTTTGACGCTGTTGATGTTTTAGTCACTGGCGCTGATTTTGTCGCAACTACAGGAGGAACAACGGGTTCCACTTTGTGACCGTATTTAGGGGCAACATATTTTGGTGCCCAAAGTTTTAGCCTCTGACCCGGAAAAATCGTGTAAGGCGCAGACAATTCATTGTAACGAACAAGATCATTTACATCTTTATCTGTGACGTAAGCTATGAAATAAAGCGTATCTCCTTTATTTACTTCATAGTAACTGCCTCTATAACTGCCTCGTTCTACACTGGAATAGTCTTTGTTTAAACTAGAAACAGGCGCAGGAGAATGGGCCGCGCAACCTACTAGTCCCGCAGCTAACAAACAGCTAATACCAAAACGACGTAAAAACCTATTCACCTGATCTTTAACCCTTAAGCCAAATCGCCTGCAACTAATGGCACAAACCTTACCATTTCTACCACGGTAGAAAGGAATTGTTCACCCTTACGTTCAATTTTTAATAACTGTTGCTCATCTTCACCGACAGGTATGATCATCTTTCCACCTTCTTTAAGCTGCGACAAAAGTGCTTGAGGAATAGTTTCAGCAGCGGCAGTAACGATGATTGCATCAAAGGGACCTTTCGCTTCCCACCCAAGCCAGCCATCACCATGCTTCGTTGATACATTGTAGATATCGAGTTGCTTAAGGCGACGCTTTGCATCCCATTGAAGAGATTTAATCCGCTCAACCGAATAAACATGATCAACAATCTGAGCAAGTACAGCAGTTTGGTAACCAGACCCTGTTCCTATCTCAAGTACATTACTGCTTTGTTTGAGATCGAGCAATTCTGTCATTTTCGCAACAATGTAAGGCTGAGAAATAGTTTGCCCCTGACCAATCGGTAACGCATTGTTATCGTACGCTTGGTGCATCATTGCCTGTGAGACAAAACTCTCACGCGGCAAACGGTACACGGCATCCAATACGCGTTGATCACTGATGCCACTGGAGATAAGAAACGCTATCAACCTGTCAGCATGTGGGTTACTCATTACTTCTCTTCCTTTAACCAACTGTCCATCGCACGCAAAGACTCATGAGCAGTGAGATCAACTTGCAGTGGGGTGATTGAGACTCGACCATGTTCAATCGCATAAAAATCGGTGCCCTCTCCGGCATCTTGCTCTTTACCCGGAGGACCTAACCAATAAATATCATGACCACGTGGGTCCTGTTGCTTGATCATATTCTCGGCATGATGACGGGCACCTAAGCGTGTCACTTCAATCTCACCTAATTGTTCTAGTGGTAAATCAGGAACATTGACGTTCAGTAAGCGGTTGGTCGGGATCGGCCTAACCAAATGCTGTTCAACTAGCTGGCGGGCAATTTTTGCCGCAGCTGCAAAGTTCTGTTTACCCACCAACGAAAAAGCGACAGATTGAACGCCAAGAAAGTGCCCTTCCATCGCTGCGGCAACCGTTCCTGAATATAAGACATCATCGCCAAGGTTTGCGCCATGATTTATCCCAGTGAGAACCAAGTCTGGTAAATCGCCTTTCATCAATTCATTCAATGCAAAGTGAACACAATCTGTCGGGGTGCCTTGCACAGAGAAGGTGTTGGGTGCGATTTCATTTACTCTCAGAGGCTGCTCTAACGTCAGTGAGTTCGAAGCACCAGACCGGTTTCGATCTGGTGCCACAATCGTCACCTCAGCAATACTTTTTAGCTCATCAGCAAGCGCATGAATTCCTTGAGCATGAACGCCGTCGTCATTACTGAGCAGTACTCTTAATGGCTTCGCGTTTGGTGAATCCATTTCCATTAATATTCTCTTTCTACTTTTTCCTCGATAACCAACTCGCGTACGATAGAGGTCGCAAACGAACCGGCATCTAGCGAGAAGATCAACGTAATATTGTTGCCATCCACCGTCCAAGCTAAGTCTTGAGGTTTAAGTGCAATATCACGACGGTCGTGACGCATACGATTCCCACGAATTAATGCCATTAAATCGGGTTCTTCATCCAAGAAAGGCTGCTCCAAGGCTAATGCATCTGTTTGAGTTGGAAGTGCATTGTCTCCAGCTAGCGCTGCAGTAATAGCCACTTCGCCCTGAGCAAATTGTGCCTGTAGATCAGCCATGTTGCTTGCATCAATCAACTGAGTACCAGAACTTGTCAGAGCCACATCACCATCGATAAAAGCATCAAACACGCCGTTTTCTAAACGAGCTGAAACGATGCGGTTGAAGATCCACGAGCGAGCCGCCGACAAATACATGCTGCGCTTGTTTTGGTTGCGCGTACGAACGTTTTCGCGGCCCCAACGACGAGCTTCTTCTAGGTTGTTGCCATCGTTACCAAAACGCTGACTACCAAAGTAGTTCGGCACGCCAACTTGTTTCACTTTTTCAAGGCGTTGCTCAACATCCGCTACATCTGTCACTTCAGACAAAGTAACCACGAACTCGTTCCCTACTAGGTCACCAGGACGTAGTTTTTTATTGTGACGATCTGTTGCCAGAATTTCGATACTTGGGTATTGCGCCAAAAATGCTGAAAAATCTGGTGTTTCACCTTTCGGTAAATGAACACTTAGCCATTGTTCAGTCACAGCGTGACGGTCTTTAAGACCCGCCCAGCTAACGTCTTTCGACTTAACACCACATGCTTTAGCCAACTCGTTGGCAACAAAGCTGGTGTTCTCACCCGTTTTACGAATGCGAACCATTAGGTGTTCGCCTTCACCTGTAAAGGCAAAGCCTAAATCTTCGCGAACCTGAAAGTGTTCTGGTTGCGCTTTGATTTTTGCTGATGCAACAGGCTTACCCGTAAGGTAGGCCAATGAAGATAAAATGTCTGACATGATGTTTTTCCACTGCTAATGCAGCACTGAGGAGCAAATTGCTAGGTTATTGCTTAAAGAGAAGTACAACTGCTTCCGTTGCAATGCCTTCTTTGCGTCCAGTAAAACCGAGACGTTCTGTCGTCGTCGCCTTTACGTTTATATTACTGATATCGGTTTCCAAGTCTTCAGCAATCGTGGCACACATTGCGTCAATATGCGGTGCCATTTTAGGCGCTTGTGCCATGATGGTGATGTCAGCGTTTCCTAATCGATAGCCTTGTTCTTTCACCCGGCGATAGACATCTTTAAGCAGTTCGCGGCTATCAGCCCCTTTCCACTTATCATCGGTATCTGGGAAGTGACGGCCAATATCTCCGGCAGCAATAGCACCAAGCAGTGCATCGCTCAATGCATGAAGTGCCACATCACCATCTGAGTGGGCAATCAACCCTTGTTCGTAAGGAACAGCGACACCACCGATAATCACCGGGCCTTCACCACCAAATTTGTGTACATCGAAACCATGACCAATTCGAATCATTTTCTATCCTTTGTTTACTCGCCGTGCTCACGGCTTAGGTAAAACTCGGCTAACGCGAGGTCTTCTGGCTGAGTAATTTTTATGTTATTCGCATTACCTTGAACCAAAGCAGGCGTTTCGCCTAACCATTCCAAAGCCGAAGCTTCATCGGTAATGGTTGCACCTTGTTCTAGTGCGTCAGTCAGCGCTCGTGTTAATTGTTGAGTTTTAAACATTTGTGGGGTAAGTGCATGCCACAATGCTTCTCTTTCTACCGTATGATCGATATCTTGTGCCGTATTGGCGCGCTTCATCGTGTCTCTCACTGGCGAAGCAAGGATGCCACCAGTTTGATGCTCGCAACAAACGTCGATCAGACGATCAATATCAGACGTTAGTACACAAGGTCTCGCCGCGTCATGGACCAATACCCACTCGCTCTCGAAATGTGTACTTACATAGTTTAGCCCCGATAAGACCGAATCCGCCCTTTCTTTGCCACCAGACACGCAAATCACGTCTGGGTGCTGAGCAATGTTCAATTCAGGGTAATAAGGGTCGCCATCGGTAATTGCGATCACGACTTTAGAGATCCTTGGATGAGAAAGCAGCTTCTCTACTGTGTGCTCTAATACCGCTTTTCCGTCAATTAAGAGATATTGCTTAGGGCGATCAGCCTTCATACGGCTGCCGACACCGGCCGCAGGTACAATAGCAATATGAGCTGAAAACAGTTCTGGCATGTTATTGCTCGTCCTCGTCAATAATACGATAGAAAGTCTCGCCATCTTTGACCAAACCTAACTCATGACGCGCACGTTCTTCAATCGCATCAAGACCTTGTCTCAGGTCATCAATTTCTGCGAACATCTCATTATTACGAGCTTGCAGCTTGCTGTTCACTTGTTGCTGCACTTCAATTTCATCTTCTACTGTGTAGTAGTCAGTTACCCCGTTTTTGCCAAACCATAGGGTATATTGGAGCCAGCCAAACAGTAACGTAAGGGCTAAAACAAAGATTCGCATATCGCTGCTAACATTCTGTACCGGAAGGGATTAGATAAGGTGACATATATAGCATAAATGCGTGGTTGGCTCTAGGGCAGAAAAAGAGACTCACACGCTCCTTACAGGAAAAAAGCAGCAAAATGAAACAAAGAGATTCCCTACTCTCTCCTTCGTCGTTCTAGGGGATGACAAATGAACGTTAACGAAAGACATCAAAAAGCAAAGTTAGCTCCCATCTATCTAAGCGAAGCGTTTCCGTACTCCAGACACAAAAACGCCCCGCAAATGCGAGGCGTTTTTTTAAAGCGTTAAGCTAATAATTTAGAAACCTAAATTATTGACCTTTAACTTCTTTAAGACCGTTGAAAGGAGCGCGCTCACCTAGAGCTTCCTCGATACGGATAAGTTGGTTGTACTTAGCAACACGGTCAGAACGGCTCATAGAACCAGTCTTGATTTGACCTGCAGCTGTACCTACCGCTAGATCAGCGATAGTTGCGTCTTCAGTTTCGCCAGAACGGTGAGAGATTACTGCTGTGTAACCTGCGTCTTTAGCCATCTTGATTGCAGCTAGAGTCTCAGTTAGAGAACCGATTTGGTTGAACTTGATAAGGATAGAGTTAGCTACGCCTTTCTCGATACCTTCAGCAAGGATCTTAGTGTTAGTAACGAATAGGTCATCACCTACTAGTTGAAGCTTGTCACCTAGTAGTTCAGTTTGATGCTTGAAGCCAGCCCAATCAGACTCGTCTAGACCGTCTTCGATAGAAACGATTGGGAATTGGTTAGCTAGCTCAGCTAGGTAGTGGTTGAACTCTTCAGAAGTGAAAGTTTTACCTTCGCCTTTCATGTTGTAGATGCCAGCTTCTTTGTCGAAGAACTCAGATGCAGCACAGTCCATAGCTAGAGTAACGTCTTTACCTAGTTCGTAACCAGCAGCTGCAACAGCTTCTGCGATAACTTCTAGAGCTTCAGCGTTAGACTTAAGGTTAGGAGCGAAACCACCTTCGTCACCAACTGCAGTGCTGTAGCCTTTAGACTTAAGAACTTTAGCTAGGTTGTGGAATACTTCAGCGCCGATACGTAGACCTTCTTTAAGAGTCTTAGCACCAACTGGTTGGATCATGAACTCTTGGATGTCAACGTTGTTATCAGCGTGCTCACCACCGTTGATGATGTTCATCATTGGTAGAGGCATAGAGAACTGACCAGCTGTACCGTTTAGCTCAGCGATGTGCTCGTATAGAGGCATGCCTTTAGCAGCAGCTGCTGCTTTAGCGTTTGCTAGAGAAACAGCTAGGATAGCGTTCGCACCGAATTTAGATTTGTTTTCAGTACCGTCTAGGTCGATCATTACTGCGTCGATTGCAGCTTGATCTTTCGCGTCTTTACCAACTAGAGCTTCAGCGATTGGGCCGTTTACAGCTTCGATAGCTTTAAGAACACCTTTACCTAGGAAACGTGCTTTGTCGCCGTCACGTAGCTCAAGAGCTTCGCGAGAACCAGTAGATGCGCCAGATGGAGCAGCAGCCATACCTACGAAACCGCCTTCTAGGTGTACTTCAGCTTCTACAGTTGGGTTACCACGTGAATCGATGATTTCACGACCTAGAACTTTAACGATCTTAGACATTGAATGTTTCCTTCTCGTTGAATATATAATGTCAAAATTAAAGGCAGCAACACAGCTTACGTTACTGCCTGTATTCCTTACTTACTTCTCGAAATCGCCACGCTGGTATTCGCCAGCTGCTTTCACGAAACCTGCGAACAATGGGTGACCATCACGCGGTGTTGATGTGAACTCTGGGTGGAATTGAGCCGCTACGAACCATGGGTGAGCTGGGTTCTCAATTACTTCTACCAGTTTCTTGTCTGCTGACAAGCCAGATACTTTAAGGCCTGCTTTTTCGATTTGCGGACGAAGATTGTTGTTCACTTCATAACGGTGACGGTGACGCTCATGAATTGTCGCGTTGCCGTATAGTTCACGAGCTTTCGTACCTTTTTCTAGGTGACATAGCTGTGAACCAAGACGCATAGTACCACCAAGATCAGACTTCTCGGTACGTTCTTCAACTTTACCTTCGCCATCAACCCACTCTGTGATTAAACCTACCACAGGGTACTTCGTCTCTTTGTTAAATTCTGTTGAATGTGCACCTTCCATACCCGCTACGTTACGCGCGTATTCGATCAGTGCCACTTGCATGCCTAGACAGATACCTAGGTAAGGAACGTTGTTTTCACGAGCGTATTGAGCTGCGCGAATCTTACCTTCGATACCACGGTCACCGAAACCGCCAGGAACAAGGATTGCGTCTAGACCTTCTAGGATCTCAACACCCTTGTTCTCTACGTCTTGAGAATCAACGTACTGAATCTTAACGCTCAGACGGTTCTTAAGACCAGCATGTTTCAACGCTTCGTTTACTGATTTGTATGCATCTGGTAGTTCAATGTACTTACCAACCATACCAATCGTCACTTCTGCCGTTGGGTTAGCTTCTTCGTAAATTACTTGTTCCCACTCAGACAGGTTAGCTTCTGGCGCATTGATGCCAAAGCGAGCACAAACAAGATCGTCTAGACCTTGAGCTTTGATTAGCTGAGGGATCTTGTAGATAGAATCTACATCTTTCATTGAGATAACTGCTTTTTCTTGTACGTTACAGAAAAGAGCAATTTTCTTACGTTCGTTAGCAGGGATCATACGATCGCTACGACAAACTAGAATATCTGGTTGGATGCCGATAGATAGCAGCTCTTTAACAGAGTGCTGAGTTGGCTTAGTTTTCACTTCGCCCGCAGCTGCTAGGTAAGGAACTAGAGTTAGGTGCATGAACATTGCGCGTTCACGGCCTAGTTCTACAGCAAGCTGACGAATAGCTTCCATAAATGGTAGTGATTCGATATCACCTACCGTACCACCGACTTCAACGATAGCAACATCATGGCCTTCAGAACCTGCGATTACGCGGTCTTTGATAGCGTTAGTGATGTGAGGGATAACCTGAATGGTTGCACCTAGGTAATCGCCGCGACGTTCTTTACGTAGTACGTCTGCATAAACACGACCTGCAGTGAAGTTGTTACGCTTAGTCATCTTGGTGCGGATGAAACGCTCGTAGTGACCAAGGTCAAGGTCAGTCTCTGCGCCATCTTCCGTAACGAACACTTCACCGTGTTGAGTTGGGCTCATTGTGCCTGGATCAACGTTGATGTAAGGGTCAAGCTTCATCATAGTCACTTTAAGACCACGAGCTTCTAGAATAGCGGCAAGAGATGCTGCTGCAATACCTTTACCTAGAGAGGATACAACCCCGCCAGTAACAAAAATGTAATTTGTCGTCATGTTTAACCTGAAATTGGTTGAATGAGGGAAATGGAGTGCTTCTGGACGGGACGTAAATATACCAGAAGCTCCTTAACGCCACAACGTGAAATCTATCACACCGGAATTTTTTATTTTTTGCTTCAAATCAAAGTCGAGTATTCATGCAATTTCAGCTTTGCTCTTCTCGTTTCACTTCATCCCACATCGAATCGAGTTCATCTAGAGTAAAGTCTGTGAGTTGCTTACCGTGCGCTGCAACTTTAGTTTCCACGCCTTTAAAGCGTCTTGAGAACTTTAGATTTGCTTTGGCCAAAGCGACTTCAGGGTCTTTGCCTAAGTGACGAGATAGGTTGACGGTCGCAAATAATAAGTCCCCCAACTCAAGCTCTACCTTGGTTTCATCGGGGTTGACTTGAAGCGCCTCTTCCATCACTTCTTCAATTTCCTCTTGTACCTTCCCGACTACAGGACCCAGAGAGTCCCAATCAAAACCATATTTAGCGCATTTCTTTTGAATTTTTGTAGCACGAGAAAGCGCAGGTAGAGAGTTCGGTATTGAGTCTAGAATACTTTCTTCAGCTTTGCCTACTTGTGCTTTTTCTTTGGCTTTTTCCGCCTCCCAATTAGCGGTAATTTCTTCATCAGATTCAAACTCAACATCAGAAAAAACATGAGGATGACGACGAGTCAGTTTTTCATTCACAGTTTCGACGACGTCAGAAAAATCAAACAGCCCCTGTTCTTTTGCCATTTGGCTGTAGAAAATCACTTGGAACAATAAGTCACCCAACTCTTCTTGCAAGTTCGGCCAATCACGGTTTTGAATCGCATCCACCACCTCGTAGGTTTCTTCAATGGTGTGCGGAACAATGGTGTCGAAGGTCTGCTTTAAGTCCCATGGGCAACCGCCGTCTGGGTCACGCAACTTCGCCATGATTTGTTCTAACTGTTCAATTGGATGACTCATTTTCTCTGTTCCTTTAAACCTTTCTATCTAAAGAAAAAGGTGAGCAGCCAAAACCACTCACCTTTGTTATATGTTGATCAATTCTCTAAATAATTGAAGCTGTAGCTAGGCGGCAAGCGAGCGAGACTCCTGAGCATAGCTTGCCTATGTGATGGAGCGAGTGAGCGCAGGCAACAACGCTATCAGCTTCAAGTATGACGAGAATTTTAGCCGAGGCGTTTTACCGACATTACATCCTTGATCTGCTCAACACGTTTCGAAACGCGTGAGAACACTTCAAGATTGGTCACTTCAAGGTCAAAGTCCATGATCGACATTTGCGTGCGGTAATCGACACGACTCTTCATGCTGGTGACTTTGATTTTCTCGTTCGCAAATAGCGTTGTGATGTCTTTTAGCAGACCGCCACGTTCCATTGCTTCAACACGAACCGTCAAGATGTAAGAGCCGACAAAGCCGCTGCCCCAAACGGTATCAATGATACGCTCTGGTGCGTGATGACGAAGCTCCTCTAGTTGCTCACAGTCACTGCGGTGGACCGAAATACCGCGACCTTGGGTGATGTAACCTGCAATCTCATCACCTGGGATCGGCTGACAACAACGTGCTAGGTGTGTCATTAGGTTATCGACACCTTCGACTACGACCGCATCTTTCTTCGGACGACTTTGTGCTGGCGCGCGATTTTCTGCTTCTTGAAGTTTTTCTAGCGCTTGCTGGTCTTCCTCTTCCGCGGTTGGTTTGTTTACCAATGCGTTGATGTGGTTGATGATTTGGTTGATACGCAAGTCACCACTACCAATACCAACATACAATTCATCGGCACTATTAACGTTAAAGCGTTTCAGCGCGTAGTTATCAGCATCTTTCAGTGTCGCGCCGATTTTCGCTAGTTCGTGCTCTAGAATTTCACGACCCGCTTCTAGGTTCTTCTCACGGCTTTGCTTGCGGAACCATGCGTTGATCTTCGCACGCGCTCGGCTTGAAGTAACAAAGCCTAGCGACGGGTTTAACCAGTCTCGTGAAGGGTTTGGTTCTTTCTGGGTGATGATTTCAACCTGATCGCCCATTTGCAGTTTATGGGTGAACGGTACGATACGACCCGCTACTTTGGCACCGATACAACGATGCCCCACTTCTGAGTGAATGTGGTAAGCGAAGTCTAACGGGGTTGCACCCATTGGTAGGTCGACAACATCGCCACGTGGGGTAAAGGCATACACACGGTCATCAAATACCTGACTACGCAGCTCATCCAACATCTCGCCAGAGTCGGACATCTCTTCTTGCCAATCCAGTAGCTTACGTAGCCACGTGATCTTCTCATCGTAACCGCTGCGGCTGCTTGCGCCTTCTTTGTATTTCCAGTGCGCTGCAACACCTAGCTCCGAGTCTTCGTGCATCTCTTTAGTACGAATCTGGATCTCGATGGTCTTGCCTTCAGGGCCAAGAATTACGGTATGGATGGACTGATAGCCATTTGGTTTCGGGTTTGCTACATAGTCGTCAAACTCGCTTGGCAGGTGTTTGTATTTGGTGTGAACCACACCTAGAGCGGCATAACAGTCTTGAAGTTTGTCAGCGATGATACGTACCGCACGTACGTCAAACAATTCATCAAACGCCAGACTCTTCTTCTGCATTTTGCGCCAGATACTGTAGATGTGCTTTGGACGACCACTGACTTCTGCGTTGATGCCGCATACGGTCATTTCTTGGGTAAGGTCGTCGACAAAGTCTTTGATGTATTGTTCACGGACAATACGACGCTCAGCCAATTGCTTCGCGATTTGCTTGTAGGTTTCTGGTTGTTGGTAGCGGAAGGCGTAATCTTCGATTTCCCACTTCAGCTGACCAATACCAAGGCGGTTTGCCAGAGGCGCATAAATGTTTGCACACTCTTTTGCCGCTGCACGACGAACTTCGTCCGGCGCTTTTTTTACTTCAATCAGGTTGCAGATACGTTCCGCCAGCTTGATGACCACGCAGCGGAAATCATCCACCATGGCCAACAACATACGACGAACGTTATCTACTTGAGACGAGGCAGCACCACCATCCATTGTTACATTCAGTTGACCAATTGCCGCCATTTCGTCGACGCCATCGATCAGCTTAATGATTTCTTTGCTGTATTTTTCCTCAAGGAGCTCTCTATCAAAAGCACCGCTTGAGACCAAAGGGAACAGTTGCGCTGCGACGAGTGTCGCTTTGTCCATCGACAAGGTGATCAAGATTTCGATCATCTCTCGTCCACGCCACAACAAAAGCTCCGCCTGCTCGTGGTTCGCCAAAATCGACTGGCAATCACGATACACTTCAATTAAGCGTTTCGCTGTGTTCTTCTCTTGCCCTAGACTAGCCACCCAGGTTTCGAGTTCAAACTGTTCATCTTGGTTTAAATGCGCGCTTCTTACCGCAACCATCTCATCATCCTAATTATTATATTTGTGTGGTTTGACTAACACCATCCAGGTTAGTTCTTATGCCAAGCCTTAAACGTTGGCTTATTGACCACCCACCACGTGTAAGTGATCAACAAAGTCCCAATTATCAGGACTTTTCAAACAGCGCCATCGATTCTAGATGGCTGGTATGAGGGAACATGTCCAGCATACCTAATTTGGTCAATTGGTAGCCTTGCTCCAGCAAGCTCTGACTATCCCTTGCAAGGGTAGCAGGATTACACGAAACATAAACTACACGCTGTGCGCCAAGCGCAGAAACTTGATCGATGATCCCACTCGCGCCTGCACGTGCCGGATCAAGCAGCACTTTGTCGAATTGTTCAGCCGCCCAAACTTGCCCTTCAAAATCCTGCTCAAGGTTAGCGTGATAAAATTGTGCGTTATTGATTTGGTTCAAGGATGCATTATTTGCTGCCTTTTCTACCATTTCTGCCACGCCTTCTACGCCAACCACATGTTTTGCACGTTTTGCAATTGGCAAACTGAAGTTACCTAGACCACAGAACAAATCTAACACTCGCTCGTCACTTTGTGGGTCTAACCACGCCACTGCCTGAGCGACCATTTTCTGGTTCACCGCTTGGTTCACTTGAATAAAGTTGTTTGGCGTGAATGGTACGGTGACACCGGCTTCTTGATAGAAAGGCACTTCACCTTCAATCAAATCAAGTTGGTCCGTTTCTGGCATCAGGTAGAGCGATGCATGATGACGCTTCGCCAATTCCACCAACGTGTTAGTTTCTTTTTCAGTCAGTTTGCTTAGGTGGCGCAATGTAATACAAGGACCATTGTCGCCCAATACTAACTCTACGTGACCCAATTGCTCTGGCTTCTTAAACGCTTTTAACGTCGAGTAGATTTCTGGCAGTAACACATTCAACTCAGGCGCAAGCACAGGACAGTCCGTCACTTGTGCGATTTGCTTACTTTGTTTCTTACGGAAACCAAAGTGCAGCTGACGGGTCTTTTTATCCACGAATAAGCTCACGCGAGCACGGCGACGATAACCATGAGAGTCACCCAACACAGGTGCATCCAACTCGATATCACTACCGGCAAATTTTCGCATCAACTGACGAAGCGTTTGCTGCTTGTGCGTCAGCTGTTGGTCATAGTTCAAATGTTGCAGGTCGCAGCCTCCACATTCATGGTAATGCGGACAAAAGGCGTCAACGCGCGTTTCACTCGGTTTAAGGATTTTAATCAACTTACCACGAGCGAATTTGCTCTTTTCTTCCACCAATTGGGTTACCACTTCCTCACCCGGTAGTGCACCATCAATAAACAATGGTTTCTTCTTGAGGTAAGCAATGCCTGCGCCGTGGTGATCCAAACGCTCCACTTGTACCGCTTGGTGACGAGTATTTAATTGCGTTTTCTTTTTAGGTTGAAAGATACGTGCCATGCTCTGTGCCTGATTTGTGTCTAATTGCTCTACGGCTTCACTATTCTTGATTGCAGCCGTTGTGTGATTCGAGTGACTTGATTATGCTTACCGTTTATCCGGTGACGTCACTTCTTTACTCAAGGCTTTATCGCGCGCTTGAGAAATAATGCGTTATTTTCCCATATCCAGACTCCGATGTAATTAGATAACATGACCAGATATGGCTTACGAGCACGTGTAATTACACTAACTCTCGCTCCCACACTCATTATTGGTTTATTACTGAGCGGCTTTTTCTCATTTAACCGCTACCAAGACCTCGAAAAACAAGTCATCACGACAGGTAATAGCATTATCGAACCACTTGCTATTGCCAGCGAAACGCACCTTCTTTCTGAAAGTCGTGAAGCCGTCCGTCGCCTGATCAGCTACGCCCACCGTAAAAACTCGAAATTGGTTCGCAGTATCGCGGTGTTTGATGAAAACCATGAGCTTTTTGTCACCTCTAACTTCCACCCAAATTTTGAAGCGCTGATGTTCCCGAAGGACAAACCGATTCCTCAATTAGGGGACTCAGAAATCTTCGATAACTCGCTTATTCTGCGTGTGCCGATTCTATCAGAAGGCCATTATCTTTCTGAGCTTTCAAATGAGAATCAGGGAACAAAAGCCATTGGCTACATCGCGGTGGAAATGGATCTTTCGTCACTTCGTTTACAGCAGTACCAAGAAGTCTTCTCAGCATTCTTGGTGTTGATTCTCGGCCTTGGTCTCGCGAGCGTGTTCGCCTCTCGCCTCATGCATGACGTTACCCAGCCGATCACCCACATGAAGAACGTTGTGGACCGAATTCGTCGTGGCCACCTTGACGTGCGTATCGAAGGTAAAATGCACGGTGAGTTGGACCAACTGAAAAACGGTATCAACGCCATGGCAGTCTCGCTGTCGGAATACCACGTTGAGATGCAGCACAGTATAGACCAAGCGACATCGGACTTGCGTGAAACCCTTGAACAGCTAGAAATTCAGAACGTGGAGTTAGACATCGCGAAGAAACGTGCGCAAGAAGCGGCGCGAGTGAAATCTGAATTCTTAGCCAATATGTCGCACGAGCTTCGTACGCCACTGAACGGTGTGATTGGCTTTACGCGTCAGATGCTTAAAACTCAGTTGTCGAACAGCCAAACGGATTACTTGCAGACCATTGAGAAGTCGGCAAACAACCTACTCAACATCATCAACGACATCCTCGACTTCTCGAAACTGGAAGCGGGTAAGTTAGCCCTAGAAAACATTCCATTTGAATTCAGAGAAAGCTTGGAAGAAGTTATTAACTTACAAGCGACCAGCGCACACGAGAAAGGATTGGAGATCACCCTGAAAGTGGATCCGAAGATCCCGCCAGGCTTGGTCGGTGACCCACTGCGTATCCAGCAAATCCTTACTAACTTGGTCGGTAACTCAATCAAATTTACCGAGCGCGGCAACATCGACATCAGTGTTGAAATGCGTTCCCAATCCAGTGATTCCATTGAACTGCAATTTATGGTTCGCGATACAGGCATTGGTATTTCAGAGCGCCAGCAAGCGCAATTGTTCCAAGCCTTTAGCCAAGCAGATGCGAGTATTTCACGCCGATACGGCGGTACTGGTTTAGGTCTGGTTATCACCCAAAAACTGGTTAGCCAAATGGGCGGCGAAATCAGCTTAACCAGCCGTCTCCACCAAGGTTCTACCTTCTGGTTTACGCTGCGCCTACATTCAACAGAAATGCCAATGAGCGATCTAATTGAAGTAGAACTGCTATCTGGTAAGCAGCTGCTGCTGGTTGAACCAAACATGCAAGCGGCATCAGTGACTCAACAAGTCTTGAGTCAAGAAGGCATTCTAGTGACCTACCGTTCATCGCTACCAGAGAACGATGAACACTACGACTACGTATTGTTGAACTTGGGCGCAAACCAAACTTATGACGACCAATCCGTCTCAGCGTGGATTGAGCAGGCGAAGCGTATGGCTCCAAGTGTCATCATGGGTACGCCAAGTACGGAGCTAGCATTAGCAGACCAAGTGATGAACGATCATCAGATCCAATGTCTGACCAAGCCATTATCGCGTCGTAAACTGCTACAGAGCCTGATCACTGACCATATAGAAATGCCTCAGGTTGCCCTGCCTCCGGTTGAACCTGTAGAGAGCGAAAGACTGCCATTAACGGTGCTTGCGGTTGATGATAACCCTGCCAACTTGAAGCTGATCTCTGCGCTATTGAGAGAGCGTGTCGAAACAGTAACGGCATGCAGCAACGGTCAACAAGCAGTGAACCTCGCAACAGAGAAGAAATACGATCTGATCTTCATGGACATTCAAATGCCATTGATGGACGGCGTAACCGCCTGTCAGTACATTAAAGAGCTAGAGCTGAACAAAGACACCCCTGTGATTGCGGTGACCGCACACGCAATGGCAGGTGAGCGTGACCGACTGCTGGCAGCGGGCATGGATGATTACCTAACCAAGCCAATTGAGGAACATGTGTTGCAACAGGTTTTGGTTCATTGGAACCCAAATACTTGCACTGACAGTGTCGATAAGATCGCACCATCTTACGTGGAGCCTGCAGTGGAAGTTGCACCACCAGAGCCGGAAAAACCGCAGCAAGATATGATTATCGACTGGCAAGCGGCCTTAAAACAGAGCGCAAACAAAGAAGACCTAGCTAAGGACATGCTACGCATGTTGATAGACTTTATTCCAGAAGTGGAAGAAGTGGTCGATCAAGCCATAGAGCAAGAAGACTTTTCGCGCGATGACCTTATCCATGTGGTGCATAAACTTCACGGCAGTAGCTCTTACTGTGGCGTACCGAGGTTGAAGTCACTGTGTGCAACCTTGGAACAGGCGCTGCGTTCAGGTGCGAGTATTGAAGACATCGAACCGGAAATGTTCGAACTGCAAGATGAGATGATTAAAGTCACCACGACGGCGAAGTTCTATCTTGAACAGTAGAGAATAATTCGGGAAATCAACACAATAAAAAAGCCAGAGCATCGACTCTGGCTTTTTCGTATTCGGTTATTAATCCGTAATCAGACAAATTAGGATTCAAAAATCACCGTCGCGACCGCGTAATGACGCTCGTCAGAAATCGATAGATGAACATGATTCACACCCATCGACTCGGCGATTTGCTTTGCCACACCAGAAAGCGTCAACATCGGTTTACCGAACTCATCATTCGAAACGGTAAAGTCATGGAAGGTCACGCCTTTCGCAATGCCCGTGCCTAGCGCTTTTGATGCCGCTTCTTTTACCGCGAAACGCTTTGCTAGATAACGACCTTTTTGTTTTAGTTCGTCAAATTTTGCCATTTCTTGAGCCGATAGAATGCGCTTTGCAAATGGCTCACCACTGCGTTCTAGTGCTTTCTCTATTCGCCCAATCTCGGCGATATCGGTTCCTAATCCTAAAATTGCCATGATTGAAACGGATTACTTACGTGCAGCGACCATCAGGGCTTTCATTTCTGCCACTGATTTTTCTAGGCCATCAAATACCGCACGACCGATGATCGAGTGACCAATATTCAGTTCGTAAATTTCAGGCAATGCAGCGATTGGCGCAACGTTGTGGTAAGTCAGACCGTGACCAGCATTAACGATGATACCTAGGTCATCAGCGTAGCTTGCACCTGCAGCAATCTTCTTAAGCTCGTCTTGTTGGTCTTCCTCAGTATCCGCATCCGCATAGTGACCAGTGTGAAGTTCGATATACGGTGCACCACATGCTTTTGCCGCATCGATCTGTTGACGGTCAGCATCAATAAATAGAGAGACTTTGATGCCCGCTTCCGTCAGTTTTTGCGTTGCAGCTTTCACTTTCTCAAGCTGACCTACAACGTCAAGACCACCTTCTGTTGTCAACTCTTCACGTTTTTCAGGAACCAGACACACGAACTCAGGCTTAGTCTGTAGTGCAATCTCAACCATCTCGTCTGTTACTGCCATTTCAAGGTTCATACGAGTTTGAATGGTTTCACGTAGGATGCGCACGTCACGATCTAGAATGTGGCGACGGTCTTCACGTAGGTGAATAGTAATACCGTCTGCGCCAGCACGCTCTGCGATCTCAGCAGCATGAACTGGATCTGGGTATTTAGTACCACGCGCATTACGTAGAGTGGCAATATGGTCGATATTAACGCCTAAATAGATTGAGCTCATTTTCCATTACTCCGTGCTCTGTATGTCTGAATGAATAATTCACGACTTTTTAAAGGTTTGCCGCCAAGATACGGCTTTAATGCCAGTCGTGTAAAGCGTTTCGCCGCTTTTAATTGCTCTTTAGTGATGAATCGCCGTTCACTAATTGCAATCAATTCATTCCCCAAAAAAGTGAGGTTATCTCGCCTTACTGACGCGATGAATCCTTTTTGTTCGCGATAGCGGTAAGTCATGTCAGGGTCGACGGGTTCACCAGTACCAGCACAATGCAAAAAATCGACGCCATACCCCATAGAAGACAGCAGGGCTAATTCAAAACGACGCAAGCCCGGTTCAGGGTTATCACTTTGAGCCAGTTCCGTTAAGGCATGTAAGTAGTCATGAAATAAAGCTGGCATCGGCACTTCTGCCATCAACACCCTTCCAATCAATTCATTTACGTACATGGCGGAGTAAAGGTTTATTCCTGTCAAAGGCAAACCTAAACTGATGGGCTCTGCTTGACGTAACGTCTTCATCGAGCCTTTCCCTGACCATTTCAGCAATAGAGGGGTAAAGGGCTGCAATGCGCCTTTAAGATTGGAGCGTTTACCGCGAGCACCTTTTGCCATCAATGTAATTCGACCATACTCCTCGCTGAATACATCAAGGATTAAGCTCGATTCACTGTAAGGGCGTCGATGCAATACAAAGCAGCGTTGAAAGCCTTCTGAAGACTGGTTGCTCATCTCGTCAGTGTGCCTAAGAAGTGTGAATAAAAAAATAAGGAGCCAATTGGCTCCTTATTCTAATCGATATTTAGTTTTTATCGATGTTGGAACGAAGCAACTTCGCAACCAAGCTTATAGGTCGTCGATGTAACCAAGTGAACGCAATGCACGTTCGTCGTCTGCCCAACCAGATTTCACTTTTACCCAAGTCTCTAGGTAAACCTTACGGCCGAACAACTCTTCCATATCTAAGCGCGCTTCACGACCAATGGTCTTGATCTTCTCACCGCCTTTACCAATGACCATTTTCTTTTGACCGTTACGTTCAACAAGAATTAAGGCATTGATGTGGAAGCCATCATTTTCTGGGTTGTAGTCAAAACGTTCAATTTCAACCGTTACCGAGTAAGGCAATTCTTCACCAGTAAAACGCATCAGCTTTTCACGCACGATTTCAGACGCCATGAAACGCTGAGAACGGTCTGTTACGTATTCTTCAGGGAAGTGATGTGTTGCTTCCGGCAAGTGATCGCGAACGTGCTTACGTAGTACGTCGATGTTCTTGCCTTGTTTCGCAGAGATTGGCACAACGTCAACAAAGTCCATTTTCTTAGACATGTCGGCCATGTGCATCATCACTTCGTTACGATCTTGCACGTTGTCTACCTTGTTCACACAAAGTACTACAGGGAAGTTCGACTTTTGAAGCTTAGTCAGCACCATCTCGTCGTCTTTGGTCCAGTGCGTACCATCAACCAAGAAGAATACTAGGTTTACATCACTGAGCGATGAGTTCGCCGCACGGTTCATCAAACGGTTGATCGCACGCTTCTCTTCAATGTGAAGTCCTGGTGTATCTACGTAGATCGCTTGGTAATCGCCGTCAGTGTCCACACCCATGATGCGGTGACGAGTCGTTTGCGGTTTACGAGATGTTATCGAAATCTTCTGACCAAGAATTTTGTTTAGAAGCGTCGATTTACCAACGTTTGGGCGACCAACAATCGCAATAAAGCCACAGTGCTGGTTTTCTGGTGAACTTACTTCACCGTTTGATGCAAAAAATGCATCGATATCGAATTCGTTATCAGCCATTTGTTAATTGCTCAAGTGCTGTTTCAGCAGCCGCTTGTTCTGCCTTGCGGCGGCTGGTGCCTTTACCAATGACAGGCTTATCCACACCTGCTACGTCACACTCAACCGTGAACTCTTGGTTGTGCGCTTCACCTTTAATATTAGTCACTGTGTAGACAGGCAGTGGTTTTCTTCTGCCTTGCAGGAACTCTTGTAGGCGAGTTTTTGGATCTTTTTGTGATACGCCAGGCTTGATGGCTTCAAGACGCGAGTTGTACCAGCTCAGTACAATACCGCGCACGGCTTCAATATCACTATCAAGGTAAATCGCACCAATAATGGCTTCTACCGCATCGGCTAGAATAGAGTCTCGGCGGAATCCGCCACTCTTCAATTCACCTGGACCTAATTTTAAATAATCTCCTAGATCGAATTCACGACCCAGTTCCGCCAATGTGTGCCCACGTACCAAAGTAGCGCGCATACGGCTCATGTCACCTTCGTTCACTTTCGGGAAACGATGGTACAGATCATCAGCGATGACAAAACTTAAAATTGAATCGCCCAGAAACTCAAGACGTTCATTATGCTTACTGTTGGCGCTGCGGTGAGTCAGCGCCAAGTTGATAAGCCCAGCATCCTTAAATTGGTAGCCGAGCTTTCTCTCTAGTTTATCAATTGGAGAATTCATACTCTCTCGATATGTAATGGTTAGTGAATACCACCGACGCGGTTAAAACGCACACCAGTTGGAATCCATGAAGGTAGAACGCTGTCTGCGCCACGATCAAACTCGAAGCTAATCCAAATCGCGACAGCTTTACCGACTAAGTTTGCTTCTGGAACAAAGCCCCAGTAACGGCTATCAGCACTGTTATCACGGTTATCACCCATAACAAAGTACTGACCTTGTGGTACAACCCATTCGTTAACTCCTGGACGTGGCTGGTAGTTCTGCACACGGTCACGAGCCAATGGGTTAACCAAGATTTGGTGTTCCACTTCACCCAGTTTTTCATTCATCTGAATCAGAGGAATACCGTTTTGGATGAACGGACTTTCTTCAACATTGCTCAATTTAACTGGCTTACAAACCGAATCACCTTGCGATTGAATACATACTTGCTTGTCACTTGAGTAACGAACCGTATCGCCAGGTAAGCCAACAACACGTTTAATGTAGTCAATGTTTGGTTGAGGTGGGTATTTGAATACCACAATATCACCACGCTCTGGTTTGCCAGTTTCCACTAGCTGATGACGCCAAACAGGATCTTTCAATCCGTAAGCGTATTTCTCCACCAGAATAAAGTCGCCTACTAGTAAGGTGGGCATCATTGAGCCTGAAGGAATTTGGAACGGTTCATAGATAAAAGAACGCAATACAAGAACGAATGCAATTACAGGGAAAATAGACACGCTATTCTCAATCCACCATGGCTGACGTTCTACTTTCTGTAGTGTTACCGCGTCCAGGCCATTAGCTGTCTGTGCTTGAATCTCTTCTACTTTCGCTTGACGTTTTTTTGCAAACACCAGCTTTTCCAGTAGCCAAACTACGCCAGTTACCAAAGTCACGATAACTAGAATCAGTGAGAATGTATTCGCCATTAAATTCCCTTATCTAAAAATACGAAAGTGAAAGAGCCGAAACCCTTTCACTTATTTTACTATCTAACGTCTTATGACAGACAAGAGTAAGAGATAGTTCAACTCTAGTCTTTACCAACGTGAAGAATAGCTAGGAACGCTTCTTGAGGCAGCTCTACGTTACCGATCTGCTTCATACGTTTCTTACCTTCTTTCTGTTTCTTCAGAAGTTTCTTCTTACGGCTCACGTCACCACCGTAACATTTCGCGATTACGTTCTTACGTAGCTGTTTCACAGTAGAACGCGCAATGATGTGGTTACCGATTGCCGCTTGGATCGCGATATCAAACATTTGGCGAGGGATGAATTCTTTCATCTTCTCAACCAACTGACGACCACGAGTCTGAGACTGATCTTTGTGCGTAATCAGTGCTAGCGCATCAACCTTGTCGCCATTCAGAAGTACATCTACACGTACCATGTTCGATGTTTCAAAGCGTTGGAAGTTGTAATCCAAAGATGCGTAGCCGCGTGACGTTGACTTCAGACGGTCAAAGAAGTCCAGAACAACTTCTGCCATTGGGATATCGTACGTCACAGCAACTTGGTTGCCGTGGTAAACCATATCAACCTGAGTACCACGCTTTTCTACACACAGTGTGATTACGTTACCAAGGTAATCCGATGGCACAAGAATATTACAACGTGCGATAGGCTCGCGAATTTCTTCAATGTCGTTTACCGCTGGCAGTTTGGCCGGGCTATCAACATAAAGTAGCGTACCGTCAGTTTCTACGACTTCGTAGACTACAGTAGGCGCTGTTGTAATCAGGTCTAGATCGTATTCACGCTCTAAACGCTCTTGGATGATTTCCATGTGCAGCATGCCAAGGAAACCACAACGGAAACCAAAACCTAGTGCCGCTGAGTTTTCTGGCTCATAGAACAACGATGCATCGTTCAGGCTCAATTTGCCTAACGCGTCACGGAAGTTTTCGTAATCATCAGATGATACTGGGAATAGACCCGCGTATACCTGAGGTTTTACTTTTTTAAAGCCAGGTAGAGGGCTCTCACTGCCGTTTTTCGCTAGGGTTAGCGTATCACCAACAGGAGCACCAAGGATGTCTTTGATACCACAAACTACCCAACCTACTTCACCGGTATTAAGAACATCAGTATCGACTTGCTTAGGTGTGAAGATACCTAGACGGTCTACACCCCAAGTTTGGCCTGTGCTCATTACTTTAATCTTGTCGTTTTTCTTCAGTGAGCCGTTTTTAATACGAACCAAAGAAACAACGCCAAGGTAGTTATCGAACCATGAATCGATGATCAATGCTTGAAGTGGTGCTTCAGGATCACCTTCTGGTGCTGGAATTGCTGATACGATGTTTTCTAGAACGTCATCTACACCGATACCTGTCTTAGCAGAACAGCGGGTAGCTTCCATTGCATCGATACCAACGATTTCTTCAATTTCTTCTGCTACGCGCTCAGGATCAGCGGCAGGTAGGTCAATCTTGTTAAGGATTGGCACAACCTCTAGATCCATTTCGATCGCGGTGTAACAGTTAGCAAGCGTTTGAGCCTCTACACCTTGACCTGCGTCAACCACCAATAGCGCGCCTTCACAAGCGGCTAGAGAGCGTGATACTTCGTACGCAAAGTCAACGTGTCCCGGAGTATCGATGAAGTTCAGCTGGTAGGTTTCACCGTCTTTAGCAGTGTAGTTTAACGTTACACTCTGAGATTTAATGGTGATACCACGCTCACGTTCAAGATCCATAGAATCCAGAACCTGTGCGGCCATTTCACGATCGCTTAATCCTCCACATACTTGGATTAGACGGTCTGATAGGGTCGACTTACCATGGTCGATGTGGGCGATAATCGAAAAGTTACGAATGTGCTTCATAGATTTAGGGTGACTAACTCTTTACAAATAGGGACAGTAAGAAAGCCATCAGCTGACGGCATTTCAATCAAGTTGGCAGATTCTACCCAATTTCGTTAACGGGCGCACCTTATTTAAAGTATATACCTTAGCAACCTCGAGGTACGTACTTACTGGATAGGCTCACCGAGAACTCGAATGAGGGTGACTTGGCGTTTTGATTCATCTTCTAAAGGTCGTGACACACGTTTAGCGAGCCACATACCACCAGCAGCGAACAAAACCGAAGCTAAGATGGTAATGCCCTCGCCGCCTGTGGTTAAAGGCACAAGAAGGAAGTTGCCAATCACGGCACCAACAATCAGACCAAACAGAGGAAGAAGGTAAACCGCCATTGCGGATTTGATCAGACTCGACTCAGGAAAGCCGATTTCTACCACCTGACCAACTTTGACGGATGTTTTTGTACGCAGATGCCATGCTAATGTTTTGTTACCAATTGCTTTAGTAACCACTCCAGTGCCACAGATTTTTTGCGAAGAACAGCTGCTGCAACTGGTTTGTTGCTCGCAGCTTAAATCGATATCGTATTGCTGACCGTGACGATGAACACCCGTCACGGTTGCTAATGCGGTCATCATTGCGCTTTACTCTTTGCTACATCAAACGTAACAGATTGTGCAATACGCTGAGCAGTTGCCGGTGGAATATCACCCACAACAGAGATCTCATGATCACCACTTACAAAGCTATGCAAAGTACGACGACCTTGGCGAACCAATTGGCCTTTCAGAGAATGCTCATCTTTGCTTGCGACATAAACAGAGAAACTGAATAAACCATCCGAGTAAAGCTGGCTTTCAACCATTTGGTCAGTTACCGCCATTCGGTAGCGATTTAACTCATTTGGATGGAAACCTTCAGGAATCCAACCTACGTTCCAGTCACTCGTACCGATATCGCCTTTTGGCATCGTCAATACTGCTGGCAACTGCACATCCGCCAAACCACTCATCAACTCGCCAATTTTTGGATTCACCGAGTATGAGATCGTACGGTATTGCTCTAGCATTTCTCCATCACGGTCAACCAGATCAGCACGCAGTGGTAGCTTACTTTTCTCATCAATCCAAAGTACGTACGAATAACGCAAACCGTCTTTAGGCACAATACGTAACACCTGAGTCGGAACGCCAGCTTCACGGGCACGACCGACTTTGACGTAGTCGTAATAGAGGTTCAATTCATCGATATTGGTGTTCAGCATCGGCATGATTGGTGCGACCATCTTGCCAGATTCAATCGTAAACGGCTCTGCACCGGTTTCGATGTAACTCACTTCAGTACCACGACGAATTACTTCACGAACTGGACCACTCAAATACACAAGATGTGCGTACTGATCTTTATCGTGAGTCGCATGACGGTACAGCAAAGGTTCAATGCTGTTCTTTTTGATGAGGATATAAGAGAGTTCGTAGCTTAAATTTTTGCTCGCCTCGCTCATTTGATGCAATAAAGCCTCCGCTGGTTTATCACCAGCAAAGGCTTGAGTAGACATCAGACTGAACAGAGCGCAAGCGCTGATCAGAAATTTTTTCATTCAATATCCGGAGTCAGATTTGCATCTTGCTGAGACGCATCACTGTTAATTCTTAACTGCAATTCGTAGTCACGAAGCATAGCATGAACGCGTTTACGTTGCTCTTGCATATTTGCTTCGCCAACCGAGCGCTCAACGGACTCACGAGTCAAACTTACTGGTTCTGCACTGCCAGCAAATGGCACTGTTTGAAGCACAGGAAGTTGATCGGCTTGTGGCGACATTGGGTCGCTACCACCGTATTGTTGCACACCTAAAATCACGGCAAGTGACACACACGCAGCAACGGCAACCTGACCAAACTGAGTCAGCCATGCAGGCAACTGGCGCTTGGCTTTTTGTGGCTCTGGTTGCGACTCTTTTGGCGCGTCATTAATTGAAATAACGTTAGCACTGCGTGAATCGATAGCACGATGCACAGGCTCGTCTTCTAACGCTAACGCCACGCTTTCAGCAATATTCCACTCAGGTTTTGCTGGCGCTTCGCCTCGCATCACATCACCAATAAGATGATAGTTCTGCCAAGCGTCACGGCTTTCTTGGTCTTGCTCTAATTCTTGAATTAAAGCCTTATCGACCAATTCTCCATCCATGAGAGCTGAAAGTTTTTCTTTGTCAGCCATTGTTTTCACCATAGTTATCACTTGTACTAGCGCTGTAAAAGAGGTTTGATTTTCTTTTCCACCGCCTCACGAGCACGGAAGATACGTGATCGTACCGTTCCCACCGGGCAATCCATTACTTCAGCAATTTCCTCATAGCTTAAGCCATCAAGCTCACGCAGAGTCATTGCCGTTTTTAAATCTTCAGGTAAGGCTTCGATTGCGCTGAACACTACCCGTTGCAATTCTTTGGACAACGTTAAGTTCTCAGGGTTCGAAATTTCTTTCAATGCATTACCTGTTTCGTAAAATTCAGCATCTTCAGCATCAACGTCCGTCGCAGGCGGTCTACGACCCTGAGCAACGATATGATTCTTCGCAGTATTCACTGCAATGCGATACAGCCAAGTGTAAAACGCACTCTCCCCGCGAAAGCTAGGGATAGCTCGGTAAGCCTTGATAAACGCTTCTTGTGCTACATCTGGAACATCGCCAGGATTACTTACGTATCTGGAAATAAGATTACATACCTTGTTCTGATACTTCGTTACCAGCAGGTTGAATGCTTGCTTATCTCCATTCTGAACTCGCTCAATCAATACTTGATCGGTCAGCTGCTCGTTCATTCGAGCGGATACTCCTATTTGTTATGCCCCTACTCTTCTCAGATATGGGTACTAATTATGCAAAACGTAGTATTGACACCACTGCTTACTTGAGCACTATTGTGACTCCGACGTGAATGAGAAAGTTCCATGGTTTCTCAAATTTTTTGTCATTGTTTTTTCACAGTGTGATGTCACTAGCCAAATCCCTCGCCACGTCTGAATTACGTCTCGTTTTGACAAGCGAGCATAGTGATGGGGAAATGGGTATAATGGATGATCTCTGTCCCAGATTGTGCTGGGTAGAGCCTAGAAAAGCAATGGCATTGACAAACTATTACTTTTTGTTGGCACGGCTAATGGCTATCTGAACAACGCGTTTAAAATAAAACTCAGGAAGCATTCGCATGTCATCGACATGCAAAGATAAGAGTGGCACAAGTCACCAGAGTTGCGGTGATTTAGATACCTCCCAACTTAGCCCTTAGCGACGGATGTCGCGTTAATGGATGCACATGGTGTGCAAAATATACACAAGGTAGCCTTGTTACCTTAGCTTGGGATTGTAAAAGTTATATGAACACGAATCGTGAACATGAATGTGATGTGTTAGTGGTAGGGAGTGGCGCCGCGGGCTTGTCGTTAGCTTTGCGCGTAGCAAACCACTGTAAAGTGATGGTGTTGAGTAAAGGCCCACGCAGCGAAGGCGCGACGTTTTACGCGCAAGGTGGTATCGCTGCGGTCTTCGATGAATCTGACACCATCGAGTCTCACGTTGAAGACACACAAATTGCTGGTGATGGCATTTGCGATGAAGAAACGGTTAAGTTTATCGCTGAAAATTCAAAAGAATGCGTGCAATGGCTCATCGATGGCGGTGTGCCATTTGATCGTGAAGAAGACGACTCTGATGAAGAACCTCGTTACCACTTAACTCGCGAAGGTGGTCACAGTCGACGCCGAATTTTGCATGCTGCGGATGCAACAGGTATGGCAATGCAAACCTCACTGCAAGACAACGCCCACAGCCACCCAAACATTCATGTTCTTGAACGTCACAATGCTCTGGATTTGATCACTGAAGATAAAATCGGCGGCGACAAAAATAAGATCATTGGTGCTTATATTTGGAACCGAAATGAAGAACAGGTAGAAACCGTTCGCGCTAAATTTGTTGTTCTTGCGACTGGTGGTGCTTCCAAAGTTTACCAATATACGTCAAACCCTGACGTTTCCTCTGGTGACGGTATCGCGATTGCTTGGCGCGCAGGCTGCCGTGTAGCAAATATGGAATTCAACCAATTCCACCCTACCTGCCTGTTCCACCCAGAAGCACGTAACTTCCTACTCACAGAAGCCTTGCGTGGTGAAGGTGCCTATCTGCGACGCCCTGATGGCTCACGCTTTATGCCGGATTTTGATGAGCGTAAAGAACTTGCGCCGCGTGATGTCGTCGCACGTGCCATCGACTTTGAAATGAAGCGCCTAGGTGCAGACTGCATGTATTTAGACATCAGCCACAAACCTGCGGAATTCATTACCAAGCACTTCCCAACCATTTATTCTCGTTTGATGGATCTTGGCATCGATATGACCAAAGAGCCGATCCCAATTGTTCCGGCCGCACACTACACGTGTGGTGGCGTGATGGTCGATCAAAACGGCAATACGGACTTGAAGAATCTATATGCCATTGGCGAAGTCAGTTACACCGGTCTACACGGTGCAAACCGCATGGCTTCAAACTCACTACTTGAGTGTGTGGTCTACGCATGGGCAGCCGCCAAAGATATCCTAAAGCACCACACGAAGGTCGAGTTAGCACCCCGAGTACCTTGTTGGGATGAAAGCCAAGTCACCAACAGTGATGAAGAGGTTATCATCCAGCATAACTGGCATGAGCTTCGCTTGTTTATGTGGGATTACATGGGCATTGTTCGCACGGACAAACGTTTAGAACGCGCACTACGCCGTATTCAAATGCTTCAGCAAGAAACGCATGAGTACTACAGTCACTTCCGTGTTTCAAACAACTTGCTAGAACTGCGTAACCTACTTCAAGTAGCTGAACTGATGGTGCGCTGTGCGATGCAGCGTAAAGAGAGCCGCGGTCTACACTACACCTTGGATTATCCAAACCAACAAGAGAACAGCGGACCGACGATTCTGACACCAAACAAGTAAATCTGACGCCAAGTAAGAAAGAGTCAGACACAATATCAAATGGGGCTTCGGCTCCCATTTTCCATTGACGCAATATCATATTCAATTGACGATACGACACATCATCACAACTGTCTCGCCAAACGGTTACCTTATCCCCAGATACCAACTTAAACGTCACCTTGAAAACAGAAGCGAAAAGATCAACTCCTGATAACAGTGAAGTCTGAGCGTCATTTCGAACCGTTCCATCACGATGAAAATACCAATTCCCGACAGTTGACGGCATGACGAATCCACCTTGGGTATGGCTACGATAGATCAGTAGTAACAGATAACTAGATAAGACGAGTGGAATATCAGAGAAGATAACCGCCCAAGCTAAACCGAAAAGAATCAAGTAATGCAGCGCTTGGGCGTTTAGAGATTTAGAAACAGTAAGATTAACGAACCTTGCTGAGGTTGTGTGCGACAATTTTATCGACCATCGAAGCGTGACCAAGGTTTTCGCTGCGACCATGCCCCATGACCCAAGTAAACAAATCTGGATCATCACATTCTAGCAACGAAACAAAATCACGTTGCTCTTGCTCACCTAGTGCATCGAAGCACTCTTCAAAAAACGGCATAATCACCACGTCAAGCTCAAGCATGCCACGACGACAAGCCCATTTAATACGCGCCTTTTCTTCCGCAGTGTACATTCAGTATTCCTTCATAGATGTCTTGTTCTTAGTGCGGAGTGTAACAAGGGATGTTCAACGCCACTAGTGTGCGGGTCACAATATGTAGCCAAGTCACTGCAAATCCTGATCGCATTTAATAAACAAACGTTCAGTTGAGCCAAACATCTTAAAATTGAGTGGACATATTGAGTGCTGACAAATGTCGAATCTGCAATTAACATAGCTGAAAAATATCTTCAAAAGGCATCGTACTCATGGAATGGCAAACTCGCTTTTCACCACTGAACCTATCGACACAAGACGCGCTACCGGAGCTGTCTATCTCGCTATTGGATAACCTGGGCATGATCACCATGGTCGGGGACGACAAAAAATCATACCTACACGGTCAAGTTACCTGCGATGTGGTTTCTCTTGAGAAAGACCAATCAATGTTGGGTGCACATTGTGACGCGAAAGGTAAAGTGTGGAGTGTCTTCCGCCTATTCCACCATAACGATGGCTACGCAATGGTTCAGCCAAATTCAGCAATTGAAGTGGAACTGAAAGAAATTAAAAAGTACGCGGTGTTCTCGAAAGTGACCATCGAAGAATCAAGCGACGTGGTACTGGGTGTTGCTGGTGAGAATGCAGATGCGTTCATCTCAACGCTAAATGCTGATTCTGGCGACGTGCGTGCGATTGAAGGCGGCACTGCGGTCAAAGTAGCTCCGAATCGCTGGTTGCTTGCGCTTACAGCAGAAGCAGCACAATCATTAGTGGAAGATAGCCAAGCAACACTGACAACCCATGAGCTTTGGACCCGTTTCGATATTGAAGCAGCACTGCCATACGTGGTAGCAGACGCGCAAAACGAACACATTCCACAAGCACTAAACGTACAAGCGCTTGGTGGTATCAGCTTTACGAAAGGCTGCTACACAGGTCAAGAAACTGTAGCGCGCGCGAAATACCGCGGCACCAACAAACGTGCAATGTACATTGTTAAAGGTGCTACTGCTGAAGCCTTAGGTGAAGGTGCGATTGAATTGGAGCGTAGTGTCGGTGAAAACTGGCGTTCAGTCGGAGCATTGCTCACGCATTACCAATTCAGCGACAACCAAGCGATCGGGCTCATTGTACTGCCAAACAACCTAGACGATGACACTCGTCTACGCTTGGTTGCTCAACCAGAGTGTGAATGGGAAATCGCAGCACTGCCGTACAGCCTTGACGATGAGTAATACCATTCATACCCCTTTGATGCAGTTTTTAGCGGATCAGAACATCGAATTCCGCCTTCTTCCTCATCAAAGACCAGCAACAACCATTGAGGATGCCGCGCAACAACGCGGCATTCGTCCTTCTCAAATGGTCAAAGCGATTCTTTTGCGCGATATGGGTAGCCAATATGCACTTGCCTGCACGCCAGGTGATCGTAGCGTTGACCCAAAGAAAGTACGCGCACTACTGCAATGTCGTCGCATGACCTGTGTTGATCAAGCGGACGTAGAGGCGATTACCGGATATAAGATCGGTACTGTCACGCCGCTACTTTTAAAGCGCTATATGCCAATCGTATTCGACCCGAGCCTATTGGAAGAAAAAGAAATCACTATCAGCAGTGGTGATCGTATGGCTGGATTAGCATTATCTATCGATGATTTACTGCAATTGTGCCAACCAACCTTGGCCGATATCTGCCGTTAACCTTCGTAAAAATGTAATAACACGCAGGCTTTCTCACACCTACGTGATCTCACTCATATCTCCCAACATACAAAGTGGAATTTTTAATCATTTTTAAAACATAAATAGTCACACGTAAGAAACTCGTATATGCTGAATTTGTTGGTTAAGTTTTCAACAACAACTTAATCAACATAAAGTGAAACTGCTGACTGAATTGGCCTCTGCCACGCGGTCAGTCGTCCACTTTTGTGTAATGCATCTGTGACTATTCGCCCGCCGAAGCGGGCTTTTTTTTGCACGGAACTTTTCTGCGCCTCTTCCCTCTAACTCGATGAAAGCCATGTATTAAGCCCTTAATCCGGCAAAACGATAAAAATGCAATCAATTGAGTAAAAACATTTAGCAAACAATTATTTTCCTTCTATTCTTAATTCTGTAACAAAATAGTTGCTTAATGCACCACGTAACAACAGAAGGAGATAAGGAACGGTTCCTTCGCTAGTGTTTTTTTGAGGTAATCCTCACGCTATTTGAGATATGACCCTGTCAATTTGTCTATGGCAGCACAAATCTCTAAAGCGATACAACTCATCTGTACTTAATACCATTGCTGTCACAATAATTTTTACGCCAAAAACGTAAGATAACTGAGCTAGGTAAGAGATAAGGAAAAGTAAATATGAGACTGTTTAAGCGCTATACACCAGGTATGATTGCTAAACACATAAGTCGTCTTTTTAAAGGAAGAATTTATATTTACGGAGTCGGTAAATTTGAGTTTGATAATGGAAAATTAATGCTGCCAGAGAAAGCGGAAAGGCGCCACTTTCAAGCGGTTAAAGAAATTAACCAAGAGATTATGAAGCTCAGATGCGCATACGCTTAGCGACAACATCGATGTAAAAAGAAAGGCTGGATTAACCAGCCTTTTTTGTGTCTTCTATTCGTAAAGCAATAAGCTCGTTATTGACGCGCAAGTTCCGGCAAATTGCCTTTCAAACCTAATGCGCGTTTCATTATCTCGTCTTTTGCTCCTGGTAGTTGGCTAGCTAGGCTCAAACCAATTCCGCGTACCAATTTTTTAGCAGGATTCTCACCAGAGAACAGGTCACGGAAGCCTTGCATCGCCGCGATCATCTTCGCCGCTTCCGCTTTACGCCAACGCTCGTAACCGCGCAGGTTACGTTTAGTGCCAATGTCTTGCCCTTGTTTCCACAATGTTAGCACCTCTTGTGCCAAGCTAGCAGCATCTAGCAAGCCAAGGTTCACACCCTGCCCTGCCAGTGGATGAATGGTATGTGCTGCATCACCAACTAACGCCACGCGTTCAACCACAAAGTCACGCGCATAACGCATCTTAAGTGGGAACGCCGCACGTTCACCAACTACTTCACACAAACCTAAACGCACATCAAATTCGCTAGTTAATGCCTTATTGAACTCTTGCTCATTCATCGCCAGCAGTTGCTCGGCACGATTTGGTTCGGTAGACCAAACAATCGAACACATGTGCGGATCAGACATCGGAAGGAAAGCCAATGGACCTTCCGGTGTAAAGATCTGACGCGCAACGCTGTTGTGTGGATCAGCGGTTTTCACGTTCGCGACAAGTGCGCTATGACCGTAATCCCAATGCGTCAATGGAATATCCATTTGGTTGCGCAGCCAAGAGTTTGCACCATCGGCGCCAACCACTAACTTCGCAGTCATGGCTTGACCGTTGTCGAGCGTGAGCCAGCTTTCTTGCTCACCAACCGCTAACGTTGCACAACGTGCAGGCATAAACAGCGTCACGTTATCCAGCTTTTGAACTTGCTCTAGCAACGCCAATTGAATTACGCGATTTTCAACAATATGGCCAAGATCTGGCTGAGCCATGCTTTGCGCATCAAACGCGATGTTAGCAAAGCTGTCTTGCTCCCATACCTCCATTGCATAATACGGAGAAGCACGACGTTGCTCGATACCTTGCCAAGCTCCGAGTTTACGCAACATCGTTTCACTAGAGCGACTTAGCGCTGATACACGAACGTCCGGTAGTTCACTCAACGTATCGTCCGGCACAGAGCCTTCAATAACAGCAACACGTAGGTCACTGTCTTTAAAAGCGGCAGCCAACGCCAATCCAACCATACCACCGCCGATAATGGCGATATCTACACTTTGCATCATTGCTTTTGTTACCTAATTCGTTGCCGTTTATCGTTTCACTAGACCAAGCGTGTGGCGTAGCAGCGGCTGCTTAAAAGTAGAAAGGTTATCCATCGTTGCGAGAGCAAGGTTGCGCCCAATTCGCATCGCCGGTAAATCATTTGAGAAAATATGCACTAGAGAGCTGGTTAACCAAATCGTTTCGCTGCGATCGCCTTCACGGCGCTGGCTAAAACGCATTAACCCTTGGTAACGACCTGCATCTTCACTTTGCTTCACCACCTCTTCCGCTAACGATGCCACATCGCGAATACCAAGATTGAAACCTTGCCCTGCGATTGGATGCAGGGTTTGCGCTGCATTACCAACAATAGCAAAACGGTGCGAAATGTTTTGTTTACGATAACGTAATAGCAACGGATAACTCGCACGTTGCCCGACTTTTTGCATCTCACCTAAACGCCAACCAAAGTCGCTTTGGAGGCGCTCAAGGAACTCTTCATCGGACAAATTCACAACGGATTGCGCCTCTTCAGGACGCAAACACCAAACCAGAGACATGCGGTTGTCACTCATAGGCAGCAGTGCGACTGGGCCATTCTCGGTAAAGCGTTCAAAGGCACGACCTTGATGAGGTTCTTGCGTCACGATATTCGCAATCACTGCCACTTGGTCAAAATCATGCTCAGACAACTCTAAACCGATTTGCTGACAGCATTGCGATACTGCGCCATCGGCAGCAACGAGCAACTTAGCTTCCAGCTTCTCACCGCTCGTCAGCTCAATGTGTGCTTTGCCTTGCTCACGCTCGATGTTCACGACCGAATCCGGGCAAAACAGACTGATCGCCTCACTCTTATCTAAGAGCTCTTGATAGACGCGACCAACATCGGCGAGTTCCACTACGTAACCAAGTGCTTCAACACCAACTTCGTGCTTGGTAATCTCAGTCATCCCCGCATGAGAACGATCGGACACATGAATGTGCTCTATTGGAGTTGCAAAAGGCTCAACCGCCGCCCACAACTGCAAATGGCGTAAGGTGTTGACGGTCCCGTAGGATAAGGCAATGGAACGAGAGTCAAAACCAGGGTGCTCATTAGATTGCGCTTTAAACGGCTCAACAACGGCAACACGAAGTTGTCCTTTCGATAAGCGATCTATCGCTAAAGCAAGTGTGGCTCCCGCCATGGCTCCACCAGCAATTACAACGTCATATTGCCTCATGCTAACCTCTAGAAACTATTCAATTAATGGTACCGACGATCAGTGAATCGTCGGTTTACTATCGTTGCTTTCAGGACGAGCGCCAAACTCGGCATGAATAGTTAATACGCATGCTTTGACGTGTTCGATTACTTGCTCTAGCAATTGAGCTTGCTCACCTAGGTCGTCATCTTCATCAATGCCTAACTTAGCGATCTCTTCAAGATCTGCTAACGCCTCTTTCACATCGTCAGACGCTTTATTCATGGCGATACCAGCTAATCCCAAACCTGAGATAAAATGGTTAACGAAATCAGATAGGCCATCAGCCAATGCGAACAAGCCTTCTTCACCTGGCTCATCAGGCAACAACAGAGACAATTCCATCGAGGTGCCTGTCAACTCATTTACCGTCACTTTAAAAATGCTTTGTGCAAAAGCCAGTGCAGTAGTTGGCCACCCCATGCCATCATTGGTGTAATCAAACAAAATTGGTTGCCAGGTTTGATCGTTAATCGCCAATCCACCACTTAGCATGCCGACAAGTAACCCGTGTAACTCAGCAGGCGTCACTGCAATGCTTGCGGATTTAAGTTCAACAGCAATAGATTGATATTCTGGAAGGGTGATTTCACTCATAACTGGGCTCATTCTTGCGTAATAATGTATCGTTCTATCCTACCATCAAGCCTACTCGGCTGAAACGACTATCAAATTCAAATTTGGACAGCATTTACTCAATTTGTCCAATTCCTGTGTGATCACTTCACCATTTTTCTATCTAGGGTGGGAAATGCTTGAATCTTAATAGCGGTTTTCCTATAGTTTCCTCCTCGGTAGTTGTACAAAGCAATACCTTAGATAGCGCGAATATAGAGTTTATTCATCATGAGCAATCAAGCGGTCGACGTTGAAATCCTTGGAAAAATGACACGAGTGAATTGTCCACCGGGTCAAGAAGAGTCACTGATTACAGCGGCTAAAGATCTCGATCGTCGATTGAAAGAGATGACAGACCGTACTAAGGTAACCAATGAAATTCAGCTACTGACTTTTGCTGCATTAAATATTTGTCATGAATTGCATACCAAGTCATACGAATCAAACGGTCAGCAACAAGAAATTACGGAGCGAATGGAAAAGCTCACTGCGTCGCTAGAGAACGCACTTAAGAATGTAACGCAAGGACAGCAGTAGATACCAAATTTACCCTGGGGTGTTCGTCAGTTGGATTTAAGTCCCTGAGCCGATAAGCAATACCGAAGGGTTAGTACTTGATAGCTATTGAGCAAGCTTGGCATGCACCGAGAAGCCTACGGTTATCATTGCTGATCCGCCTTGAACCAGCTGGTTCAAGGGCCACAATCCTCAACGGCACCCTGGGGTATCCTCTCTATGTCAAACCTATCTCGACAAGAATTCCGTAAACTCATCCGTGAAAAACGTAACAGCCTGTGCAGTGATACTCAGTTTCAAGCAGGGCTCGATCTAATTAAACAGTTTTCACAGTTGCCAGAAATCCAAGTTTCAGATCACATCACCATTTATCTTTCCGCCGACGGAGAGCTCGATACAAAACCGTTAATTGAGTGGCTATGGCAACAAGGTAAGTCGATTTACCTACCAGTGATTCACCCATTCTCGCAAGGCCAATTGTTGTTTCTTCATTACGTAAACGATGACCAGTTGGTGTTTAATAAGTATGGAATCTTAGAACCCAAACTCGATATCACCTACCTAAAGCCCGTTCGAGATCTCGACCTGATCTGCACACCATTAGTTGGTTTTGACAGTACCGGCCATCGCTTAGGTATGGGCGGAGGCTACTATGACCGGACACTCTCACGCTGGTTTAGTACTGGCGAGGGCGCCAAGCCAATCGGCATTGCTCATGATTGTCAGCATGTCGAACGCCTTCCAACAGAGAGTTGGGACATCCCATTACCTAAGATCGTGACTCCAAGCCAGATCTGGCAATGGGAAAAGTAGAACTTACCCGCTATAATCACGCCGCAAACGTTAACGAACATCTATTCAGGAGATTGGCATGACTCAAGATGAAATGAAGAAAGCGGCTGGTTGGGCAGCACTTAAATATGTTGAGAAAGACAGCATTGTCGGTGTTGGTACTGGCTCTACCGTGAATCACTTCATCGATGCCCTAGGCAGTATCAAAGACGATATCAAAGGTGCAGTGTCTAGCTCTATTGCTTCTACTGAGCGCCTAAAAGAGCTTGGTATTGAAGTATTCGAGTGTAACGACGTAGTGAAGCTAGATGTCTACGTTGATGGTGCAGATGAAATCAATGCAACACGCGATATGATCAAAGGCGGCGGTGCTGCATTGACTCGTGAAAAAATCGTTGCAGCGATTTCAGACAAATTCGTATGTATCGTTGACGGCACAAAAGCAGTTGACGTACTGGGCCAATTCCCACTTCCTGTAGAAGTTATCCCAATGGCACGCTCTTACGTAGCTCGTGAATTGGTAAAACTAGGTGGTGACCCTGCATACCGTGAAGGCGTAACGACGGACAACGGCAACGTGATCCTAGACGTACACAACATGCAAATCACTAACCCAAAAGAGATGGAAGATAAGATCAACGGCATCGCGGGTGTTGTGACTGTGGGTCTATTCGCTCACCGTGGTGCAGATGTGGTTATCACTGGCACACCAGAAGGTGCAAAAATAGAAGAATAAGTCACTAGTTGACTTAAATTTTCTGTTATTTCATTACAGACGGCGCCCTAGGGCGCCGTTTTTTCTTCCTTTTTCTAAGAAAAGCATGCCTTATTCCGTAATTTTCTTACCCAAAGCAAAAATTTTTTGTTACTTTATTGAACAGAAGACGCACAGGGAAACGTTTGTCTTCCAACAAAACTGTTAATTATCCCCTTTTTAATGGTTTTGCTTTATGTGCGCCACATTAGCCCACCTTTCCATTTTAAGGACGAGAAAAATGGCCAAAGTTTCACTGGAAAAAGAAAAGATTAAGATCCTCTTGCTAGAGGGACTCCACCCTTCTTCAGTTGAAGTTCTTCAAGCAGCTGGCTACAGCAACATTGAATATCACAAAGGTTCCCTTTCTGAGGAAGAACTGATTGAAGCAGTAAAAGACGTACACTTCATCGGTATCCGCTCCCGAACGAACCTATCGAAAGACGTGATCAATGCGGCAAATAAGTTGGTTGCGATTGGCTGTTTTTGTATTGGTACCAACCAAGTAGACCTCAACGCTGCTTCAGTGCGTGGTATCCCTGTATTCAACGCACCTTTCTCAAACACGCGCAGCGTCGCAGAGTTGGTTCTAGGTCAAATCCTGTTGCTTCTTCGTGGCATTCCAGAAAAGAACGCACTGGCGCACCGTGGCATTTGGAAAAAGAGTGCAGACAGTTCTTACGAAGCTCGCGGGAAACGTCTGGGCATCATCGGTTACGGTCACATTGGTACGCAATTAGGTATCATTGCCGAAAACCTAGGCATGCGCGTTTACTACTACGACATTGAAAACAAACTGTCTCTAGGTAATGCGACACAAGTGCTCACCATGAGTGAGTTACTAAATAAATGTGACGTCGTTTCTTTGCACGTACCAGAGACGCCAGAAACCAAAAACATGATGGGTGAGGAAGAGTTCGCGCGCATGAAGCCAGGCGCTATCTTTATCAATGCGGCGCGCGGTACTGTTGTTGATATTCCGGCTCTATGCCACAGCCTAGAATCAGGCCATATTTCTGGAGCAGCTATCGACGTATTCCCTGTAGAGCCAAAAACCAACGCCGATGCGTTTGAGTCTCCACTACAGAAGTTCGACAACGTTATCCTAACGCCACACGTCGGTGGCTCAACACAAGAAGCACAAGAGAACATTGGTGTAGAAGTTGCGGGTAAGTTGGCGAAGTACTCAGACAATGGTTCAACACTATCGAGCGTGAACTTCCCAGAAGTATCACTGCCAGAGCATCGTGAATGTTCACGTCTACTCCACATCCACAAAAACCGTCCTGGTATCCTGACGCAAATCAACACCATTTTCGCAGAAGACGGCATCAACATCGCCGGCCAGTACCTACAAACCGCAGCTGAGATCGGCTACGTAGTGATTGACGTAGAAACCTCTCGCGCAGCAGAAGCATTAGTTAAATTAAAAGGCATCGAAGGCACCATTCGTGCCCGAATCCTTCACTGATCACTGACTTACAAATGCAAAAAAGGCAGGGACTTCCCTGCCTTTTCTCATTCTATGAATCGTAATGTTATCTGTACTATTTAAGCCTGTATACGACGTCCACTTGGTCACGAATCACCAACGTTGAATCTTGATAGCTATTTGAACTCTCTCTTGCATCCATCGCCATAGAGCGCATCAATACTGGGCGTGCGTGCATTTGGTTGTAGTTAATCTGCCACACATCACCTAACTTCTTATCAAAACCTGTCGCTAAAGAAGCCGCTTTGCTTTGCGCATCTTTGATCGCTGCCATGCGTGCTTTTTGTTGGTACTCAGATTGGTTGCTTACTTTAAGCTGAATGTTGTCAACTTGGTTGATGCCCGCCTTTAGCGCCATATCCAAGTACTCATTCAAGTTCGCCAAATCACTCACAGTCACATCAATGCTGCGTGAAGCTCGATAACCCACAAGTTCCGCTTTACCCGATTTAGGATAGTGGTACTGGGGAGCAAGGTACAGATTTGAGCTGGTAATATTGTCTTTCGACAAACCGGCATCAGCTAAGCTCTTAAGAAACTCATCAACCGTATTATCGACAGATTGCTTCGCCTGTTCTGCCGTCATGGTCGTATCAACAACCTTTACAGAAAAAGTCGCCATATCTGGCGTCGCGACAACTTCACCGTAGCCAGTGGTTGATAAATGAGCAAAATTCGGCACATCATTCGCAAACACAGAAATACTGGTAAGGCTTAGGGCTGAAGCAAGTAAACATGAAGACAGTTTCATTCGACAAATCCATCCGTATTGAAAGACTAAGATCACTCCAGTTGCCTGAGTTCAAGGCGAGATACTCGATGAAAGCCATGGCAGATAAGTTGCTGTCTTGCGTTAGCAAATAGATAAAACAGCAATGAACAGGAGTGTATATAGACTCATCATAGAAACTTCTGGCAATTATCCAAGCATCTTAAGCGACTTCTAACACAACTTTGACTGTGTAACTTCGTGGTAATTTCGACTCAAAACGCAAGCGAAGTGGGAACTTATTGCGGTAAGTGTTTTTGAGCATAACTCACAATTGCTTGCGAGATCTCTTGCAGCACTCCGGTTTCCAACTGCCAGTGATGCCAATAAATGCGATAAGACATCAAAAAGCCAGGTGTAATATCGATAAGCTCCCCTTTCTCCAGTTCATCGGTGATCTGTAGTCGAGGAATCAAACAATAAGCTACTCCAGCTAACGCCATTTTGAGGAAAGCTTCAGAACTACTAATGTTGTGATGGATGACACTATCCGGTCTGACGTTAAAGTGCTCAGTTAAAAACTTCTTATGCAGATCATCGTACTGATCGTAGGAAACCGCTGGTGCTTTAGCTAACGTTTGATTGTTCACGCCTTCGGTAAAATAGCGCTGATAGAACTCAGGGTTAGCGACACAAACATAATCGATGCGCCCTAGGTAATCCGCTCGACAACTCGGTATGGCTTGTGACTCTAAACTGATGGCCCCTGCGACCTCACCACTTCTGAGCTTTTCAATCGAACGTGATTCTCCGTAGATCGTCAATTTAAGTTCAACTTGGCGATGCTTCATCACATCTTGTAAGGCCGGTAGCAACCACGTTGCTAAGCTGTCGGCGTTAGTCGCGAGTGAGAGTTGAACGGGGCGAGTTGTGGTGTCGTTTTTTAGCTCAGGAAGGATTTCATGCTCAAGCAATCTGACACGGCGATAAAGCCCGAGTAGCTTCTTACCAATTGGTGTTGGCTTTGGCGGTTGCTCGCGTATAAGTACCGGTTGGGCAAGGTACTTCTCAAGCTGTTTGATACGTTGGGAAATGGCTGATTGCGAAACAAAAAGGTGCTCAGCAGCTCGGTCAAAACTGCCCTGATGAACTACCGCATCTAACGCTTCTATCCATTTATAATCCAATCCTCGCACGTGTTTTTCCTCCCTAATAAACGCCAACAACACCAAATAAGTAATACTAATAATATATTAAAATCATTAATTATACTTATTTAATGAAAAGCTTTATCTTCCCTTCCTCTGTTGTTCTATTACTAATGTTGAGGTGTGTTGTGAGCTTTTGGGTGTTATTACAAGGATTCGGTTTAGGTGCGACCATGATCATTCCAATCGGTGCGCAAAATGCGTATGTACTTAACCAAGGCATTAAGCGTCAACATCATCTAACGACTGCGACTATCTGTAGCATCCTAGATATGATTTTTATCTCGCTCGGTATTTTTGGTGGCGGCGCGATTCTCTCGCAAAATGAAATCCTACTTACCTCAGTCACTTTAGGTGGTATTGCCTTCTTAAGTGTTTACGGTTTACTGTCACTAAAAAGTGCATTCAAAGCAGCAAACGCCTCTGAATCGAATGGTGAAGTCGTCGCACGAGGCCGTCGTACCGTAATTCTTGGCGCGCTTGCCGTCACAGTGTTGAACCCGCACCTGTACTTAGATACCGTAGTGATCTTAGGTTCAATTGGTGGTCAGTTTGAAGGTAATGATCGCATCGCATTCGCTATGGGCACCATCATGGCTTCCTTTGTATGGTTCTACACGCTCTCATTAGGTGCGGCAAAATTGGGGCCAACGCTCTCAAAACCAAAAGTGAAAAAAGGCATCGATATTGCGGTTGCCACTATGATGTTTACTATCGCTTTTGTACTTGCGAATGAGTTAGTCACCAAATACTGGTAAAGATAAATAGGAAAGAAACACGACATGGAGTCACTGGAAAAAATCCATCAAATCAATCGAGAGCGATTCAACGCGCTCTCCATCCCCTTTCGAGAGTGGCAACATGAAGCCATTCTCGACTTCGAAACCGATGTCAAAGTTGCCGCACAACTCGGTTGGACAGGCACTCATACTAAGAGTCTTTTTCTCAAGCTAAAAGGACAAGGTTATGCTGTATACCTGACCGACAAAGACTCTCGTTTAGACTCCAAACAAATCAAAATGATGACTGGTAAAAGGCCTTCTATTTGCAGCGACGATGAAATGATTGAGCAGCTAGGTTGTGTACCCGGCGCAGTTTGTCCTATTGGCTTACCTAGGCATGTCACCATTATCGTCGATACGGCGCTCTACCAGCATGATGAGTTGCTTTATACACCAGGTTTACCCGAATTAACCTTTGGCTTTGCAGGTAGCGAACTTAAACGTCTGCTCCTTGTTGGCAGTAACACTCTGTTAGAACTTTAGAAAATCTGGATATAAAAAAAGCGAGGCCATTGCCTCGCTTTTTCATGTTCTCAATCGAAGGGATTAAGCTTCTACTTTGTTCAAATGAACATCCATTTGTGGGAATGGAATTTCGATGCCTGCTTCGTCCAACGCTTCTTTGATTGCTTGAGTTGAATCGAAGTAAACATCCCAGTAATCAGACGTTTTACACCATGGACGAACCACGAAGTTCACTGAAGAGTCTGCTAGTGCTAGGACACCGATTTGGATTGCAGGATCTTTCAGGATACGCTCATCTTTTTCTAGCACGTCACGGATAACTTGCTTAGTTTGCTTAAGATCAGCGCTGTAAGAAACACCGATAACTAGGTCTACACGACGCGTAGCGTGGCGAGAGTAGTTAGTGATTGCGCCGCCGATAACTGATGAGTTCGGCACAACAACCATTTTGTTGTCGGGTGTCTTTAGTATAGTTTGAAAGATTTGAATTGCTTCAACGCTACCAGCTACACCGCCGATTTCCACGTAGTCACCAGACTTAAATGGACGGAATGCAACAATCAGTACGCCAGCAGCGAAGTTAGATAGAGAGCCTTGAAGGGCAAGACCAACAGCAAGACCTGCCGCACCGATTACCGCTACTACAGACGCCGTTTCAACGCCAACACGCCCAAGTGCAGCAATAAGAACAATTACGAACAATAAATAACGAACAAGACCGTGAACAAATTCAACAACCGCTTTATCCATGTTCTTTTTATCAAGAACTTTCGCAACGCTGTTCGCTACTGCTTTTACAATAATGTTACCTATGAACAGAATAATCAGTGCAGAAATGATGTTCACACCGTACTGAATAAGAAGATCTGAGTTGCTGTTTAGCCATGTTTCAGCTTTGCTCAAACCATCCGTTAAAGAGGTATCGATACCCATCGATTCACCTGCCATAATTCGTATCCTCAAAATAAAGATATAAAAATCTAATTGCCGTTAACTTATGAACCTTGTTTTTTATAGGTTCTTATCTACAACAACATCCCTATTGTTTTACTGAACAGTGTCAGATTTTTGGCACAATATCTCAATTCTGAAATTTTTCAAAGTCAGAGTTTCGCAAAGACATGCAAAACAAAGATTTATAAGAAACTTCTGATATTGGCTTGTTACAGAGTACGCAATGGATTTACATTTCGCCACACTTTTTGCTTGGTTTTATACCACTTGGTGCGGAAATAAGCTGGGTTTCGAAATTTGCGCCAAAACTGAAGGGATATGAAGTGCGGTGATCATATAGCAGTTGATTGAGTTATCAATTGCTGAAAGAAAGAGAATGGTCGCAGTCTCATTGATTAGACATAAAAAAACCCGCTCTAAGAGCGGGTTTTTAGAAACTCAGGTAAGACGAATTATAGTACGTCTACTGCGTTTAGGTCAGCAAATGCTTTCTCTAGACGAGCTACCATTGAAGCTTGACCAGCACGTAGCCATACGCGTGGATCGTAGTACTTCTTGTTAGGAGCGTCTTCACCAGTTGGGTTACCGATTTGACCTTGTAGGTAATCACGGTTTTCCGCTTCGTATGCACGGATACCATCCCACGTAGCCCACTGTGTATCAGTATCGATGTTCATTTTGATAACACCGTAGCCGATAGACTCTTGGATTTCTGCTTCAGTAGAACCAGAACCACCGTGGAATACGAAGTTTAGAGCGTTTGGTGCAATACCAAACTTCTCTGCACAGTATGCTTGAGAGTCACGTAGGATAGTTGGAGTTAGAACAACGTTACCTGGCTTGTATACACCGTGTACGTTACCGAAAGATGCTGCGATAGTGAAACGTGGGCTAACAGCGCTTAGTTTCTCGTATGCGTATGCAACGTCTTCTGGAGAAGTGTAAAGCTCAGATGCGTCCATATCAGAGTTATCAACGCCGTCTTCTTCACCACCAGTACAACCAAGTTCGATCTCGATTGTCATGTTCATTTTAGCCATGCGCTCTAGGTACTTAGCACATGTTTCGATGTTCTCTTCTAGAGACTCTTCAGAAAGGTCTAGCATGTGAGAAGAGAATAGAGGCTTACCAGTTTGAGCGAAGAACTCTTCACCAGCGTCTAGTAGACCGTCGATCCATGGTAGAAGTTTCTTAGCAGCGTGGTCAGTGTGTAGGATTACTGGTACACCGTAAGCTTCAGCTACAGCGTGAACGTATTTAGCACCAGCTACAGCGCCAAGGATTTGTGCACCTTGACCTTCAAGTTTAACGCCTTTACCAGCGAAGAAAGCTGCGCCGCCGTTAGAGAACTGAACAACAACTGGAGCTTTAACTTTTGCAGCTGCTTCAAGTACTGCGTTTACAGAATCAGTACCAACAACGTTTACTGCTGGAAGTGCAAAGTTGTTCTCTTTTGCTACTTCAAATACTTTCTGAACGTCATCGCCAGAGATAACACCTGGTTTTACGAAGTCGAAGATCTTAGACATGGATGTAATCCTATTTATCTGTCGTTTTATAAACAAAACTTGTTAAATTGAAAATCTTGCAAACGTTTGCTCACAACTGAGGCTATTTTAACAGAGTTCCTCTCGCGTTGCAGCAAACAAGAAAGCGGGAGAGGACTCCCGCTTTACTGAATATTACTTAGCGCGTGCTTCTAGCATTTCAACTGCTGGAAGAACTTTACCTTCTACGAACTCAAGGAAAGCGCCGCCACCAGTAGAGATGTAAGATACGTCAGCTTTGATACCGAACTTGTCGATAGCCGCTAGCGTGTCACCACCACCAGCAACAGAGAAGCCTTCAGAAGATGCGATAGCTTCAGAGATACCTTTAGTACCTGCTTCAAAGTTCTTGAATTCGAATACGCCTACTGGACCGTTCCATAGAATAGTTTTAGCGTTCTTCAGAATTTCTGCTAGTTCAGCAGTTGAGTCTGGACCAAGGTCGAAGATCATATCGTCGTCTTGTACTTCAGAAACGTGCTTGATTTCAGCTTCTGCGTTCTCGTCAAATGCTTTTGCACATGCAACGTCAGTTGCTACTGGAATTGCACACTCATCCATTAGCTTCTTAGCTGTTTCTACTAGGTCTGCTTCGTATAGAGACTTACCAACGTTGTGGCCAGCAGCTGCGATGAATGTGTTAGCGATACCGCCACCAACAACAAGTTGGTCAGCGATTTTAGATAGAGACTCAAGAACCGTTAGCTTAGTAGAAACTTTTGAACCACCTACGATAGCAACCATTGGACGAGCAGGCTTGTCCATTGCTTTACCTAGTGCTTCTAGTTCGTTAGCTAGTAGAGGACCCGCACATGCTACGTCTGCGTGCATGCCTACACCGTGAGTAGATGCTTGTGCACGGTGAGCGGTACCGAATGCGTCCATTACGAAGATGTCACATAGAGCAGCGTATTGCTTAGACAGTTCTTCTTCGTTTTTCTTCTCGCCTTTGTTAAAGCGAACGTTTTCAAGAACAACTAGCTCACCAGCGTTTAGTTCTAGACCGTTTAGGTAATCTTTCGCTAGTTTAACTTCGCAATCTAGTGCGTCGTTTAGGTAGTTAACTACTGGTTGTAGAGAGAACTCTTCAGCGTATTCACCTTCAGTTGGGCGACCTAGGTGAGAAGTAACCATTACTTTAGCGCCTGCTTCTAGACAGTGCTTGATAGTTGGAAGAGATGCGATGATACGTGCATCAGAAGTTACTTTACCGTCTTTTACTGGCACGTTTAGGTCAGCACGGATAAATACACGTTTACCTGCAAGATCCAGGTCAGTCATCTTGATTACAGACATGATGTGTCCTCTCAAATATTAAATAATTAAAGTTTTTAAAAACTCGGCAATCCTGCCAAGCCCGTTAATTCTTCAAACTGGTTATTGATATGGAGATACGTCAGATTTATTTCAAGGCTTAAAATAAAAAATTTCTCCATCGCTTCCTCACCATTAAGGCTCCACTTGTGAAGAAGCTTGCATTGCTAAAGCGGTATCCAGCATCCGGTTAGCAAAGCCCCATTCGTTATCGCACCAAACAAGCATTTTTACGAGTTGCCCGTTGCTCACTCTAGTCTGAGTTCCATCCACAATGGCACTGTGGGGATCATGGTTAAAGTCGATGGAAACGAGCGGCGATTCAGTATAGTCAACAATGTTACGTAATGTACACTGAGATGCGTTAACAATGGTTTGATTTACGTCATTAACTTTCACATTTGTACTAATTGTGACACTTAAATCCATCGCAGTGACGTTAACTGTCGGAACTCGAACCGAAATGGCTTCGAATTTGTTGGAAAATTTCGGGAAGATTCTTTCAATTCCCTTATGCAACTTAGTATCGACAGGAATGATGGATTGACTGGCAGCACGAGTACGACGTAAATCATTATGATAAGCGTCAATCACCTGCTGATCGTTCATTGATGAGTGAATAGTAGTAATGGTGCCCGACTCAATGCCAAAGGCTTCATCTAAGACTTTAATAATTGGAACGATACAATTCGTCGTACACGAGCCATTAGAAACAATGCGATGCTCGCCTTTTAACGTTTCATGGTTCACGCCATAAATGATGGTGTTGTCGAGGTCATTTGCACCAGGGTGAGAAAACAGGATTTTCTCTGCACCTGCTTCAATATGAGCTAAGCCATCCGCTTGTGAGCCAAATACGCCAGTGCAGTCTAAGACAATATCGACCTCTAAATCGCGCCATGGCAACAGGTCAATTTCAGCGAGGTGAAGGATTCGAATGGGGTCATATTCACCACTGTCATGATGAACATAAAGATGTTCTTGATCGTGAGAGATTTTCTTTCCGAAGCGGCCATGACTGGTGTCATATTGCAGAAGATGGGCCATTGCTTCTGGTTGTGCAAGCTCATTGACAGCGACAACCTTAATTTGTTGGTGTTTACCGCTCTCATATACTGCTCGCAGTACATTACGACCGATACGTCCAAATCCATTGATCGCAACCTTTAGCATTTCTCCCTCGCCTCACCAAAAATTCGTGTCACAGATAGTACCTGATACGAAGGCAGAACGCATTAAGTAAGTGATCTCACTCGCGGTAAACTATCTTTTCACTTCACGATATATTCACATTGCCAATATATTCATTTCTGACCTCGCGTATTTCACTTGGCACTTTAACTCCTTGTTTTACCACCAAAAGGAAATGCGTATGTCAGGTTTTCCCGCTGCTCACTTTTGTAAGCGATGCAATAGAGAAACACCACACTCTGAAGTGCTGGTCCGTAAGCCAAGTAGTTTATGATACGGATAAATCGATTCTTGGAACGTTAAAGCTTTGGGCTCATACCTTGCTAAATGGCGGCCACTATTACGATATGGATCGCTATGTCACCTGTAAGGAATGTGGACACAAAAAGAAAGACAACTGGGGAAAAGAATTTGAATAGGCACAAAAAAACCGAGCATTAACGCTCGGTTTTTCATTTATAACGCGAAATTACGCTAGCAATTCTTGTGCTGTGTTCACTACGTTTTCTACAGTGAAACCAAACATTTCGAACAGCTGGTCAGCCGGCGCAGACTCACCGAAGGTTGTCATACCGATGATGCGGCCGTCGAAACCAACGTACTTGTACCAGAAGTCAGCAATGCCCGCTTCTACCGCGATACGTGCCGTTACGTCTGATGGTAGTACAGATTCACGGTAAGCAGCGTCTTGCTTGTCGAATGCATCTGTTGATGGCATTGAAACAACGCGTACTTTCTTACCTTCAGCCGTTAGTTGCTCAGCAGCTTTCACTACTAGCTCAACTTCAGAACCTGTCGCGATTAGGATTAGCTCAGGCTTACCATCGCTGTCTTTCAGGATGTAAGCACCTTTTGCGATGTTCGCAACTTGCGCAGCATCACGATCTTGTTGCGCTAGGTTTTGACGAGAGAAGATAAGTGCAGTTGGCGCATCTTTACGCTCAATCGCCAGTTTCCATGCTACTGCAGATTCAACTTGGTCACATGGACGCCATGTGCTCATGTTTGGAGTCAGACGTAGTGAAGCCATTTGCTCAACCGGTTGGTGAGTTGGGCCATCTTCGCCAAGGCCGATAGAGTCGTGCGTGTAAACTTGGATGTTCTGAACTTTCATCAGAGCAGCCATACGCATAGCGTTACGAGCGTATTCCATGAACATTAGGAATGTTGCGCCGTAAGGAACGAAACCACCGTGTAGCGCGATACCGTTCATGATCGCTGTCATACCGAACTCACGTACACCGTAATGGATGTAGTTACCAGAGAAGTCGTTCGCATCTAGAGACTTAGAACCTGACCACATGGTTAGGTTAGAAGGCGCTAGGTCAGCAGAGCCACCCATGAATTCAGGAAGCATTTGACCGAACGCTTCTAGTGCGTTTTGAGATGCTTTACGTGATGCAATGTTCGCTGGATTAGATTGAAGATCCGCAATAATTTGGCTCGCTTTTTCTTCCCACTCTGCAGGAAGTTCGCCGTTTAAACGACGTTTAAGCTCTGCCGCTTCTGCTGGGTAAGCCGCTGCGTATGCTTCAAACTTCGCATTCCAAGCCGCTTCTTTCTCAGAACCTGCTGGTTTTGCATCCCACTCAGCGTATACGTCTGCTGGGATTTCAAATGCAGGGTGTTCCCAACCTAGGAACTCACGTGCTGCTGCGATTTCGTCTGCACCTAGTGGCGCACCGTGACAGTCGTGTGAACCTGATTTGTTTGGAGAACCAAAACCGATGATGGTTTTAGTACAGATCAGCGTAGGACGAGGGTCTGCTTTTGCCGCTTCAATAGCAGCATTGATCGCTTCAGAATCGTGACCATCTACAGCAGGGATAACGTGCCAACCGTACGCTTCAAAACGCTTAGGTGTATCGTCAGAGAACCAACCTTCTACGTGACCGTCGATAGAAATACCGTTGTCATCCCAGAATGCGATCAGTTTACCTAGACCTAGTGTACCTGCAAGAGAACATGCTTCATGCGAGATACCTTCCATTAGACAGCCGTCGCCCATGAACACGTAAGTGAAGTGGTCAACAATGTCGTGACCTTCTTTATTGAACTGTGCCGCTAGCGCTTTCTCAGCCATTGCCATACCAACCGCGTTGGTGATGCCTTGACCTAGAGGACCAGTCGTTGTTTCGATACCTGGTGCGTAGCCGTACTCCGGGTGACCAGGAGTCTTAGAGTGAAGCTGACGGAAGTTTTTAAGATCGTCGATAGACAGCTCGTAACCGCTCAGGTGCAGTAGAGAGTAAATCAGCATAGAGCCGTGGCCGTTAGACAGCACGAAACGGTCGCGGTCTGCCCACTCTGGGTTAGCTGGGTTGTGGTTTAGGTGAGAACGCCAAAGAACTTCAGCGATATCAGCCATACCCATAGGTGCGCCTGGGTGGCCAGAGTTAGCTTGTTGAACACCATCCATGCTAAGAGCGCGGATTGCATTTGCCAGATGTTTACGAGAAGACATGTCTGCTCCTGAGTGCATTAAGCGAATTGATAAAGGAATGTGGGCGCTTTTATCTTACTAAGAAGGGATAAAAGCGCCGCAATATTCTCTCAGAGCCAAATTCCGACTGCAAACGTTTTACTCACCATTTTTGAGGTTTTAACTCAATCTTTTCGCTGATTGTCTGCATTTTTCTATAAATTCATCATCCTTCAAGCAAACGATTGGGTAATAAGTCAGATGAATTGGATTGGAAAAAGAACTTGTAATTCGAACACGGCAATTTAAAATAGACGTCTAGATGTAGAAACACCTACAAACTGTATTGTATTTTTCGTGGCAAGCTTGCGTTAGTTGGCCATGAGTAAACCTTAAGATTGGAGCTATCATGGCTAAGCACCTGTTCACTTCTGAGTCGGTATCAGAAGGTCATCCAGATAAAATCGCAGACCAAATCTCTGACGCAGTTCTTGATGCAATTCTTGAGCAAGACCCAAAAGCACGTGTTGCTTGTGAGACTTACGTTAAAACCGGCATGGTTATGGTTGGCGGTGAAGTAACAACGTCGGCATGGGTTGATATTGAAGAAATCACTCGTGAAACTGTTCGTGAAATTGGTTACGTTCACTCTGATATGGGCTTCGACGCGAACTCGTGTGCGGTTCTAAACACCATCGGTAAGCAGTCTCCAGACATCAACCAAGGTGTTGATAAAGCAGACCCTAAAGAGCAAGGCGCGGGCGACCAAGGCATCATGTTTGGTTACGCAACAAACGAAACTGAAATCCTAATGCCAGCTCCAATTACTTACTCTCACCTACTTGTTAAGAAGCAAGCTGAAGTTCGTAAGAGCGGTAAACTAGACTTCCTTCGTCCAGATGCAAAATCTCAAGTAACGTTCCAATACGACCAAGGTAAGATTGTTGGTATTGATGCGGTTGTTCTTTCGACTCAGCACTGTGATTCAGTAACAACACCAGACCTACGTGAAGCAGTGATGGAAGAGATCATCAAGCCAGTATTGCCTTCAGAGTGGATCACTAAAGACACGAACTTCTTCATCAACCCAACCGGTCGTTTCGTTATCGGTGGTCCAATGGGTGACTGTGGTCTAACTGGTCGTAAAATCATCGTAGATACCTACGGCGGTGCAGCTCGTCACGGTGGCGGTGCATTCTCTGGTAAAGATCCATCAAAAGTAGACCGCTCAGCAGCTTACGCGGCACGTTACGTAGCGAAAAACATCGTAGCAGCTGGCATGGCTGACCGTTGTGAAATCCAACTTTCATACGCTATCGGTGTTGCTGATCCAACGTCTATCATGGTTGAAACGTTCGGTACTGAGAAAGTATCACACGACATCATCATTGAAGCGGTTCGTCAAAACTTCGACCTACGTCCATACGGTCTACAAGAAATGCTTAACCTGCTTCAACCTATCTATAAGCAGACGGCAGCATACGGTCACTTCGGTCGCGAAGAGTTCCCATGGGAAGCAACTGATAAAGCAGCACTTCTACGCGATTTCGCTGGCATCAAGTAATCGAGCCACGCAAGAATCGATCAAGCCCTCGCCTTTGGCGGGGGCTTTTTGTTTCCCCCTCCCTTTTTCTTTTCTATCTCTTTCTTGAACAAAAATTCAGCATTTATTTGTAAATTGCCCTAACTCCGCCAATAGTTAACATAATGTTAAATGCACTTTCCGACGCATATAACGTATAGAGATAAGATGCGGACTCACGTGATGAAAAGAGTAATGAAAACGTCAGTCAGGCATCCTTTATGGCCTAGGTGCCATCGTGGGAATAAATCAAGGAGGAGTTATGCCTCGTACCGTGAATCCGTCTGACTTCCAAAATAAACGAAAGGAAGTCCCAGATAACGAATATGCCAGAACCATTCCGTGCAATACCGTGAATCTTTCGGCCCCATTCCATTGGCTCTCACTAGGTCTGCACGACTTCGTTCGTATGCCAGTCATTAGTGCCTTTTACGGCATCTGCTTTATGGCCGCCGCTATTGGTATCGTGCTTCTGGTTCAATGGCAAGGCACACACTTAGTGGTGATGCCGAGTCTGATTGTCTACATGCTAATCGGCCCATTCCTAGCACTAGGCTTATATGACGCCAGTTGGGAGAGAGAGCGTGGACACAAACCAAGCTTGTTCCATTCAATGAAAGCCATTGGACGAAATTCGACTTCTCAATGGGCATTCGCTGTAATGCTCGCGGTATGTATGATTTTCTGGATGCGAATTGCCGCTCTGCTTCATGCACTTTATCCGTCCGTTCAAGGCGCGCCACTGACTGACTTCTTGCCTTTCCTAGTGATTGGCTCTCTAGTTGGCTTGGTATTAGCGTGCATCGTGTTCAGTATTTCTGCTTTTTCTATTCCTTTAATGATGGAAAGGCGTGTAGACATGATGACCGCCGTCTTTACCAGCTTTAACGCTGTGAAGTCCAACATTCCTGCGATGATCGTATGGGCAGCCATCATTTGTGGCGGTATCTTAATTGGCTTTGCAACGTACGGCATAGGTATGCTCTTCACCATGCCAATCCTCGGTTATGGTACTTGGCATGCTTACCATGCGACGATTAAGAAAAAACACACGCCTTAGAAAACTGATGTTATGATCCTGCCCTCGCAAACGCGGGGGCTTTTTATTAAATATGATGAGGTAAGTGTGGATATAGAGCTGAGCTACAAAGCCAAACAAGTGATGGCAGGTTGCATCACGAAGGCGGAGCAAGCATTCAAACGTTCTTTTCCGGTGCCCGCAGTCACATTTAATGTTCGTGGTAAAGCGGCAGGCAAAGCTTATCTGCAATTGAATGAAGTTCGTCTAAATCCAAAGCTTTTTAAAGAAAACCCGCAAGCTTTTCTAAAAGAAGTGATACCACATGAAGTAGCGCATCTCATTACGTACCAAGTATACGGTCGTGTTCGCCCTCACGGTAAAGAATGGCAAGGTGTGATGGAAGCCATTTTTAACGTGCCAGCTAAAACAACTCACAGCTTCGATATCGCCTCTGTGCAAGGTAAGACCTTTGAGTACCGCTGCGCTTGCACCGCCTATCCGCTCTCAATTCGACGCCACAATAAAGTCATGCGTAAAGAGGCCGTCTATTCCTGCCAAAAGTGTCGAAAACCATTAAGCTTCACTGGCACTCAGCTCTCTTAACTCTCCTCGATAGAAATATTCAGATTCCTAAAACAGAGATTGTCGTTCTCAAACGGCTTCTTTTTGCCCATTATTGTTAACACACTCATCACTAAAGCTAATTTCTGCGTGTTAGAATGAATAAAGTCATACTTTATAAAGACTTTAATCATGAAATACCTGTTCTCTTTATTCCTGTTTGCGCTTTCTAGTGCCGTAATTGCTGCGCCACCGACCTCTTTCTCTGCGGCAAAACGTGAAGCGGTTAAAATATACAAAGATCACCCAACCAGTTTCTACTGTGGCTGTGATATCAACTGGCAAGGTAAGAAAGGTGTACCGGACCTTGCTTCTTGTGGCTACCAAGTGCGTAAACAAGAAAAACGTGCTTCTCGCATCGAGTGGGAACACGTGGTCCCAGCTTGGCAATTCGGCCACCAGCGTCAGTGCTGGCAAGATGGCGGACGCAAAAACTGCACAAGAAACGACAAAGTTTTCAAATCAATGGAAGCCGACCTTCATAACCTGACACCAGCTATTGGGGAAGTGAACGGCGATCGTTCTAATTACAATTTCAGTCAGTGGAATGGTATGGACGGTGTCAGCTATGGCCGCTGCGAAATGCAGGTTAACTTCAAGCAACGTAAAGTCATGCCACCAGACCGCGCTCGTGGCTCGATTGCTCGCACCTACCTATACATGAGCAAAGAGTACGGCTTCAAACTGTCTAAGCAACAAACTCAGTTAATGAGTGCGTGGAACAAAACCTACCCTGTCGACAAGTGGGAATGTGAGCGTGACGAGCGCATTTCAAAGGTTCAAGGCAACCATAACCCATTTGTACAAGAGGCTTGTCGAGCACTGTAATTCCCCTCAAAAATACAGCGGCAAACTTGTGCTAATTGAGGCGTAACTATTTACTGCAAATGGAAACGCCTCTTGCCCCTTGTTTTTTCGGTGGAAAGCATCCATGTTAGTGTCTAAACACTCGCGTATGCAGGAAATCGAAACACGATGCGTATCCCTCGAATTTATCATCCAGAAACCATTCAACAACTTGGCGCACTCGCTTTAAGTGAAGATGCAGCAGGCCACATTGGCCGAGTCCTTCGCATGAAAGAGGGACAAGAAGTCCTCCTTTTCGATGGCAGTGGCGCAGAATTTCCAGCCGTGATTAGTGAAGTCACGAAAAAGAATGTGATGGTTGAATTAACCGAGCGTGTAGAAAGCAACATTGAGTCACCTTTAGATCTGCATCTTGGTCAGGTTATTTCTCGCGGCGATAAGATGGAATTCACGATCCAAAAGTCTGTTGAGCTTGGTGTTAATACAATCACACCTCTTATCTCTGAACGTTGTGGCGTAAAGCTAGATCAAAAACGCTTCGAGAAGAAACTCGCTCAATGGCAAAAAATCGCAGTGAGCGCTTGTGAACAATGTGGTCGCAATGTCGTGCCTGAGATCCGTCCAATCATGAGTTTGGAAGAGTGGTGTCAAGAAGCGTACGACGGTTTAAAACTGAACCTTCACCCACGAGCGAAGTACTCAATCAATACCCTGCCAACGCCTGTCGAAAAAGTACGGCTATTGATTGGCCCTGAAGGCGGCCTATCTTCAGAAGAAATCGGCATGACACGCGAACATCAATTTGAAGAAACGTTACTCGGTCCTCGCGTACTGCGCACCGAGACCGCGGCTCTTACCGCAATTACAGCCTTACAAGTTCGTTTCGGCGATCTTGGTTAAAACGGAGAAAAACAATGATCAAACTCGGTATTGTTATGGACCCAATCTCGTCCATTAACATCAAGAAAGACTCTAGCTTTGCCATGATGCTTGAAGCGCAGCGCCGCGGTTACGAAATCCACTACATGGAAATGAATGATCTTCATCTAGACCAAGGTAAAGCAATTGCGGATACCAAAGTGGTTGAATTAAAAGAAGATCCAACTGGCTGGTACGAATTCAAATCAGAGCAAACGATCGAGCTTTCTGAGTTAGATGCGGTTCTGATGCGTAAAGATCCTCCATTCGACACTGAGTACATCTACGCGACTTACATCCTTGAACGTGCTGAAGAACAAGGTGCACTGATCGTTAACAAACCACAAAGCCTACGCGACTGTAACGAGAAACTGTTCACGGCTTGGTTCCCTGAACTCACACCAACTACTATCGTGACGCGAAAAGCAGAGAAGATTAAAGCTTTTCGTGAAGAGCATGGTGATGTGATCCTAAAACCACTTGATGGCATGGGTGGTGCATCTATCTTCCGCGTAAAAGAGAACGATCCAAACGTATCTGTGATCATCGAAACGCTGACTAACCACGGCCAAAACTACGCAATGGCGCAAACCTTCGTACCTGACATCAGCAATGGTGACAAGCGTATTCTTGTGGTTGATGGTGAACCAATGCCTTACTGCCTAGCTCGTATCCCTGCAAAAGGCGAAACGCGCGGCAACTTGGCTGCTGGTGGTACCGGTGAAGCTCGTCCACTGAGTGAAACTGACATAAAAATCGCACAAGCCGTCGCACCAACATTGAAAGAAAAAGGTCTTATCTTTGTTGGCCTTGACGTGATTGGCGACAAGCTAACGGAAATCAACGTCACCAGCCCAACGTGTATTCGTGAAATTGAAGCAGCATTTGATATTTCTATCACTGGTAAGCTCATGGATGCGATCGAACGTCGTATCAAAGGCGAATAACTCAAACTGTAGTACAGTTAATAGAGAGCGTTGAACATTAACTTAAGCAAACTCATGCACATATCAGTGCGTGACGTTTGCTTAAGTACCTACTGAAAGGTCGAAATGAGAATGAACCTCACAAACTATTTCTTAGTTGCTATGCCGGGAATGAAAGACCCCTACTTTCAGAATAGTGTTATCTATGTCTGTGAGCACAATGAAGAAGGTGCGATGGGGCTAATGATCAATGCTCCGGTTGATATTACAGTAGGTAGCATGCTCAAGCAGGTCGAAGTACAACCTGTTCACCCGCGCCTGTTTGAAGCAAGTTTGGACAGGCCTGTTTATAATGGCGGCCCTGTTTCTGAAGATCGTGGTTTTATTTTGCATAAACCAAAAGATTACTACGAATCGAGCATTCAAATGACTGACGAGCTGGCTGTCACCACTTCCAAAGACATCCTGTCGGTACTCGGCACAGAGGCAGAACCAAGTGACTATCTTGTTGCGTTAGGTTATTCAGGTTGGAGTGCCGGTCAGTTAGAAACCGAACTGGCTGAAAACTCATGGCTGACGATTGAAGCCACACCAGAGATCATCTTCGATACTCCGATTATCGATCGTTGGAAAAAAGCCGTCGAAAAGCTAGGTATCGATCCGAGCCAGTTGTCTTCTGACGCCGGACATGCATAACCCACTTGCGTAATACGTTAAGTTTTCCACCCAATTGAGATTCGAGACACATTATGTCACGCACTGTTATGGCCTTTGATTTTGGCACCAAGAGTATTGGTAGCGCGATTGGCCAAGAAATTACTGGCACCGCTTCACCATTAAAAGCGTTTAAAGCCAATGATGGCATTCCAAACTGGGATGATATCGAAAAACAAATCAAAGAATGGCAACCAGACTTATTGGTTGTTGGCTTACCGACTGACCTGCACGGGAAAGATCTAGAAACCATTACGCCACGAGCGAAAAAGTTCGCCAACCGCCTTCAAGGCCGATATGGCTTACCTGTTGAGTTGCATGACGAACGTCTGTCGACAGCAGAGGCTCGTGCTGATTTATTCAGTATGGGTGGCTACAAAGCGTTATCGAAGGGTAACATCGACTGTCAGTCAGCGGTGGTGATTCTTGAAAGTTGGTTTGAAAACCTTTGGGGTGAGTAGACATTCAAGCACAAAGAAAAAAGGTTGGCTTCTGCCAACCTTTTTCATATCTAGAAAGGATTAATCCATATCGATCTTAACGTTCGCCAGCGTGCCTGTAGAGAAGGCTTCACCGCGTTGCGTCTTCAACATCAAACGCAGATCGTTAGCTGAATCCGCACTGTGCAATGCATCTTCTTCACTGATCTTGCCTTGCATCACCAATTTATAGAGCGACTGATCAAACGTCAGCATACCGAACTCATTAGAGCGTGCCATGGTGGTTTTTAACTCATGCAGATCACCGCGACGGATCAGATCAGAAACTCGTGGACTATTTAGCAGAATCTCAAACACTCCATGACGTCCTTGACCGTTTTTATCACGGATCAGCTGTTGACCTACTACGCCTTTTAAGTTCATCGACAGATCAAACAGGAACTGATCTTTCTGATCTTTTGGCACTAGGTGCAAAATACGCTCAAGTGCTTGGTTTGCGTTGTTCGCGTGCAATGTAGCCATACACAAGTGACCAGTCTCAGCAAAGGTCATCGCGTATTCCATCGTTTCGCGGCTACGGATCTCACCAATCAAAATCATGTCAGGCGCTTGGCGTAATGAGTTCTTTAACGCTACTTCATAGCTGTCGGTATCCAATCCCACTTCACGCTGAGTCACGATACAACGCTTGTGCTCGTGCACAAATTCGATTGGGTCTTCAACTGTCAGAATGTGACCTGTTTTATTGCTGTTACGGTAACCCGTCATCGCCGCCATAGTGGTCGACTTACCGGAACCTGTAGCACCAACCACCAGCACCAAGCCACGTTTCGCTATCGCAAGATCTTGCAACACTAAAGGCAACTTAAGCTGTTCAAACGTAGGAATGTTGGTTTCGATACGACGAATCACCGCACCAGGTAATTCTCGCTGAAAGAAAGCACTAACACGGAAGCGGCCACAATCTCGGACAATCGCAAAGTTTGATTCTCGACTTTTACGAAACTCCTGACGTCGCTCTGGATCCATTGCACTATCGAGCAGCATGGCTACGTCATTTTCACTCAACTTATCCCCTTGCGGACGCAGTTCGCCATCCACACGAAATAAGATCGGCGCACCAACCGTGATATAAAGATCCGACGCTTTTAACGCCAGCATGCCTTCGAGAAATTTATTCAGATCCATCTTCCGGGTTCGCTATTACCTATGTGATCGTTACGAGAATTGCTGCGCTTCGATTTCGACTTTCTTGTCGACTTCTTCACGCGATACCATACCTTGAGCCATCAACTGACGGGCATTTTGTTCCATGGTTTGCATGCCATGTGCCGCACCGGTTTGAATGATCGAGTACATCTGCGCCACTTTATCTTCGCGGATCAAGTTACGGATTGCTGGCGTTGCCATCATGATCTCATGACAAGCAATACGGCCTCCACCATTTCGCTTAAGCAGCTTTTGCGCAATAACCGAACGCAACGACTCCGACAGCATCGAACGCACCATGTCTTTGTCACTACCTGGGAATACGTCGATAATACGGTCGATGGTTTTCGCTGCTGAGCTAGTATGCAGCGTACCGAAAACAAGGTGACCCGTTTCAGCAGCCGTCAGCGCCAAACTGATGGTTTCTTTGTCACGCATCTCACCAACTAGAATGACATCCGGGTCTTCACGTAGCGCGCTGCGAAGCGCATTTTGGAAGCTATGCGTATCACGGTGTACTTCACGTTGGTTGATCAAACACTTATTGTTGTTGTGAACAAATTCAATAGGATCTTCAATTGTAAGGATATGCTTGTTGTGATTACGGTTAATGTAGTCAACAATGGCAGCCAAGGTTGTCGATTTACCCGAACCTGTTGGACCGGTAACCAGTACTAAACCTTTTTCTGCGTTAGCAATCTTTTTGAAGATCTCTGGCGCTTCTAGCTCTTCCAGTGTTGGAATGCTACTTGGGATGGTACGGAACACCGCCGCACAGCCACGAGATTGGTTGAAGGCGTTGACACGAAAACGGCCAACATTGTGCAATTCAAATGAGAAATCGACTTCGAGTTTTTCTTCGAATTCACTGCGCTGCGCATCGTTCATGATTTCAAAAACCAAACGGTGCACTTCTTGGTGTGTAAACGCTGGAATGCCCAGTTTTCTCACATCACCATCAATACGAACCATTGGTGGTACACCTGCAGAAAGATGTAGATCCGAAGCATTATGTTTTACACTAAAATCCAGTAACTCAGTGATATCCATTTAAAATCCTTAAGTCTAAAGTACAGCTATGAGTAGTATTCAACAAAACATTGAACATATCACCTCTCAAATTCGACACGACGAACAAAAATGTGGCCGTTCTCCAGAGTCAGTGCAACTTTTAGCAGTAAGCAAAACTAAACCTGTCGAGGCGGTTCTCGAAGCCTACCAATCAGGCCAAGTGGCGTTTGGTGAAAACTACGTCCAAGAGGGCGTCAGTAAAGTTCAGCACTTTGCCGAGCATTATCCAGATTATCGAATCGAATGGCACTTCATTGGGCCAATTCAGTCCAATAAATCACGTCCTGTCGCTGAACATTTCGATTGGGTTCACACCATTGATCGCGCTAAGATCGCTCAACGTTTAAATGACCAGCGCCCAAGTGAGCTAAAACCGTTACAAGTGCTGATTCAAGTAAACACCAGTGGTGAAGATTCTAAATCTGGCGTCAGCGATGCAGAAATATTCGAGCTGGCTGAGTTGATTTCTCGCCTTCCAAACCTCACGTTAAGAGGGTTGATGTCGATTCCTGCTAACGTGCCAGATTACGAATCACAACTGCGAGCGTTCAAACAATTATCTGAACTTAAGCACAAGCTAGCTCAGCAGTACCCAGATGTCGACACGCTCTCTATGGGCATGAGCGGTGATATGGATGCTGCTATAGAAGCGGGCAGTACTATGGTTCGCATCGGCACCGCTATTTTTGGCGCACGAGACTACGGCAAACAGCAATAAAAGCGCGTTGTTGCCAGACACTGTGAATTTGAGTCTGACGGCCTTTCTTTGGGCAGTCAGAGCAAAGTGGTGCAATTATACACCCGTGCGCACAACAATTTGTAAGAATTTATATTTGGAAATCAGACATATGGAACATAAAAAGATTGCCTTCATCGGCGCAGGGAACATGGTGAGAGCCATTGTCTCGGGTCTCGTCGCTAATGGCTACCCTGCTCAAAACATTGTCGCAACCGCGCCATCTGAGACGCGCCGCCAACCTCTTGAGCAAGACTTTGGTATCCGTACCACCAGCGATAACATCGCAGCTGCAACGGAAGCAGACGTGGTGGTATTGTCTGTGAAGCCACAAATGATGGAGGAAGTGTGTAAACCACTGCAATCTATCGACTTCAGCAACAAACTGGTTATCTCTATCGCAGCAGGCATCAACTGTTCACGTTTGGATGACATGTTAGCGAATAAGCTCAACTTGGTTCGCGTGATGCCAAACACACCATCCCAACTTGGTTTGGGTATGAGTGGTCTATATGCGCCTGAATCTGTATCAGAACAAGACAAAGCCTTCGCAACAGAACTAATGCAAGCATGCGGTAAGGTGTGTTGGGTTGGGCAAGAATCGGGCATCAACAACGTTATTGCAGCAGCAGGCAGTGCACCGGCGTACTTCTTCCTATTTATGGAAGCGATGCAAGCTGAAGCGATTGCTCAAGGCTTCGATAAAGACACCGCACGCATGTTAGTTCAGCAAGCGGCACTGGGTGCTGCAAGCATGGTAGTGGAAAATCCGCAAACAGAGCTTTCTACACTGCGCGAGAACGTGACATCAAAAGGTGGTACAACAGCAGAAGCTCTGCGCACGTTCAACGAACATCAACTGTCTGATATTGTGGCGAAAGCAATGCAAGCTGCGGTTGCTCGCGCTGAAGAAATGGAAAAACTGTTTTAATTATCTGAACGGCACAACTAGGGCGTGTCGTTCTTTACTTGTTAAGGGTACCTTATGAATTCAATGAGTTTTCTCATCTCAACCCTATTTGACCTGTACATCATGGTCGTCATTTTGCGTATTTGGTTGCAAGCTGCCCGTGCAGATTTCTACAACCCATTCTCGCAGTTTATCGTCAAAGCAACACAGCCAGTTGTGGGGCCATTACGTCGAGTCATCCCTTCTGTCGGTGGTATCGATCTAGCGACAGTGCTTTTTGCTTACGTACTGTGTGTACTTAAGTTCGTTGCATTGATCCTGATTGCATCAAGTGGTTCGGTTTCTTTCAGTGCCGATTTCCTATTCCTAGGTTTGTTATCATTAGTTAAAGCCGCTGGTGGCTTGCTATTCTGGGTTCTATTGATCCGTGCCATTCTAAGCTGGGTAAGCCAAGGTCGCAGCCCAATCGAGTACGTATTCCATCAATTAACAGAGCCAATGCTCGCACCAATTCGCCGTATCCTACCTGCGATGGGTGGTTTTGATTTAAGCGTACTCGTATTGTTTATCGGTCTGCAATTCGCGAACTTCCTAATGGGTGACGTGATTGGTCCAATCTGGTACCAACTATAATGTCAGCCGCCGTTTGGCTCGATGGCGAGGATGTCATTCTCAAACTCTATATTCAACCAAAAGCGAGCCGCGACAAGGTCGTCGGCTTGCATGGTGAAGAGCTTAAAATTGCCATCACCGCACCGCCTGTCGATGGTAAAGCGAATGCACACCTAACTAAGTTTTTGGCGAAACAATTCAAAGTTGCTAAGGGCTTGGTTCACATAGAAAAAGGTGAACTGGGACGTCATAAGCAAATTCGGATAGAATCTCCAATACAAATACCAAGCGAAATTAAAGCCATCATTTGATGGCTTTTTATTTACGATTTTCGTATCAAATTAAATAACGAATATCGATTCGAGGAAGTAATAATGAGCAAATGGATTACCGCCCTATTGATCAGCCTTTTATCTTTACCAAGCATGGCAGGTCAGTTCAAAACCATGAAAGACATCGAAGTTCACTATGTTGCGTTTAACTCTACCTTTCTGACGTCAAAGATCGCTCGTAGCTACGACATCAAGCGTAATGGCTATAATGCAGTAGTGAACATCAGCGTATTAGACAGCGCCTCACTAGGTAAACCAACAGTTGACGCAAAAATCAGTGGCCAAGCGAAGAACTTGATTGGCCAAACGCAGAAACTCACCTTCCGAGAAGTAAAAGAAGGTAATGCGATTTACTACTTAGCTGAACTTGGCATTACCAACGAAGAAACTTTTACCTTCGATATTGACGTTAAAGCTGGAAACAAAGGCTCAGGTAAGCTTAAATTCACCCAGAAATTTTATGTCGAAGAGTAATTGGGTTGTGATGATCTAAAAGCTTTTAGAACATCATAGCCTTAGGGTCTGTTGACCTTTAGAGCTGATTTTTGCAGCGAATTGTTGGGTATTTATACAAGGCAGAGACTTTGCTATGTAGCTAGCCTACATGAGAAGTCGATAACGCAGTAGAAATGACCAACAAACGCAGCCCAAAGGGTTCGGCTAAAATCGTTTTATGCTTTGTTAAGGAGTATTTGCTTAGAGTGACTAGGCGACACACTCCTTGCCTCACCTAAAACGATTTTATCTCGAACAAAATTTAACCGCGAAAGGTCAACAGACCCTAGAACCATTTTAATCGGGGAGAACACTGCGTTCTCCCTTTATCGCTACAGAAAGAGACGACCATGAAAAAGATAGTGCTAGCAACAGGCAACCAAGGCAAAGTTCGTGAGATGGCAGATCTGCTGTCTGACTTCGGTTTTGAAGTATTAGCGCAAAGTGAATTCAACGTATCTGAAGTAGCAGAAACTGGCACTACTTTCATCGAAAACGCGATCATCAAAGCTCGCCATGCAGCACAAGAAACGGGTCTTCCTGCGATTGCGGACGACTCAGGCTTAGAAGTTGATTTCTTGAAAGGAGCTCCGGGCATTTACTCTGCACGTTATGCAGGTGAAAAAGCCTCAGACCAAGAGAACCTAGAAAAGCTACTTAAAGCAATGGAAGGCGTACCAGAAGCAGAGCGCACCGCTCGTTTCCACTGCGTATTGGTTTTGATGCGTCATGAGAACGATCCAACCCCTATCGTTTGTCACGGTAAGTGGGAAGGTCGCATTCTAACTGAAGCACACGGTGAAAATGGCTTTGGCTACGACCCAATCTTCTTCGTACCTGAAGACAACTGCGCGTCAGCCGAACTTGAGCCAGCACGTAAAAAACAACTGTCTCACCGCGGTAAAGCACTCAAGTCGTTGTTTGCTCAACTGTCTGAGCAAGTGTCTCAGTAATCACGAGCGAATTAGACCATGTTAACGCCCCCAACACTGAGCTTGTATGTACACATCCCGTGGTGTGTACAAAAGTGCCCTTATTGCGACTTTAACTCTCACGCACTCAAAGCCGAGATCCCAGAAGAAGAGTACATCAATGCCCTTCTTGAAGACTTGGATACTGACATTGAGAAATACCGTCTTAACGAAGCGCCACGTCCACTGCATTCAATCTTCATTGGTGGTGGTACGCCGAGTTTGATTTCGGCAGAAGGCATCGAGCGTCTACTTAAAGGCATTGAAGCGCGTATTCCGTTCAAGCCTGAAATAGAAATCACCATGGAAGCCAACCCAGGCACCATCGAAGCAGAACGCTTTGCTGGTTACCGCAAGGCTGGCGTAACGCGCATCTCTATCGGTGTGCAAAGCTTTGAGCAACAGAAGCTTGAGCGTTTGGGGCGTATTCACGGTCAAGACGAAGCCGTCAATGCCGCTAAGCTGGCGCACCAAATCGGCTTGAACAGCTTTAACCTCGATCTCATGCACGGCTTACCAGATCAAAGCATCGAACAAGCCTTAGCAGATTTGGACAAAGCGATTGAGTTGGCGCCACCGCACCTGTCTTGGTATCAGCTGACCATCGAACCAAACACCATGTTCTACTACAAGCCACCGACTTTGCCAGATGACGATGACTTGTGGGATATCTTCGAACAAGGTCATGAGAAACTCGCAGCGGCAGGTTACGTTCAGTACGAGATTTCTGGTTACAGCAAGCCTAGCTATCAGTGTCAGCACAACCTGAACTACTGGCGCTTTGGTGACTACCTTGGCATTGGCTGTGGCTCACACGGCAAGCTGAGCTTTGCTGATGGTCGCATCGTTCGTACCACTAAGGTCAAACACCCACGTGGCTATTTGATGGCATACCAAAACATGGTGAAGCCGTACCTAGATAGTGAACAGCTTGTGGCTGATGAAGATCGTCCGTTTGAGTTCTTTATGAACCGTTTCCGCTTAATGGAAGCGTGCCCGAAACAAGACTACATCGATACGACAGGTCTTCCGTTGAGCTCAATTCAAGAGACTATCGATTGGGCGCTTGAGATGAGTTATCTGAGTGAAACAGAGACTCACTGGCAAATTACCGAGAAAGGTAAGCTGTTCCTAAATGATTTGCTTGAAGCCTTTATGGTGGAAGAGGAATAAGAGCAGATTCGAGACTTGGGAACGGACTGTGTCCTAAAGAACGCTTCACTCCGAGAGATTCGCTGAAACGGCTATGGATATATTCGACCAAGCCAATACAGCCTTTGTCTCTGCTAAAAATAACAAAGGGTTGGCGCACAAACGCCAACCCTTTCTTTTATTCGTCGTAACACTTCTTTCTCTAAAGCCTCTAAAACGAAGCGATTCCAAAGGACGCGATCCGTTCTCGCTTCTCGTTTCTTTTCCTTAGAAAATCGAACGACCAATACGCTCTGAAAGTAACTCAAGCGCTTTAGTACCTGCCAACGAGTTACCCGAAGCATCAAGCTCCGGAGACCATACTGCAATCGTCATCTCACCTGGGACAATAGCGATGATGCCACCACCGACACCAGATTTACCCGGCATACCAACGCGGTATGCAAATTCACCAGCACCATCGTACAAACCACACGTGGCTAATAGCGCATTCAACTGTTTTGTCTGCACCGCCGAGACCACTGATTTACCCGTTTGTACCGATGTGCCTTTATTCGCTAAGTAGCTAAAGGTCTTTGCCAAGTCCACACAACTCATCTTTAAAGCGCAGGCATGGAAGTAGTTTTGCAATACCGGAATAACCTCGTTTTCAAAGTTACCAAATGAGCGCATCAGGTAAGCAATCGCAGCGTTGCGGTCGCCATGCATCATTTCTGAAGCCGCTACGACTTTGTCATACACGATATGAGTATCACCAGATAACTGACGAGCAAATTCCAATAGACGCTGACGCGGCGCTGAGAGACGACTTTGCAGCAAATCAGCAACCACAATAGCACCGGCGTTAATGAATGGGTTACGTGGGATGCCCAGCTCCATCTCTAACTGGATCATCGAGTTAAACGCCTGACCAGAAGGCTCTTTACCTACACGAGACCAGATCTCTTCTTGCTTGTACAAGCACATAGCCAGAGTCAGGCTCAACGCTTTTGAGATCGACTGAATCGAAAACGACTCTTCTGCATCGCCCGCTTTAATCACTTCACCTTCATTGGTGTATACCGCAATACCCAGTTTGGTATTGGGTACTTTTGCCAATGCGGGAATGTAGTCGGCGACTTTGCCTTGACCAATTAAAGGGCGAACTTCCGCTAGAATGTCTGTCAAAATTTGCGCTGTAGGTTTCATCTTCTACCTTCTTGTCACAAGAACCCAAATGGCTGAGTTCAGAGGTAAAAAAAGCCAACGCGGACGTTGGCTTTTCCATGGAATTTATTCGACTCAAGTCGATTATGGTTTTATTGCCACAATGATGTTGCGGTTGATGGACTGATCAACACGGTGAAGATAACCGATGTAAGGCTCTTCTGAAAGTACCTTCCACCCTTGCTCTTCAAATAATGCCGCCACGTCCTTCCATTTCAGAGTGAACTCATTGAAAGACAGCACGACCGAACCTTGCTTTTTCAGCACCACTTTCCATGCAGGCAGAGCTTCTTGTAGCAACTCCAGAGGGCTACGGTTCAATTTGCTGTCTTTTGCGTTTTTGCTACCGTGTTGCACACCGTAAGGCAAATCAGACACCATCACATCAACAGAGTTCTTCTTAACAACTTGATCGGCAATTCGCGTGTCTGCTGAATACAGCTTCATCGTCTGAAGGTTACCTTTGTTGTACTCTTCTTTCTCTGACGCGGCTTCAACCACGAAACCATCGGCCACCTTCTTACCACCAGAAGTGCGCTTTTCTTTGCTCACTTTGTGCTTGAAGCGACCGTTTTTCATAAACTTAACGATGAAGGTTTGGATCTCTTGTACCCATTTCTGGTTGATCTCCACACCCACTACATTCAAGCCGTGGATCAAACCTTCAAACAGAGTTGTACCCTTACCACACATTGGATCCATCAGCGTTAATTGAGCACTATCCGTATTGGACGCACTCACGCCTAAGTTCACCATCAAACGCGTAAACTGTTCATTCGTTTTACCGGTGTAACGTAGGATCTGGCTCATGCTCTCAGGGAAAGTATTGAATGCAGGCGCCTGAATCGGACGTAACAAACCATCTTCTCGCACTTCAAACAATGCGTAGTAGATCGAAGACGCAGCAATCTTACCGGATTGTTGGCCGCTTAACGCTTCTTCACAAGAGAACACTAGCGCAGCAGGTAAGCCGACGTCTTTGTTGCCAATTTCAGTCACTTCAACACCTTCAGAAGCCAAAATTGCTTTTAGCTCGGAACATGCAATGGTCATTGCGCTATCAAAGTAAATACGGTTGTGACCCGGATTCGCTAATATCGCGTAGTGGTACATCTACTGGCTCCTTAGTTATGCAGTGCGCTTGAATTTAATATCCCATACACCGTGACCTAGACGGTGACCACGAGCCTCGAACTTAGTCAGTGGGCGCTCTTCAGGGCGAGGGATGAAATCACCGCCTTCTGCAATGTTTTCGAAACCAGGTGCTTGGTTCATGATTTCAATCATGTGTTCAGCGTAGTTTTCCCAGTCAGTCGCCATATGGAAGATACCTTCGTTAGGGATAAGCTTCTGACGAACCATTTCAGCGAACTCCAGTTGTACGATACGACGCTTGTGGTGACGCTTTTTGTGCCATGGGTCTGGGAAGAACAATTGCAGCGTTGCTAGGCTACCATTTGGGATCATGTGTTCGAATACTTCTACCGCATCGTGACACATTACACGTAGGTTCGTGATATCCGCTTCGCGTGCATCAGCAAGACAAGCACCAACGCCTGGACTATGAACTTCAATACCGATGAAGTTTTTCTCTGGCGCGTTCTTTGCCATTTCAACCAATGAAGCGCCCATACCAAAACCGATCTCAAGCACTACTGGGTTATCGTTACCAAATACTTCTTTCCAATCAAGAAGTTCTGCTTTGTAATCGATACCCATTGTTGGCCAGCATTCGTTCATCGCATTTTCTTGGCCCTTGGTTAGACGACCTTCGCGACGCACGAAACTGCGGATTTTACGGATCATTTTTCCGTCTTCGTTGTATTCGTTAGTGGTTACTTCACTCATTGATTTTGCCTGCACATTGATTAATCAAAGCGGGGATTATCCAAAGAATTCACTTAGGTGCAAGTATTTGTTGAGCTATCGGACTATGGCAGCCCAAAAGCAAACAAACGAGACACAATATCCCCACAGTTTATCTGTTGTACTTACACCACAATCTGTGGTGCAATTTTGCTACTAACCAATAATAGAATACAGAGCAAGTCGTGACACCTTTCGCAAACGCCATCTTAGAATGGTATGACGCATATGGAAGAAAAGAGCTTCCATGGCAACAAAACAAGACCGCGTATAGTGTCTGGTTGTCTGAAATCATGCTTCAGCAAACTCAGGTCACTACGGTTATTCCTTATTACCAGCGTTTTTTAGAGCGCTTTCCGACTGTCGTCGATCTCGCGAATGCTGAGCAAGATGAAGTACTGCACCTTTGGACCGGCTTAGGTTATTACGCACGTGCTCGCAATCTTCATAAAGCGGCTAAAGAAGTCGCCCATAAATATAATGGCGAGTTTCCATTAGATATTGAGCAAATGAACGCACTGCCGGGTATTGGTCGTTCAACCGCAGCCGCAGTACTCTCCTCTGTCTATAAACAGCCACATGCGATATTGGACGGCAACGTAAAGCGCACGCTTTCACGCTGCTTTGCTGTTGATGGATGGCCGGGACAAAAGAAAGTCGAAAACCAATTGTGGGAAATCGCAGAAACGCATACACCAAAGATTGACGTCGATAAATACAATCAAGCCATGATGGATATGGGTGCCATGATATGTACCCGCAGTAAGCCTAAGTGCACCTTGTGTCCGGTCAACGAACTTTGTGTAGCAAAGAAACAAGGTAATGTGCTTGATTACCCGGGTAAGAAGCCGAAGAAAGACAAGCCTGTTAAGCAGACACGTTTCGTTATGCTGCATAACAAAAATGGTGATAGTCACGAAGTGTGGCTAGAACAAAGACCGCAGACGGGTATTTGGGGCGGACTCTTTTGTTTCCCACAAACGGAGCATATTGATGTAGAGAGCGATATTGAATTACTACTGGAACAACGTGGTATTCAAGCCGACGATATTAGACATCAAGAAACTCTGATTACGTTTCGTCATACATTCAGTCATTATCACCTCGATATCACGCCGATTTTGATTGACCTGTCAAAGCAACCCAATGTGGTGATGGCAGGTAACAAAGGTCTTTGGTATAACTTATCTAAACCTGAAGAAGTCGGCTTAGCTGCACCAGTAAAACTGCTACTGGAAGCACTACCCCACGAACTTCGTTAATTAATTGCAAGGAGTCATTATGAGCCGCACTGTTTTTTGTGCTCGACTAAAGAAAGAAGGCGAAGGTCTAGACTTTCAACTTTACCCAGGTGAACTAGGTAAACGCATTTTCGATAACATCTCGAAAGAAGCTTGGGCTCAATGGCAACAGAAACAAACCATGTTGATCAACGAGAAGAAGCTCAACATGATGGATCCAGAGCACCGTAAACAGCTTGAAACAGAAATGGTGAACTTCCTTTTCGAAGGCAAAGAGGTTCACATTGAGGGCTACACGCCACCAAGCGAATAAATCAAACTTGTTTTAAAACAATGACATCACAACCAAACTTGTGGTGTCATTTTTATATTAGAGACCACAAAGCCATCTCAATAGTTATGAAAAAAATCGCCTTTATCGCTACTGCCCTTTTAATGGCAGGTTGTAGCCGTGAGTTCGTAGAAAAGATTTATGACGTCGATTACGAGCCGACCAACCGTTTTGCCAACAATCTAGCAGAACTACCAGGACAGTTTGAAAAAGACACCGATGCCTTAGATTCACTGATCAGTAGTTTCTCTGGCAACATCAAAAAGCGATGGGGTCAACGCGAAGTTAAAGTCGCGGGTAAAAGCAATTACGTCAAATATATCGATAACTATTTGAGCCGTGCCGAAGTCGATTTCCAAAAAGGTGTGATTACTATCGAGACGGTTTCTCCAACCGAACCACAACAACACCTCAAGAACGCTATCATCACAACCCTTTTAACCCCAGATGATCCAGCCAATGTCGATCTATTCTCTTCTAAAGAGATCAAATTAGAAGGACAGCCATTTCTTTACAATCAGGTCGTTGATCAAGACAAAAAGCCCATTCAATGGTCATGGCGCGCGAATCGCTTTGCCGATTACTTGATTGCTAACCAAGTAAAAACCAAAGACGTTGACTTTAAAAAAGCCTACTACGTTGAAATTCCAATGGTGGAAGACCATTTCTCACAACGCAGTTACCAATATGCAGATATCGTGCGTCGTGCGTCGAAAAAATACGACATCCCTGAAGATCTAATTTACGCCATCATCAAAACCGAAAGTAGCTTTAACCCGTATGCAGTAAGCTGGGCCAACGCCTATGGTTTGATGCAAGTAGTTCCAAAAACAGCAGGCCGTGATGTTTTTAAATTGGTGAAGAACCGGTCAGGTCAGCCTAGTCCTGAATATTTGTTTAACCCAGAAAACAATATTGATACCGGAACGGCTTACTTTTACATTCTAAAAAATCGTTATTTGAAAGATGTCCAGCATCCAACATCTTTGGAGTACAGCATGATTTCCGCTTACAACGGCGGAACTGGTGGTGTTTTGAACACTTTCCATCGCACCGATCGCAAACGTGCAATGAAAGATTTAAATTCTTTACAGCCAAATCAAGTTTATTGGGCGTTAACAAAGAAACACCCGAACGCTGAAGCACGCCGATACCTAGAAAAAGTTACAAATTTCAAAAAGGAATTTAACGCAGGGTAAACTTTTTCTCGACAGTTGAATAAAAAGCGTTCGAACAACCACTTTTTTGAAATTATTTAAAAAAAGTGGTTGACGCAAAGCGGGAAAATCCGTTTAATAGCGCTCCGTTGCCCGGATAGCTCAGTCGGTAGAGCAGAGGATTGAAAATCCTCGTGTCGGTGGTTCGATTCCGCCTCCGGGCACCACAATTTCTAAATTGTTGGTGCCTAGCACGAACAGTTAGTAAAAGAATACGGTACGCCGACTTAGCTCAGTAGGTAGAGCAACTGACTTGTAATCAGTAGGTCACCAGTTCGATTCCGGTAGTCGGCACCATTCTTTTGCCTCGATAGCTCAGTCGGTAGAGCAGAGGATTGAAAATCCTCGTGTCGGTGGTTCGATTCCGCCTCGAGGCACCATATTTGGTGCGCTTGCTTACAGTAAGACACAAACAGAATAGTTCCTCCTTAGCTCAGTTGGTAGAGCGACGGACTGTTAATCCGCAGGTCACTGGTTCAAGTCCAGTAGGAGGAGCCAACTTCTAGAATTTCATGTAAATGAGATTCTAAAAATGAAGAGTCTAACTCTTCTAAAAAGAATAAAGTGTGCCGACTTAGCTCAGTAGGTAGAGCAACTGACTTGTAATCAGTAGGTCACCAGTTCGACTCCGGTAGTCGGCACCATTCTTTTGCCTCGATAGCTCAGTCGGTAGAGCAGAGGATTGAAAATCCTCGTGTCGGTGGTTCGATTCCGCCTCGAGGCACCATATTTGGTGCACTTGCTTACAGTAAGACACAAACAGAATAGTTCCTCCTTAGCTCAGTTGGTAGAGCGACGGACTGTTAATCCGCAGGTCGCTGGTTCGAGCCCAGCAGGAGGAGCCAATTTAGAAAGCCAAGTCTTCGGACTTGGCTTTTTTCTTATCTGCAATATCCAAAACTCTCCCCCTATTTTCTAGTTCCGTCGAAACTTCTCCCTCAACGCCTTCAAGAAACACCCCTATTAACGTCTAGTTCATTTGATATAAAACACTTATTTCACGCTAAAAATTTAATCCAAATCATAGTTTCATCACTCGCAGATAGGCGCGTGTATACAAGTTCAATAATATGAATTTATTATTACACCCCTTTATAAGCTATGCATTGCATAGTACGAACACGCTTTGTGAGCTAACTATGAAATTAAAAACTCAAGCCTATTTATTATCGGCCATCATATTGATTGCCCTGCTTGCATTAACTGCAACGGGTCTTTGGACACTTCGCGTCGCAAGTAACCTTGATAACAAAGCTCGAGTGACTGAGCTATTCAAGAGTGCTTATAGCATTCTAACTGAAGTGGAGAAAATGGCGGTAGAAGGCAAAATGCCTGAAGATGAGGCTAAAGCACTCGCGACTCGCCTACTTCGCAACAATATCTACAAAGACAACGAATACGTTTATGTTGCTGATGAGAACATGTTATTTGTGGCAGCCCCTTTAGACCCTCAATTGCATGGCACTAGCTTCCATGACTTTCGAGACGGTGATGGCAATAGTGTCGGTCAGCTGATCTTGGACGTGCTAGGTCGTAAGACAGGCCAAATCGTTGAATACACCTGGACACAAAAATTGCCTGATGGCACCATCGAAGAAAAACACTCGATTGCAGAAAAAACACCACATTGGAACTGGGTTGTAGGTACCGGCATTGGATTCAATGAAGTAAATGCACGTTTCTGGTCTACTGCACAATGGCAGCTAACCCTATGTCTTGTTATTGCTGGCGCAATCCTAGGTGGCTTGATCATCTCTATTCGCAAGATGCTTAACCTTCTTGGTGGTGAGCCGAATGACGTTCGTGAAGCGGTTCAGGCCGTCGCTCAAGGTGATATCCAGACCAGCTTTGAATACACCGCTCCTAAAAACAGCATCTATGGTGCGGTGCAAGAGATGAGTCAATCGTTAGCTAAGATGGTCACCAACCTAGACGCATCAATGCACGCATTACGTTCAGAGCTATCAGCGGTAGAATCGCGCTCTAACTCTATTGCTGATTTGACCATGTCTCAACAACAATCAACAGCTATGATCGCAACCGCGATGACAGAAATGGCCTCTTCAGCCAATCATGTCGCCAGTTCTGCAAGTGATACCGCGCATAACACGGACGAAGCCGATAAACAGAGCCAGCACACGCAATCATTAATCCACAGTACGGTAGACAACATTCAGGGCCTAGCAACGCAACTAAACACAGCAAGCAAAGCCGTGGCAGACCTAGATCAGGACGTAAACAGCATTGTAAAAGTGTTGGATGTCATTGGTGATATTGCAGAGCAAACCAATCTGCTCGCATTAAACGCAGCGATTGAAGCTGCTAGGGCAGGCGAACAAGGTCGTGGTTTTGCCGTCGTAGCAGACGAGGTTCGCAACCTAGCAGGACGCACACAAGACAGCACAAAAGAGATTCAACAGATGATTTCTAACCTTCAGGAAGGTTCACGGAACGCTATCCATACGATGGAGATTTGTGCCGAAACTAGCGAAAGCACAGTAACCGAGTCTATGAACGCCTCAGAAGCGCTACAACAGATAGTAACTGCATTAGAGTCCATCACGGCCATGAGCCAGCAAATCGCAACAGCAGCCGCTGAGCAGACTCAGGTAAGTGATGATATTGCGCATCGCATTAACCTTATCGAAGAAAGCGGTAGCCAGCTCAACACGGTAGTCACAGAAAGCCAATCAAGCACACAAACATTGGCGTCTTTAGCGAATGAGCTTGAAGGTTGGGTGAACAAGTTCTCAGTAAAGCACTAGTTTAAAGTCAATTGTTCAATAAAAAGCACGTTTTCGGACGTGCTTTTTTGTTTTTATGGTATTTATTTAGCAAGCGAACTCATGCTCCTATCATAATCAAGGCTTAAAATATGGTGCATTCCTGTTAAAAACGCATAAAAACAGCCCACTCCGAGCACAAATTCATCAAACGATATTTTATTTAAATTTTATTGTTGACGTGAAAGCGGAAAAGCCTTTTAATACACCTCGTCGCCCGGATAGCTCAGTCGGTAGAGCAGAGGATTGAAAATCCTCGTGTCGGTGGTTCGATTCCGCCTCCGGGCACCACAATTTGAAATTGTTGGTGTCTTACACGAACAATAAAAAGAATAACGGCACGCCGACTTAGCTCAGTAGGTAGAGCAACTGACTTGTAATCAGTAGGTCACCAGTTCGATTCCGGTAGTCGGCACCATTTATTCTTAAACAAGATAATTCCTCCTTAGCTCAGTTGGTAGAGCGACGGACTGTTAATCCGCAGGTCACTGGTTCAAGTCCAGTAGGAGGAGCCATCTTTCAGTTAGTAAGTCGATTACTTATTAACGAAAATGTGCCGACTTAGCTCAGTAGGTAGAGCAACTGACTTGTAATCAGTAGGTCACCAGTTCGATTCCGGTAGTCGGCACCATTTATTCTTAAACAAGATAATTCCTCCTTAGCTCAGTTGGTAGAGCGACGGACTGTTAATCCGCAGGTCACTGGTTCAAGTCCAGTAGGAGGAGCCATATTATAAAAAGCCGCATCACTTGATGCGGCTTTTTTGCATCTGAAGAAAACTCACAGTTCCCCTCTTCATTTACCTTTATCTCAATAAACAAAAAGCCAGGTGATATACCCAGCTTCCGTCTTTGTCTCGTGAGAAGGTTAGCTCAAACCTCCAAGGCAGATATACTTCGTCTCTAGGTACTCATCGATACCTTGTTTAGCACCCTCACGACCAATGCCAGATTCTTTGATACCACCAAACGGCGCAACTTCCGTAGAGATAATCCCTTCGTTTATCCCTACCATGCCGTATTCCAAACCTTCACTAAATCGGATAATGCGTTTCAAGCAATCGGTATAGAAGTAGCAAGCTAAACCATACTCGGTGTCATTCGCCATCGAGAGCACTTGTTCATCGTCATCAAAACTAATGACTGGCAAAACCGGACCAAACAACTCTTGTTGCACGATCGCCATACCTTGTTCGACATCATCTAAGATAACAGGCTCCATAAAGCACCCAGTGAGTTTTTGAGGCTGGTTAAGTATTGTTGCTCCTTCTTGTAATGCCTGATCGACTACCGCCTCTAGACGATGCTTAGAAGCCATAGTGATAACAGGGCCAAGAGTTGTATTTTCCTCAAGACCATTACCGACCGCCAGGCTTGCCACTTTATCAAGAAGCTTAGTTAAGAACGCCTCTTTCACACTCTGATGTACATACAAGCGGTTGGTACACACACAGGTTTGTCCAGCATTACGAAACTTGGAAGCAATTAAGCCATTCGCAGCAGCTTCTAAATCTGCATCCTCAAAAACAATAAAAGGTGCGTTACCACCCAATTCCATAGAAGCGGCTTTAACCGTATCACTTGCTTGTTTCATTAAGATCTTACCGACACGTGTCGAACCAGTGAAAGAGATCTTCTTAATACGAGGATCGGTACTTAATACCAAACCGAACTCTGCCGCCTGTTCAGAAACAACGGTAGACAATAGAGCTTTAGGGATACCAGCCCGATGAGCAAGCTCCACCACAGCCAGAGCAGTCAAAGGCGTTAATTCAGAAGGTTTAATGATCATCCCACATCCCGCAGCCAGAGCAGGAGCCGCTTTTCGAGTGATCATTGCAATAGGGAAGTTCCATGGTGTAATCGCTGTACACACGCCGACAGGTTGTTTGATGGTAGAGAGGCGTCTATCTACCGCTGGGGCTGGAATAACCTCACCATAAGTGCGTTTAGCCTCTTCTGCGAACCATTCAACAAAAGATGCGCCGTATGCGACTTCTCCACGACTTTCAGTAAGGGGTTTACCTTGTTCTAAGGTAATGATGTTCGCGATGTCTTCCGTATACTCTACAAGCAATTGGAACCACTTTTTTAGGGAAGCGGAACGTGCTTTAGCGCTGAGTTTTGCCCACTCAACTTGAGCCGATTTGCACGCTTCTATTTGCGCATCTAACTCATCCAAAGAGCTAGGCTTTAAGCGAATCAGTTCTTGCTCAGTCGCAGGGTTAATAACGGCAATCCCATCTTGAGAAGACAGGCTTTCGAATAAGACTCTTAGCGTTTCACTTTCTATCTGCTGCATCATTAGGTTGTACTCCCATAAGAACCTTTACTAGGTTAATCCTTCTGGCAAATAAGAGTAAAGCAAACAAAGTTTTCTTCAGCGTAAATATGAGAAGTGATGACCCAGTAGGGTTAGCCGGTGATACCGATAAGAGAACACCAACAAAGATAGCTATTATTGAAGAAGGTAACCATTTGATGGGTCATAAGCTTGGTGTTATTGAATGCCCCATTCCTTGATAGATAAAGCATTAGAGGGCATCTCAAACATAACCAAATGACAGAGTAGATTTTCAATAAGGGTGGATAGACTAGGGGCGTATATCTGAATAAATAGTTGGGCTTGTAGGCTACAGACAAAACCTTGCGAGCCTTACTTTCCTATAAACGAAAATCATATTCCCTAAAACGGTGAAAGCTAGCACGAAGACTGAATTTCTAGATAAGTGTTGAAGCGGCTGAGCTTGCGCTCAATTGGACTCGCACACGAGCGGGACTCGTTGGTCGCAGACCAAAATAATATCGTAAATACGAAAAGACCCCAGCATTTCTGCTGAGGTCTGGAATAAGTGGCGGAGCGGACGGGACTCGAACCCGCGACCCCCGGCGTGACAGGCCGGTATTCTAACCAACTGAACTACCGCTCCGCACTGGTTAGACTCTTGAGTCTAAATAAGAACCTGGCGATGTCCTACTCTCACATGGGGAAACCCCACACTACCATCGGCGCTACTTTGTTTCACTTCTGAGTTCGGAATGGAATCAGGTGGGTCCAAAGCGCTATGGTCGCCAAGCAAAATTCTTTACGTTTTGTTTTAAGCTTTGATTTAAAGCGTAAAACAAACAGTAAATGGTGCTGATACCCAGAATCGAACTGGGGACCTCATCCTTACCAAGGATGCGCTCTACCGACTGAGCCATATCAGCACATTATCTGTGTCCGTGAGGACTAAAAAAGCCCGCTTTTACAAACGGGCTCTCTTAACTTTTGTCTTCACCTTTTTAAAAAGGAAAAAACTAAATTTAAAGCCTGGCGATGTCCTACTCTCACATGGGGAAACCCCACACTACCATCGGCGCTAATTCGTTTCACTTCTGAGTTCGGAATGGAAGTCAGGTGGGTCCAAATCGCTATGGTCGCCAAGCAAATTCTTTAATTCGGAAAGCTGTTTCTAAGTTCTTACACATTCAATCGTTCTTGCATTGAGTCCATCAAAACCCCTTGGGTGTTGTATGGTTAAGCCTCACGGGCAATTAGTACAGGTTAGCTCAACGCCTCACAACGCTTACACACCCTGCCTATCAACGTTCTAGTCTCGAACAACCCTTTAGGATACTTAAAGTATCAGGGAAGACTCATCTCAGGGCTCGCTTCCCGCTTAGATGCTTTCAGCGGTTATCGATTCCGAACTTAGCTACCGGGCAATGCGTCTGGCGACACAACCCGAACACCAGAGGTTCGTCCACTCCGGTCCTCTCGTACTAGGAGCAGCCCCCTTCAATCTTCCAACGCCCACGGCAGATAGGGACCGAACTGTCTCACGACGTTCTAAACCCAGCTCGCGTACCACTTTAAATGGCGAACAGCCATACCCTTGGGACCGACTTCAGCCCCAGGATGTGATGAGCCGACATCGAGGTGCCAAACACCGCCGTCGATATGAACTCTTGGGCGGTATCAGCCTGTTATCCCCGGAGTACCTTTTATCCGTTGAGCGATGGCCCTTCCATACAGAACCACCGGATCACTATGACCTGCTTTCGCACCTGCTCGAATTGTCATTCTCGCAGTCAAGCGGGCTTATGCCATTGCACTAACCTCACGATGTCCAACCGTGATTAGCCCACCTTCGTGCTCCTCCGTTACTCTTTGGGAGGAGACCGCCCCAGTCAAACTACCCACCAGGCACTGTCCGCAACCCCGATTAGGGGTCGACGTTAGAACATCAACACTACAAGGGTGGTATTTCAAGGACGGCTCCACACAATCTAGCGACTGTGCTTCAAAGCCTCCCACCTATCCTACACATGTAGGGTCAATGTTCAGTGCCAAGCTGTAGTAAAGGTTCACGGGGTCTTTCCGTCTAGCCGCGGGTACACTGCATCTTCACAGCGATTTCAATTTCACTGAGTCTCGGGTGGAGACAGCGTGGCCATCATTACGCCATTCGTGCAGGTCGGAACTTACCCGACAAGGAATTTCGCTACCTTAGGACCGTTATAGTTACGGCCGCCGTTTACCGGGGCTTCGATCAAGAGCTTCGACCGAAGTCTAACCCCATCAATTAACCTTCCGGCACCGGGCAGGCGTCACACCGTATACGTCATCTTACGATTTTGCACAGTGCTGTGTTTTTAATAAACAGTTGCAGCCACCTGGTATCTGCGACTCTCGTCAGCTCCATCCGCAAGGGACTTCACCATCAAGAGCGTACCTTCTCCCGAAGTTACGGTACCATTTTGCCTAGTTCCTTCACCCGAGTTCTCTCAAGCGCCTTGGTATTCTCTACCCGACCACCTGTGTCGGTTTGGGGTACGATTCCTTACAATCTGAAGCTTAGAGGCTTTTCCTGGAAGCATGGCATCAATGACTTCACTACCGTAGTAGCTCGACGTCGTGTCTCAGCCTTAAGAAGAGCCGGATTTACCTAACTCTTCAGCCTACGCACTTGAACCTGGACAACCGTCGCCAGGCCCACCTAGCCTTCTCCGTCCCCCCATCGCAATTGTAAGAAGTACGGGAATATTAACCCGTTTCCCATCGACTACGCCTTTCGGCCTCGCCTTAGGGGTCGACTTACCCTGCCCCGATTAACGTTGGACAGGAACCCTTGGTCTTCCGGCGAGGAGGTTTTTCACCCCCTTTATCGTTACTCATGTCAGCATTCGCACTTCTGATACCTCCAGCATGCTTTACAACACACCTTCAACGGCTTACAGAACGCTCCCCTACCCAATGAAGTAAACTTCATTGCCGCAGCTTCGGTTTATTACTTAGCCCCGTTACATCTTCCGCGCAGGCCGACTCGACCAGTGAGCTATTACGCTTTCTTTAAATGATGGCTGCTTCTAAGCCAACATCCTGGCTGTCTGAGCCTTCCCACATCGTTTCCCACTTAGTAATAATTTGGGACCTTAGCTGGCGGTCTGGGTTGTTTCCCTCTCCACGACGGACGTTAGCACCCGCCGTGTGTCTCCCGGATAGTACTTACTGGTATTCGGAGTTTGCAAAGGGTTGGTAAGTCGGGATGACCCCCTAGCCTTAACAGTGCTCTACCCCCAGTAGTATTCGTCCGAGGCGCTACCTAAATAGCTTTCGGGGAGAACCAGCTATCTCCAGGTTTGATTGGCCTTTCACCCCTAGCCACAAGTCATCCGCTAATTTTTCAACATTAGTCGGTTCGGTCCTCCAATTGATGTTACTCAATCTTCAACCTGCCCATGGCTAGATCACCTGGTTTCGGGTCTATATCCAGCGACTGAGTCGCGCAGTTAACACTCGCTTTCGCTACGGCTCCCCTAGATGGTTAACCTTGCCACTGAATATAAGTCGCTGACCCATTATACAAAAGGTACGCAGTCACACCACGAAGGTGCTCCTACTGCTTGTACGTACACGGTTTCAGGTTCTATTTCACTCCCCTCACAGGGGTTCTTTTCGCCTTTCCCTCACGGTACTGGTTCACTATCGGTCAGTCAGTAGTATTTAGCCTTGGAGGATGGTCCCCCCATATTCAGACAGGATATCACGTGTCCCGCCCTACTCGATTTCACTGAATGTGCGTTGTCAACTACGGGGCTATCACCCTTTATTGCCGGACTTTCCAGACCGTTCGTCTAACGCATATAAAGCTTAAGGGCTAGTCCAATTTCGCTCGCCGCTACTTTCGGAATCTCGGTTGATTTCTTTTCCTCGGGGTACTTAGATGTTTCAGTTCCCCCGGTTCGCCTCGCTGCGCTATGTATTCACGCAGCGATACTTACTTATGTAAGTGGGTTTCCCCATTCGGAAATCCCAGACTCAAGTGGTTTTTACTACCTAATCTGGGCTTATCGCAAGTTAATACGTCCTTCATCGCCTCTGACTGCCAAGGCATCCACCGTGTACGCTTAGTCACTTAACCATACAACCCGAAGGAGTTTCGAGTTGATGTTCAAATCACCAAAGTTGTCTCTCATTATTTGAATGAGCGAGAGACAGTTCGATTTTGCCGGACTCAATTTCGAATAATCACTGTAAAAGTGATATTCCCAAGAACACTTGAATGTGTTTTTTGGTGTTTGTCATAAAGACAAACATTGAGAACTTTACAAACAATCTTAAAGATTGTTTTGTCAGCTTTCCAAATTGTTAAAGAGCTAGATTTCTTAATGAAACCATTTTTAAAGGTTCTTTTTCAAGAACACTTAAAGATGGTGGAGCTATGCGGGATCGAACCGCAGACCTCCTGCGTGCAAGGCAGGCGCTCTCCCAGCTGAGCTATAGCCCCATCAGTGTGATACTGTGTGCCAATTTCCAAGGAAATTGGTGGGTCTGAGTGGACTCGAACCACCGACCTCTCGCTTATCAGGCGAACGCTCTAACCACCTGAGCTACAGACCCAGTATCGTCTCTTACTTATAAACCGTATCAATCTGTGTGGACACTCATCGTGAGTAATCATCGTATAAGGAGGTGATCCAGCGCCAGGTTCCCCTAGCGCTACCTTGTTACGACTTCACCCCAGTCATGAACCACAAAGTGGTAAGCGTCCTCCCGAAGGTTAAACTACCTACTTCTTTTGCAGCCCACTCCCATGGTGTGACGGGCGGTGTGTACAAGGCCCGGGAACGTATTCACCGTGGCATTCTGATCCACGATTACTAGCGATTCCGACTTCATGGAGTCGAGTTGCAGACTCCAATCCGGACTACGACGCACTTTTTGGGATTCGCTCACTATCGCTAGCTTGCTGCCCTCTGTATGCGCCATTGTAGCACGTGTGTAGCCCTACTCGTAAGGGCCATGATGACTTGACGTCGTCCCCACCTTCCTCCGGTTTATCACCGGCAGTCTCCCTGGAGTTCCCGACATTACTCGCTGGCAAACAAGGATAAGGGTTGCGCTCGTTGCGGGACTTAACCCAACATTTCACAACACGAGCTGACGACAGCCATGCAGCACCTGTCTCAGAGTTCCCGAAGGCACCAATCCATCTCTGGAAAGTTCTCTGGATGTCAAGAGTAGGTAAGGTTCTTCGCGTTGCATCGAATTAAACCACATGCTCCACCGCTTGTGCGGGCCCCCGTCAATTCATTTGAGTTTTAATCTTGCGACCGTACTCCCCAGGCGGTCTACTTAACGCGTTAGCTCCGAAAGCCACGGCTCAAGGCCACAACCTCCAAGTAGACATCGTTTACGGCGTGGACTACCAGGGTATCTAATCCTGTTTGCTCCCCACGCTTTCGCATCTGAGTGTCAGTATCTGTCCAGGGGGCCGCCTTCGCCACCGGTATTCCTTCAGATCTCTACGCATTTCACCGCTACACCTGAAATTCTACCCCCCTCTACAGTACTCTAGTCTGCCAGTTTCAAATGCTATTCCGAGGTTGAGCCCCGGGCTTTCACATCTGACTTAACAAACCACCTGCATGCGCTTTACGCCCAGTAATTCCGATTAACGCTCGCACCCTCCGTATTACCGCGGCTGCTGGCACGGAGTTAGCCGGTGCTTCTTCTGTCGCTAACGTCAAATAATGCAGCTATTAACTACACTACCTTCCTCACGACTGAAAGTGCTTTACAACCCGAAGGCCTTCTTCACACACGCGGCATGGCTGCATCAGGCTTGCGCCCATTGTGCAATATTCCCCACTGCTGCCTCCCGTAGGAGTCTGGACCGTGTCTCAGTTCCAGTGTGGCTGATCATCCTCTCAGACCAGCTAGGGATCGTCGCCTTGGTGAGCCATTACCTCACCAACTAGCTAATCCCACCTAGGCATATCCTGACGCGAGAGGCCCGAAGGTCCCCCTCTTTGGCCCGTAGGCATCATGCGGTATTAGCCATCGTTTCCAATGGTTATCCCCCACATCAGGGCAATTTCCTAGGCATTACTCACCCGTCCGCCGCTCGACGCCCTTAACGTTCCCCGAAGGTTCAGTTAAGTCGTTTCCGCTCGACTTGCATGTGTTAGGCCTGCCGCCAGCGTTCAATCTGAGCCATGATCAAACTCTTCAATTTAAGATTTTGTTCGGCTCAACGAATACTGACTTCAAAACTCATCCTTACTCGAAAGTAAGAAGTAATTTTAAAGCTATTATCATTCCAACAGAATGATAATGAATTGACTGTGCCAAGTCCCCTAATGTTGCCAAAAGAAGTCTTGATTGGTCACTCAGTTCATTGAAACCTAATTTGAAACCGAAGTTTCTAATTGGATTATCATCAACGAGTGCCCACACAGATTGATAGGTCTATATTTTTAAAGAGCTTGCTTTGCGAGAAGTTTTTCTCTCAAAGCGGAGGTGAATTCTAGCGAGATAATTGAGAGTGTCAAACACTTTTTTCAATTTATTTTCTCAGAAGTTTTTTACCTCCTCGACTCTGCTGAAGCCTTGTGGCGTCTGCCGTGTCGATGGATGCGCATTATAGGGAGAAGATTTTCTTTGGCAAGACTAAAAATGCATTTTTTCTAAAAAAACATGCCAAGTGGATACTTTCCATCCAACCAGAAAAATACCCATAAATAACACCCAAGATTTCTACAGATTACCCACAAAAACCTGTGGATAACTACTCATCACTGTCAAAGAAATAGGAAATCCGAGATCTTGGATTTAGGTACTCCCTAATTTTTTCGGGCAGTTTGGATGGATGAATCGCGTTTACGATTTTTAAGTCTTTTGATGCAAGGTCAATAATCGGCGCTTGTGTACGCGGAACTGAAGGGTCATAAACTAAGACATTAGGAAACAACAAGTGTGACGCATTTACTGAGATCACCAACCCCACCATATTATTGGAAAGTTGTACTACCGTTCCCGGTGGAAAAACGCCCATAAACTTGATCAAGATATTAAGGTTTTCTTCTTTATATAGATGTTTGCAATTCTTATATAAATGAGAGAGCGCGGTATAAGGTATCTTTTGTTCGGAAGGGACTGGCGTATGGCACAAATTATCAAAAGCATTCGCCACAATGATCACTTGAGCCAACTCATCGATATCATCCCCTTTTAGCCCTTTAGGATAACCCGAGCCATCTCTCATCTCATGATGTTGGGCTATGACTCTTTTCGCGCTTTCAGGAAAGTCATCAATTTGATTCGCCATATCCAAACCGTACTTGGTGTGCAGCTTAAGATAGTTACTTTCTGGTTCAGTGAGCGGCAACTGTTTACGTAAAATAGCCGTTGGGATTTTAATTTTGCCCATATCATGAAAGAGCGCTGCAAAAGAGAGCGCTTTAAGCTGCTCTGCGGAGTATCCTTTTGCACGTCCAATCATCATAGCAATGACAGCAACGTTCAACGAATGGAAGTAGATATCTTCAAATTCATTTTTGCCATTCATTAAATGTAATGTGACATTATCATCGCACATCAACTTCTCAACGATATCGTCAATCAATTGTTTGGCTTCATCAACAGCAGCGGCGGGACGGTTACGTATTTTCGTCATCACAGAGCGCATACGGGCGAGGGAACGCTCGAACTCTTTCTCACATTGAATGACTCGACGGCGATAAGCGCTAAGCTTTTCGATGCGCTTTTGCTTCTCTTGCCATAACTTCTGAGCTTCCAGCTCTAAAGTGTCGTCCTTCTTTACTTCTACTTGCGGCTGATTCGCTGGTAGAGGCGATACTTCGCTCTGTTCTGAGTTAAAATAAACAAACTTAACTCCAAGGTGTCGGATCATCTCAACTTGTTCTTGGTCTTTGATTTTGAAGCTATTTAATAGGAAGGGGTGCTCGTTCCACTTGAGTGGGAGACGGATATGTAAGCCGGGCTGAATACGATCCACTGTAAGTTTAATTGTTGCCACTTTTCCACTACTGACTTAGTTCTTCTTGATAAGCCTTTAATAGTAGTGGATTTTGTAAATGAATTCATCAATAAGGCCGATGTATAAAGCGTCGATGTGCTTACCATCAATAGACAATAACGAGTAGGCTATAGGCCACTCAACCTTTAGCACTTACCATAAAGACCTATCGGCCTTACGTATTTTCAGTTGAGCTTCAAAGATAGGCTTGCTTTCTATTTGTTGATCTTTGACTAGCCCTATAAGAGTTTGCACTGCCACTCTCGCCATGTCACTAATTGGGAAATGAACCGCAGATACCGTAGGGTAGAGACTTTCACATAGGTCGACACTATCAAAGCTTACTAACGAAATTTGTTCTGGGACAGATATCTTATGTTCATGCAGAAATTGCATCGCCCCAACCGTCATCTCCTCACTACAAGAAAAAAGCGCGGTTATTTCAGGATGCCGTCTATATATAGAAGCCATTGCATCATAACCACTTTGACGGCCGTAGTTACCTTCTTCACACCAGCTTTCATCAATTTCGATGCCCGCACTCTTCATCGCATCTACATAACCTAACTTTCTAAGTAAGCTATTATGACGCTGTGAAGGGCCGGTAATACAAGCAATGTGCCTGTGCCCCCCCGAGATAAGGTGCTCTACCGCTATTCGACTCGCATCATGATGATTGAACGTGACGCACCGCTCTTCAATACCTTCTACATAACGATCAAGTAATACAAACGGCGTTGGTAACTTTGCTAGTTCACGCAAATCATCATCAGACAAATAACGGCTGTGAAGCACATAACCATCGCAGCGAAGATCATTAAAACGCTCAATAGCCTCTCGCTCTCCTTCTGCGGAATGGTGACCTTGTGCGGTAATCAAAAACTTCTTATGGATGTCTAGTTCCGTTTGAACTTGCTCCATCATCTCCCCGAAAAATCCACCTGTGTAGTACGTCACCAATAAACCAACCATGTTACTTGATGAAGTCGCTAGGGAGCGGGCAATCGCACTTGGGCGATAATTTAATTGCGCCATGGCCGCTTCGACTTTTTTTCTTGTCTCTTCACGGAACTTGCCTTCGCCATTAATAATGCGAGAAACGGTGGAACGGTTTACTCCAGCGAGTTCTGCGACATCTTTTATCCTTGCCATATTGCTATTTAATCCAACTGCATGTTTTATTCGAAGAGATAACCTAGATAAAGCGGCCACCAGCAAGTCGTAAGGTGATTATAGGGTTCGACGCCGGCGGCCTAAATCATACACTGGCAACTTTGTGAGAAGAAATAAGCTCAGAGTAATCCGTGACTGCGATACCATGTTGAACAAGTTCTTGCTTAAGTATCGGGGAGGTCAGAACCTGCAGCTCTAATTCTCGTTGCAGCGCGTAACCGCTGCTAAGTATTAGAGGTTGATCGGCCTCTGCGGGATGACACATCACTTCGACAATATCGTACTGAGGCTTTAATCTGAGCAAGCCCCTTAGCAACCCATCGAGACTTACACTTTGATCATAAAATTCATCAGTAAAGAAATATCGAACAGGATTCCTGACATGGCACAACCCACTTCCGCGTAAAGGTACACGATATTTTGTAGCAAGTTCTCTTATAACAGGGAGCAATTGAGGGTGAGTGTGCGCATGGTGATGGCTATCTAGATGACTCAATGATAAGCCTAAAGCAAGAAAGTGCTCTATTTGGCTTTGCGCTTCTTCATACACAGCCTTTAAATCGAAATCTTGTTTTTTCCATAACTCGGCATAACTAACAAAGTGCTCCTTACCATTGGTAAGATTAGGGTGCCCCGTAATTGGAGCACCAGCGGTAAAACGAAGGTGTATACCAATTTTCAAGTTAGAATTTTGTTTCGCCAATTCGACGGCATGCTTCTCGGCCCCCATCCCTACCATCATGGTGGTCGAACGAACCACACCTTGCTGGTGTGCTTTGATGATTCCGTTATTCACTCCGGGCGTTAAGCCAAAGTCATCAGCGTTAAAAATCACTTTCATTGGTGATATCCCTTTTTACAGCATTGTCAGTTTAAATTGAGGAAGGTAAGGTGCATTCGCTTTCAATATGTCGTCCAAAATGGATTTCGCTCGCCCAATATCAGGCACTAACGGATTATTGGTCAACGCCATAAGTGCTTTGTCATAACTCCCTTCAACCGCAGCTTCAATCGCTAATTGCTCGTAAGCCTTAACTTGGTAAAGTAGTCCTTTTATGTTGGTCGAGAGCTCCCCTACTGCGAGCGGTTTTGCCCCCCAACTACCAATAACTGCACTACATTCAATCACAGCATTGTCAGGTAAACCGTTAATTGCGCCATTGTTTAGTACGTTCACCACATGAATACTATTGCGATTGTTATAAATCGAGTCCACTAGGTTCAATGATGCATCGGAATAGTAAGCTCCTCCCCGCTCTTCTAACTCTTTTGGTTTATGAGCCAAGTTAGGATCTTGATACAGCTTAAATAGTGCCGATTCGGTCTCCATAACTTGTTCAGCACGCGTGCCTTGTTCACCCGCGCTCTGTTTTTCTTCCGCTAGCATGGCATCTGTTTGATAGAAATAACGATGATAAGGACAAGGAATCGCCCCTAACGCTTTAAGAAATGCAGGATCCCATGGTTCCTCCCAAATATTCTTCATACTGAAGTTGGCACCATCTCCAACCTTCTCTAGTACTGTTTGAGTAATATCCTCTCCTCTAAGCCATGCTTTATGTACCCACACCAAGTGATTCAAACCAGCGAACTCAAGTTGCAGCTCTTTTGGTTCACAATCCATCATCTCGGCAATCATCATTTCCATCGAAACAGGCACATTACAAAGTCCAATACTCTTCACTTTGGTATATTTACTCACCGCTTCAGAGACTAAACCTGCTGGGTTAGTAAAATTCAACATCCAAGCATTTGGGGCTAATTCTTCAATATCTTTGCAAATATCGAGAATTACAGGAATGGTTCTCAATGCTTTGGCGAAACCACCCGGTCCTGTAGTTTCCTGACCGATAACATCATATTCAATAGGAATACGCTCGTCGTTCGCTCGCGCAGCTAAACCACCAACACGGAATTGCGTCATAACAAAGTCCGCACCTTTGATTGCTTCACGACGATCAAAACCCGCTTTAATTTCAATGTCAGCACCAGCTTTATCGACCATACGTTGCGCTAAACCAGTGATGATCTCTAACTTCTCCGCCCCAGACTCAATATCAACAAAGTGCATCTGTTTAACAGGTAAGAACTCCAAACGTTTAATAACACCCTCAACAAGTTCCGGAGTGTAACTACTGCCGCCACCTATAATGGCGAGCTTGATTGCATTTCTCGGCATCGTCGCTTCCTTACTTTTCAGAAATTTGCTTGTTCAATGCGACGATTTCTACCGCCATTTCCTGCGCTAAGATGGTCGTCATTAAATGATCTTGAGCATGCACCATAACCAAGGTCATTGGCACTTTGCCCTCTCCTTGGTCCTCTTCAATCAATTGCGTTTGAATCAGGTGCGCTTTGTTAATGCACTCTTTCGCTTGAGAAAGCTTTTCTTCCGCTACTGCAAAGTTTTTCTCTCTCGATAGGCGCAATGCCTCATAACTCAAACTTCTGGCTTCACCCGCGTTGCAGATAATTTCCATCACGACTAATTCTTGTTCCATGTCTTCTCTCCGAAAGGGAGGGCTATCGAATGACAGCCCAATCATCTTTATGCTGTTACGCCTTCACCGGATGGTTGTTCCGCGTCTTTTGTTTCTTTGCTTGTTGGAAGCTCTTGTTCTAATACTTGCTTTTCAAACATCTTGAAAAACGGCAAGTAGATAAACAGGTCAAGAATCAGTAGCCCTATCACGAGCAACACAGGTGAGAATGTCCAACCGCTACCCCACGATGCACCGATAATAGCTGGTGTAGTCCAAGGTGTTGTTGCCACCCCCATGCCAACAAAACCAAGGTGCACAGCAAAATACGCAATGGTGGCATTCAAGATAGGCGCGAATACGAATGGAATAAATAGAATAGGGTTCATCACCACAGGGCTACCAAAAATAACCGGTTCGTTAATTTGGAAGAAACCAGGCACTGCACTCATACGTCCAATACTTTTGAGGTGAGCTGAACGACTGAAGGACATAAGCATTACCAGCGCTAATGTTGCACCCGAACCACCAATAAAGATGTAGAAGTCCCAGAATGGCTGAGTGAATACATTTGGAATAGGTTGGCCAGCAACAAACGCGTCGATGTTAGCACTGATATTAGTAAGGAAGATGGGAGACAGAAGACCAACGACAATCGCCGCTCCATGGATGCCCGCAAACCACAATAACTGACAAACAAGCAAGGCGCCAATGATCGCTGGTAACGTATTTGAAGCACTGATCAATGGTTTGAACATTGCCATCACCGCATCAGGAATCAACATATCGTATTGCATTTGAACAAAAATACTCAGAGGGTAAAGCGTAACGAAAATCGCTAAGACAGGTAGCAATACCTCAAAGGATCGTGCAATAGCCGGAGGCACCTGCTCTGGCATGCGAATCGTAATGTTATGCTTTTTCATAAAGCGGTACAGCTCGACAGAAAAGAAAGCACTCATTACCGCAGTAAAAATCCCCGTTCCTCCCATATGATTCATTGCCAAAGCGCCGTCTTTAGCAGGAGCTGCAATTAATAAGAAACTCATAAGCGACAAAACAGCACTGGTTATCCCATCCATTTTGTATGCTTTCGCCAAGCTATAGGCGACCCCTAGCGAGACGAATATCGTCATGATTCCCATCGACATATTGAACGGCATCATAATGGTATCGAAATGCGTCGTCGCAAAGTCCAACCATATTTGACCTAGAGTAAACGAAGTCCCTTCTTCAAATGGTGGAAAAGCAAATATTAAGATAAAGCTACCTACAATAATAAACGGCATTGCCACGATAAATCCGTCTCTCATTGCTCTAACATGAGGTTGATTACCCACTTTTGCTGCAATTGGGGCTATATGCTTTTCGACTATTCCTATAATCGCATCATAAAGCTTCATAGAGTCCATCCTTATTTTTAGACAAAAGAACCCCACATCAAATATCAATATTTGATGATTGTTCTTTTTATTTTAAACTATTGAATTAGTTAATAAGTTCTAATGCTTGCTTTAATACTTCTTCCCCTTTCATCATTCCATAAGCCTGTGGGGAAATTGCCTCTATATTTTTACCGTGCTCTTGAGCTGTTTTTCGCAATTCTTCTAGTTGGAATCGAACTTGAGGTCCAAGCAAGCAAACATCGTACTCTTTGATTGCTTCATCAAACGCATTCACAGACAACGCATCAATCTTACATACAATACCTTGCTTTTCAGCAGCTTGCTCCATCTTTCTAACCAACATACTGGTCGACATCCCAGCGCTACAGCATAAAAGGATCTTTTTCATAGCCTTACTCCCGTTGTGTAATTTTCAATCTACAAAAACTGTAGCAAAAATAACCAACGCAAAAAAGCGCAACCGGTTGCATTGTTCGTGAACTAAATCTCACTTTAGAAAATACGCTCTATTTTTTATTAATTATTTAGGTCTAGGATAAAAGCCAACAGAATAATAAAAAACAAAATTTATATTTATAACTATCAATATATTACTACTGACAACGTCATAATTAATTTCTTAAAAGGAATAAAGAATGAAATTAAATAAACTGGCTATGGTTACACTCTTAGGCACTGCTCTATCTCAATATTCGTTTGCCCAAGCAGACCCAAAAGGCACGATATATTTAACCTTTGATGACGGCCCTATTAACGCGTCAATCGATGTGATTAATGTGCTTAATGAACAAGGGGTTAAAGGCACTTTTTACTTTAATGCTTGGCACCTAGATGGGATTGGTGATGAAAATGAGGACCGCGCTTTAGAAGCTTTGAAACTGGCTCTCGATACAGGGCATATCGTAGCGAACCACAGTTATGCCCATATGATCCATAACTGCGTGGAAGAATTTGGCCCTAACAGTGGTGCAGAATGTAATGCGACGGGCGATCATCAAATTAACTCTTACCAAGATCCTGTCTACGACGCTCTAACATTTGCCGAAAACTTAGCTGTACTCGAGCGATACCTACCAAATATTTCCAGTTACCCAAACTATCGCGGTGAAGAGTTTGCTCGATTGCCATATACCAACGGCTGGCGTGTAACAAAAAATTTTAAAGCAGATGGCTTATGTGCAACCTCTGATGACTTAAAACCTTGGGAACCTGGCTACGTCTGTGACACTGACAACCCGTCAAACAGCGTTAAGGCCTCGATTGAAGTTCAAAATATCTTAGCGAATAAGGGATATCAAACCCATGGTTGGGATCTTGACTGGGCACCGGAGAACTGGGGCATTGCAATGCCAGCAAATAGTTTGACGGAAGCAGAACCGTTTCTAGGTTATGTTGATGCGGCCCTAAACAGTTGCGCGCCAACGACGATCAACCCTATCAACTCCAAAACACAAGAATTCCCTTGTGGTACTCCGCTACACGCAGACAAAGTTATCGTGTTAACACATGAGTTCTTATTCGAAGATGGCAAACGCGGCATGGGAGCAACCAAAAACTTACCTAAGCTGGCTAAGTTTATCCAAATCGCAAAAGAAGCAGGATACGTTTTCGATACCATGGATAACTACACACCAGTTTGGCAAGTTGGTCAGGCATACGTTGCTGGTGATTACGTAACACATTCAGGTACTGTTTATAAAGCGGTTACAACGCACGTCGCACAACAGGATTGGGCACCGTCTTCAACGTCTAGCCTTTGGACAAATGCTGATCCTGCAACTAACTGGACACTAAACGTTGCTTATGAAGCAGATGATGTCGTGACTTACCAAGGTCTTCGCTACCTCGTAAACATTCCGCATGTATCACAGTCGGATTGGACTCCGAATACACAGAACACCTTGTTCACAGCTCTATAGGCTGTTCCTACTATCACCATGTAGTAGTTTGCGCGAGGCATACCCTCGCGCTTTTTTATTTTGGATAACCAGAAACAACAAAGCCCCCAGCTTTCGTCGAGGCTCTGTCCTAAAATATGCTACCGGTGGGCAGAGTTGATTGGACAGGCATTCCTGCCGCCACCGCGAAGGCAACGCTAACCTTCTTCCGCCATTTCCAAACGCCCAAAACGACGAAAGGCCGCTATAAAAGCGACCTTTCTATATATAGTACCGGTGGGCGACTTAACTGGGCAGGCACTCCTGACGCCACCGTGAAGGCAACGCTAACTTTCTTCCGCCATTTCCAAACGCCCAAAACGACGAAAGGCCGCTATAAAAGCGACCTTTCTATGTATGGTACCGGTGGGCGGACTTGAACCGCCACGCCCGAAGGCAACGGATTTTGAATCCGTCGTGTATACCAATTTCACCACACCGGCATCTCTGGGCTCTTGCCCTTTGATGATTGGCATTATACGTAAGCTTTTGACCTGCGCAAGCAGAAAAACCTTAAATAACTATCGTTTGCTGATAATTTCGCCACAAAGTGTGACAAAGAAGATCTCATCACAGTTCAGTCTGCCATATCACCTGATAACAAGACCTCCCTCTCAGCCCTATAAACGGTTAACTGTAATATCCGAAACGTAACCATTACCAATATTAGAAAGCGCACCATGAATCATCCGCGCTGCATCACCTGCACTCATAAAGCTACTGGTGTCTAAAGACTTACCGCTCGTCTCCCAAAATTCCGTCGCCATACCTCCGGGATACACAGCGATAATTTTCATTGGTTTGCCTTTTAACTCCATACGAACGGATTCAATCAAACCTTTGACAGCCCACTTCACCGCACAATAGGTCGATTCTTGTGCCTTAGCTTGCTGTGCTGCTGTCGACATCACCATCACAACATTTACTGGCTGCTCTTGATAACGTTTGACCAACTCTCGAAGAATATTAATCGCCGAAGTGAGGTTATTTTCAATCAGCTTTTGAATCTCTTGCGGGTCTTGCTCAGCTAATAAACCAAAATACCCACTTCCAGCACAGTGAATCAGAGTAGAAGGCGCTTTAGGCAGCTCATTAAACAAATTCTCGACTTGGGATGTATCCACCAAATCACAACTACGCACTTGAGCTTTATTAGATAGGTGTTGAGAAAGAGTCGCCAACTTCTCTTCACTGCGTCCAGTTAACAGTGTTTCTTCGCCTTGAGCATCATACAACTTAGCTAGTTGCGCACCTAGTCCACTGCTCGCGCCGGTAATCACGATCATCTTGTACCTCTATCACGTCATTCGTAATCTCATGTTCTAAGCAAGGTACCGTATGTTTGACGATTTCACAGGTTAGGTGACGCGAAGTTTGAACTGGATAGCTTTGTTAAGTTAGACGATGGATATAAAGTGTCTTCTGCTATGGTGATTTCTTCGTAATTAGAGACTCTGTGCGTTAGCTCTCTTTTCACCGACAAGCGGAATCTATATCCTGACGCACAATTTTAAAGGTAAGTGATGGAACTATGACGACTTCTACAACTCTTCCACCAGCGGGCTTATTTCGCCGATTAGCGGCGTTGTTCTACGATATGCTGATTATCTTAGCAATTGAAATGATGGCCGCCGGCGTAGTGATGGCAATCGTCTTTGCGTTAAATGCAGCAGGATTATTGAGCTATGGAGAATATGCAGATGCAGCGGATATGCTAGGAAAGCACCCTGTATTAAGCCCGCTATTTACCCTTTACTTGGCGACAGTCTGGGTATATTTCTTTGTCTTCTTCTGGACACGAGCAGGTCAAACACTAGGCATGCGAGCTTGGAAGATGCAGATCCGAAACAGCAAAGATGGCTCAGCTATTTCTGTAACTCAGGCACTGATTCGCCTAGCAACCTCTGGTTTCGGCTTAGCTAACCTCACTGTGCCCATTGACCCACAGAAACGTGGTTTCCATGATATTTGGGCAAAAACTGAAGTCGTGGTATTACCGAAAGCTAAATAGTTAAATGGCAGAAGCAAAATAGAAAAAGGAAGGCATGGCGCCTTCCTTTTTTATGTTTACTGTCTTTGGGAATCTATAGCTTTCTTCTGAGCAGAGATACCGCAATAGCTAAGAATACGAGACTTGGAGCCAGTGCACCGAATACTGGCGGGATGCCATATACCAAGGTTAGAGGACCAAAGAATTCACTGGATATGTAAAAAGTAAAGCCAGCAACCACCCCCGAAAGCACCCTTGCCCCCATGGTCACACTACGTAATGGACCGAATACAAATGACAGTGCCATCAACATCATTACCGCGATAGAAAGCGGTTGAGATAGCTTGCGCCAAAATGCCAGTTCATAACGTGAAGCATCTTGCTCTGATGCTTTCAGGTATGTCACATAGTCATACAAGCCACTTAGTGACAGCTCTTCTGGTTTTACCGTCACGACTGCCAGTTTGTCTGGTGCTAATGAGGTGTGCCACTCCATTTGTTCCAAATCACGCTTGGTAATGACGTTTTCATTCTCCATGTCAGTAACTTGCACGTAGCGCATCAGCCAATTGTTGTCTTGTTGGTAATCAACCTCTTCAGCAAAAATGACTTTCTGTAGGTTTTTATCATCATCAAAACGCCACATGTTCAAACCATAGAGTTTGTCGTCTTCAACTTTGCCGATAAAGATAAAATCATTGGCATCACGAGCCCAAACACCAGCCCGAACAGAAACGATACTACCGCCAGACAAAGCAAACGCTCGTAGATCACGTGCCATTTTTTGTGCTTCAGGTGCGCCCCATTGGCCAAGCGTCATGACGATTAGCATTAATGGAACCGCGGTTTTAAGCACTGATAAACCGATATCCAACTTAGAAAAGCCGGCTGCTTGCATTACTACGAGCTCGGAGCTGGAAGCCAACATACCAAGGCCAATTAATGCCCCCAACAACGCAGCCATCGGGAAAAACATTTCTACATCGCGAGGGATACTTAGTAACACAAAGTAGAGGGCATGCATTAAGTCGTATGCACCACGGCCGACTTTACGCAGCTGCTCTACGTATTTGATGATGCCAGACAAACCAACAAAGGTCGCTAACACCAAAGCCGTGGTAGAGATTATCGTTCTACCGATGTAAAGGTCTAAGAGTTTGAACACAGCTTACGCGAGCCTCTTCTTACGGAATTTTTCTTTCATTCGACGAGCAGGAACACTGTCCATCATGTTCGCCAGGATAGCGACCAAAAGCAGCATCGCATTAATAGGCCACATGCCAATAGCAGCAGGTATAGCACCATCCTCTAACGCAGATTTCGTTGCACTAATTGCAAGGAAGTACGCCAAGTAAATCAAGATGGCAGGCCCCATTTTGGCGAAACGTCCCTGACGTGGGTTGACCGCGGAAAGCGGAATAACCAACATCGTCAACAGCGGAATACACACAAATAATGAAATTCGCCATTGCAGTTCTGCTTGCGCTTCTGGATCGGGGTGGCCGATCAAATCTGCGGTTGGGTAAGCTTCCCAATCACGACCTTTTTGCTTCACTTCGCGCTGGCCAATCAAGCCTTCATATTCATCAAACTTGGTGATCATGTATTCCACGCGAGTCGGCACACCTTCATAGCGCGTGCCCTCATGCATCGTAATGATCTGACGGCCATCCGACAGTTCTTTTACATCGCCTGAAGAAGAGAACATCACGCTTGGTAGAATGGAATCGCGAGGGCGCATCTGTGCAACAAACACGTTGCTTAACGTGCTGTTTTTGATGTCGTCAATAAACACGACTGACGAACCATCTGGCGTTCCTTGGAATTGGCCTTTCTTTAGCAGGTCAACGCTGTTTTCTGCCGCGACTTGCTCGTACAGTTGCTCGACACGGTCCTGAGACCAAGGCGATAACCACAACGCATTAAACGCAGCAACACCTGATGTAATCAGAGCTAAGTACAATGCCGCCTGTACCAAGAATTTATTCCCGATACCGGTGGCATTCATTACCACGATCTCACTTTCCGCATACAAGCGACCAAAGGTGATCAATATGCCGATGTACAAACTTAATGGCAGCATCAATAAACCCATGGCTGGCATGTTTAAACCAACCACTGAGAAAATTAATCCAGCAGGAATATCCCCGTCCGAAGCATCAGCAAGAACACTGATAAACTTCTGGCTCACAAACACCAAAAAAAGTACGAAGAAAATCGCAAATTGGCTCTTGAGTGTTTCGCGGATCAAATATCTAACAATAATCACGCTGAAATTACCTATACAAAACTTGTTTTTTTGGTCGAATCACTATAGTTTCCCGTTGAACCATTTATTTTTTTAAAAATTATAAACTAGATGTTAGCGCTTAAATCAGCTCTGTTGGTAAGACCTGAGCTTAAATTCAACAAGTAAGCGATCATTATCTAACATTTAGAGCAATTTGTCTTCAGGATGTAGGAGTACGCATGGAGTTCAGTGTTAAAAGTGGCAGTCCAGAGAAACAACGTAGCGCATGTATCGTTGTTGGTGTGTTTGAACCACGTCGCCTTTCTCCAGTAGCCGAACAACTTGATAAAATCAGTGACGGTTACATCAGTTCACTACTTCGCCGTGGTGATCTAGAGGGTAAACCTGGTCAGATGCTACTACTGCATCAAGTACCAGGTGTTTTGTCAGAGCGCGTTCTACTTGTAGGTTGTGGTAAAGAACGTGAACTCGGCGAGCGCCAGTACAAGGAAATCATTCAAAAGACGATCAGCACACTTAACGAAACCGGTTCAATGGAAGCAGTATGTTTCCTAACTGAACTGCACGTTAAAGGTCGCGATACGTACTGGAAAGTACGTCAAGCAGTTGAAGCGACTAAAGATGGTCTTTACACATTTAACCAGTTCAAGAGCGTTAAGCCAGAAACTCGTCGTCCACTGCGTAAGCTAGTGTTCAACGTACCAACGCGTCGTGAACTGAACCTAGGTGAAAAAGCAATCACCCATGGTCTAGCTATTTCTTCTGGTGTGAAAGCATCAAAAGATCTTGGCAACATGCCACCAAACGTAGCAAACCCAGCTTACTTAGCCTCTCAAGCTCGTCGCCTTGCTGACGATTACGAAACCGTAACCACCAAGATCATTGGTGAGCAAGAGATGGAAAAACTGGGCATGACATCTTACCTAGCAGTAGGTCGTGGTTCGAAGAACGAATCTATGATGTCGATTATCGAATACAAAGGTAACCCAGAGTCAGAAGCAAAACCTATCGTTCTCGTCGGTAAAGGTCTGACGTTCGATTCAGGCGGTATCTCTCTAAAACCTGGTGAAGGTATGGATGAGATGAAGTACGACATGTGTGGTGCAGCATCTGTATTCGGTACAATGAAAGCGCTAGCGAAGCTAAACCTACCAATCAACGTTATTGGTGTTCTAGCAGGCTGTGAAAACATGCCAGGCAGCAACGCTTACCGTCCAGGTGACATCCTAACAACCATGTCTGGTCAAACTGTAGAAGTTCTGAACACGGATGCGGAAGGTCGTCTTGTTCTTTGTGACGCACTGACTTACGTAGAGCGTTTCGAACCAGACTGCGTAGTAGACGTTGCAACGCTAACGGGAGCTTGTGTTATCGCACTAGGCCACCACATCAGCGGCGTAATCTCTAACCACAACCCACTTTCTCATGAGCTAGTAAACGCTTCTGAACAAGCAAGTGACCGTGCATGGCGTCTACCAATGGCAGACGAGTACCATGAGCAGCTGAAGAGTCCATTTGCTGATATGGCAAACATTGGTGGTCGTCCTGCTGGCACTATCACTGCAGGTTGCTTCCTGTCTAAGTTTGCTAAGAAGTACAACTGGGCACACGTCGATATCGCGGGTACAGCTTGGAAGTCAGGCGCAGCGAAAGGCTCAACGGGCCGTCCTGTCTCAATGCTTGTCCAATTCCTTTTGAACCGCAGCGGCCAAGAGACAGAAGAGTAATTTCTGAACACTATCTAAAAGGGCCGCAAGGCCCTTTTTTATTACCCCGATTTTCTTGAGAGAGAATAGGAATGTAAAATGGTCTAAGGATGAGACCAATGGCAAGTGAGAGAATGATGCAAACTGCAACCTTCTACATCATTAAAGAAGAGAGCCCTCAAGCAACAAAGACGGGCTTTGAACAATACATCGTATTCCTGGCTCAGCACTTTGCTCGCCAAGGAGCTAAAGTGTATTTGAACTGCCAAGACAAGTCGCACGCCGAACAACTGGCCGAGGCTTTTTGGCAAATTGATGCAGATAAGTTCATGGCTCATAATCTCGTAGGTGAAGGACCGAAATACGCCACCAATATTGAGATCGGCCATGAAGGTGTAAAACCTAATTGGAATCGTCAATTGGTAATTAATTTGGCGGAAAATGAGACAACCTTTGCGAACAAGTTTGCTCAAGTGGTAGACTTCGTGCCTTGCGAAGAAAAAGCTAAACAGGTCGCAAGAGAAAGGTATAAAATTTACCGTCAAGCAGGTTATCAACTGCAAACGATCGAAATTCAATATCCTTAACGGTCAATCCTTATAGTTAAGGCGATCTTGTTAAGATCCCTCACTTATAAAGATTGACTTAGATTCAACCATCAACGTATCCATTAAAAGAGCGCTATGGAAAAGACATACAACCCAACTTCAATTGAACAAGCTCTGTATCAGACTTGGGAAGAGCAAGGCTACTTTAAGCCACACGGTGACACTACTAAAGAATCATACAGCATCATGATCCCGCCACCGAACGTCACTGGTAGCCTACACATGGGCCACGCGTTCCAAGATACGATCATGGATACACTTATCCGTTGTGAGCGCATGAAGGGTAAAAACACTCTTTGGCAAGTAGGTACGGACCACGCAGGTATCGCAACTCAGATGGTTGTTGAGCGTAAGATCGCTGCAGAAGAAGGCAAAACAAAACACGATTACGGCCGTGAAGCTTTCATCGACAAAATCTGGGAATGGAAAGGCGAATCTGGCGGTACTATCACTAAGCAGCTTCGTCGCCTTGGCGCATCTGTAGACTGGGACCGTGAGCGTTTTACGATGGACGATGGTCTATCTAACGCCGTTCAAGAAGTGTTCGTACGTCTATACGAAGACGACCTAATCTACCGCGGTAAGCGTCTAGTTAACTGGGATCCAAAGCTACACACAGCGATTTCAGATCTAGAAGTAGAGAACAAAGACACTAAAGGCAACATGTGGCACTTCCGCTACCCACTAGCAGATGGCGTTAAAACAGCGGATGGCAAAGACTACATCGTTGTGGCTACGACTCGTCCGGAGACCATGCTAGGCGATACTGGTGTTGCGGTTAACCCAGAAGATCCACGTTACAAAGATCTTATCGGTAAAGACATCATCCTTCCTATCGTTGAACGTCGCATTCCAATCGTGGGCGATGAGCACGCAGATATGGAAAAAGGTACAGGCTGTGTGAAAATCACACCTGCGCACGACTTCAACGACTACGAAGTTGGTAAGCGCCACCAGCTACCAATGATCAACATTCTGACTTTCGACGCGAATATCCGTGCTGCTTCTGAGGTGTTCAACACGAACGGCGAAGCAAGCGACGCGTACAGCACAGAGCTACCAGCTAAATACCACGGCATGGAGCGTTTTGCTGCTCGTAAAGCTATCGTTGCTGAATTAGATGAGCTAGGTCTACTTGAAGAAGTGAAAGATCACGATCTACAAGTTCCTTACGGCGACCGTGGTGGCGTGGTTATCGAACCAATGCTAACTGACCAATGGTACGTACGTACTGCGCCTCTAGCAAAAACAGCGGTTGAAGCAGTAGAAAATGGCGACATCCAATTCGTTCCTAAGCAATACGAAAACATGTACTTCTCTTGGATGCGTGACGTTCAAGACTGGTGTATCTCTCGTCAGCTATGGTGGGGTCACCGCATCCCAGCTTGGTACGACAACCAAGGTAATGTTTACGTAGGTCGTGACGAAGAAGAAGTTCGTAAGAATAACAACCTAGAGTCAGTCATTGAACTTCACCAAGACGAAGACGTACTGGATACATGGTTCTCTTCTGCACTATGGACGTTCGGTACTCAAGGTTGGCCAGAGCAAACTGACGATCTGAAAGTATTCCACCCTTCAGACGTACTAGTAACTGGTTTCGACATCATCTTCTTCTGGGTTGCGCGCATGATCATGATGACCATGCACTTCGTGAAAGACGAAAACGGCAAACCACAAGTACCATTTAAGACAGTTTACGTTACTGGTCTAATCCGTGACGAAAACGGCGACAAGATGTCTAAGTCGAAAGGTAACGTACTTGACCCAATCGACATGATCGATGGTATCGACCTAGAGTCTCTAGTAGAGAAGCGTTGTGGCAACATGATGCAGCCTCAGCTAGCGAAGAAAATCGAGAAGAACACTCGTAAGACGTTTGAAAACGGTATCGAAGCATACGGTACAGACGCACTACGTTTCACTCTTGCAGCAATGGCATCAACAGGTCGCGATATCAACTGGGATATGAAGCGTCTTGAGGGTTACCGTAACTTCTGTAACAAACTATGGAACGCAAGCCGTTACGTAATGATGAACACAGAAGAGCAAGATTGTGGCTTCAACGGTGGTGAGATTGAATACTCACTAGCGGACAAGTGGATCGAGTCTCAGTTTGAACTTGCAGCGAAAGCGTTCAACAACCATATCGACAACTTCCGTCTAGATATGGCGTCTAACACGCTTTACGAATTCATCTGGAACCAATTCTGTGACTGGTACCTAGAGCTTACTAAGCCAGTTCTATGGAAAGGTACTGAAGCGCAACAGCGTGGTACTCGCCGTACACTAATCACAGTTCTTGAGAAGACGCTACGTCTAGCTCACCCAGTGATTCCTTACATCACTGAAACTATCTGGCAAAGCATCAAGCCACTAGTTGAAGGTGTAGAAGGTGAGACAATCATGCTGCAAGCACTGCCTCAATTCGACGAAGCAAACTTCAACCAAGAAGCGCTAGACGATATTGAATGGGTGAAAGCGTTCATTACCAGCATCCGTAACCTACGTGCTGAATACGACATCAACCCAGGTAAGCCGCTTGACGTTATGCTGAAAGCAGCAAACGCAGAAGACGCAGCGCGTCTAGAAGCAAACAAACAAGTTCTGATGTCTCTAGCGAAACTAGAATCTGTACGCGTACTTGCTGCTGACGAAGAAACGCCAGCGTGTGCAACAGCCTTGGTTGCTAAGTCTGAGCTGATGATCCCAATGGCGGGTCTGATCGACAAAGACGCTGAGCTTGCTCGTCTAGATGGCGAAATCAAGAAAACTCACGGCGAAATCAAGCGTATCGAAGGCAAACTAGGTAACGAAGGCTTCGTAGCGAAAGCTCCTGAAGCGGTTGTTGCTAAAGAGCGTGAGAAGCTTGAAGGTTACAAAGAGACACTAGCTAAGCTGGAAGAGCAGAAGACAACGATCGCTGCACTTTAATCGCTAAAAGCTAGAATAAAAGAATCAAAGGGTTGGTGTGAAAGCATCAACCCTTTTTGCATTTTATTGCTCGGAAAGCTTTCAAAGATATTCACTACTCTCTCCTACTCTGCCTCATATTTAATAGTTTTTACCTATCAAACTAATCTTAACTGCCCATTAGATTTAATGATAATAATTCTCAATAATAGACCTATCGAAACAACACAACAATTGAGTAATTATCATGAAAAAGACACTAACCTTTGCAGCACTCCATTTTACTATCGCGTTTAGTGTCGCTTACGTGCTTACTGGCGACATTCTAATTGGTAGTTTAATTGCCATGATTGAGCCTTCAGTGAACACTGTCGCTTTCTACTTTCATGAAAAAGCATGGGCAAAAGTCCCTGCGCTTAAAGCTCGTCAGTGGATGACCAAAATAAAAACCGCAAGCTTTGCCACTATCCACTTCAGTGTTGCCTTTACCGTAGTTTACTTACTAACAGGTGATGCGTTTGTCGGCGGTATCATGGCAATGCTAGAGCCAAGCTTGAATACAGTAGCGTACTACTTCCACGAGAAAGTATGGATGCGTAGATCAGATAACCAAGCACCACAGTTCTGTCTGCACCAACACGCTTAAACATGGAGGCTCAATACGCCTCCTAACGAGCAAAATGACATTTACCATTGACAAAGTTGCGTACCGCAATTAATTTAGTTGCGGTACGCAACTTTATTTTTAGAGGTAAGTGATAATGAATGCTCGTCAACTCCGACACTATTCCCGTCAAGCCGTCCGATTGCTTGGTATGCTCGATAAGCAATGTGGCGACGTCGCTCTCACTCCAGTGCAAGCGCACGCGTTAGGTGAGATCCAACTGCAGCCGTTGACCATCAATCAACTAGCACAACAGCTCAATGTCGACAAGTCCAATGCAAGCCGCACCGTTACTGGGCTGATCAAATTAGGTTTAGTTGAGAGTATCGAAAACCCGAAAGACAAACGCAGTCAACTTGTGGCGCTTACAGAGCAAGGTCAACAGGCGTTATCGCTACTAGACCAACAGCAAAACAGCTTCTTTGAACAACTGCTTACCCAACTGGATGACAGCGAGCAAGAGCAAATCAAACTTGGTTTAGAGACTTACCTAAAAGGGCTAACGAAAGTGTGCCAGGCTGAGGAATACGTTCTTCGACCTCTTACCAAAGCAGATAACTCGCAAGTTGCGGACGTGATTCGTAAAGTCTCTGCAGAATACGGTTTAACCGCAGATAAAGGTTATGGTGTGGCCGATCCAACGCTTGATGACATGTACTCAGTTTACGACCAACAAGGCGCAGCCTACTGGGTAGTAGAGTACCAAGGCAAGATTGTGGGTGGCGGCGGCTTTGCACCTTTAGCTGGTGAGCCAAATGTGTGTGAGCTGCAAAAGATGTACTTCTTACCTCAAACACGAGGGCACGGCTTAGCTAAACGCATCGTCGCATTGAGCTTACAGCTAGCGAAACAGTTTGGGTATCAGCAGTGCTATTTAGAAACGACAGAATGTCTAAGAGAAGCGGTAGGCTTGTATGAAAAGCTAGGCTTTGAGCATCTCGATGCCCCGCTAGGACAAACAGGGCATGATGCATGTGAAGTCGTGATGCTTAAGACGTTATAGCGTTTTATCCCCAAACTTAAAGTACAAGATGGGTAACACAGAGCTCTTGGCTAAGTGCCACTGTAAATGCTTGGCGTTGCCCATCCAACTCCACTACGAGTTCGTAGAGATCTTTTGGATCGGGATCGTTAAGATCGGCATACTTTGGCGCTTCGATCTGGAATAAAGCACTCGCATGATCCGCTCGGACATCAATAGGAATATGGTAAGTCATGCCATTAAACTTAACCGATGCCGATACTAGACCCGGCGCAAAAGTTTGATAGTACAAGTCGACTTTAAACTCACAACCACCACCGTGGTGCCAAATCTGCTCGGTAGCCACGCGGTCTAAACGAACATTGCGAATGAACTGTAGATACGGTTCTTGCCATACCCCCAAGCGCTCATCACTCTTTTGGTATTCATGATCCGCAAGTGAGCACAACTCTGGTTTATCCTCATCCAACAGAAGATCTTCTTCTTCCTCAAGGAACAGGATCTCAAAACGGTTGCGCCCCATCTGCATGAATGGGCGAATGTCTTTTTTGTACACGCTTTGTGAGCCGTCACAGTCGAACAATGCGACTCCGTTCAAACGCACTTCTGCATGGTAATCCACACCACCCAACACCATTTCTACCGCTGGAAATGCCATCATGGATTCGTCCACTTCAATGTCGTGCATCAGGTGCCACTCTTGCTGACGAATCGCTTCTTCAGTCAGTTCTGCAGGCAACACCTGACTCAAAGGAGCAGGGAAAGTAATGTCATCCTGTGGGATAGAAAGGTCCGTCAGTGGAGAGACTTGCCATAAACCGGCGAGTGAGAGTTGCATATACACCTTGAGCTAGATCAATTTTCATGCATTATATACTCAAGTGGCTTAGGGTTATAGGCAGTAAGCCTACAAACTCAATGAGAATTATTTATGGTCACCCTCGGTTATCATTTTTAAGGCACAAAAAAAACCAGCGATAAACGCTGGCTTCTTAGAATGAATGAGTCGATTACTCTTCGTCTTCATCATCTTCGTCTGGGTAAAGCGCATCTTCGCCTTCGTAGTAAGTACCCCAACCGTCGTAAATGATGTCGTATTTTTCTGCAAGGTGAATCAACTTCTCAACCTGTGCATCAATCGCTTCTGCGTTTAGTGCAGATTCCATTGTTGCATCACAACAAAGCAGTTTGTTACCGTCTTCATCTTCTGTTTCTTCAGCTTCAAGCACTTCAAAGCCCATTTTGAATGCTTCCACAACCGCTTTCTCTAGCGTGTCGAAGTCTTCTGCAAATAGGTGGTGCTCGATTTCGTATAGTGAATCTGGATCGCTGCCGTCTTCTAGCAATGCTGCAATGATATCGCGAGTCTCTTCCTTTTGAATCTCAATTAATTCTTCTACTGATAGATATTCATCTTCGTGAGACATGTTTTGGCTCCAGATTAGTTACTTGATGAAAACACTATACTCAAGACTGAGTATGTTAATGCGGTGAAATATGGCACGGATTGCGATGAAAAGCCACAAACAAACACCAAACGGCTTGGATTCTTAGCGAATATTCTTTCTCAAAAATCGAAACCTCGCTCACAGAAACAAAAAATTAACAAAAACAAGAAATCTTTAATATTCAGAAGATCCTAATCAAGTAAATTCGTCGAGATAGGAGAGTGCATTGCGTGTTTATGGCTATGAAGTGAATACACCAACAAGGCAATTAAAAATGCAAGCGAATAAAGAAAGCTTTAAAAATGCATATTTGAGAATAGTTATGCGTGTTTTATGCACTAACAATGTGAGTCTATTGAAAGCGAGTAAAAAGAATAAAAACGCACTTTTTAAATACTATGAACAAAGCTCTAAATATAGAATTTAAAAATGCAAAGCATTAATTTACAAAATATATCGCTAATAAAAGGCAAGATATCGACATATAGAGTAAGTTCTAGGACTTGCATCTTTGCGGCAAGCTTGTCATAACTAATGGCTGGAAAATTTGTAAGGATACAAAATGAGCAAGCTGTATGTTGGATCAGAAGTTGGTCAACTTAGACGAGTGTTATTGAATCGCCCAGAGCGTGCCCTCACCCACCTCACCCCATCAAACTGTCACGAACTGTTATTTGACGATGTGCTCGCGGTAGAAGCTGCAGGGGAAGAGCACGATGCATTTGCCCGTACACTAAGAGAGCAAAATGTCGAGGTGCTACTGCTACACGATTTGCTCGTAGAGACACTTGCCGTTCCTGAAGCAAAACAATGGTTGTTGAATACTCAAATCTCCGATTTCCGCTACGGTCCAACATTTGCTCGTGATTTGCGTCAATACTTTGCAGAAATGGATGACGAGCATCTTGCGACTATCTTTCTTGGTGGTTTGGCCTACTCTGAACTACCCATCAAATCCTCTTCGATGCTACCAAAAATGAAGCGTCCATTGGATTTCGTTATCGAACCTCTTCCGAACCACCTCTTTACCCGCGACACATCATGTTGGGTATACGGCGGCGTTTCTCTTAATCCAATGATGATGCCTGCGCGACAACGTGAGACCAACCATCTGCGCGCGATTTACCGTTGGCACCCAACTTTCGCAGGTCAAGATTTCATTAATTACTTCGGTGATGAAGACCTTCACTATGACAACGCAAACGTAGAAGGCGGTGATGTACTGGTTATCGGTAAAGGTGCCGTTTTGATTGGTATGTCTGAGCGTACAACCCCACAAGGTGTAGAAAACTTAGCGGCGAGTTTATTTAAATCTGGTCAGGCGAAAGAAGTGATTGCTATCGACCTACCAAAACACCGCTCGTGCATGCACCTTGATACGGTCATGACGCACATGGATGTGGACACTTTCTCGGTATACCCAGAAATCATGCGTAAAGATTTAGATACTTGGCGCCTAACACCTAAAGGCAACGGTGAAATGCATGTCGAAGCATCACACAACTATCTGCATGCCATCGAATCGGCACTTGGCTTAGATCAATTGAAGATCATCACAACGGGTGGTGACAGCTACGAAGCTGAACGAGAGCAATGGAACGATGCCAACAACGTACTGACGGTGAAACCTGGTGTTGTGATTGGTTACGAACGTAACGTCTACACTAACGAGAAGTACGACAAAGCTGGCATTGAAGTCCTGACTATTCCGGGTAACGAGCTTGGTCGCGGTCGTGGTGGTGCACGCTGTATGAGCTGCCCAATCGAACGTGACGATATTTGAGAAACCTCTCCCACCAAATAAAACCAATTGAGACTAAGGTTGATGTGAATGTATCAACCTTTTTTTGTTTTTAATTAAAATAATTATTCACAATAAAAGCATTTATATGTTTTAATGCTTTTATTCTTTATTAACCAAACGACCTAAGGGACGAGCTATGGCTTTCAATTTACGTAATCGCAACTTTTTGAAGCTATTGGATTTCTCAACTAAAGAGATCCAGTTCTTGCTCGAACTGTCCGCAGAGCTGAAAAAAGCTAAATATGCAGGAACAGAGCAGAAGAAACTTCAAGGTAAAAACATCGCGCTAATCTTTGAGAAATCTTCTACTCGTACCCGATGTGCGTTTGAAGTTGCTGCCTTTGACCAAGGCGCTCAGGTCTCTTACATCGGCCCTTCTGGTTCGCAGATTGGTAATAAGGAATCCATGAAAGACACCGCACGCGTTCTTGGTCGTATGTACGACGGCATCGAGTATCGTGGCTTTGGTCAATCTATTGTTGAAGAGCTCGGTACTTACGCAGGCGTCCCTGTTTGGAATGGTTTGACTGATGAGTTCCACCCTACCCAAATTCTTGCTGACTTCCTGACCATGCAAGAGCACGGGCGCGGGCGCGGTAAACAACTGCATGAGATGACGTTTGCCTACCTTGGTGATGCTCGTAATAACATGGGTAACTCACTCATGGTTGGCGCAGCCAAAATGGGCATGGACATTCGCCTTGTAGCGCCAAAAGCCTTCTGGCCAGAAGAAGCATTAGTCGCAACTTGCCAAGAGATAGCCCAACAAACTGGCGCGAAGATCACGCTGACTGAAAACGTTGAAGAAGGCGTTAAAGGCTGTGACTTCTTATACACCGACGTTTGGGTCTCCATGGGCGAATCTGCTGAAGCTTGGGATGAGCGTGTTGCACTGATGACACCTTACCAAATCAATATGGATGTGATTAAGCAAACGGGTAACCCTCATGTGAAGTTCATGCACTGCCTGCCAGCCTTCCACAACGATGAAACGACTGTGGGTAAAGAGGTAGCAGAGAAATACGGAATGAAAGGGCTTGAAGTCACCGAAGAGGTGTTTGAGTCTGAATACTCTATCGTATTCGACGAAGCCGAAAACCGTATGCACACGATTAAAGCCGTGATGGTGGCAACGTTAGGCAGCTAAACCAAAGCATTAAAAATGGTAACAAAAACCATGATGTAATCGCTTGCGCTCACGAAAGTTAAGCGTATAATGCTCGGCAATTTGTCTGAGGATTATGAAATGACCACGCCGATTGCTGACGTAAAAACGCGATTTGCTCTAGCTAAGCGACTACGCTTACGTGCTGTTATTTTCGTTAATTCTATTGAATTTTAAAACCTCCCCAATTGGGGAGGTTTTTTTATGTCCGAAATTCCATCAGGGTAATTTTGGGGATAGTCACCACTGTTATAGGGAAGAAGATCATGGCGAACTCGCTTTACCAGAAGCACATCATCTCTATTCCAGAGCTTTCACGTGAAGAACTGGAACTGATTGTAGAAACTGCAGGTCAGCTAAAAAAAGAACCTCGTCCAGAACTGATTAAAAACAAGGTTGTAGCGAGCTGTTTCTTTGAGCCATCCACACGTACTCGTCTGTCATTCGAAACAGCGATTCAACGTATTGGTGGCGATGTTATTGGTTTTGATAACGGTGGTAACACCTCTCTGGCGAAAAAAGGCGAGACACTGTCTGACTCAGTTCAAGTGATCTCTTCTTACGTCGATGCATTCGTTATGCGCCACCCTCAAGAAGGTGCAGCGCGCTTGGCATCCGAGTTCTCTAACGGCGTTCCTGTGATTAACGCTGGTGACGGTGCCAACCAACACCCAACACAAACGCTACTCGACCTATACACGATTGCAGAAACACAAGGTCGTCTAGACAACCTGAACGTTGCGTTCGTTGGTGACCTAAAATACGGTCGCACCGTGCATTCTTTGACTCAAGCATTGGCGAAGTTCAATAACATTCGCTTCTTCTTTGTGGCACCTGAAGCGCTCGCGATGCCTGATTACCTATGTGAAGAACTCGATGAAGCAGGTATTCAATACAGCCTGCATACAGACATGGAAAGCGTGATTCCTGAACTAGACATTCTGTACATGACACGCGTACAGAAAGAGCGTTTCGATGAATCTGAATACGCGCACATCAAGTCAGCTTACATCCTAACAGCGGCACTACTAGAAGGTGCGCGTGAGAACTTGAAAGTGCTACACCCACTGCCACGCGTGGATGAAATAACCACAGACGTCGACGTAACACCGCACGCTTACTACTTCCAACAAGCAGAAAATGGCGTGTACGCGCGCCAAGCATTGTTGGCATTGGTTCTTAACGAAACACTGTAATCGAGGGAGAAAAAGACATGACTAAAGAAACTCAATTGCAGGTAGAAGCAATCAAAAACGGCACAGTAATCGACCACATTCCAGCCCAAATTGGTATCAAAGTGTTGAAATTGTTCGATATGCACAACTCTTCTCAACGCGTGACGATTGGCCTTAATCTGCCATCATCCGCATTAGGTCATAAAGACTTGTTGAAGATCGAGAACGTGTTCATCAACGAAGAGCAAGCAAGCAAATTGGCACTATACGCACCACACGCTACGGTTAACCAAATCGAAAATTACGAAGTGGTAAAAAAGCTGGCACTAGAGCTTCCTGAACGTATCAACAACGTATTTGAGTGCCCAAACACGAACTGCATTACGCATAACGAACCAGTTGCGAGCAGCTTCCAAGTATTCGAGAAGAAGGAAGAAATCCGTCTGAAGTGTAAATACTGTGAGAAAGTCTTCGCTCGTGAGATCGTCACTGAACGTTAATTTCCCGCTTCAATTCTTGCTAACGATAAATTGACTGATACCCCGCCCTGCGGGGTATTTTGCTCTTTACGTGCTTCATGTTTAAAGGCACACTGATTCTTCTTAAGAACGCTCAAATTGTTTGAGTACACTCTTTATTCCCCTAAACAGATGGAACAATTCAAATGACGAAAGTACTTCACACTGAGTCTGCACCAGCAGCAATCGGTCCTTACGTTCAAGGCGTAGATCTAGGTAACATGGTTCTAACTTCTGGCCAAATCCCAGTAAACCCAGCAACAGGTGAAGTGTCTGCGGACATCGCAGAGCAAGCACGTCAATCTCTAGAAAACGTGAAAGCAGTGGTTGAAGCTTCAGGCCTTAAAGTCACTGACATCGTAAAAATGACGGTATTCGTTAAAGACCTAAACGACTTCGGTACTGTGAACGAAGTTTACGGCAAGTTCTTCGATGAGCACGAAGTAGCAAACTACCCAGCACGTTCTTGTGTCGAAGTAGCTCGCCTACCAAAAGATGTTGGCATCGAGATTGAAGCAATCGCCGTTCGTAAATAATTGCGCTTGCTAAGAAACATAAAAAAACGGGTAGCTTAGGCTACCCGTTTTTTATTGTCTTTTTGTTGCAGTGTTCTATTTCAATTTAAGCGGCATTACGCTGTTTTACTTCTTCATCCAGCGCTTCTAGCTTCGCTTTCATTTGATCGCGACAGGTGTTTGCAAGTTCACGAACGCCTTCTTTGCCATAGCCTTCAGAGCTGATTGGTGGCAGCATTTCAATGATCACATGACCGTTATTCCAACGGTTCAATTTAATGTGATCAGTTGAACTACACACGATCGGAATGATTGGCACCTCTGCGCCAATAGCAGCATGGAATGCGCCGGTTTTAAATGGCAGTAAGCCACGGCCACGTGAGCGCGTCCCTTCTGGGAACATCCATACTGAAACGTCACTCTGCTTAATGCTATCAACTACTTGATCAATAGTGCCCTTAGCTTTAGAACGGTTACCACGGTCAATTAAAATGTTACCCGTTAGCCAGTAAAGCTGACCAAATAGTGGCATCCACGCTAAGCTTTTTTTACCTACCGTCACGACTTTTGGTGTCACTGCTGAAGATACAGTAAACAAATCCCAGTTATTTTGGTGGTTCGCGATGTAAACATGCTGACCACGAGAGTAAGCATCTTCAGGAATTCGTAATTCTAATTTGATTCCGAACACACGAGACATCTTGCCGAACAAGCGGCCAAAAGTGAAAACGTGCTTAGGATTTCGAGGACTTAATAGGCAGTAACCACAACCACCAATAAACATCACAATTGCGAAAATTGCGACAGCAAATACACGTAATAGTGCAATCATTGTTGTTCTCCAGGAACCGGCTTTACGCCAGATACAGCTATTGTTGGTTCTTTGGACATAGTCATCAGCTATGAAAGAGAGCGCGACATAAAAAAGCCGAAACCTGAGTTTCGGCTCTCTTTATATCGAAGTCAACTGCGATGCAGTTTACCCCGCCTCACTCACGCGCTCAATATTTGCGCCAAGAGCAGACAGTTTATTTTCGATTTTGTCGTAACCACGATCGATGTGGTAAATACGATCAACGATGGTTTCGCCTTTCGCGATACAACCTGCAATCACCAAACTTGCCGAAGCTCGTAGGTCAGTGGCCATTACTTGCGCACCACTTAGAGAATCTACGTCACCACAGATGACTGTGTTACCTTCGATTTCCGCTTTTGCGCCCATGCGCATCAGTTCAGGTACGTGCATGAAACGGTTTTCAAAGATCGTTTCAGTAATTACGCCGCCGCCTTTCGCCATCATGTTTAATAGCGTGAATTGTGCTTGCATGTCAGTCGGGAAACCTGGGTGTGGGGCAGTACGAATGCTTACCGCTTTCAGTTCACGATCCGTCATATCTACAGAAATCCAGTCTTCACCAGTCTCTACTAATGCGCCCGCTTCTTCTAGCTTCGCAAGTACCGCTTCTAACAAGTGACCGTTGGTGTTACGACACACAACTTTGCCGCAAGAAACAGCCGCAGCAACAAGGAACGTACCCGTTTCGATACGGTCAGCCACAACGTTGTGCTTACCGCCACCTAAACGCTCAACACCTTCAATAGTGATGGTGTCTGTGCCCGCGCCTGAAATTTTTGCACCAAGCTTGTTTAGGAAGTCTGCTGTATCAACGATTTCAGGTTCACGCGCTGCATTATCTAGCGTTGTGGTACCTTCCGCTAACGCTGCCGCACACATGATAGTAATCGTTGCACCAACACTCACTTTGTCCATCACAATGTGAGCGCCTTTTAGACGACCGTCCACTTCTGCTTTTACGTAACCATCTTCTAGTGTAATCGTTGCGCCAAGCTGCTCTAGACCTGTGATATGTAAATCAACAGGACGAGCGCCAATCGCACAGCCACCAGGTAGAGAAACTTGACCTTTACCAAAACGAGCCACCAGCGGACCAAGTGCCCAGATTGATGCACGCATGGTTTTCACCAAGTCGTAAGGTGCGCAGTATTCGTTGATGCTGCTTGGATCGACATGAACAGAACCATTACGGCTTACTTTTGCGCCCAAACGCTTAAGCAGTTCCATAGTAGTATCGATATCACGAAGGTGTGGCACATTCGCCACCTCTACTGGCTCTTCAGCCAAGATAGACGCAAATAAAATCGGCAGTGCTGCGTTTTTTGCACCTGAAATGGTCACTTCACCAACCAGTGGTTTATCTGACCCAATAACTCGAAACTTTTCCATCAATAAACCTTAAAGCGACATTAGCTTTTTATCACGAGCCCACTCTTCTGGAGTGAACGCTTTAATCGATAGCGCGTGAATGTCGTTACGCTGGATGTAATCCATCAGAGGACCGTAAATTAACTGCTGCTTCTTAACGCGGCTCATTCCATCGAAACAAGCATCAACAGCAACCACCTCATAGTGGCTACCTTCACCTTTTACATGCACTTCTTGAAGGTTTAGTGCTTCTTCTAGTAACTGTTGTACTTTTGCGCTATCCACAATTTACCCCTGATAATTCTGTATATGTTTGGCCACTAAAGATTCAACGTTGCTCAGCTGAAACAAAGTGCGCAATTGCGCCGGCACGAAACTGAGCATTATATGACAGTTTTGTTTTTTTGCATGCTCTAATAAGTGGATTAACATCACCATTCCCGCAGAGTCGACGCGCTCAATCTCTTCTAACGAGCATTCTAGCTCGGTTTGAGATGGCTGCCATCGCTGCGCAACGGCCCACAAAGAAGGCACGGTATCTCGATCCAACGCCCCTGTAAGCTTAAGAATATCTGATTGTAAATGCCACTGAGAATGAGACTGCGCCATTACTTTGCTGCCTCGAAACGAATTGGCTGTGCCGCCAATTTTTCAAGATCTTTTGCTACCGCTAGGATACCGTCTTGACGAATCTTTGTATTCCACTCCGATTGCTTGCTTGAAAGTAAGCTAATACCTTCTGCAACCATATCGAATGCTAACCATTCACCGGTTTTCTTATCTTTACGCAATTTAAACTCAAGTTTGATGTTCGGACGCGGAGCGTCGATGATATCCACTTTAATGCTTGTAATGCGCTTAGATGGGTCTAACTTAGGTTCAGGGCCAAACTCGATTTGCTGGTCTGTGTATTGCGTTAAGACTTGTGCGTAAGACGTCACCAAGTAAGAACGAAATGCCTTAATAAACTCACCAACGTCTTCACGCTTCGCGCCTTTTAAGTTCGGACCAAGCAGTTTTAATGCCGCATAGCGATCGTTGACGTAAGGCATCAGCTCTTCTTCAACGATAGTCTTAAGCAAATTCGGATCTTGCTTAATTTGTGGCTGTTCAGCTTTCAAACGATCAAATGTCACTTCCGCAACTTGTCTCATCATTTGATAAGGCTGAGTTTTGTCTACTTCTGCAGCCACTGCACCAAAAGCAGTAAATGCCGCTACGAAAGAAAGTAATAATCTAGAGAACATGGGTTATTCCTTACTCGTTTTGCCAGAATCGCCGGAGCCACCGATGCTGTATAGCACCTGTCCAATTAAGTCTTCTAAAACTAAGGCAGACTTGGTGTCTTCGATGGTATCACCATCAACTAACATTTCTTCATCATCAAAGATGAAACCCGGAACTAAGCCAATGTACTGCTCACCAATCAATCCAGAAGTCAAAATTTGTAAACTAGAAGTTTCTGGGAATTGATTGTATTGACTGTTAATCGACAAGCTCACAATTGGAAGTAGGCTTTCAGGGTTAAGTGTAATATCACTCACACGACCAACCACAACGCCGCCAACTTTCACTGGTGAACGAACTTTTAAACTACCAATATTATCGAACTCAGCTTTCAGGGTATAAGTATTGCCAGAGCCAATGCTTTTTACGTCAGCAACCTGAAAAATCATCACAAGAATCGCGCAAATTCCTGCCAATACAAAGCTGCCAACCCATAATTCAGTTTTACGTGTTTGTTGCATGATTAATTCCCAAACATCAATGCGGTCAGTACAAAGTCTAGTCCCAGTACTGCTAAAGAAGAATGCACTACCGTGCGCGTCGTTGCTCGGCTGATCCCTTCCGAAGTCGGAATCGCGTCATAGCCATTAAAAAGAGCGATCCAAGTAACGGTAATCGCAAACACGATACATTTGATCATGCTGTTACCAATATCTTGGCCTAATTCTACTGACGACTGCATTGCCGCCCAGAAACTACCGTGGTCAACGCCTTTCCAATCAACGCCAACAATTTGAGCGCCCCAGATACCAATAGCCATGAAGATCATCGCCAACAGTGGCATGGAAATCACACCTGCCCAAAAACGAGGAGCGATAACGCGTTTAAGCGGGTCTACCGCCATCATTTCCATACTCGAAAGCTGCTCAGTGGCTTTCATCAAGCCGATTTCTGCGGTTAATGCAGACCCAGCTCGCCCAGCGAATAACAAGGCGGTTACCACAGGCCCTAGCTCACGCAATAGCGATAGAGAGACCATTTGCCCGAGACTGCCTTCCGCACCGTAGTCCACCAGCACGACATAGCCTTGTAAACTCAACACCATGCCGATAAACAAACCCGATACGACAATGATAGCCAGAGACTGCACACCAACGGAGTAAAGCTGCTTCACTAATAACGGGAAGTTTTTGACCGGTTGTGGTCGGGTTACCAAAGCACCAACCAACATTAGTGTCGCACGGCCAAAGGCTTCACAGATGGCCAACGTGCGTCTTCCTAATGAAGCGACAAATTGAATAAAACTATCGACCATCAAATAAATCCTTTTCGATACTTTGAGCGGGAAATCGGAACGGTACCGGACCATCCGCATCACCCAACAAGAATTGCTGCACACGTGGATCTGGATTGTCTTTCAGATCTTGTGGCGTACCAAAAGCAATGATTTTGCCATCGGCCATCAAATAAACCCAATCCGCAATACTCATCACTTCTGGTACATCGTGTGAAACGACAATCGAAGTCAGACCTAGCGCTCGATTCAAATTACTGATCAACTCAACCAATACGCCCATGGTGATCGGATCCTGACCAACAAACGGTTCATCATACATGATAAGGTCGGGATCGAGCGCAATCGCGCGTGCTAAAGCAGCTCGCCTAGCCATACCGCCAGAAAGTTCACTTGGCATCAACTTTGCGGCACCACGTAGACCTACGGCTTCAAGCTTAAGCAGCACCATAGTACGGATAAATTCTTCAGAGAGTTCTGTATGTTCACGTAAAGGAAAGGCAACATTATCGAAAACGTTCAAATCCGTGAACAGAGCGCCTGATTGGAACAACATGCTCATCTTCTTTCGAGCATGGTAAAGCTTCTTACGTGAGAGTGTTGGAATGTTATCGCCATCAAACCAGATCTCACCTTGTTCGGGGTACAACTGACCGCCAATTAAGCGTAACAGTGTCGTTTTACCGATCCCCGATGGCCCCATAATGGCCGTCACTTTCCCTTCTGGCACGTGTAAATCAACGCCATCAAAGATCTTACGTTCGCCTCGTGAAAAAGTGAGATTGTTAACGGTAACTAAATCGTTGTTCGACATACTATCTCTTCTACTGTTTGTGAGTTTGACTCACAGAGTCATCAGCCAACTCAACCCCGATTGTTTTCAAGATATTACGTCGAGAATATCCTAAAGTGACTTCGGTACACTTATTAGGCTGCAATCATAAGCACATTGAACTTGAATTAAAAGCACTGTTCAATTAAATAAAGCCGACCAAATTCAAGCAATTCTTCATAAAATATGACGAAATCAAAGGAAGGTGTTTAAATTCAACTCCAGATAAGCGGTATCAAATACAACACGCGATCGAGCAACAATTAAACACAATTTCGTTACTAACCTTTAATTTATTTGTTGTTTATCTTCCATTTTTGGCTGTGAAAGGTCAAAATTAGCGGTTACTCATTTCACTTATTTTTATTACTTAGGAATCATCATGGTCGAAGCCGTAGCGTTGCTTATCGTCGGTCTTGTTATACTTGTATGGAGTGCAGATAAACTTGTTTTTGGCTCTGCAGCTCTGGCCCGCAACGTCGGTATTTCACCTTTAGTGATCGGCATGACCATTTTGGCGATGGGTTCTTCTGCGCCAGAAATGATGGTTTCTGCAACCGCAGCATGGGACGGTAAAACCGACACAGCTGTCGGTAACGTTCTTGGCTCGAACATCGCCAACATCGCTTTAATTCTTGGTATCACCGCCATCATCAAACCACTTTCCATCAGCTCGGCTGTGGTTCGTCGAGAATTGCCATTGATGATAGCAGTAACCGTGCTGGCTGGTATTTTACTTTGGGATAACCACCTAGGTTTCTACGAAGGCGTATTGCTGTTTGTACTCTTTGCTGCGTTCCTATTTGCCATGTTGCAAATCAGCCGCAAAGAACAAAAAGCGGGCGATGCTTTTGTCGATGAACAAGAATCAGAAGTCCCTGAAGGTGTAAGTAATCCAAAAGCCGTTATGTGGGTTGTGATCGGTCTGATACTTCTACCTTTGGCAGCAAGCATGTTAGTCGACAACGCCGTCATCATTGCAAAACACTTTGGTATGAGTGATCTCGTTATCGGCCTTACTATCATTGCTATCGGCACTAGCCTACCGGAGCTTGCTGCATCTCTAGCAGGCGTTCTAAAGGGCGAAGACGATATGGCTGTGGGTAACATCATCGGTTCAAACGTTTTCAACATTTTGGCGGTAATGGGCCTACCGGGCATCATCAATCCTTCAATGCTAAGTGAATTTGCGATGGGTCGTGACTTTTGGGTTATGCTCGGCGTATCGCTACTGCTTGTGGCAATGTGTCTTGGTAAATCTCGCAGTATCAACCGTTTAGAAGGTTCAATCCTGTTTGTGTGTTTCTTAGGCTACCAAGTGTACCTATTCGCAAACATGGCCGCTTAATAACATAATAAGTAAAGACAAATTGGAGCTCTGATATGTCCACTCAATTTGATTTTCGTGCTGCTGCTAAACAAGTTCTTGATATTGAAGTGACCGCACTTCAACAACTGGACCAGTATTTTGATGCGCAGTTTGAACAAGCTTGCGAATTGATTCTTTCCAATAATGGCAAAGTCGTCGTTATGGGGATGGGCAAATCAGGTCACATTGGCAACAAGATTGCTGCGACCCTTGCAAGTACAGGCACCTCCGCGTTTTTTGTTCACCCTGGTGAAGCTGCGCATGGTGACCTAGGAATGATCAGTGAAGGCGATATCGTCATTGCGATTTCTAACTCTGGTGAGTCTCACGAGATTTTATCTCTATTCCCAGTATTGAAACGTCTGAACATCAAAATTATCAGCATGACAGGCAAGCCTGAGTCGAACATGGCCAAATTGTCGGATATGCATTTGCAAATCACCGTTCCGCAAGAAGCCTGCCCACTTGGTCTTGCACCAACGAGCAGCACAACAGCAACTTTGGTCATGGGCGATGCTCTTGCCGTTGCCCTGCTTCAAGCTCGTGGTTTTTCTGCAGAAGACTTCGCTCTATCACACCCTGGTGGTGCGTTGGGAAGAAAATTGCTGCTCAAGCTGTCTGATATTATGCACTTTGGTAATGCACTACCAAAAGTTGCGCCAGATGCATTGATTCGCGACGCACTTCTTGAGATTTCAGAGAAAGGCTTAGGGATGACCGCGATTGTCGATGAGCACGATGCTATGCTTGGTATATTCACTGATGGTGACTTGCGTCGTACTTTGGATAAACGTATTGATATTCACACCACAGCAATCGGTGAAGTGATGACTCAAAACCCAACAACGGCTCATCCAGAAATGTTAGCTGTTGAGGGTTTGAATCTCATGCAAGATAAAAACATCAATGCTCTGATCTTGTGCGACAACAACAAGATTGTTGGTGCGCTGAATATGCACGATTTGTTGAAAGCGGGTGTGATGTAATCCATCCATCAACAAATGTTTACACAATTTGATTAACAGATTAAGGCAATGGTCAGGGAAGTACTGAGCTAAGATAAAGGCCTTTATTTTATGAGTTTTACTCGCCTTATTTATTTGCTCCTGATCTTCGTTGTCGCATGGTGTGGTTATTATTTGCTGACACCAAAAGGCGATGAAGATATACAGGTTGCACCTAATTTAGAACTGCCTATGTTCAGTGGTACTGGACTAGAAAATATCACTTATGGTGAAAATGGTGTCCGCAGTTACATCATTCGCTCTAACAGCTTGGATCATTACGCCAAGAGTGGAGATACGATTTTTAATAGCCCAACACTGATGGTTTACCGTGAAGGTAGCGTTGTTGAGTGGAAGGTCACTGCAACAAGAGCAGTACTTGATGAAGACCAGATCCTGACGTTATACGACAAAGTTCTCATGCAAAACTTATTGCCTGACGCAAGCTTTGACACCATGGCAACAGACAAGCTGGTCATCAACTTAAGCAATCGTGATTTTAAAGCCGATCAACAAGTAATGTTGGTTGGACCACAATTTGAAACTACCGGAGGCGCAATGCAAGGCAACTTAAAAGCCCACACTGCGACTCTGACAGATGAAGTTCAAGGTCGATATGAAACCGTTACACCTTAGCCTATTGGCATTGGTATTAGCAGCGCCACAAGCGTTGGCACTTAAGTCGGATACGCAACAGCCGGTTTACATTAATTCAGACACCCAGCAGGTGGACATGAAGAGTAACCAGGTGACCTTTAAAGGTGATGTATCTCTTAAGCAAGGTAGCATCAATATCGATGCTGACAGAATTGTTGTAACTCGTGACCCGAAAACGGAAGCGATCAAACAAATTCAAGCATTTGGTAAACCTGCCACTTTCTCTCAATTAATGGACGATGGTAAAACACTCAGTGGTCAAGCTACTGAATTGGATTACCGTATTTCTACTGACGAATTGACCATGAAAGGCCAAGCACAGCTAGCCCAAGACGGTAACACCATCAAGGGCTCATCAATTCGCTACCAAATTGGTCAACAGAAGCTTGTTGCTGACAGCTCGAAGAATGAGCGCGTTACCACCATCCTGCAACCGAACCAAATCGAGAACTAATATGGCAGTACTGAGCGCAAAGAATCTTGCTAAAAGCTACAAGAAACGCAAGGTCGTTACGGACGTGAGCCTCGAAGTCGAGTCTGGTCAAATTGTGGGACTGTTGGGTCCAAACGGCGCAGGTAAAACCACATCGTTTTACATGATTGTCGGCTTGGTACCTCGTGATGAAGGCATCATCACTATCGACGATCAAGACATCAGTATCCTACCGATGCACAGTCGCTCGCGCCTAGGTATCGGCTACTTGCCACAAGAAGCTTCCATATTCCGTAAGTTATCGGTTGAAGACAACATCATGGCCGTCCTAGAAACTCGCCAAGAGTTAACTCGAGAAGAGCGCCAAGATAAGCTTGAAGATTTATTGGAAGAATTCCACATACAGCACATACGCACCAGTGCGGGTATGGCACTATCAGGTGGTGAACGCCGCCGTGTAGAAATCGCTCGTGCATTGGCAGCAAACCCTCAGTTCATTTTGTTGGATGAACCGTTCGCGGGTGTTGACCCAATTTCGGTTAACGACATCAAAAAAATCATTGAACACTTGCGCGATCGTGGTCTTGGTGTGTTAATCACTGACCATAACGTTCGTGAAACCTTGGACGTTTGTGAAAAAGCCTATATCGTAAGTCAAGGACACCTTATTGCTTCAGGAACTCCGGATGAGGTTCTCAATAACGAGCAGGTGAAACAAGTTTATCTCGGTGAACAATTCCGTCTATGATTACATTAGGAACGGTAAGATTCTGAGCATTACAAGGTAAGTAACACTGAATGAAACCTTCATTACAACTCAAGCTAGGTCAACAGTTAGCCATGACGCCGCAGCTACAACAAGCGATTCGTTTGTTGCAATTGTCGACGCTCGACCTTCAACAGGAAATCCAAGAAGCCTTGGACTCCAACCCTTTATTGGAAGTTGAAGAAGGCCAAGAAGAACCTCAAGCAAATAGTGAAGACAAATCAGCACTCGATGCTGCAGACAACAGTGCCAATGAAACTGCCGAGATTGATGTTCCTGATAGCTCAGACGTGATTGAAAAATCTGAAATCAGCTCTGAGCTAGAAATCGACACCACTTGGGACGATGTTTACAGCGCGAACACTGGCAGCACAGGCTTAGCGCTTGATGACGATATGCCGGTCTATCAAGGTGAAACCACTGAATCGCTGCACGATTACCTGATGTGGCAGTTAGACTTAACGCCATTTAGCGAAACCGACCGCACCATCGCGTTAGCCATCATTGATGCGGTTGACGACTACGGTTACCTCACGCTCTCTCCAGAAGAAATTCATGAAAGCTTCGACAACGAAGATGTTGAACTTGATGAAATCGAAGCCGTTCGCAAACGCATTCAACAATTTGACCCCCTTGGCGTTGCCTCTCGCAACCTTCAAGAATGTCTATTACTGCAATTAGCGACCTTCCCAGAAGATACACCGTGGCTCGCTGAAGCGAAAATGGTGCTGAGCGATCATATCGATCATCTTGGTAATCGCGATTACAAGCTCGTCATCAAAGAGACCAAACTGAAAGAAGCAGACCTACGTGAAGTGTTAAAGCTGATTCAGCAATTGGACCCTCGACCTGGCAACCGTATTACTCCAGATGATACCGAATACGTTATTCCTGACGTTTCCGTTTTTAAAGATCATGGCAAATGGACGGTTTCCATTAATCCTGACAGCATCCCAAAACTAAAAGTAAATCAACAATATGCGCAACTGGGTAAAGGCAACAGTGCCGATAGCCAGTATATTCGCAGCAATTTGCAAGAGGCAAAATGGCTGATTAAGAGCCTAGAAAGCAGAAACGAGACGCTTCTCAAAGTTGCAAGATGTATTGTTGAACATCAACAAGATTTCTTCGAGTATGGTGAAGAAGCCATGAAACCAATGGTACTTAACGATGTAGCATTGGCAGTGGACATGCATGAATCCACGATTTCTCGTGTGACTACACAGAAGTTCATGCACACACCACGTGGCATTTTTGAATTGAAGTACTTCTTCTCTAGTCATGTCAGTACAGACAATGGCGGAGAATGTTCGTCCACAGCAATTCGCGCGCTCATCAAAAAGTTGGTCGCAGCGGAAAATACCGCTAAACCATTGAGTGACAGCAAGATTGCTGCTCTTCTGGCTGACCAAGGGATTCAAGTCGCAAGACGTACGATCGCGAAGTATCGTGAATCCTTGGGTATCGCCCCTTCAAGTCAGCGTAAACGCCTACTTTAAGGCACCAACTGAAAAGGAAAGTCTATGCAAATCAATATTCAAGGCCATCACGTTGATCTTACCGATTCAATGCAAGACTATGTTCAATCAAAGTTTCAGAAGCTCGATAGATTCTTCGACCATATAAACCAAGTACAAGTTGTACTAAAAGTTGAAAAACTTAACCAAATCGCGGAAGCTACGCTTCACATAAATCAGGGCGAAATCCACGCGTCATCGAATGACGAAAGTATGTATGCAGCAATTGATTCGCTGGTGGATAAATTAGTTCGTCAACTTAACAAGCACAAAGAAAAACTAAACAGTCATTAATCATGCAATTGAGCGAGATACTGTCACTGGACTGCACCAAAAGTGCAGTCCATTGTACAAGTAAGAAACGAGCCCTAGAGATGATCAGCCAAATTGTTGCTGAAAACACGGGCCAAGATTCAACCGAACTGTTTGAGTGTATGCTCAGCAGAGAAAAGATGGGTAGTACGGGTATCGGCAACGGTATTGCTATCCCTCACGCAAGAATGTCATCCAGCGATAAAGCCATTGCCGTATTACTTCAATGTGATGAAGCGATTGAGTTTGATGCGATCGACAACCGACCTGTAGACCTTCTCTTTGCGCTTCTGGTTCCAGAAGAACAGTGCAAAGAACACCTCAAAACACTATCCTCTATGGCTGAACGCTTGAGCGACAAGCAAGTGTTAAAAATGCTGCGCAAAGCTCAGAGCGATGAAGAACTCTACGACATTATGATTCATCAGTAATCGAGGCGATCACCATGCGATTAATTGTTGTTAGCGGGCACTCCGGTGCCGGGAAGAGTGTTGCCCTGCGCGTACTTGAGGACTTAGGGTATTACTGCGTAGACAACCTACCAGTTAACTTGCTTGATGCGTTTGTAAAGTCGGTATCCGACAGTAAACAGAACGTTGCCGTAAGTATCGATATTCGAAATATCCCAAAGAAACTCAAAGAGCTGAACACCACTCTCGAAAAACTCAAAACTGAGTTAGACGTAACGGTGCTGTTCTTAGATGCGAACAAAGAGACCTTACTCAAACGCTACAGCGAAACCAGACGGATCCATCCGCTGTCGCTTGGCGCTCAATCCTTATCTCTTGATCAAGCCATTGAGTTAGAACACGAGATACTGATGCCCTTAAAAGCACACGCGGACTTAGTGCTTAACAGCAGTGGTCAATCCCTGCATGACTTGAGCGAAACCGTACGTATGCGCGTTGAAGGGCGAGATCGAAAAGATCTGGTGATGGTATTCGAATCCTTCGGTTTCAAATATGGACTACCCTCTGATGCCGATTACGTGTTTGATGTGCGCTTCTTGCCAAACCCGCATTGGGAACCAGCATTGCGCCCTCTTACAGGTCTAGATGCCCCGATTGGAGCCTTCCTAGAGCAACATCAATCTGTACTCGATCTTAAGTATCAAATTGAAAGTTTTATCGAGACTTGGTTGCCTCTGCTAGAAAAAAACAATCGCAGTTACTTAACTGTCGCGATTGGTTGTACTGGTGGTAAACATCGCTCAGTGTATCTCACGCAAAAAATTGGTGAGTTCTTCGCTGACAAAGGCCATCAGGTACAAATTCGCCACACTTCATTGGAAAAAAACGTTAAGGAATAACGGTGGAATTAAGTCGTAAGGTATTGATCCAAAACCGCTTAGGGCTTCACGCTCGCGCTGCGGTAAAACTGGTCGAACTGGCACAAAGCTACGATGCGATCATTACGATCGACAACGAAGAAGATAAAACAGCCACCGCTGATAGCGTTATGGGGCTATTAATGCTTGAGTCCGCCCAAGGGCAATACGTGACGATCCACGCCACTGGCGATCAATCAGAGCAAGCCCTTGATGCGGTTTGTCATTTGATTGAAGATAAGTTTGATGAAGGCGAGTGATTCACTCGCTTTTTTATTTTTAACACCCAAATATTCCACATCGCTTCCCCTTCCTACTTAAATTCCGATAAATAATTTTGTCGACTTTCATAAGTTGTTATTAAAAGGTGCCTAGAATTAAGTTATTATTCAAAGCATTGTAAATATCAGGAATTAGGGGGAATGAATGGCAGAGCAAATAGAATTCGACCAAGCTCACCAAGCCCTCCAAGAAGTCACAGAAGCGCTGGAAAACGGCCGCTTTGTCCATGTTCGTCGCCAATTGCAGGACATGGAACCTGAGGATATCGCCCACCTTTTAGAAGCCTCTCCACGTAAAAGTCGTGAAGTACTCTGGCAACTGACTGACCCAGAAGACTACGGTGAGATTCTTGACGAGCTAAACGAAGACGTCAAAGACAGTCTCGTGTCCAAAATGGCCCCAGAAGCGCTTGCAGAAGCGACGGAAGGCATGGACACTGATGATGTGGCTTACGTACTGCGTAGCTTGCCTGACGACGTCTCACGTGAAGTTCTATCCCAGATGGACACCGCTGACCGTCAACGAGTCGAAACGGCGCTATCCTACCCTGAGGATACCGCTGGCGGATTGATGAACACCGACGTAATCACCATTCGTGGTGATGTGGATGTGGACGTTGTCCTGCGCTACTTACGCATGAAAGGCGAACTGCCAGAAGCAACCGATGCGTTATACGTCATTGATGATGATAGTAAGCTGATTGGCGAACTGCCGATTACCACACTGATTACCACTCAACCTGATGTCAAAGTCAGTGCAGTGATGGAAGATGCCGACGATGCAATTACCGTAGATACCAGTGACTCTGATGTTGCTAGTCTATTTGAACGTCGTAACTGGGTATCTGCACCTGTGGTTGATGAAAACCAACATCTGGTTGGTCGTATCACCATCGATGACGTGGTCGATGTTATCCGTGAAGATGCCGAACACTCAATGATGAGTATGGCGGGCATGGATGACGATGAAGACACCTTCGCACCTGTCGTAAAATCCGCTCGTAAACGCAGTATTTGGCTCGGTGCCAATGTCCTTGCAGCACTAGCGGCGGCCTCAGTATCCAACATGTTTGAAGCAACACTAGAGCAAATGGCGGCTATCGCCGTCTTGATGACCATTGTTCCATCGATGGGTGGCGTTGCGGGTAACCAAACGGTCGCTCTGGTGATCCGCGGTTTAGCACTTGGTCATATTGGTGATTCAAACAAACGAGAACTATTGCTGAAGGAAGCAGCTATCGGTTTACTTAACGGCATCATGTGGGCGCTGATCATCGGCGGTATCGTGGTTGCTTGGAAAGGAAACTGGATGCTTGGCGGTATCATCTCTGCGGCCATGTTGACCAACCTTTTTGTAGCAGGTGTTGCCGGCGTAACCATCCCTATTCTACTCAAGAAAATGAACATCGACCCAGCCCTGGCTGGCGGTATGGCACTGACCACGGTCACTGACGTGATTGGTTTGTCAGTCTTCTTAGGCCTCGCGACCCTGCTGATTTAATCTCATGTCATAAACTGCCATGAACAAGCAATAAAAAAGCCTGATGAGTACATCAGGCTTTTTTGCATCTAGCGGTTAGCGGGGTGATATTATTCGCCCGCCACCTTCATGGTATCAAGCAAGATAGAGCCGGTTTGGATTTGAGAACGCGTTTCCACATCGCTACCCACGGCAACAATTTGGTTGAACATGTCTTTTAGGTTACCCGCAATGGTAATTTCTGATACTGGGTATTGGATTTCACCATTTTCTACCCAGAAGCCAGCAGCACCACGAGAGTAATCACCTGTCACGACGTTCACGCCTTGGCCCATGGTTTCAGTTACTAGTAAACCTGTGCCAAGCTCTCTCAGCATTTGCTCGAAACTTTGTCCCGTCGACTTCACGTACCAGTTGTGGATACCACCAGCATGGCCAGTTGGGTCCATTTTCATTTTACGAGCCGCATAACTCGTTAGCAGGTAAGTCGCGAGTACACCATCGGTGATGATTTCACGATCTTGCGTGTACACACCTTCACTATCAAATGGACTAGAAGCTAGGCCACGTAAGACATGTGGGCGCTCTGAAATATTGAACCATTCTGGAAGTACTTGCTTGCCGAGGTGATCAAGTAAGAAAGAGGATTTACGGTACAGGTTACCACCGCTGATTGCCATCACTAGATGGCCAATCAAACCTGTCGCTACGTCCGCAGCAAACATGACTGGGTACTTACCCGTTTTCAGCTTTTGAGCGTCTAAGCGACTGATGGTTTTTTCTGCGGCACTGCGGCCAACCACTTCAGGAGCCCAAAGGTCGTCACGATGGCGAGCAACGGTGTAGCTGTAGTCACGCTCCATCTCACCATTTTTGCCTACACCAATCACACAACAGCTGGTGCTGTGGCGACTTGACGCGTAGCTTGCCAACAAGCCATGGCTGTTACCGTACACTTTGACGCCGTAATGACTGTCATAGCTCGCACCATCGCTTTGCTTAATCGCATCGCTGTAGTTAAGTGCTTCTTTTTCAGCGGCAATCGCAACTTGTGCTGCGTAATCTGGATCGGGTGCGTCTGGGTGGAAAAGGTCTAAATCAGGCACCTCTTTCACCATATATTCTTTCGGAGCTGGGCCCGCGAATGGATCTTCTGATGTGTATTGAGCGATGTCTAATGCTGCTAACACCGTTTGCTCGATAGCCGCTTCGCTCAAATCGGATGTGGAAGCACTGCCTTTACGTTGGCCACGGTAAACGGTAATACCCAGTGCGCCGTCGCTGTTGAATTCAACGTTTTCCACGTCACCCATGCGAGTGGAAACACTCAAACCCGTGCTCTTGGTAATTGCGACTTCAGCGGCATCAGACTTCGCCGCAGCGATTTCTAGTGCACGTGAAACGGCTTGTTCTAGCTCGGTACGTTGCTCAGCAACCTGCTGTTTAATATCCATTGTCTTTCACATCATGTATTCGATGTACAATAGAATAACAAGAATTTCGCTTTCTCCCCACGATTCTTGTTAAAATAGTCATAATATTAATCAAAACACAGGCAACTGAAATGGCACGTAAGAATCAAAAAGCGCCATGGGAACCAGAAGAAGAGATCATCTGGGTAAGTAAATCCGAGATGAAGCGCGACATGGAAGAGCTGCAAAAGCTTGGCGAAGAGCTTGTCGGCCTTAAGCCAGCAGCTCTCGAAAAGTTTCCATTGAGCGAAGACCTACGCGAAGCAATTGCTGATGCGCAGCGCTTTAAAAACGAAGCACGCCGTCGTCAACTGCAACGTATCGGTAAGTTAATGCGTTACGAAGATCCAGAGCCAATCCAAGCGGCACTAGACAAAGTTCGCAACAAACACTCGCAAGCAACAGCGGCACTACACAAGCTTGAAGCGCTGCGTGATCGTGTAGTCGAAGAGGGCGACAAAGCAATTGATGACGTTATGGAGCTTTATCCAGAAGCAGACCGTCAACGTCTACGCCAACTTGCTCGCCAAGCAGCGAAAGAGAAGAAGGCCGGTAAACCAGCAAAATCTTACCGTGAAATTTTCCAAATTCTAAAAGCCTTGAACGAAGAAGAAATCTAATTCAATGCTTAAGAACGCAAAAAGCAGACCTTTGTGTCTGCTTTTTTTATGCCTATTTTCTAGTATTACGCTAGACGATTGAGGTTCTCACCACGATCAAACGCGTTAATATTCTCAATTAAAATCTCAGCTAAACGCTGTATCGAAGAATCACTTCCCCACGCAACATGCGGCGTTAGTAGCAAGTTAGGCAAATGCATATTCGCAATCAACGGGTTGCTTTCATCAGCGGGTTCTTGGGTAAAGACATCAAACCCAGCCCCAGCAATCTCACCTTGCTTTAACCCATCGACCAAAGCTTGCTCATCCACCAAGCCGCCACGTCCGGTATTAATCAAAATAGACGTTGGCTTCATCTGCTTAAGTTCCGCTTCACCAATCAAATTATGTGTCTCATCATTCAATGGACAATGTAGCGTGATGGCGTCCGCTTGATCCAACATCTCGGTAAAAGAAACATAGCCTTCTCGGCACTCTGTTACACCTTTACGTTCTGCAAACAACACATTCATACCCAATGCTTTTGCCAATTGTGCCGTTGCTTGACCTAATGCGCCGCTGCCAAGCACACCTAAGGTGCTGCTTGCAACATCTCCAATCGGATGCGTAAAGAAACAGAACTGCTTGTTGCGCTGCCATTCGCCAGCAGCGATATCTTGGTGATAACCAAACAAGTTACGACGCAAAGCAAACAGCATCGCGATAACGTGTTCTGGCACAGAGCGGGTCGCATAGCCACGCACGTTGGTAACCGCGATGTTGTGCTCGGCGCAATAGTTTACATCGACGTTATTAAAGCCCGTTGCCGCGACGGCAATCATCTTGAGGTGAGGAAGTTGAATGAGAACAGATTGGTCGAGCACCACCTTGTTGCTGATCACGATATCCGCATCAGCAAGACGCTCAACAACTTGCTCAGAAGAAGTCAGATCGTATTCCACCCAATCATGGGCAAAGCTTGGACGAGGTATTTGAATTTGGGCTGGGATGGTCGCTCGGTCGAGGAAGACCACTTTAGGCAGTGACATAACAACTCCTTGTTCACTGCCTAAAGATGAATTTATGGACGTGGCAGTGTTTTGTAATCTGGTAATTTACGCGCTGGGTTGAAATAGTCAAAGATCATCTCTTCCGCTTCTAGGTAAAAATCACAAGGAACAAAAATACTGCGCAACCAATCGGTTTTCGGGTGATAAAAGCTCAGCTCTGCGGCGTGCAACTCTAGACGTTCAGAGAAGGCTTTTGCTTCTTCTGTTGCGTAGAACTCATCACCCACAATTGGGTGACCTAACGCTTGCATATGAACACGCAATTGGTGTGAGCGGCCTGTAATCGGCAATAAACGCACAATCGTCGTCTTTGAACCATCAGGGTGTTCTTCTCGCTTCGCTACTTGGAAGATCGTCCTAGAGGGTTTGCCATCTTCAAAGCATACTTTCTGCAGAGGACGATTCGGCCAATCACAAATCAAAGGCAGATCGATCTCGCCCTCTTCTTGTTCAATATGGCCCCAAACACGTGCGTAGTAGATTTTATGCGTCAATCGGTATTGAAACTGTTTTTTTAACGCACTTTCTGCACGCTTGTTTTTAGCAAGAACCATTAAGCCAGAAGTGCACATATCTAAACGATGCACGACTTGAATGTCTGGATATTGCTCGGTTAAGCGACTCCACATGCTGTCGTGATGCTCAGCAAGACGCCCCGGCACAGAAAGCAAACCAGATGGCTTGTTTACCGCCAAAATTTGCTCATCTTCAAAAACGACATCAATCCAAGGGTCGGTTGGTGGATTGTACTCAAGCATTGCCATGGGCAGGATCTCTACAGAATAAAAACGCGCTGATTATACCCAAGAGATGCAAAGATGCATGCAGAAAAATCGCTTAAATCCTGCCTCTTTTTACCATCGATATAACTTTTAGAAATAACAAAAACAACCAAGTCAATAACGAAGAGAAAAATTAAAAAAATCACTTCGTAAATATAAATTGACAAGCTGAGCGGTAATGTTATTTATAAGCACTAGTTGACACAAAAAGGACAATAATAAATGGAATCCGCAGTATCCGATCAACCCCAATCCAAAGTCTCGCAATTCTTCCGCTCTCTTGGCCCTGGTATTCTCATGGCCTCTGCCGCCGTCGGTGGTTCTCACCTTGTTGCATCCACCAAAGCTGGGGCTATCTACGGCTGGCAACTTGCGGCGCTCATCCTGCTGGTAAACCTTTTTAAATACCCATTCTTCCGAGCAGGCGTGCAGTACACCATGGGCACTGGTAAAACGTTGGTTGAAGGCTATGCCAAACTTGGTCGCCCATACTTGTGGTTGTTCTTATTCCTCAGTTCCGTTTCTGCGGTCATCAACACAGCAGCACTGTTGATGTTCAGTGCGAGCTTGTTGGGCTATTTCATTCCATTTTCTTTGTCGATGGCATCACTCAGTGTCATTGTTTTGGTAACATGTTTAGTGATTTTATTCGTCGGCCACTACAAAGCACTGGATACACTTTCAAAAGTCATTATGACGGTCTTAACGATAGCGACGCTACTTGCGGTTGCGATAGCGTTTGGAAACCCTGTAGAGCCTGTTGCGAACTTTGAATCCCCTTCTCCGTGGTCAATTGCTGCCATCGGCTTTATCGTTGTGACCATGGGCTGGATGCCTGCTCCAATCGAGATCTCTTGTTTAACGTCTGCGTGGCTAAAGCGCCAAACTAGCCAACAAGAAGTTACGGCAAAATCTGCCCTGTTTGATTTCAACGTCGGCTACATTGGTACTGCGGTATTGGCTTTGGTGTTTGTATCACTAGGTGCGTTGATGCTGCACGGTTCAGGTATTGAGCTTAAGAGCTCCGGCGTAGGCTTCTCCCATCAGCTTGTTGGCTTGTACGCCTCAACCATTGGTGAATGGTCACGTTACCTGATTGCTGTGATTGCGTTCTTTTGTATCTTCGGCAGCACCATTACGGTAATTGACGGCTACTCGCGTGTGATTTCAGACTCTCAACGGTTGCTGCGTTCACAACCAGAAACCGATCCAAAAGCGACGTCGGCCATCATGCTTATTGTTTCTCTATGTGCTTTAGGTATCGTTGTTTTCTGGGCTTCAGCACTATTACCGATGTTGAACTTTGCCATGGTATTGGCGTTTATGACGACGCCATTCTTCGCGCTTTTAAACTATATTCTAGTGAGTAAAACCGACTTGCCTAAGCCATTGGCGCTGGGTCGTAAATTGAAGTGGTTGTCGATTGCTGGTTTGATTTACTTATTCGGCTTCTTAGCGCTATTCATTTGGTGGAAGTGGTTGATGTAATCAGCTGTGAGCAATCAACTGAGCTTATGAGATAAAAGCTCAGATAAAGAAAAAGGTCTTCAATTGAAGACCTTTTTTCGTTTGTATGGACGCTGATTAGTTGTGGCTGACGACAATTAAACGTAGCGAATCTAGCTGAACCTGAGCTTGGTTGATATAACCTGTTAGCTCTTTGATTTGTTCTTCAATCGCTTCAATTTCTTCGTCACGGATGTTCGGGTTAACAGCTTTCAGTGCTTGTAGGCGCTCAAGCTCTGCATTCAAGCTTTGTTGCATGTCTTGCTGTGCTTGCTTGCGAATCTCTTCCACTTTCTGCTCAACCAATGCGTCACCCGCTTCGATGAGGCTGTGGATGTCTTTCTGTACTGATGTCACTAGCTTGCTGCCTAGGTGACGGTTTACTGGGCTAAGCTGACGGTTGAAACCTTCAAACTCAACCTGAGAAGACAGATCATTACCACGACCGTCCATCATCATGCGGATTGGCGTCTTCGGTAGGAAACGCGTAATACCGCTGCGTTTTGGTGCTTGCGCATCCACCGCGTAAACCAACTCAAGCAAGATAGTGCCCACTGGTAGCGCTTTGTTCTTCAGCAAAGAAACCGCTGACGTACCCACACCTTCGCTCATCAGCAGATCGATACCGCCTTGAATCATTGGGTGTTCCCAACTGATGAAGTGCATGTCTTCGCGAGACAGCGCGGTATCGCGGTCAAACGTGATTGTCGCGCCTTCGTATGGCAAACCTGGGTAGCTTGGCACCATCATGTGCTCAGATGGAGTTACAATCAGTGCGTTTTCACCCTTGTCGTCTTGGTTCAGACCGATGGTATCGAACAGAGACAACGCGAATGTCACTAGGTTTGTATCGCCATCCGTCGATGCGATTTTCTCAACGATTTGCTGCGCTTTATCGCCGCCGTTTGAGTGCATTTCTAGCAGGCGGTCACGACCTTGCTCAAGTTGTGATTTCAGCTCTTTGTTCATCTTCGCTGATTCTTCAATCACTTCATCAAGGCTTGAAACATCACCAGATGCCAGCATTTCAATCAGTGCATCAGAGTACTTATCGTAAACCGCGCGACCTGTTGGACACGTTTCAGCAAACGCGTTCAGACCTTCATCGAACCAACGCGCAAGGATCGCTTGTGAAGTACCTTTTAGGTAAGGTACGTGGATGTCGATATCACGCTTCTGACCGATACGGTCCAGACGGCCAATACGTTGCTCTAACAAGTCTGGGTTGAATGGCAAATCGAACATCACAAGCTGGTTAGCAAACTGGAAGTTACGACCTTCTGAGCCGATTTCGCTACAGATAAGAACCTGCGCGCCACCTTCTTCTTGTGCGAAGTAAGCCGCTGCTTTATCACGCTCAAGAATCGACATGCCTTCGTGGAATACGGTTGCACGAATACCTTCACGCTCACGCAATGCTTGCTCAAGTTGCAGTGCAGTGCTTGCACGAGAAGCGATAACCAATACTTTATCGCTGCGCTTCTCTTTTACTTTTTCAAGTAACCAGTTCACTCGTGAGTCGAACTGCCACCAGCTTGAATCTTCGCCTTCAAATTCTTGGAAGATTTCTTCTGGGTAAAGGTTCTTCACCGCGCGCGCTTCTGGTGTCATCTTGCCACCGATCATGCCTGATACACGCATTGACGTGGTGTACTGCTGCGGAATATCCATTGGCATGAGATGCACGTTGCGCTTCGGGAAACCTTTGATTGCAGCACGTGTGTTACGGAACAGCACTCGACCTGTTCCGTGACGGTCCATCAGGTTGTCGATCAGTTCTTGGCGTGCTGACGCTTTCGCTTCTTCATCACTGTCGCTTTCGATAATACGGAATAGCGGCTCAACGTCCTGCTCAGAAAGCAGTTCTGTAATTTGGTTTTTCGCTTCGTCTGGCAGTTTCTCACCAGAGAATAGCGACGTGATAGCATCCGCAACAGGTGCATATTGCTCTTCTTCTTCAACAAACGCTTCATAATCGTAGAAACGATCTGGATCTAGAAGACGTAGACGAGCGAAATGGCTCTCACGACCTAGCTGCTCTGGCGTTGCGGTAAGCAGTAACACACCCGCTGTGCGTTCTGCCAAGCCTTCTACCACTTGGTATTCGCGGCTTGGTTTGTCTTGGCTCCACTCTAGATGGTGCGCCTCATCGACAACCAATAGATCCCACTCACCTTCTAGCGCTTGTTCAAAACGCTTACGGCTCTTACGTAGGAAATCCAGTGAACACAGTACGTATTGCTGCGTATCAAATGGGTTTTCTGCTTCTGCAAAAGCTTCAATACAACGTTCTTCATCGAAGATAGAGAAGTGCAGGTTGAAACGACGCATCATCTCAACGAGCCACTGGTGTTGCAGTGTCTCTGGTACCACGATAAGAATACGCTCGGCACGACCCGCCAGTACTTGTTGGTGGATGATCATGCCCGCTTCGATGGTTTTACCAAGACCCACTTCATCCGCTAGCAATACGCGAGGCGCGTGACGGCGACCGACTTCGTGTGCAATGTACAGCTGGTGAGGAATCAAACCTGCACGCATGCCACACAGACCACGCATTGGGCTCTTGTGTTGTTCAAATTGGTTTTGTAGCGCACGGTAGCGAAGTACAAAGTTGTCCATGCGGTCGATTTGACCTGCGTACAACTTGTCTTGCGGTTTGTTAAAACGAATGTGGTTGCTTAGGAAGATTTCACGCAACACGATCGCCGTTTCTTGCGTGTCTTCACGAGTACCGAAATAGGTGTATAAACCTTCATCTTCCAGTACTTCTTCAACTTTTAATGACCAACCTTCTTGGCAATCGATGACATCACCGACGTTGAACGTTACTCGGGTAACTGGTGCATCGTTACGTGCGTAAACTCGGTTTTCCTCTGATGCTGCAAACATCAATGTCACAGTACGAGCATCCATTGCCACTACGGTACCTAAACCTAAATCGCTTTCCGTATCGCTAATCCAGCGCTGCCCCAAAGCAAATGTCATGAATTGACTACCTCGTTGTTGTTTCTTGTTGGTCTCTACCCATCCCGATGGGCATGGATATTAGTTTAGATCTGATTCTGGCTTCTGCTATGCCAATCGTGCTTGTCATGCCACTTTGTGCTGTGCATTTTTAAGCCAGCTGCACATGATAAATCGGACGTAGCCTATACGCAGAAAAAGGTCGCTAATCTTACTTGAAGCTGTGATTTAGGTCACGTCGAAACCGCCCAGAGGACAAACTTTTTTTCCTGAATTAGGAATGCAATCAAATTGTAAAAAACTCATGACAATTATTAAGTTGTAAGAAGTAAATATTACGTATACTTCTATTGAGGGGCGCTTAGAGTCATCGTGCATGATTTGAGCGCATTAAGTACACGATTAGGATCAACACGGGTTTGCAGTAAGTTGTCTTGCTACTCGGTTGCGCACTAACCGACATTGCCCGACAACCTCTATTGCAAGCAATCAGAGTTAGGAAGTCTGTTCCTTCTTAACTACTAGCCAGCAAAGCCGCGCTGCGGCAAGGAGACGCTATGGGCGATACCGATCGGAAACTATTTGTACTCGATACCAACATTCTTCTTCATGAACCCTTCGCCATCTTCTCTTTCCAAGAACACGATGTCGTCATCCCTATGACTGTGTTGGAAGAACTCGATCGAATCAAAGACAGCAAACGTGATGTTGCACGAGATGCACGCGTTGCGATTCGCGCTTTGGAGGATTTATTTAGAGAAGCCACGCCTGATGAAATTTCAGAAGGCATTCCCGTTTCTAAAGACAACCCAAGCCAAGGCACCATCTCTATTTTGGCGGACTTCGAATTGCAGGAAACCGTCAAAGCCTTCGCCGACAAAGCCGGTGATAACCGCATACTCAATGCGGTGCTTTATCTGCAAAACAAACGCGCACCACGCGAAGTTGTGCTCGTAACCAAAGACATCAACATGCGTTTGCGAGCCAAAGGTGCTGGCGTACGTTTCGTTGAAGACTATCGTACGGATCAGCTGATTGATGATATCCAATACCTCACCAAAGGCTTTCAACAACGTGAAGGCGAATTTTGGAGTGGTGTGGATGAGGTGGAAAGCTACACGCTGGGTGGAAAAACGTTCCATAAACTCAGCCGCGAACCGTTCGACCCGACCTTTATTAATCAATACGTGATTGATGAAGAGAGTGATTTTGTAGGTCGAGTAGAAACCATCAATGAAGATAAGCTCACCTTGCTCGACCTCAGCCGTGAACGCATGATGCATCGCCGCGCTTGGGACATTACACCGAAAAATATCTATCAAGGCATGGCGATGGATGCCCTGCTCGATCCAGATATTGATTTGGTTATTCTGACCGGTGCCGCCGGTAGTGGTAAGACACTGCTCGCCATGGCAGCTGCATTGGAACAAACCATTGAAAAAGGCATGTTCGATAAGATCATCGTGACGCGTAACACGCCAGATATTGGCGAGTCGATTGGTTTCTTACCGGGCTCGGAAGAAGAGAAAATGATGCCTTGGTTAGCAGCGGTGACCGATACCTTGGAAGCGCTGCACAAGAACGATCATTGCACCGAAGGTTCGATGAAGTACATCTGTGATAAAGCCAACATTCAGTTTAAGTCGATTAACTTTATGCGTGGCCGCTCTATCCAGAACGCCTTTGTCCTGCTCGATGAGTGTCAGAACTTAACCGCTTCACAAATCAAAACCATCATCACCCGTTGTGGTGAAGGCACTAAGATTGTGTGTTCCGGTAACTTGGCACAGATTGACTCTCACTACCTAACCCCAGTGACGTCTGGTTTGACGTATATGGTTGAACGTTTCAAGAACTTTGAAGGCAGCGCCAATATCCACCTAAATGGTGTGGTGCGAAGTCGCTTAGCAGAGTTTGCGGAAGAGAACCTATAGCGAATCATCTCCCCCTAAAACCAAAAGAGCGCTCAATGAGCGCTCTTTTTAATTCTGCTTCAGATGAAGTTTATTCAGTGCCACCAACGGTGATGGAATCAAGCTTCAATGTAGGCTGACCAACGCCAACCGGCACACTTTGACCCGCCTTACCACACACACCAACACCTCTGTCGATGCTTAGGTCGTTACCAACCATAGAGACTTGCTGCATCGCTTCAATACCGGAACCGATGAGCGTTGCGCCTTTCACTGGGCGAGTGATTTTACCATCTTCAATCAAGTACGCTTCCGATGCAGAGAACACGAACTTACCAGAAGTGATATCCACCTGACCGCCACCGAAGTTTGGTGCGTACAGACCTTTCTTCACCGTAGAGATGATCTCTTCTGGTGTGTGCTCACCCGGTAGCATGTAAGTGTTAGTCATACGTGGCATTGGTAGATGCGCATAAGACTCACGGCGACCGTTACCTGTTGGGTTTACACCCATTAGACGTGCGTTTAGCTTGTCTTGCATGTAGCCTTTTAGCACACCATTTTCGATAAGCGTGTTGTACTGACCGTTTACACCTTCATCATCGACGTTCAATGATCCGCGTAGGTCTTTCAACGTACCATCATCCACGATAGTACAAAGTGGAGACGTCACTTGCTCACCCATCTTGCCAGAGAACACTGATGACTCTTTGCGGTTGAAGTCACCTTCTAAACCGTGACCTACCGCTTCGTGCAGCAATACGCCCGGCCAGCCAGAACCAAGTACCACAGGCATCATGCCTGCAGGTGCCGCTTCTGCTTCTAGATTCACTAGCGCCATACGAATCGCTTCATCAGCGAATTGGAAGGCTTGTTTCACGCCATTCGTTTCAGACAGAAAGAAGTCGTAACCGAAGCGACCACCACCACCAGCACTGCCGCGTTCACGACGATCGCCTTTTTCAGCAAGAACACTGATTGAAAGACGAACAAGCGGGCGAATGTCACCAGCGTAAGTACCGTCGGTTGCAGCAACCAACATTTGCTCATGGACACCACTGATGCTGATCGACACTTCTTTGATCATTGGCTCTTTGGTACGAATGTACGCATCTAGAGACAACAACAGTTCGGTTTTTTGTTGCTTTTCCCAGCTTGCTAATGGGTTTACCGCATCGTAGTAAGCTTGGTTATCAGAACGTTTGAATGCGTGCACTTTGCCATTTTGGCCTTGCTGCGCAATACCACGCGCGGCAATCGCACTTTGCTTCAAACCGTCTAGTTGAATTTGGTCTGAATAGGCGAAACCGGTTTTCTCGCCTGTGACTGCTCGTACACCGACACCACAGTCAATATTGAAAGAGCCATCTTTAATGATGCTGTCTTCTAGAACCAGAGACTCGTGCCAGCTGGACTGAAAGTAAATGTCCGCATAATCGATCTGGCGCGTCGCAATGCTCGCTAGTGTGTCAGCGATGTCTTGCTCTGTCAGACCGTTTGGGGCAAGGAGTGCCTGTTCTATTTGGTTTATGCTCATAGTTAGCTCTTTTATTTCCGTTTCAATTCATTTTGAAAGCGACTGTGTTGAGTCAGCGGCATATTCTGCCTTACTTGCTGGTTGTGTGACAAATCTATCTCGGCCACCAGCAATCCTACTTGGTCATTCAATTGTTGGTGAACGCGCCCCCAAAGGTCAATCACCATAGAGTGCCCCCAGGTTTGACGACCACATGGATGCGTCCCCGTTTGACCGCAGGCAAGAACCCAACATTGGGTTTCAATCGCTCGCGCTCTTAGCAGTACTTCCCAATGCGCTTGCCCCGTCACCGCGGTAAACGCAGCGGGTACCACAATAACTTGCGCTCCTGCTAAGCGTAGCGCTTTAAACAATTCAGGAAAGCGTACGTCGTAGCAAATACTTAAGCCTACCGTACCAATATTGGTCTCTGCCGTCACGATGCGATTGCCAGCGGTAAAAGTATCCGACTCGCGATAACTGCCGTGCCCGTCAGCGACATCCACATCAAACATATGCAGCTTATCGTAGTGAGCAATGCACTCGCCTTGCGGTGAGAAAACCAATGTCGTGGTAGTCACACCTTGTTCAGTGCGAATCGGCATGCTGCCGACTATTAGAGTTAATTGATTGCGTTGTGCGATCTCAGATAAACACCGCTGAATAGGACCGTCACCCAAAGTTTCTGCATTCTGGTGATACGCCTCTCGATTGGCAAACTGCGTAGCGTTTTCTGGTGTCACAACCAGCTTCACACCTTGCTCAGCTGCCAATGCACATTGCTTGGCAATGAAATCCAGATTCTCCTCGATATCTGGACCCGATGTCATTTGAATGATGCCAACACGTTCCATGTATTCAATTCCTTGTTCGTCAGAAGACTGACCGCGTAATTACTTCGCTTGCTCACGCAGTTTTTCTGGCAACTTGTATTCACCTTTACTGCGTGAAATCTCTTTTACGGTAGGTGAATCCAGAGGACCTTTCACTTCGTAGTTTACCTGCGTGAAGACTTCTACCACAGGAGAGATAACGGTCGAAATCGCCAGTACGTACAACGCGGTTTGAGGTGCTACTGCAAAGGCGGTCAGCATTGGAATACCCGAAGTGATGTCTGGTGTGAAGTTCACTTCCGCATCTACCAAGCGCGTGTTCATGTCAGCAATACCGCGAATCTTCATCTCTCCAGCTAATGCATCCATCACGATATCGTTGGTGATAAACACGCCATCTTGGATCTTGCCTGTCCCCGTGATTGAGTTGAATGCCATCCCTTTATCGAATACGTCAGTAAAGTCGAGCTGCATCTTACGAATGATGGAATCAAGACTGAAGAGACCAAGCAATCGCGCCGCGCCGCTGACTTCAGTGATCACGCCTTTGCCAAATTCAGTAGACACGTCACCTTGTAAACTCTGTGTCTTCATTGACCACGGCGCGCCATCCCAATCAACTTTGGCATTGATCTCAAACGGTGCTTGTTGGATGCCGGAAGTAATACCAAAACGCTCCATTAAGTCACTGTTGTTTTCGCCTTTGACTTTCATAGTTAAGTTTGAATGACTGCGCTCTTTATTCAGTTCCCACCAACCACTCATATCAACGCGGCTCTGGCCACTACTGAAGTTAACATTTTTCCATTCGAGGCGGTTATTAGCACGCTCGACGTCCACATTTACCTTGCCGACCTTGTAGCCCTGCAGCCAGAAATCATCAATGTTCAAGGTTAAGTTTGGCATCTCAGCGTGAAATTTTCGGTCAAAGTTTGAGATAAGCGGCGCGGCTTGATCTTCACTGGCAAACAGAGAACTGCGTTCTTTGGTCATCTCATCAAAGCCAGGAATATACAAATGCAAATGATCTAAAGAGACAGATAAGTCAGAAGGTTTGAGGTAATTTGCTTTGCCCTTCACCTCTTGGCTGTCTACTTCTAATTGCCAACTCGAGTTCTTTTTACGTGCATTCAAATCCACATCATGGAACTCAATTCCACCAAGCTCTAAGTTCTGCACATCCATGTTAATACGCGTCGGCAGTGGAATGGTTGGCGTTTTCATGCTCGATAGTACAGATTGAGTTTTACTTTGCGGCACGTGCATAAGATCAGCCCAACGATCTAAGCTCAGATCATCCAAACGAATCGAGGCATTGTGGCCAACGACTGGGCTAATTTTAAAACCACCATTACCTAAAACCAGATGCGTTGCCGTCAGTTCCGGCACATCTCCTGAAATATCAATTTCAGTTTGGTATTTCGCATTTGGTATTTCTAAACGAGCAGAGATACTTTCTTGGTTGCCCGATGCTTGTAGTTTGGCTTGCCCTCTTTCTCCACGCTTTTTCGCTAACGGGTAAGGGTAATCACTCACAAGCTGACTAAGTTGCGCCAAAACGTCTACCTGATACGTAAAGCCTACGTCATTGAGTTGTAAGTCGATGTCCATTTGCCAAGGCGCATGACCAGAAACGAGGCTCAACCAGCGCTCACCAAGATAAGGCTTAAGTGGGCCGACTTCCCAATCACCTAGGGTGTTGATGGTCACGTTGTAGCCTTGTTCGGCATTCTCACCACGAAAATCAAGTGAAATAGGCTGTTTCAACAGTTCGGCCGACAAGCCAGAAGTGGTCACAACGTCGTTATCAAACTTGATACGGCCCGTCGCGTTTTCTAACGTCATCGGCGGCGCATCAATATCAACACGGTTGTTTTTAAGATCGGCGTAACCCCAAGCACGCGCGTCTTTCTCGGAGTCAAATGGGATATTGAGTTGGAACTCTGAATAAACAGGACCACTCACTTGCAATGCCGTCAAAGCCGCACCAACTGAATCGACGAGAGGGGTTGCCATCATGTAATCACGAACTTCATTGCCCGGCGCACTAGCCTTGGCTTCGATTTCGATGTGACCGCCTTCAGCGAGCTCCGGAATACGTCCTGTAATTCGCTTAGCTTTGACACCATTTAACGTCGCAGACTTCGAGTCCAAATACATTGCATCGTTTTCGAACAGCAAATCTAACTGTAGATTGGTGATGGTTGGCCACGCCGTGTCAAAACTGAATTTCGCATTCTTCAATCCAACCCAAGCTTGGAACATACCGTTGTGTTCTTTGTATGGAAAATCACCAAGCTCACCATACCAAAGCAGTTTTGCAGTATTGACCTTACCACCTTGAATTGCGGTAGATAGGTAGTCGGTCAGGTCTTGCCCAAGCGCAAGAGTTGGCAGATAACGCCAAGTTTCACCCGCGTTGTAGAGGTCAGCTTCGGCATAAAACGATAGGAATGGGCTTTGCTCTTTCGGGAAATCAAGACGGAACGCGCCAAGTACCTGTAAGTCAGGTGTCGCTGCAGTCACTTTATCTGACCACAAACGCCAGCCGCTCTCGTCTTGCTGCCAAATAATGTCCACCTGACCTTGTTTGATATTCAGTGGCGCTTGGAAAACATCACCGTATGGGAAAACATCATCAATCACGGTAACTTTGGCTTTCGCCTGATTTAAGTCACCAGCTACAGTACCTTGCACGTGGTTAAAGCCCGGCAATAACTCCCATTGGGTTAAGCCTAATTGGTCTAGATCGGCAGAGTAGCGCAGGGTATCAAGCCCACCGCTCATTGAAAGACGAATGTCTTCCACTCGTCCTTTGGGTGCGAGTTTGTTAAGCAATTCACTCGTTGATTCCGACTCTGGCGCTAACTTGATTAATGGCGTCAATGCTTCAATATCAAGTTGAGACAGATTAAGTAACCAACCATCCGGCTGCCAATCAAACGCGACGTCTAACTCTGGCCAAGGTCGGTCATCAGTGCGGATTTGCAGTGAGTGACCATTTACTTTCCAACCATCTTTGTCTGGGGAAAGCTTAAAAATGCCTGATTCAAGCAATAAGTCATGACGGCCATTTTCATTCCAAACCAGCTCAGATGGCTGCAATTCAACATAGGCATAATTCGGCTGGCTGTGTTTTAGAGTGAGCCATGTATTCAGGCTCACCTTGCCCGATTCCACACCTGATTCATCACGCATGTAAGTGGTTAACCAAGGTGTGACAGAAAGGTCTTGTGCACTCACATAGAATTCACCTGAAACATCGCGTAGTGAACCATGATCTTTGAAGTTGGCACGCACTAACAAAGCATTCAAACTCGCATCCGCAATGCTTACGGTTCCTTCTGCTAAATGGTGCTTGCCATCGTTACTCCAACGAAGCTGCTCTATGTCTAAGCGGCGCGTTTCGCCAGAGACCGATTTGTACCAAATGCGCGAGTCCGTAATGGTAAAATCTTCAAATTGACGTAACAGCAATGAATCGAGTTGGTCGATCAATTTGCTTTCATTTTTACTGGCATTCGCTTGCGGTTCTTTGCCTTCTGATTTGGACAGAAGATCGACGGTACGAATATCTAAAGCCAAGTCGTCGATTGTCAAATCTGCGACCACAGGTCGAAACTTGAAAATCGATTGGATCAAATCAAATTCGATATGAATTTCATCAACGGCAAAACGTGCGTCTTGGTTATTCGGCAAATTCGCCTCTAAACCTTGCAACGAAATCGAGGGGTGGCTATTACGCCAAGAACCAGCAACGCTGGTGATAGAAAAGTCAAAACCTGTGCCTTGCTTGACCCAGGTTTTGATCTCATCTTGGAAGTGGTTAAGTTGTGGCAATGCTACGCGCAGGGTAGTTACTAGTATGGCTAAAAGAACCAACAGAGTAACCAAGCTCCACGCGCAGAAGCGCCCGAAACGGTTAAAACCAGAATTCACAAATTTTCCAATTACATCATCACGACGTCAAACTGCTCCTGAATGTACAGGTGTTCAGCTTGAATACGAACTTGCTTACCAATAAATACTTCGAGTTCAGCGAGCGCATGGGACTCATCGCCCAACAGCGTTTCCGCGACAAATGGCGATGCATACACAACAAAGTTGTCCGCATCATAAGCGCGGTTCACTCGGGTGATTTCACGCAGAATCTCGTAACACACGGTTTCGACAGTCTTCACGCTGCCACGACCTTCACAAGTAGGACAGCTAGAACACAAGATATGTTCAATACTTTCACGCGTACGCTTACGCGTCATCTCTACTAACCCTAGCTGAGTAAAGCCATTGATGTTAGTTTTCACACGGTCTTTTGACAGAGCACCTTCTAAAGAGGTAAGTACACGCTTACGGTGTTCATCCGATGCCATATCGATAAAGTCGATAATGATGATACCACCAAGGTTGCGCAGACGAAGTTGACGTGCGATTGCTTGTGTCGCTTCAACGTTCGTATTGAAGATGGTTTCTTCTAGATTGCGACGACCAACAAACGCGCCAGTATTGATGTCGACAGTAGTCATAGCTTCGGTTTGATCGATGATCAGGTAGCCGCCAGATTTAAGCTCAACTTTGCGTTCCAGAGAGCGTTGGATTTCGTTCTCTGTGTCGTACATATCGAAGATTGGCTTATCACCTTCATACAGCTCAAGCTTATCAGTCAACTCTGGCACATATTCAGACGTAAACTCTTTCAGGTTCTCGTATTCAAGGCGAGAGTCGACCATGATTTTGTCAAGCTCAGTGCCAACAAAATCACGCAAGATGCGCTGCGCTAAACCTAGCTCACCGTACAAGGTAGAACGGGTTTTGTACTTAGAACGACGCTCCATGACTTTCTGCCATAAACGCTTCAAAAATGCCGCATCTTGAGAAAGCTCTTTCTCATCGGCACCTTCTGCCGCAGTACGAATGATAAAGCCACCGTGCTCATCACAGTAGTGATTAACCACTTTCTTCAAACGCTCACGCTCTGTTTCACTTTCAATACGCTGAGACACACCAACGTGGCTCGCTCCCGGCATAAAGACAAGGTAACGAGAAGGAAGGGTGATGTCAGTTGTCAGACGTGCGCCTTTGGTACCAAGTGGATCTTTCACCACTTGCACAACGATATCCTGGCCTTGGCGAACCAACTCAGAAATATCACGTACTTGGAATTGTTGTTTTTCGTTCTCTGCGACACATTCCGTGTGAGGAACGATGTCTGACGCGTGCAAAAATGCCGCTTTATCCAGACCAATATCGACAAACGCCGCTTGCATGCCTGGCAATACACGGCTTACTTTGCCTTTGTAAATATTGCCAACAATGCCACGGCGTGATTCTCGCTCTATATGAACTTCTTGTAGTACTCCACCTTCAATCATGGCCACGCGAGTTTCACTCGGGGTCACGTTTAGCAGCAATTCTGCACTCATGTGCACACCTCAAAACAATTATAAAAATTCTTGAATTAGCTGATCGGTTTCGAACAAAGGTAAGCCTACTACGGCGTGATAACTGCCTTCGATTCGGGTGACGAAACGCCCTCCGAGTCCTTGAATACCATAACTTCCAGCTTTATCGCATGGTTCACCTGACTGCCAGTATCGTTCTATTTCTTCATGAGTCAGTGGTTTGAACCACACGTCAGTGATAACGACCACTGAGTGTTGTTGTTCTGATGATACGACGCTCACAGCGGTCATCACTTGATGCTGACGACCCGATAAATTACTGAGCATACGTTTTGAATCTTCAAAACTTTTTGGTTTTTCTAGTACTTGGTTATCGCATACCACTACGGTATCAGAGCCCAATATAACGGAATCAGGCTTAGCTATCGCTAAGCCTGCTTGAGCTTTTTCCAGAGAGAGTCGCAAAACGTAGTCTTGTGCTTGCTCGTGATCTTGTTTGGCTTCCTCTATATCAGGAAGCACAATATCAAAATCATAACCTAACTGAGCAAGCAGCTCTTTTCTTCTCGGAGAACCCGATGCGAGAACGAGGGATAAGCCCTTTTTCACAACGTTACCTTACGTGCCATGCGCGACGGACGCGTCGCATCAGTAAAAACATCCATGGCCAAAGTATACAGTTTATTGCCGCAGTCCACAGAGATAACGGATTAAATACTACGTCCTGGTTCAAATATTCCCCACAGAAGATGAGAAGTTCCAGTAGCACGGTAAAAAAGGCAATCAAAATAGATTGTTGCCACAATGCCATGTTACGGATTACCAAGAAATTGAGCGCCACTAGGTAGATAATGATCGACATCATCATCCCTCGGATCCCAAGCGTCGAACCAATCAAAATATCCCAAAGCAAACCTAAAACCAGAGCGGTACCAACATTGACACGGTGTGGCAATGCCAGCACCCAGTAACAGGTAACGAGGAACAGCCATGATGGACGCAGTAGATCCAAAACACCTGGCCACGGAATGGTTTGCAGGACTAGCGCGACGAAGAAGCTAACGCCGATGACCATTCGGCTTCTAAATACACTATTGGCCATCGGTTACCTCTTGTTCTGAACCTTCTTCTACATTCGACTGCAGTACTTTGTGTTGGCGGTCTTCATTCGGCCAAATCAATAGCAAGTAGCGCAGGCGATCAAACTCAACCACAGGTTCCGCTTTGATTGATGCGAATTCTTGGCGAGTATCGTGATCGACATTCGTAACAGTTGCGACAGGGTAGCCTTCTGGATAAATACCACCAAGACCCGATGTCACCAGCAGATCACCCACTTGAATATCGGTACTGGTTGGGATGTGCTCCAATTGGATCTCATCAACCTCACCATTACCTGATGCAATGACTCGAATATCGTTACGAATCACTTGAACTGGAATTGCGTTTTTCGCATCAGTGAGGAGAAGAACACGTGCGTTGTGCGCTGCAACAAACGTCACCTGACCAACAATACCTTTCTCATTGATAACAGGCTGACCGACGTAAACACCATCAATACGACCTTTATCGATCACCACTTGGTGGCGGTATGGCGATGTATCAACAGCCATGACCTCTGTCACGACTTTCTTCTCGTCACGGACGAATGAAGAGCCAAGCAGTTTACGTAAGCGTTGGTTTTCTTCTTTGTATTGATCGAGCAAGATAAGCTCGCTCTTCAGGCGAAGCACTTCTCGCTTCAAATTGCGATTGCCTTCAATCAATGCCTGACGGGTATTAAAACGCTCGAACATTCCATCAAACATGCTACGAGGCATATTGGCCGCGTACTGAATAGGCGCAACCATACTGTTCAATAAATATCGGACGTTGGAAAACGTATCTAGACGGTTATCAGCCAGCATTAAGCTCGCCGACACGATGACAGCAAAAAACAGACGCAATTGCAGAGATGGTCCTCTGCCAAAAATCGGTTTCATCTTGTTTTTAACCTGATTGCTACCATGAATATAGAGCCTTACTTGGCAACCTGAGAATTCGACTTGAGACGATTCTAGGTATGGAGCAGATTGAAATTACAGAGAGCAGAAATGAAGGTGAAGCTCATGTTGAGCTTCACCACACACTTTATTCTTCAGAGAAGAGATCGCCGCCATGCATGTCGATCATTTCTAGTGCTTTACCACCGCCACGAGCCACACACGTTAGTGGGTCTTCAGCGATAACAACTGGAATACCAGTTTCTTCCATTAGTAGACGATCTAGGTCTTTTAGTAGTGCACCACCACCAGTCAGAACCATACCGTTTTCAGAGATATCAGACGCCAGCTCAGGTGGGCACTGTTCTAGTGCAACCATCACTGCTGATACGATGCCTGATAGCGGCTCTTGAAGCGCTTCTAGGATCTCGTTTGAGTTTAGGCTAAAGCTGCGTGGCACACCTTCTGCAAGGTTACGACCACGAACTTCGATCTCTTGAACTTCATCACCTGGGTAAGCCGAACCGATTTCGTGTTTGATCTTTTCAGCCGTTGCTTCACCGATCAAACTGCCGTAGTTACGACGCACGTAGTTGATCACAGCTTCATCAAAGCGGTCACCACCGATACGTACAGAAGAAGAGTAAACCACACCGTTTAGTGAGATAACGGCAACTTCTGTTGTACCACCACCAATATCGACCACCATTGAGCCTGTTGGCTCAGAAACACGTAGGCCAGCACCAATTGCCGCCGCCATTGGCTCGTCAATTAGGTAAACTTCACGCGCGCCAGCACCTAGTGCAGATTCACGAATCGCACGGCGCTCAACTTGAGTCGAACCACAAGGCACACATACAAGTACACGTGGGCTTGGTTTTAGAATGCTGTTGTCATGCACTTGCTTGATGAAGTGCTGAAGCATTTTTTCTGTTACGTAGAAGTCAGCGATAACGCCGTCTTTCATTGGGCGAATAGCTGAGATGTTACCCGGTGTACGACCAAGCATCTGTTTTGCCGCATGGCCTACAGCAGCAACGCTTTTTGCAGAACCTACACGATCTTGACGAATAGCAACTACAGAAGGTTCATCTAGAACGATGCCCTGTCCTTTTACGTAAATTAGAGTGTTGGCAGTACCTAAATCGATAGATAGGTCGTTAGAAAACATGCCACGAAGTTTTTTAAACATATTCTTCGCTCATCCTGCAAAAATTTTAGAAGACAAAAATTGTCCTAAATGTACCAATGCCTCGCTGTCACAGCAAGGCATTGGTACACAAACATGAGCAGAAAGCCTCAATTTCTTGCAGTTTCCTTACTTAACGCAAAAAACCTAACTTGTTACTGTCCGGTTAAGCCCGGTTCTCCACGGTAAATCACGCGATCATTACCACGGTGAATACCAAACGTGACGACCGATGATGGGTTTTCTTCGATATCATCGTTATCCCAATCGTATTTAAGCCAAGGTAGCGCATTTAAAGCACCATCAAGTTCTAACCACACGCGGGTTTGCTGGCGGTAAGATTCAGCCTCTGTCGCTGTAACTGAGAGAGAATAGCCTGAATCAACTAGGCCACCAGCGCCTAGAGAAACAACTTTAGCAGTGTTATCTGCAGGCCAAATATGCACCTGAGAATCGTCTTCAGTTTCTCCCAACACTTTAGTTTGGCTGTCATCAGGATTAGCAATAAAACGACTGCCATTCCAGTATTCGACTCTCAAAGGTATTCGAAGCGTTGCTCCTTGGTTGCCACCGACATCATCTAAGTCAACACGACCAAAACGGATGTCGGGCTGTTCCACTAAACGTGAATTGGTTCCTTTTTCATCATCAATAATGTATTCCACAGGATCAGCATTATTGGTGTACACCAAACCAATCTCTGAAGTAGCAGTCCCAATTACGGAGTTAAATGGACCGTCAGGGTAAGTACCTCCGAGATCTTTATTCCAACACGCACTACCAACACACTGCCCATTGTTAGTAATTGAGAATGAACCTAGACTTCGTTCCGATTGATTCACCCATGCCCCAGAACCAAAATCAGGCGCATCGAATCGAGCTGAGTAACGGTCAATATCATCTAGATTAAATTCCGCTTTCGTTGCAAAGCTCGCATAGTTCTTGATCGCCGCTTTATTTGCATTCAAAGCTTCTACGCTGAACTCAACACCATCAAAAGGCTGGTTCATATAAGCAAAAATTTGATCCTCAGGGTAGTTCCAATCACTACCAACAACCTGGAAGTATTTCGGATAGAAGCGACCAACCGTTGTTTCATATTCGCTCAGACCCATACCTAAATACGTTGCTTTGGTTTTAAGGCTTAAAGAACCAACCTCATCCCATACATATTCCACGGTTTTACCCGTTTTAGCCTCTTCAGAACTAAAGTCTAAATTTGAACCATTACTTGGATCCAGGTTGGCAAGATCACCACCAGATGGATACAAAACAGAAAATTCAACATCGAGAGGTGCAGTCGTATTTGCATCCGAGAAATAGTTTTGTGTGAGTGGGTAATCACAAGCATTGTTGGCATTGCCACGTGAGTCACTATGAACAATAGGCTTGTAAGTCACATTAAAGCTCTCTGCGGCAGCAATAAAGCCGTCCCCAGTAGCTTGAGTCGCTGGGTTTGGTTTCCCACCATTTTTAGCGACTATATTACATGATGCTACTTTCCATGGTCGCGACTTAACACTGAATGAACCGTTCAGAGCCGTCACGGACTTCTGAGCATCCTTATCTTCATCCGAAGCTATTGGACACTCATCAGAATACTGAGGGTCACAAGTAAAATTCGCATCCTCAAGTTTAACGGTGTATAAGCCCGACTCCATCAGCTTAAAGGTATCATCCGATGATGTTCCCTGCTCTGAACTCGTAAACTTTGGCGCATAAGTCAGTAAGCTTTGGTCACTCCGACCATCAGCTGGTGTTTCAATTTCTAACTGAACACTTGGTGAGCCCGTGTAACTTTTCACTACAGTTTGCTGACCATCGCTACAAGCTAATACTCTCGTATCAATCTGATAGTTTTTACCAGCGACAATCGTTTGATCATCAACATCAAATTTGAATGGCACAAACTTGAAGGTTGATGTCTGCGCTTTTGATGGGTCATTATCCACCGTCACCTTTAATGTATATTCGTCATCGAGCTCAATACCATTTTGATCTGTGACGGTAACTTGCAGCTTCAACTTACCGAGTTTCGAGGACACACTACTTGTCGTGAAGTTAGGGTAATGACCAGAACCAGTACTATCTACGACATCTACAGAGAATTTATCGGCATCAGGATAAACCTGAACGGTGACACCTGTGCTCTCTGCATAACCATCATTCTTTGTTTGTATTTCAAAGTTAGGCTGTTCTGTGCCACACATCAGTGCATATTGCGTAGCAGGAGAGAGTGTCACTTCATAATCATCTGAAGGTGTAAAACAGTGGTTGTCTGTGGCAATAATTTGCGCACTGTTGCTCATCTGAATGCGTCCTGCAGTAATTGCACCATTTACAACCGTAGAGTTGCTTAGATACACATCTTTCTCGCTGTACAACAACCCTGTAAACACTGCGTTTTGGCTTAACACAACCTGCCCACTACTTGAACCATGAACTAGGACAACCAATTCTGCGCCGTCGATCTCACCAAAGCGGCTATCATTATTGCTTATCGATAGGCTTTTCGTGTGAATGGTAACTTTCTCTCCATCAGGAATTTCTATCACACCTGCATTATTGAGATTAATACTTCCAATCCAATAAGTGCCTGTTTTAAAAGTCACTTTACCTTTCCCCACGCTCAAGCTACCAATGACTTCATTATTGCTAAACTCTCGCTCATCTTGCCAAATATTTACATTGACAAGATTAGGGTCATCAGGAGAACGGAAGCTTTCGAGTTCTTGCTTTTGCACTCTCAACCCGGAGTCACCAAGACAAGATTGTCCGTCACAATTGGCTTGATTATGCATCGTAATATCTGCTGGTTGAAAACCAACATAGCGTTTACCGTTACTCAGTTGTGCACCAGAAATTTTAGCGGTATTACTCATCTCTAGCTTAGCGTTGCTGTTCGAGTCCCACGTTTGAGCAGGAGAGGGAAATAGCTCACACACACCATCAACAGGCGGTTTGTCAAAAAGGAAATACGAAAAAGGCTCTACCACGTGACCACGCTCCGAGTCTCTCTGCATATCTTCTTCATTGATCAGCGCAACACCATTCTTAGTAACAGAACAACGACGTAACCAACCACCGTTATTACCATTACGCGTTCGCTTAGAAGCGAGTAATACCGGGGCCGATTTGAATCCAGAAACAGGGAAATCACTGACTTGTAAACAACCCTCTGTGATCGGTTTTATTACATTGTCATCCAAATCACCCAGAGTGTTTCTTGTTGAACCATCACCTAACCAAAATTTACGGCCATTAACAAAGCCCTGCCCCAAACCTGCAACAAAGCCAACTTCTTCCGAATATTTCAATTCAGCATTCGTAGTCACCTCAGAGCGGTCTAGAATTAGTGAAAAACCTTGTGTTGTTGGGTTCAAAGCAATAGAGCTTAACCACAGTGGTTGATTATCCTTGTAGTTGTTTTTGGTTTGAAGTTGAACCAAAACACCTGGAGCGGAAGCAAATAATGTATTCAAACCAAAATTGCGAAACTTAACATCTTTGCTTCGATACGTTGAACCACCAATATTCGAGTAAGTAAGATTAGAGCTAACCTTACCCGCAACAATCATGGCATCACCATCAAACTTGATGACACCAGGCTCAATAACTAAGTAGTCAATATCTTCCATTGGAACGTCAATGAAAGTGACTGGCTCACCTTGGTTGTTATTGTTGGTACATTGCCACTTTTTCTTGCTTGAGTTGTACCTCAAACGTTTACATGCAGCACTATGAGATGGAAACAGTTGTTTGACGGTCGCTTGAGTCGTAGACTTTGACCAGACTCGTAAATCTGACGGATATTCCGTTTTCTTTTGAGAAAAGTTCGACATTGAGGCATCAATAGTCGACATAACGAAGACCAACGGCTCTTCATCATAAGTGTTCTGGAACTTGATATCACAAGTGATACCTCGTTCATTATTCACAACCTGACAATCTTCAGCAGGGATAGTGCCGAACTCAAATTGAGGGTTGTTATTTACAGCAGCAAAACTCGCAGAAGAAGAAAGTAAAAGTACTTTAGCAAGCAGTAGCGTTATTATTTTTTTCATTATTTTTTACTCCCTAACCCAAATCTCTTGTTGTCGCTGTACTTGTGTAACCCCAGTGCCACAAACTGCTGTGGCTTGCACACGAAATAGAGATTCAGCTTCAGAGGCACCTGCATTGAAGGTACCTATGTTTGAACATGTCATCGCTCTAAGTTGACAACCAGTGCCTTCCGTTACATTTGGTGTAGCGCCACTCACGGTATTAGCACAGAGATCGGCTACATCAGGTTCCGTATCGTTTAAAGGGTAAAGCTCAGTTAGTGCCCACTCATTAGCAGATTGCGCAATGAACCAAGCTTTCGTTCCTAAAAATTCACGTGTAAGTGTGCTTTGGTTGGACCAACTCACCTTCATCAGCGACGCAGCCAGGTAGCCCATTACAATGATGACGAACAAAACGACGATCAGGACATTGCCTTGTTGAGCATTTTTACGGAACATTGAGCACCTGCACGTCTTGTTGGTAAACACTACGCTCCCCGTTTTGAGTGAACTCTAAGTTGATATGCACGATACCTCCGCGTTGTAGCGTTGGCTCTAGGTAATGCATGTCACTCGCTGAGGTATCCACGCTGTCTGCTACTGTCACGTTATTTCGAATAACGCGGCTGTTATCGAAACAGTAACGGACTTCTGAGTTATTTTGATAGATGTAATGACGGCTGGAAATGGAAGTACCACCAATCGTACCTGCGGCCCCACTCACAACAAACACATCGCCTGTTTTCGCTAAACCACCAACAGCTAAACTCTGCGGAGATGTAGATTGCAAATCTTCATATCGGCTCGGGTTAATCACCATCCAACGATTAGCAGGGATAGGATTCAACGTAGAGTCATTGCCTAGCAAAAACTCCAAGTCATTATTCGTCAGCGTATAAAAGCCTGAATATTCAATCGGCACAAATTCCAAGCAATTCGAAGCACCCGTTGGCACATGAAAGCTGTTCGGTACTGCATGGCGAATTTCACGAGACATTTTCTCTAATACAAACTGCGCTTGAGTTTGCATGCGCTGTCGGTCAATCGTGTCCGCGTAGCCTTTCATACCTAACTGTACATAACCTGCAATTCCTAGCATGATAAAGCTGCCAATCACGATGGTGACGATCATCTCTATTAAGGTAAAACCACGAACTTTCATCAGTAGTTACCTCTTATTGCAGTTAGTGTCAGAGGTTGAGCATTACTAGCAAAAATCGTAACCGTGACTTTTTTATAGTTAGTGATTCCTATCGGTGGTGTAGCAGTCAGATCGTCATATGCCACGCCAACTTCAACTCGAAAGTTACGGTACTTGTCTTCACTACTTGTGCCCAAGATATCTGAGATATTGCCACGGTTTGTCCCTTGGCATTGACTAACCGTCGTTGGTGTACTCCAACAACCGATGTAATCATCTACATCGTTGAAGTTTTCAGGAATAGACTCATCAGAGTCAGGCCCAAGGCTGGTAGTACAATTTGGCGCTCCAAGTGAACTCTCTCCACAACGTAGTAAACCACCATCAAAGTCGCTGTTTTGGTCAAAGCCACGCGCTAGTATTTGCGACATAAAGCTTTGTCCAAGTGCGGTTGCTCGGGTTTGGTAGTGTGGCATTGCGGAGTCGCGAATCTGAGGGACTAGGAAGGAAGTAAACGCCACCATTGCAATGCCCATTAGGACAATAGCAATGATCATTTCAGCTAAGGTCATACCGAATTGCTTTCTCATGAGCATGAACCCTCAGAGACATAACCTTGAGAGTTTATCAGCACTCGACATTGACTTTGACCGTTTACATCACGGATGAGAATAGACACACCACCGGAAGCGACATTCAATGGATTGCCTAATAAATCAAACTCGATAGGACTAGAAGTACCGTCAATAATGGAAAATTGAGCCGATTTATCAATAACCACATCACTCCGACTATCACGCTCATTACCTAATAAAGCGCACGATGCAGAGGAACCAATACAAGAACTCGTAATTGATAGACAAAAGTTGGTGTAGCTAGAGTCCTCCCCTGAGTTGTAGCTACTTGGAAAACATCGTTCTGGATAAGGTTTATTTGGAATGGTGATATTCGATTGCATGCGATTCACCTGTACTTGGCGAATTACAGATATAGCCTGCTCTTGAAGGGCAAACGCGGAAACACTGCCTTTGCCCATAAATCGGCTAGCAGCGTAGAGAGAAAGAATGGAAAGGAGGACGATCACTAGGATCAGCTCCATTAATGTAAACCCTAATGTAGAGCTGCGAATTTTCATAACCCAACCTTAGGCTTAGGACAAGCGAAGTAAGTATACGATGAAATTATGAGAATAATGATAGGTTTATAAGTTTTAAATTCGAACTGTGAGCAAGTGTACAAATAACCGCCAACGGGTTATTTTTCTCCTTTTGAACGCTCCAATTCTTCTTCAATTCGATCGTAAGTTTCTTTGTTGCTTAGCGTCTCAGAAACGTGCTCAGCGGTTTGCTTAGTTTGCTCCCACTTGGCTTCGTAAGTTTCTGGTTCAAAGCTGATAAATCTTGGTAATACCACATAACCGACGACACCTAAGATAATCAGCACAACCAAAAATTCTATTGCACTAAGACCCGATGATTTACGCATATGAACTATTCCGAGATTCATCAAAATAAAAAGATAAAGGCCAGACTAGCTGGCCTTTAGTAAAAATTAGTTGCCACAAGTTGTGGTTGTGTCAACAATTGCAGGAGTATTTGCATCTTCAGCTTGTGTGTAAATTACACAGTTATCAGTATAACCATCGAAGCCGTAAGTAATTGAAGTTCCTGCTGCAGATGTGAGTACATCCCAATCATTAGCTAAACCATCAACAACAGCTTCTAAAGCAGCCTCAGTTGCAACAGGGTAACCAAATGCAGCAGAAATTGAATTACCATTACCTAGATCTAGGTTTGATGTATCTTGGCTCTCTGTACCCGCAATAGCAGATTTACCATATGTAATACCGGCAGCACCAGCCATCGCGCCTTTTAGGCCTTCAAGAGCTGAGTTACGAGCATCATCTTGTAGGTTAAGGAAACGTGGTGCTGCCGTTACCGCTAGAATACCTAGGATTACAATTACCACTACCAATTCGATAAGGGTGAAACCACCTTGTCTTTTCATTGTTTACTCTCTCTATGTAAGCATGCAGAGTGACTGCAAAGTTTTATCGGTCATGCGACCATTTTGGATAATGTCAAAACGGTGTGGCATCTCAACGATAAACCGATGTTTATCCATTGAGCCCTTTTTCTACCGCTTGAGCAGAATGACGATTCGCCATTGTTAAGTTAAAGCCGAGATAAAAAGTGAATCACCTTGTGGTTTACTTTTTATTACAACCTTTTGCTTATGGTAATGTTTGCATTATACCGACTTTCATTCCTATTTATAGTACTAAAGTGTCAAAAAAATCACTCCGCCGACATTTCGACGTCTATTTTCAGACGATTAGCGTTCGATATAACAACAACTCTCTGTCCATTTTCATAAGTATAGTCACATGTATAACTATTACTTTTAATTGCTCCACGAATTTCTAACAACTCGCTCGCCATAATTTTACGTTGCGGGTAATGGACCGCCAACCAATAGTCACAATCGAGCGCACCGCTTGATTTGAAAGGTGACACTAAGCCCCCTTCTGTCATATTAAGCTCAAAACCGTCCATTAACAGCAACTTAGGCTCTCCATGAACGAGCCACGCTTGGTGGTATCGTTGCACACTATCTTGCATCCAAACCTTGGCAAGTTTTACCCCTGTCGCTTGTGCTTCTTGCTCTATCGGTTTTAACTTTTGTATAAATACAGCTAGGACAATAACGCCGACTACTCCAGCAAGAATAAGCGTTGCTCGGCTTTGATTTTCAACCACCCCGTTAGCCGCCTTTGATGATGTCCAGCATCCCCCACATCGGCAGGAAGATACCCAGTGCCAATACCATCACCATGCCCGCAACAATAACCAAAAGTAACGGTTCAATTCGGGCTGTCAGCGTTTTTAAGTCGTAATCCACTTCACGGTCATAGAAGTCTGAAACTTCCAGTAGTAGCTCATCAATTCGACCCGTTTCTTCACCTACGGCAATCATCTGGATGACCAGAGGCGTAAAAATCTTACTGTTAATTGCCGTGACAGAAATGGTACTACCCGCTTCAATTGCAGATTTCATTTCTAGAATTCGGTTTTCCAAGAACTTGTTGCCAAGAGCTTCACCAGCCAGTGCAAGTGATTGGTTTAGAGGCACACCCGATTTCAGCATCAACGAGAAGGTTCTTGAAAATCGAGAAAGCTGAGCACGGTTTACGATGTCACCGACAATGGGTAATCTCAAACGCAGTTTATCGAACTTCTCTCGCCCATCTGCGGTTGCAACCCAAGATCGGAAGATTAAGAAGGCACCAACGATGGCAGCAATCAACAAGCCCCAGTAATTAACGAAGAAGTTAGAGGTCGCAATCAACACTCGGGTAGGCAATGGTAGTTCCACACCAAAACGAGTGAACATGGAGGCAAATTCAGGGATAACCAGAATGTTCAAAATAAACATCGCGATGGTGATAAAGACAATCACAAACGTTGGGTAACGCATTGCTGCTTTGATGCGCTTACGCGTTTCCAACTCTTGCTCGTAATAATTGGCTAATTGCAGTAATGCTTCATCAAGGCGACCCGTGTTTTCACCCACGTTGATCATCGACACAAACAACGGACTGAACACTTTGGTGTGCGGCTGCATCGCAGAAGACAATCCACGACCATTGCTCAACTCGGCAACCACATCTTCAAGCGCTTCTTTCAGTTGCTTGTTTTCGCAGTTTTGTAGCAAGCCACGCATCGAACGGAGCAAAGGTACGCCCGCTTTGGTCAGACTAAAGAGCTGACGAGAAAACAGGATAATGACTTCAAGTGGAATCGCAGGCACAAACAGTTTGGATAAACTAACTTTGCTCTTTACCCCTTCTTTTTCTAAACGCAGGTTTAAGGGAATAATACCCTTGTTCATCAACGCTTCCGCCGCCGATTCTGAATTTACAGCCTCGACTTTACCACTGGTTGATGAGCCGTCTAAGGTGCGGCCTTGATAACGAAAAGTTGGCATTCACTTACCTACATTAGAATTGGATCGATTTTACCGGAAGCATCGCCTTCCCCCAGAGCCATCACTTCATCCAAGCTGACTGAGCCTTGCAATGCGAGCTCCATTGCAGAAGCAAGCAGCGGCTTGTAGTTGTCTGAACGTCGAGCCACTTGAGCAAAACCCACTGCGTCGTTTGCACGTAACTTATCCATCATTTCATGTTCAAGCTCGAGCATTTCAAACACACCGATTCGGCCTCGGTAGCCCGTTAAGTTACAGTTTTGGCAACCGACACCTTTATGGAAAGTCGCACCAACTTGATTCGGGAATCGACCCGCTAGCCATTGTTGACGAGCGCCATCAAGCTGTTCTGTCGTTTTACAATCCGGACAAACGCGGCGCACTAGGCGCTGAGCAACCACCGCACGCACGGCGCTTGCCACCAAGTAACCAGGCGCCCCCATGTCGATCATACGAAGAGCGCTATCAACAGCATCGTTAGTGTGCAAGGTACTTAATACCAAGTGACCAGTCAGTGCGGCACGCAAACCAATTTCGACCGTCTCTTGGTCACGCATCTCACCAATAAGAATGATATCCGGGTCCTGACGAAGGAAAGTTCGCAGCACGCGAGAGAAAGTCAGGTCAATTTTGCTGTTGATTTGAACCTGAGTAATACGAGGCAATCTGTATTCCACCGGGTCTTCTGCGGTAATGATCTTCTTACCCGGTTCGTTCAATTCACTCAATGCACCATAAAGCGTGGTGGTTTTACCAGAACCTGTAGGGCCCGTTACGAGGATCATGCCGTGCGGACGAGACAACTGACGACGCAAACGCGCCAATAACTCAGGAGGCAAACCGGAATCTTCTAACTGTCGTAAACCAGAAGATTGGTTGAGTAGACGCATTACCACCGATTCGCCATATTGCGTTGGTAGCGTCGACATACGAATGTCGATCGACTGACCACGAACCTTGATATTAAAGCGACCATCTTGCGGCAAACGCTTTTCGGAGATGTCCAAATGGGCCATTAATTTAAGACGCAGTACCAACGCTGAAGCAATGTTCACTTCGTTTAGAAGCGTTTCATGCAACACACCATCGACACGTTGGCGCAAACGCAGCACTTTGTCGTCTGGCTCAATGTGAATATCCGAAGCACCCACTTGGACAGCATCTTCAAACATTGAGTTAACCAGTTTAACGACGGTGACCTCTTCACTGTCCGACTCATCAATGCCGTAATCAAAAGCTTCAACATCTTGGTGCTCGGCTTGCAACTGTTCGGCAAAAGAGGCGATTTCTTTTGTTCGGCGGTAATAACGGTCAAAACTTTTTACCAGTTGGCGCTCTGGAGCAATGATGAACTCCAGATCGTATTCACCCAACAAGTTCATTAGTGACTCTTGAGTAAACAAATCCGCAGGGTCACTCATCGCAACACGCAACGTATCCCCATTGCGAGCAACAACCATGGCTCGCAGTCGTCGAGCGTGAACCTCAGGAAGAATCGGAACCACATCAGCATCAACAGGCGCACGGCTTAAATCGATCAACGGCAAGCCCAGTTGCTGAGATAAGAATTCGAGCATCTGCTTTTCACTGATGAACCCAAGATCAATCAGAACATCACCAAGCTTCTGCCCAGTGCTGTGCTGAGCCGCCAACGCTTGCTGAACTTGTTCTTCTGAAACAATACCTTCTTCAACCAATAGATCGCCAAGGCGCTTTCTCAACTGAATTCTCATTGCGCATTCTCCAGTTGTTTTAAAATGTTCAGACGATCACGAATAAATGCCTGAGATTGATTTGAAATACCAACTTTGCCTAATGCTTGCTGATAAGAAGCAATCGCTGGAGTAAAAGCCAAAGCACGCTCTTGTTGAATTGCGAGACCTAGCCACCAGCGCGCATTTTCTGGTTCACGTTGCGTCAGTAATTGATAACTCTCTAGTGCAATTTCATTTTGCTTTTGCTTTTGAGCTAATGCAGCACGCATTGCAAGGTAATCACGAGTCGGCGAAGCCGGTAGGTATGCTAATGGGCTGAGCGCGGCCTCTGTTTGGTCTGCTTTGACTAACAACTTTGAGAGCGCAAGACGCAGGCCTTGGTTATCAGTGTCAAGCTGGATGCCAGCTTGTAAGATCTCATAAGCTTTGCGTGTATCACCTTTGCCAAAATAAAGAGCAGACAACTTTTGGCGAGCTTCCACGTTGCTTGGCTGATAACGAAGTGCTTCGGAAAAAGCTGCTAATGCCGTCTTCATATCATTGGCATCCATGGCTTTATCTGCACGGCCTAGCGCTTTCTCCGCCAACTGTTGATGCGTCAATTCCACTTGCTCAATACGCATTGAACTGTCTTGTGCCACCGTTGATGTTTGTTGCGTATTGCCACTCAAACTCGCCAATAAAATAGGCTGCTCTTGTGCGCTGACGACTTGCTTACGGGGCTCGAAGTCGTCGACTTGTGGAGCCGCTTTCATCACAGGAACTTGTACCGTTACTTTAGGTCTTTCAATTCTTTGCGCATACACCACATTGTCTAATTCAGGCGTCACCTTGCTTGTTGGCGAATGGCTCACTTCAACCACTTGAGCGGAGGGACGATTAGCCTGACTAACAGACATCACGGTAGTCGTCGCCATGTTTTCAACGGGCGCCGGGCCTTGAGACACTGCCCATCCGCCAACGGCTAAGCTCAATGAGAAGCCGCCAACCAGCCAAAGCCATGGTTTGCTTCGCGAGATACTCGGAATGTCTGCCTTGGTTAGTTCTGAAGGCGATTCTTTTTCAGCAAGTTCTGATAATGCTTTATTGATGGCACTCAAGGTTAGCTCCATCCCCAAAATCTGGGAGTTTTAAACTTAGGTTTACGTGCATCGAAGGTATCGTGCATCGCAACGTAAACGTGTTGATTTTTCAAAAGCGTACAACGGTCATTAAACGCAGAAAGCAAGGCTTTATGGCTGATTTGGTTAATCAAACGAGGAATTCCCATCGACGATCGCCAAATCGCCTTCTTCTGCTCTATTGAGAATATATGCGCACCATTACCGGCTTTATCTAGACGGTTATTGATGTACGCAACCCCTTCTTCAACAGAGAGAGGGCGAAGTTGACAGCTGAATGTGATGCGTTGACGAAACTGTCTGAGTTCATGCGTTTCTAAACGCTCATCCAATTCAGGCTGACCAAATAAGACTAATTGAATCAATTTGTCTTGCTCGGTTTCCAAGTTGCCGAATAAACGTAACGTCTCTAACGCCTCGGTTGAAAGAGCTTGAGCCTCGTCGACAATTAAAACGGTTTTCTTGCCCGATGCGTGTACCTCAATCAGATGCTCTTGAATCAGTGAAACGATTTTTAGTGGATCGGTATCTTCGATGCCAAGTTCTCTTGCTACAGCAAACTGAAGTTGCTCGCCACTCAAAACAGGATTAGGCAAATAAACCAGTTCCACTTGAGATTCGATTTGTTCTATCAGCTTACGGCAAACCATCGTTTTACCTGTGCCGACTTCCCCCGTCACTTTGATAACGCCTTCCCCCATCTTGACCGCAGCCAAAATGGTTTGAATGGCCTCATAGTGAGGAACTAACCCCAGAAACATTTCTGTATTTGGGGTGAGTGAAAAAGGCTGAACTCGAAATCCAAAATGCGACAAGTACATAGTCGAATCAAAAAACCACGTTTAAACGACACTTCCTAACGCTGATTACTCAGCGTCAGGGAACCACTCTTGCAGTAAATCACGTGAACGCTCTAGCTCTTTCTGCCACGTGTTCACGCCAACAACCGTTGGCTTCAGCAAAATAACCAACTCTGTTTTTTGCGTCACATTGTTGATATTACGGAATAAGTTACCAAGTGCTGGCACATCGCCTAGGAAAGGCACTTTCGATACTTGCTCTAGGTTTTGTTGTTTCATCAAACCACCAATCACAACCACATCACCATCTTTTGCACGAATCACAGAATCAGATTCACGAATCGAGCTTTTCGCGAGTGGAAGTTGGATGTTTTGGAAGTCGCCACCAAGGTTGAGGTTCTTAATCTCTTCTTCCACTTCAATAACTGCCGGATGAACGTGCAGGAACACATTGCCTTTATTATCGATTTGCGGAGTCACATCTAGAGAGATACCAGAGAAGAAAGGTGTAAGCTCAACTTCAGGCACCGCGTTGGAGTTCTCGCCATTACCTGCATTACTTGACAGCTCGGTAACGAAGTACTCGTCGGTACCCACTTTAATGACGGACTTTTGGTTGTTTGCTGCAGTGATGCGCGGGCTAGAAAGCACGTTCAAATCACCTTGAGTGGCCATGAAGCTCATTACAGCTTCAAAGTTACCATCAGAGAAAGTAACGTTAGTTTGTCCACCGAGTAGCGAACCAATTGCATCTAAAGGTAGAGTCACTGGGTTTCGGTCAACGACAACACTACCCGAGTTACCAATAGAGGCTGACATATTTGACCAATTGATACCCTGTTGGTAACCGTCACTCAATGTCACTTCTAAGATTTTTGCTTCCAGAATCACCTGACGCTGCATGCGCTCTTGAGAAATACCCAAGAATTCACGAACTTCACGAATTTCGTCAGGGAAGGCACGAACGGTAATCACACCAGCTTGAGGGGTGACGACAACACTTTGGCCTTTACCAGAGCCGATAAGGTTCGCCACAGCTTGTTGCAGCATCGGCCAAAAATCACTTTCTGTGATGGTTTCAATGCGAGTACCACCTGTCGATGTTGTAGAGCTGTCACCGTTATCGCTGTTTGAATCTGACGAGTCAGAATCATCAGAGCTACCACCTGAATTTGATGTACCCGCCGACGTGACCGATCCAGTCACAATGCTCGTTAGTGAACGGCCAGAACGCTTGAACTGTAGGTAATCGACAGGAATCGTAACTGTGCGCATGCCTGCTGGGTAAATTTGAATCACTTTGCCAGACTTCACGACATCGTAGCCATACATGTTCTGAACAACATTAAGCACTTCATCCAGCGTAACATCAGAAAGGTTTACGGTAATATTGCCTTGTACCGCAGGATGAATCGCCACACTGTATTCCGTGCCTTTAACCAAGGATGCGAAGAAACTACGCGCCTCAACCGCATTGGCTTGGATACGAAAACGCTTCAACGTACCTTGTTGAGAAGAAGTACTGCTGTCTAGGTTTGGCATAAGGTCGGCTTCCACTGAAGAAGGGATTTCTTCAAGTGCACGACTGTTTGCTTCATTGATAGATTCGTTGAGCGCTTGCTTCACTTCTACTGGATCACGATGACCCATAGAACACCCCATTAAGGAAGCAATCACTATTCCTACAACTAATTTGCGCATATCTGATCAGGCTCTGGTTATTATTTTTTTACGTTCAAACCAAAAAGCTCTAGTTTCCACTGACGGTCACCACGCTTTAAAGTTACAAATTCACTATTGATACTGGCTACTCGATATCCGTTAAGTTTCACGCCAGGCTCGACAATACGGTTATTCAAAATAGCGACACATTCAGTATTCGGCTTACATACGATGCTGTTGAGCGTTGGTAAGCGGTACTGTTTTGCTTTCGGCTTGGCTTGCGATTCTGTCGCTGGTTTTTGCCAGCCAAGAGGCGCTGTTGGATCTTGGTTGGCCCAACTAGAACCTGCAGCAACCACAAGAACAAGTGAGGTAATGAGTTTCTTAACCACCAATAAACTCCTCTCTAGAACCCAATGTGTACACTTCCAACACCAACTTCGCTTTTGGATACGCTTCAACTTTATAACTGAAGCTGCGCCAGTAGTAACTTGCTGGCAAGCTTTCTAATTTGGTCAAGTAGTTAGCGATAGCAAAGTAGTCACCTGTTAACTCCATACGCACTGGGTGCACGTAGTATCCGGAGTATTGAGACGCTTCTTTATCTTCCGTTATCGGCTCCGCAGGCAATGTCTGAAGCGACAGTAAATGAATTCCGCTTTGCTGCTCTAATACACTTTCGAGCAAAGCTGCCATCTGTGAAGGTGTAATAAGGTGTTCAATGATCTCTGAAAGCTGCATCGACAGATGTTGACTCTCCGTCAGTAATTGGGAAATTGCTTGATCAATCTCTGCGTTAGGATCCTTTTTTAATTGGGCCTGAATACGCAAAATGTCAATTTCGGTTTTTTGATTAGTCTGCTTCAAGTTACCCAAGAGTTTGTCGTTACTCACCACCTCATTGAGCTTTGGTTCCAATACCAAAGTAAACAGCAGCATCACGACAGTGACCAATCCACATAGTGCGATCAGAACTTTTTCGCGTGCGCTCATTTCATCAAAGCGCTCTTCTAAAGAAAGCCAGAATTCGTTCATTTTTCTTCTTTGCCTCCACGCGTCTTCAATTCAAAAGTCACGATATTGTCGTCATTACGACCAATCTTCACATCATCAAAGGTACGACCAATTAAACTGATCTCATTCTTGAACTGGCTGACCCAATTGGGAACAGAACTTGGCGTTCTTGCCAGACCTTTTAGATCTAACGTGTTGTTGTCGATGCGAATTTCAGACAAAGAAATATTATTACTGCCAAGCTTAGCGAGTGATTGCATCACGCCCGAGTAACCTGTGCGTTGGGAATCATCATATTTACCAACGGCTTTCAGTGAATCACGCTTGGCTTTTACTTCACGCTCCAAACGCGCTTTGGCAGCGAGTTTATTGGTATCAGGTTGATGCTTACGTAATTGTGCTTGGTAACGATCCAGCTCAGACTTCATGATGTTGCCTTTGCTTTTTACAATGGCAATTTCATCTTCGACACCATCACTTTGCCAAGTCACATAACCATAAGAAAGGAAAATAACCGCGGCTGCCACACCCCAAGAAATCGCTACGTTTTTTAACGTCAGCAAATTCTTTTTCGGCTTTAAGAAATCTGGATAAAGGTTAACACGGCGAGTGTTAGACGTTGCAGTTGCAGCTGTATCTGCTAATACATGACCAGATGGTTCATGATCTTCAGGCAATAACGCAGAAACCTTCGTGCTTAGACGGTAGTTAAGCGACTCAACCAATTCGTTTTCATCTTCATCATCACAACACACTTTCAGCTGATGCAATTGCACGTGACGAAGCTGGGAAGAGAGATAATCAATCGAGCGTTGCAGCTCAAGAGATAAACTGTCCATCTGCAACTCGCTCGACGGCACGCCTGTTAATGGCGGAGTGACACTGCGAATTGAGCGGTGGAATGCAATGGTATGCTCGACAAACGCACTGATACGAAAGTGTCCACGAGCACTGCGTTGAAGCAATAAAAAGTTGCCAAGTTCACCAGAAGTGTCTCCCCAAACATCATCTTCAGGAATGATCGCTTCAAGCGGTAATTGAACTCGACTTGCTAGCAGTACCAATTTATCAAGGATCTTTCGTGACAGAACGTAAGCTTGAACTTTATTTGAGTTAGGCAGCTCAGCCGCATCGGCAATAATGTCGATCGCGCGTTCAGAGATCAGCTCTTTTAGCAAAAACGGTAAAGCCGCCGGCCACTCATTTCGCGGCATAGCAGGCTTATCGATTTGATACATCTGATAGTAGTTGTGAGAAAGTACAACCGCCAAAGAATCGTAAGAGCTCGCAGCTACGCTTAACGCTTGCTCACATGCGCGCTCCCAATTCGATTCTGTGATCTCAAATTTGGATGGTCGACTGCTTTTAAGAGGTGATGATAAATAAACTGCGTCTGGCTGAACAACCAAAAAGCAAGTGCGACCACCGACCGATGATCGCTTGAGCTTGTCGAGTACTGCTTTAAAATCCATGATTATTATCTTTATTTTTTTCGCCAGCGATTCCGTCGTCCCAACTTAACTTGAGATTCAGATTGAGAAAGTTGCATTGATTCAGAGCGAGGAAGATATTGCTCTTCTGGAGAGAAATAACGTCCTTGCCCACCGTGAACCCCTAATTCAATTAAGGTGTTCAGCTCGTGCTTATTCTCAATTCCCACTGCTATTATTTTTGTTTTACTGTTTGCGGCCGCACCCAACATACTGCGAACAAACAACTGGTTCTCATGTCTCTGGTCGATTTTAGTTACCAAGCTGCGATGTAGCTTGAGATAACGAATGTCCACTTCTTTTAAGTAATGCGTGCTGACGATAGTACGCCCTGCTTGCCCAATCATAAGGTGACATTCTAAACCGGCCAGCATTTTAGCGACTGGTCGCATAAAGTCTAAGTGTCTTACAAATTGTGCTTCCACAAACTCAAAAATGAGACACTTTCTTTGCTCTCGTGACAACTGTAAGAGCTCATCACGGAACCATTTGAAATATTCTCGATGTCCGAAAGGAATCACATTAAGGTTGAGAACATAACACTGAGTACTATCGAAGTTGTGTTTAAAGTCTTTTAAGAATTTATTAACAACTGCGCGATCCATTTGTGCTTCATAACCAACCTGTCGCACCGCTGAAATAAAACGAGATGCTTTCACAATTCCGTTTTCTGGATCGCGAATCCGACATGTTAACTCGTCGTGCAAAGGTTTTTTATGCGCCACATCACTTATTAGATAGGCAGATTGTGCGTAGAGTATCACATTTTCAGATGTGAGGGCTGAATCAAATAACGTACGCCACCTCACACTTCCTCGAGCATCTTCATCATGATTCCATTTCTTGAAACGGCTCCAGTTGTTATTGTTCTGTAACTGGGCACTACGCAAAGCGGTCTCCGCTTCATCAATGATTTGGCTGTGACGTTCACCTTCTTTATAAGTCGTAATACCGATGTGGCACCAGTTATCCAATTCTAATGGATATGGAGGATGAAGCTTTTCCAATTGGCGGATGCATTGAGAAGCTAAGTTAGCCACATCTTTTGCGGATTGATGGGGTAAGAAAAGAGCAAAATCGGCATTGTAGTAACGTGAAAACACGACGTCCGGATAACGCTGAACTAGATTAGAAAGTAAGCTCCCCACTTCAACAATAAACTCATCACAGGTTTGCTTGTCCTGCTCCTCTTCGACAAGTTTCCAATCTTGGATTCGAATAAGCAGCACAGCACCACGTGCACCACTTTCTAGCAAAGCTGACTCCAACTTACTGTCAAACAGCACTCGGTTGGCCGTTCCGGTGAGTTTATCGAGGAAAGTCTGAGTACGAATAAAGGTATCAAATCGACTACGCTCTTGACGCGCATCTTGCAACTCTTCAATCAACACATCGAGTGCTTCACTCGCGGTGTAAGGCCATTCTCGCTCATCCCCTTTCGCATATTGCTCAACTCGACCAGCCAAAATCATTCGACCACGCTCTTCAAGCATTTCAGAGCCCGCAAGTTGTTCTTTTAGCCAAGCAACACCACGCATTAAACAGAAGATGATCAGAATCACAGCAAGCGTGATAGACCAAAGCGCTTGCATTGAGTAGCTGTAACCTAGATAGGGAGGAATAACTTTAAAGTAGATAACATAATCTTGGTTGTGAGTTAGTGGGTACTCTTGCTCAAACAACACTGAGCTGTCTATCTTATGGGTGGTGTCTTTGAAGCGGTAAACCACGGCATCATTCGCCGAGAGGGTCATCTCGACAATGTTGCTGGCTTGAAGCATTTTCGGCATCCAGCGCTGCATCGAGTAAGCGGCATCAGGATCTTCCATCTCTTTATCAACAACCTCAACGATCCCTTCCAAATAATGGGTGAGATACTCTTGCCCTAGTCGTTTAAAAGAGAGGGTGCCGCCGACAAACAAGATAAACATTGCGCATATAACGATCATAGTGACAAAAGCCACCAGCCGCGTGCTTAGCTTAAGAGTTGGGGTATACCTCATGAATACCAAATTCCTTTTCTATTCATCATATACCTTATTGAAATATTTATACTTGATAAGCGTTCAGTAAACAATCGTATTCGTGTGAATGTGAGAGACTGAGGCGGAAAGAAACAAACCATCATTCGATATTTGAGAGTGAAGGTCTTCGAATTACAATTCGAAATGATTACAGCCCCTTCAGACAAACAATGAAAATAAAAAAGCCGCGAAATTCGCGGCCTTTTAAATGCAATCTTGAAGACTCTACTCAAAACGGAATGTCGTCGTCGAAGTCCATTGGTGGCTCGTTGTATTGCTGCTGTGGTTGCTGCGGAGCCTGTTGTTGAGGTTGCTGCTGTTGCTGTGGAGCGTTGTACTGCTGCTGAGCTGGTTGTTGAGGCTGACCCCAACCGCCTTGCTGTTGCTGCTGTTGACCACCCATAGGAGCGCCACCTTGAGCACGACCGCCTAGCATTTGCATTACACCGTTGAAGCCCTGAACAACCACTTCAGTTGTGTAACGGTCTTGACCACTTTGATCTTGCCATTTACGAGTTTGAAGTTGGCCTTCAACGTAAACTTGAGAACCTTTACGTAGGTACTCACCTGCTACTTCAGCCAGCTTGCCGAATAGTGCAACACGGTGCCACTCTGTTTTTTCGCGCTGTTCGCCAGTCGCTTTATCACGCCATGACTCAGAAGTCGCAATCGTAATGTTTGCAACTGCACCGCCATTAGGCATGTAACGAATTTCAGGGTCGTTACCTAGATTCCCCACCAAAATAACTTTGTTAATTCCACGGCTGGCCATGATGTGCTCCGTTTCACTCTGGATATATATGTAAAATTTTAGCGCATAAGAATACACGCTTTGATGTTTTGATTAAAGCCCAATCCCATTGTGGGTTGTCATTGAAAGTTGTGGAATCGAAATCTCACTTCAACTCCAAGGCGTAGCATTTTTGATTCGTTTTGCAGACATCGTTTCGTGAACCTTTGAATCTCAACGCATTTCTTATTGAACCCTATAGCTCTGATTTATGTTTGATGCCAACGTATTCAGCGTTATGAATTCAAGGAGAAAAGAGCGCGTGAAAAAATCGGCTTATGCGAGAAAACTGTTTCTGATCAGTATGGAAGACCATGCGGAGAAAAAAGTTGAAGACTTGGTCAACTACACCGATATCGACATTCCAGTGATCTCTACCGACGCGCTCATGGAAGCCAACCCCAAACATCGCAATAAGATCTTAATGATCGATTTCAGTGAACATAAATCGCTGGTTCAATCGATCAAAAACCTCCCGCTGATATGGAAAAATTTTGAGACCGTGGTGTTTAATGTCCCCAAGCGTTTAACGACTGATGAATTGCTAGCATTTGGCCAGTTGAAAGGAGTGTTCTATCAAGACAGTTCGCTTGAACAAATTGGAGAAGGCTTAAAAGGTATTGTAAACGGACAAAATTGGTTGCCAAGGAACGTAACAAGCCAATTATTGCATTACTATCGCAACGTCATTAACACACATACTGCGCCTGCCACTGTCGATTTGACCATTCGTGAACTACAAGTATTACGCTGCCTCCAAGCTGGCGCATCTAATAATCAAATGGCGGAAGAGCTGTTTGTCAGTGAGTTCACCATCAAGTCACACTTGTATCAGATATTCAAAAAGCTGTCGGTTAAAAATCGCGTACAAGCCATCGCTTGGGCTGATCAAAACCTGATGTCTTAACCATTAGAGCAACACATAAATAATAATTGTTGTGTTGCTCATGCTTCTTTGCTCTTCCTGTCTCACATTTTTTCCTACTTAATTCATGATTCATATGCACCTCTCGTGTTAAAGTGTCGCTCAGATTCTTTATTAAAAAAATTGAGAAAGGATATTCCCCCAATGATTAAAAAATGTCTGTTCCCTGCAGCGGGCTATGGTACGCGCTTCCTTCCAGCAACAAAGTCCATGCCAAAAGAAATGATGCCAGTAGTGAACAAGCCGCTCATTGAGTATGGCGTTGAAGAAGCAATTCAAGCAGGTATGAACGGCATGTGTATCGTTACAGGTCGTGGCAAACACTCGATCATGGATCACTTCGATAAAAACTATGAGCTTGAGCACCAAATCAGCGGCACTAACAAAGAAGAACTGTTAGTCGACATTCGTGAAATCATTGACTCTGCTAACTTCACTTACATCCGCCAACGTGAAATGAAAGGCCTTGGTCACGCTATCCTAACTGGTCGTGAACTTATTGGTGATGAACCGTTTGCCGTTGTACTTGCGGATGACCTTTGTGTTAACGAAGACGAAGGCGTACTAGCTCAAATGGTAGCGCTGTTCAAACAATTCCGTTGTTCAATTGTTGCGGTTCAAGAAGTTCCAGCAGAAGAGACGCACAAATACGGCGTTATCTCTGGTGAGATGATCAAAGACGATATCTACCGCGTTGATGACATGGTTGAGAAACCAGAACAAGGTACTGCGCCAAGCAACCTAGCTATCATTGGTCGTTACATCCTGACGCCAGACATTTTCGAATTAATCGAAAACACAGAGCCAGGTAAAGGCGGTGAAATCCAAATTACCGACGCACTGCTTAAACAAGCAAAAGCGGGCTGTGTACTGGCATACAAATTCAAAGGCCAACGTTTTGACTGTGGTAGCGTAGAAGGCTACATCGAAGCCACTAACTACTGCTTTGAGAACCTTTACCTAAAAGATGAGAAAAAATCAGAGCTAGGTAAACACGCGACTAAGAAAGAAGCGTAATCAAACCCAACTTATTGATTAGAAAGCTCGGCTAGATGTCGGGCTTTTTCTTACTGTTTTTTTGTCCAGTATTCTCTTTGCACATTTCTCACACTATGTAATACTTGCGTCACTTGGTTATACATAGAGCAAAAACGATGGATAAAATAGAAGTTCGCGGTGCCCGCACCCATAACCTCAAAGACATCAGCCTTACGATCCCCCGCGATAAACTGACTGTTATCACTGGTTTAAGTGGTTCTGGTAAATCTTCTCTCGCTTTCGATACATTGTATGCGGAAGGCCAGAGACGTTACGTTGAGTCATTATCCGCTTACGCTCGTCAGTTTTTATCTCTTATGGAAAAGCCAGATGTCGATCATATCGAAGGCTTGTCTCCAGCAATCTCAATCGAGCAAAAATCGACGTCACATAACCCTCGTTCAACTGTCGGTACCATCACGGAAGTCTACGACTATCTGCGCCTGCTTTACGCTCGTGTTGGTGAACCTCGCTGTCCGACTCATCATACGCCGCTTGCCGCTCAAACCGTCAGCCAAATGGTCGACAAGGTTTTAGAGTTACCAGAAGGCAGTAAAATGATGCTCCTTGCTCCGATCGTAAAAGAGCGAAAAGGTGAGCACGTTAAAACGTTAGAGAACCTCGCAGCACAAGGTTTTATTCGTGCACGCATCGACGGTGAAACCTGTGATCTTTCCGATCCACCGACACTAGAGCTACATAAAAAACACACGATTGAAGTGGTTGTGGATCGCTTTAAAGTGCGTCCAGATTTGCAGCAACGTTTGGCAGAATCATTCGAAACCACATTAGAGCTTTCTGGTGGTATCGCGGTTGTTGCGCCAATGGATGGCGACGGTGAGGAAGTAATTTTCTCAGCAAACTTTGCCTGCCCACTTTGTGGTTACAGCATGCAAGAGCTTGAGCCTCGTTTGTTCTCGTTCAACAACCCAGCGGGGGCTTGTGGCACTTGTGATGGTTTAGGTGTGCAGCAATATTTCGATCCTAGTCGAGTGATTCAAGATGACTCACTCAGCTTAGCGCAAGGGGCAATTCGAGGTTGGGATCAGAAAAATTACTACTACTTCCAAATGCTAACAGCCTTGGCGGATCATTACGGCTTTGATCTTCACGTTCCGTTTAACTCCTTACCGAAGAAGACCCAAGACATCATTCTTAAAGGTTCTGGGCGTACCGAAGTTGAGTTCAAATACATTAACGATCGTGGTGATATTCGCGTTAAACGCCATCCATTCGAAGGGATCCTAAACACCCTTGAGCGTCGTTACCGCGATACCGAATCAAACTCAGTACGCGAAGAGCTCGCAAAATACATCTCAACCAAATCTTGCTCAAGCTGTGGCGGCACTCGTTTACGCCTTGAAGCGCGCAATGTTTTTATTGCCGATACAACATTGCCAGAGATCGTTGAACTCAGCATTGCGGATGCGTTGGATTTCTTCCACACACTGAAGCTACAAGGTCAACGTGCTCAAATCGCTGAAAAAGTGATGAAAGAAATCAATGACCGTCTACAGTTCTTGGTTAACGTTGGTTTGAACTATCTAAACTTGTCACGCAGTGCAGAAACCCTCTCAGGCGGTGAGGCGCAACGTATTCGTCTAGCGAGCCAAATTGGTGCTGGTTTAGTGGGGGTAATGTACGTTCTGGATGAGCCATCAATAGGCCTCCACCAGCGCGATAATGAACGCCTATTGAAGACCTTGACCCATCTACGAGATTTAGGCAATACGGTATTAGTCGTTGAACACGATGAAGATGCCATTCGTTGTGCAGACCACGTGATTGATATTGGTCCCGGCGCTGGAGTGCACGGCGGTAACGTGGTCGCAGAAGGTACGATGGAAGATATCATCGCTAACCCGAACTCTCTGACAGGTCAGTACTTAAGTGGCGCAAAAGAGATTGCGATACCAAAAGAACGTACTCCGCGAGATCCAAAGAAAACGGTTGAGTTGCAGGGCGCTACAGGTAATAACCTTAAGAATGTCGACCTTTCGATTCCTGTTGGTTTGTTTAGTTGTATTACGGGCGTATCAGGCTCAGGTAAATCAACTCTGATCAACGATACCTTCTTTAAGATTGCTCATACTCAATTGAACGGTGCAACAACGGCGCACCCTTCACCCTACAAATCGGTCAAAGGTCTGGAGCACTTCGATAAAGTTATCGATATCGACCAGAGCCCAATCGGTCGAACACCACGTTCAAACCCTGCGACTTATACGGGTATCTTTACTCCGATTCGTGAGCTGTTTGCAGGTACACAAGAGTCGCGTTCTCGTGGCTACAAGCCGGGACGCTTTAGCTTTAACGTGCGCGGAGGTCGTTGTGAAGCGTGTCAGGGTGATGGCGTAATCAAAGTAGAAATGCATTTCCTACCTGACGTATATGTTCCTTGTGATGTATGTAAAGGTAAGCGCTACAACCGTGAAACACTTGAAGTGCGTTACAAAGGCAAGACCATTGATGAAGTATTGGAAATGACAGTAGAAGATGCTCGAACCTTCTTTGATCCAGTGCCTGCCATTGCTCGTAAACTGCAAACGCTGATGGATGTGGGTTTGTCGTACATTCGCCTAGGCCAAGCAGCAACCACATTATCAGGTGGTGAAGCACAACGTGTGAAACTAGCACGTGAACTCTCTAAGCGTGATACAGGTAAAACCTTGTACATTCTTGATGAGCCAACAACGGGCCTTCACTTTCATGATATTCAACAGTTACTGACCGTTCTGCATCGTCTACGCGATCACGGAAACACAGTAGTGGTGATTGAACATAACCTAGACGTAATCAAGACAGCGGACTGGATTATCGACTTAGGACCAGAAGGCGGCCAAGGTGGCGGTGAGATCATCGCGCAAGGAACACCGGAAGATGTGTCTCAGATCGAAGGTTCGCACACAGCTCGCTTCCTTAAGCCTATGTTGAAGTAGAAAAAACAGGTAAAGTACAAAGACCAGCCACTGCTGGTCTTTTTTCATTCAGAACAACACAATAACTATGGCTACTATACACGTCAGTGGAACTAAGCTTTCTCCAGGGAAAATTCAAGTTCCTCTTAATCGCAAGTTTCTCATCGCGCTAGCGGCACTTTTTCTGCTGGCGATGCACTTCTTTATGCCAAATCCAGGCGGCTCTGGACTCGCATTGTCTTTCAACGCAACCACTTGGATGGCGTTCAGCTTTGCACTCGGGATCGGCTGCTACCAACTTGCGACCAACCGTGTATTACGCTATTCCAAATTAACGATTGGCCTGTTGATTAGCTGTATCATCATGACATTGCCAATCTTCTACCCCAACGCAGATAGTACGCTTGCAGCCAATAAACTGATTGGCCTTTGGTGCGGCATGTTTTTCTTTGTGGTACTGCAGCAGTTCCATTTTAGCAACAAGCACCGCCAACGTTTGTTGTGGCTTATTGTGCTTGCGGTTGTTATAGAGGCGATTTTCGGCTTAACCCAATACCTTTACCTTAAGCCGGGAAACGTATTTGGATATGACACGGTAGCCAACCGCCCATATGGTATTTTCCAACAACCCAATGTCATGGCGAGTTTTCTCGCGACAGGCTTAGTGATCGCAAGTTATCTGCTTGTTCGTCAGCCTTATAAATACTCGCGTAAACTCAGTGATATTTATCTGCTCTATGCCGTGCCAGTACTAACTCTACCACTTATTGTTGCATTGGCATCTCGAACGGGGTGGCTTGCTTCAATCATCGCGATCCTATTAGTCATTCCGTACATGTATCGCTTCGCAACCAAAGCAAGGTTCGTACGTTGGGCAGTCGCAATGGCAACTGGCTTAGTCTTATCTATTGTGATCATGCAGATCGCTTTTCCTGATGGTAGCGGATTAGCCAGCGAAAAAGTGAACATGGAATCACCCCGAGCTTATACCTTCCCGCAAACGCTCGATATGGTGATTGAAAAGCCATTTACTGGTTATGGTTACGGTAAGTTTGAATCAGAATACATGCTATACACGGCTCGCCAACATGCTCTAAATGAGAATTACCCTGCGGGTTTACCGTCGATGGACCACCCACATAACGAACTCTTGTATTGGTCAGTAGAAGGCGGGTTATTACCAATCTTGGGGATCTTCCTCGCGATGGCGTTAGTGCTGCATAGAATCTATCAGGCAAAACGAGGCACTCGCCTAGCCTTGCTCGCTCTGTTCATCCCTATCATTCTCCATTCACAGCTAGAGTATCCGTTTTACCACTCACTGGTGCATTGGATAATCTTCATAATCCTGCTGTACTGGGTTGACCAACGAGTCTCCCGTTACCGCCAAGCACCTTTTAGCCGAGTAACTAAAAGCTTACTGCGCGTTTGCAGCTTAGTGATTCCAGTCGTATTCAGCTTTTATATGATGAGTGCTTTGCATACCAACTACGTGTTAACCAAGTTTGAGACCACGCGTCCAACCAACCCAGATATCTTGAATCAGGTGACGAACCCTGTGGTTTGGAAAGATCGTTTTGACTGGGATGTCTACAGCACCTTCTTGAACATTGGATTATACAAACAAGATCCAACGTTAATTCAGCCATACATTGATTGGTCGTTAGAGATCATTAAAGATAAGCCTCGTCCAGCGTTCTACAACAACCTAATCCTTGCATATCAAGGACTGGATGATACGAGCAAGGCAGAACAAATCCGTGCAGAGGCACAATTCTTGTTTCCTAAGGTTGATTTCAGTGGCGTCAATTATCAACCTCCTTCTCAAGCCGTATCAGCTTCACCAACGCCAACTTCTGGTGCTGATCAATAAACATAAAAAAGCGAAGGGATGACCTTCGCTTTTCTTTATCTCGTTGTCGAATCATTTTACTCAGTCAGCGATTCTTCTAAAGCACGCAAACACAAAGCAACATTTTCAGGTCGAGCACCATAGCCCATCAAACCAATTCGCCATGCTTTACCGGCAAGCGCTCCCAAGCCCGCACCAATCTCAAGGTTGTAGGTTTCAAGCAGATGATGACGCACTTTAGCTTCATCAACGCCCTCTGGAACGTAAATCGCGTTAAGTTGCGGTAAGCGGTACTCTTCTTCTACCACAAATTCAAAACCCAACTTCTGTAATCCTGCTTTTAGCTTCTCATGCATCAATTGATGGCGTGCCCACGCATTTTCTAAGCCTTCGTTCTTCAGGATAAGTAGTGCCTCATGAAATGCATATAAACTGTTCACTGGTGCTGTGTGGTGATAGCTGCGTTTGCCCTCTCCACTCCAGTAACCTAATACTAAACTTTGATCCAAGAACCAGCTTTGAACCGGTGTCGTTCTGGCATGAATCTTCTCTATGGCAGCAGGAGAAAGCGTCACAGGTGATAACCCCGGTACACACGACAAGCATTTCTGACTTCCTGAGTAAACAGCATCCAACTGCCACTCATCAACCTTAAGCGGCACGCCACCGAGTGATGTCACCGCATCTACAATCGACAACAAACCGAATTGTTTGGCTAGCTGACCTAACGTTTGAGCATCACTTACCGCACCCGTCGATGTTTCCGCATGTACGAAGGCAAGAATCTTGGCGTCAGGATGATCTTTCAACACCTCTTCAACTTTATCTATCGATACAGGTGTACCCCATTCATCATCGACGACAATCGCCTCACCACCAGCACGAACCACATTTTCACGCATGCGCTCACCGAAAACACCATTGCGACAGACGATAACTTTGTCACCCTTTTCAATCAGATTAACGAAGCACGTTTCCATCCCCGCACTGCCTGGCGCAGAAACAGCGATAGTGAATTCGTTCTCAGTTTGGAAGGCGTATTTGAGTAGTTGTTTTAGCTCATCCATCATCGCGATAAAAAGTGGATCTAGATGGCCAACCGTTGGACGGCTGAGCGCCTGTAAAACCTGAGGTGAAATATCAGATGGGCCAGGTCCCATCAAAATACGATGTGGGGGAATAAAGCTTTGGATCGGCATGTCAGCTCCTTGATTGCAGTCATTCATCCTGAGCGTTGTAAAAATTCTATTTAAAAGGTTGTCTCAGGTATCGAACTTTTCACCCTAATAGATTTTTTCTCTATCGGCAATTAGCCCTAAGTATAGAGGTCAAACCACTGTCACAAATTCGTTAATAAAAACTTTCATTCTGGTTGGAGATATTGGTTGACATTGTGACAACAAAACCGTTCAATGTTTGAGCTTTATGCAGAAGAGGAGCACTGCCCAGGCAGGTGATTTGTGGAGCCGCAATTCCAATACCAATCACTCAGGGGGAGTAGTGCCGAGGTAAGTCAAAGTTGCAGGATTTGGCTTATCGGTTGACTTGGGTTGAGTCCCATCAACTGTCATCAGCGCAGTCTGATGAAGGGCTTCTGAGGGTAAATTTTCAAATTACATTCTAAATACCTCTCTATTTGCTCTGTTCCTTTCCTCACCAAAACATTGGATGTATTGGCAACCAATTTACGTTGTAATTTTTTAGGAAGTCGTGGGAGAACGCAGTGAGCGCATTTAACGTAGCGAAATTCGGTGGAACCAGTGTTGCCAACTTTGAGGCAATGAGTCGTTGTGCCACCATTATAGAAAACAATCCAAATACCCGTCTTGTCGTGAGCAGTGCTTGTTCTGGTGTTACCAACATTTTGGTCGAATTGGCAAACGGTGTTCAGGACCAAGAGCAACGCGCAGAAGTGCTACAAAAATTAGCCGATATTCATGAATCTATCTTATCTCAGTTAGAAGATGCGACTAAAGCGGCGGCTGAGGTTTACGAAATTCTTGATACTGTTACCAGCCTTGCGGAAGCAGCCTCTATTCAAGCAAGTACTAAACTGACAGATCATTTAGTGGCATGTGGCGAACTGATGTCGACTCATATTCTTGCTCAGTTAATGCGTGAAAGAGGTATCAACGCCGCTCGTTTTGATATTCGAGATATTTTAAAAACAGATGGCAACTTTGGCCGCGCAGAACCACAACTAGAAAGTATTTCAATGCTAGCGCAAGAACAGCTGGTTCCTCTTTGCCAAAAACATGTCGTCATTACACAGGGCTTTATTGGCTCAGATGAAGAAGGCAACACCACGACATTAGGTCGCGGTGGTAGTGACTACAGCGCAGCTTTGATTGCTGAAGGTGTTAAAGCGGCAGGCCTAGAGATCTGGACTGACGTTCCGGGCATTTACACTACCGACCCACGTATTGCACCCAAAGCGTCACCAATTCCTGAGATCAGCTTTAGCGAAGCATCAGAGATGGCAAACTTCGGCGCGAAGATCCTTCACCCTTCCACTCTGGTACCAGCACTCCGTCACGATATTCCGGTCTTCGTTGGCTCTTCTAAAGAGCCAGAAAAAGGTGGTACGTGGATTCGACACCAAGTAGAGAGCTCACCGCTATTCCGAGCACTTGCTCTTCGTTGCAATCAAACTATGGTCACTCTGCGCAGCGTGAACATGTTCCATGCTTACGGATTCTTAGCGAAAGTATTCGAGATCCTAGCTAAACACAAAATCTCAGTGGACTTGATCACCACATCTGAAATCAGTGTGTCACTCACTCTCGATCAAACAGACACATCAGGCGGTACACCACAGCTACCACAGGCAGTACGCGAAGAGCTCGAAGAATTGTGTACAGTAGAAGTTGAGCACGACCTGTGTTTAGTCGCTCTGATTGGTAACAACATGAGCGAGAGCAAAGGCTACGCTAAGCAAGTCTTCGGAACACTAGAGGACTTCAACTTACGTATGATTTGTTACGGTGCAAGCCCACATAACTTATGTTTTCTTGTTCATGAGTCTGTATCACGACAAGCTATTCAGAAACTGCATACAGAGTTATTCGAGCAATAATCGCGACTAAATACTCTGGACGAATAAAGCAAAGGGCTGCACGTAGCAGCCCTTTTCCTTTGTGTGTGGATCGATTTAACCGTTAATGTTTGGACCGAGCCACTTTTCAGCCTCGATCCTATCCCAGCCCTTGCGATCAGCGTAACTTAGCATCTGATCCTCTTGGATCTGAGCGATCGCAAAATAACGTGAGTCTGGGTGGGAGAAGTACCAGCCAGAAACAGAGGCACCTGGATACATCGCATAGCTCGAGGTCAAAGACATACCAATATTCTCTTCAACATTCATCAATTCCCAAAGAGGTCCTTTCTCGGTATGTTCAGGGCATGCTGGATAACCCGGAGCAGGTCGAATACCTTGGTACTTTTCACGAATCAGATCTTCATTAGAGAGAGCTTCTTCTGCCGCATAGCCCCAAATTTCTTTACGTACTCGTTCATGCAGACACTCAGCAAATGCTTCTGCCAGACGATCCGCAACCGCTTGAATCATAATAGCGTTGTAATCATCACCTTGTGCTTTGTATTCATCTGCGAGTTCACGCTCACCGATTCCACCAGTCACTGCAAACGCGCCAATCCAATCTTTTTTACCCGACTCTTTCGGAGCAACATAATCAGAAAGGCAGTAGTTGAAACCTTTTGGTTTCTCGGTCTGCTGACGTAAATTGAGCAAAACTTTCGCTACTTCGGTGCGTGATTCATCTGTGTAGACTTCGATATCATCGCCAACACTCGCCGCGGGGAACAAACCACACATACCACGAGCCTTAAGCAATCCTTCACGCTCAACGCGATCCAGCAAATCATTTGCATCTTTGAACAAACGCTTCGCCTCTTCGCCAACCTCTGAGTGTTTAAAAATGGTCGGGTACTTGCCAACGAGAGACCATGTCATAAAGAAAGGCGTCCAATCGATGTACTGACGCAGTGTCGCAATATCGAAATCGTCAAAAACATGGATGCCTGGCTTAACGGGTGCTGGCGGTGTGTAAACGTCCCAATCAATAGCAACCTTATTGGCACGAGCTTCTTCTAGAGTGACAGGCTTGGTTCTTGGCTTTTTACGGTTGTGTTGATCACGGACACGAACGTAATCCTCATCTAGCTTCTCCACAAACGCAGGACGAAGTTCATCAGACAACAATGATGTACATACTCCAACCGCTCGCGAAGCATTATTCACATACACCACTGGGTTCTTGTAGTTTTGTTCAATCTTAACCGCAGTATGCGCTTTTGACGTCGTTGCACCGCCAATCAAGAGTGGCAAATCAAAATCAAGACGCTCCATCTCTTTTGCTACGTGAACCATTTCATCAAGAGAAGGGGTGATAAGGCCTGATAAACCAATAATATCGACATTCTCTTCTTTCGCGACTTTGAGGATCTTTTCGCACGGCACCATGACACCAAGGTCAATGATTTCGTAGTTGTTACACTGCAAAACTACACCAACGATATTCTTACCGATATCGTGAACGTCACCTTTCACCGTCGCGAGCAAGATTTTGCCATTCGATGAGCCCGCTTGCTTTTCTTTGTTAATGAAAGGCTCAAGGTGGGCAACCGCTTGTTTCATTACACGAGCAGACTTAACCACCTGCGGAAGGAACATCTTACCTTCCCCAAACAAGTCACCAACCACGTTCATGCCATCCATGAGAGGGCCTTCAATCACTTCTAATGGCTTGGAGGCATTTAAACGGGCCTCTTCTGTATCTTCGACAATAAACTCAGTGATGCCCTTTACCAGCGCATGCTCTAAACGTTTTTCTACTGGCCAAGTACGCCACTCTAGAGCAGAAGCATCTTCTTCTTTGCCAACACCCTTTCCTGCGTATTCGGCGGCGATATCAAGTAGTCGCTCAGTTGAATCATCACGACGGTTGAGAACCACATCTTCTACCGCTTCACGCAACTTGTCAGGAACGTTATCGTAGATTTCTAGCTGACCCGCGTTAACGATGCCCATGTCCATGCCATTTTTAAAACAGTGGTACAGGAATACCGCATGAATCGCTTCACGAACGTAGTTATTACCGCGGAATGAGAAGGAAACGTTAGAGACACCACCAGAGATCATCGCATGAGGTAAGTCGCGTTTGATATCAGCCACCGCTTCGATGAAATCCACAGCGTAATTGTTGTGTTCTTCAATACCTGTCGCGACAGCAAAAATGTTTGGATCAAAGATAATGTCTTCTGGCGGGAAGCCAACTTCATCAACAAGGATTCGATACGCATTGGTACAAATTTCAAGTTTACGCTCTCGTGTTTCCGCCTGACCAAGTTCATCAAATGCCATCACAATAACGGCAGCACCATAACGACGGATCAACTTCGCTTGTTCAACAAACTTCTCCTTCCCTTCTTTCAAAGAGATAGAGTTAACAATGCCTTTGCCTTGAATACACTTCAAGCCAGCTTCGATAACCTCCCATTTAGACGAGTCAACCATGATTGGTACTTTTGATATATCTGGCTCAGATGCACATAGATTAAGGAAGCGAACCATACAGGCTTCAGCATCCAACATACCTTCATCCATGTTGATATCGATGATCTGAGCGCCGTTCTCTACTTGTTGACGAGCTACCTCAAGAGCCTCATCGTAGAGCTCTTCTTTAATCAAGCGTTTAAAACGAGCAGAGCCAGTTACGTTCGTGCGCTCACCCACGTTGATAAACAAGGTTTCTTTTTCGATCGTTAGTGGCTCAAGACCTGACAAGCGGCAAGCAACCGTAAGATCAGGCAACTCTCGAGGCTTCACACCCTCAACTGCCATTGCCATGTGACGGATGTGTTCTGGTGTCGTACCACAACAACCACCAATTAAATTTAAGAAACCACTCTCTGCCCACTCTTTAACATGTTCAGCCATATCTTCAGGTGAAAGGTCATATTCACCAAATGCGTTCGGCAAACCCGCATTTGGATGAGTAGAGAGAAAGGATTCAGATATACGCGATAATTCTTCTACATACGGGCGCAATTCGTCGGGCCCAAGTGCACAGTTCAAACCAAACGAAATAGGGTTAACATGGCGTAACGAATTATAGAAAGCTTCGGTTGTTTGCCCAGATAGTGTTCGTCCAGACGCGTCCGTAATCGTGCCTGAAATCATAACTGGAAGTTTAAATCCCAGCTCTTCAAAGACGGAATCAACTGCAAAGGCACAAGCTTTGGCATTCAACGTATCAAAGATCGTCTCGATCAGAATAAGGTCAGAACCACCTTTAATTAAGGCGTGAGTTGACTCGGAATAAGCTTCAACTAGTTCATCAAACGAAACATTACGATAACCCGGGTCATTTACGTCAGGAGAGATAGAACAAGTACGGTTGGTTGGGCCAAGTACACCGGCAACATAACGCGGACGGTCAGGAGTCTTTGCCGTCCATTCATCAGCGGCTTCACGGGCAAGCTTAGCAGCCGCGAAGTTAATCTCTTCACTGAGACCTTCCATATCATAATCCGCCATCGCGATGGTCGTGGCGTTGAAGGTATTGGTCTCTAAAATATCAGCACCTGCTTCTAAATAAGCAGTGTGTATCTCTTTTATCAATTGAGGCTGACTAAGCACCAACAAATCGTTGTTGCCTTTTAGATCGCAATGCCAATCGGCAAAGCGTTCTCCTCGATAATCTTGCTCTTCCAGTTTGTAGCCCTGAATCATGGTGCCCATACCACCATCGATCAGAAGAATACGTTGCTTTAACTGAGCTTCAATCTGTTGTCTTACATTACTTCCCACAGTACAGCCTCATTCCTTTTGTTATTTCTCCATCCTATCACACAAGCAACAGGAGTCTAGACGTCTAAAATAGGAATTGTAATTATTTTGTATTGTCTCGAGTTACAAAATAATCACGAAAAAATGTTTGCTATTTAGACAACATCGGCCGAGAATTCCATTCATAAAATGTTACAAATAGAGAGCTCTATGTCGGTCTATCATACTTTATGTTTTCTATCCGCGGCAGCAATGGTTATCGCCTTTGTAAACAGCAAGATAGGAAAGATGCAAACGACCATCGCCATTACCGCTGGTTCGATGATCCTTTCACTTCTCATTCTAATCGCAGGTCAAAACGATTGGTTTCATCTTACTGAGATTGCCACAGAAACCGTCACCAGCATAAATTTCGAAGATTTTCTTCTGAAGGGCATACTCGGCTTCCTGCTTTTTGCCGGTGGTTTGGGTATCAAACTTCCTAACCTTAAAGATCAAAAGTGGGAAATCACGGTACTCGCTTTAGGTGCAACGCTCTTCTCCACATTCTTCATTGGTTTTGTTCTTTACGGCTTCTGCCAAGTTATTGGTATTCAATTTGATCTTGTTTACTGCTTACTGTTTGGCGCACTGATTTCCCCAACCGACCCTATTGCCGTACTGGCTATCGTAAAGAAACTGGATGCTCCAAGACGCATTTCGACACAAATTGAAGGCGAGTCTCTGTTTAACGATGGTTTTGGTCTAGTTATCTTCGTTACTCTATTCACAATCGCATTCGGTACAGAAGCACCAACAGTTGGTAGCGTAACCCTTCTATTCATTCAAGAGGCTATTGGCGGTATTGTTTACGGCTTCGTATTAGGATTAGTGTTCCACTATCTGATTAGTGCGACAGACGACCACTCCATGGAACTGTTATTAACGATTGGCGTTCCTACAGCAGGTTATGCACTAGCAGAATACCTCCATGTTTCGGGACCACTTGCAATGGTGGTATCTGGCATCATGATTGGTAACTGGACACGCTTTATCGGGTTCTCAAAAGAAAGTGAAGATCACCTAGACCATTTCTGGGAGTTGGTCGACGAGTTCTTGAATGGTGTACTATTCCTTCTGATTGGTATGTCGATGTTGCTATTCGAATTCCATAAAGAAGACTGGATTATGATGGCGGTATCTGTGCCGTTAGTACTAGCTGCCCGCTACCTAAGTGTCTTTATCTCTTATATTGGATTTAAACGCTACAGAAAGTACAACCCATGGTCAGTAAAGATTCTAACTTGGGGTGGATTGCGTGGGGGCCTAGCCTTAGCAATGGCACTATCAATCCCATCAGGCATTTTAGTCATCCCAGAAAAACTGATTGATGTGAAAGAGATCATCATGGTGATGACCTACTCTGTTGTAGTTTTCTCTATCCTTATTCAAGGCTCAACGATAACGCCAATGATTGAGAAAGCGAAGCAAGCAAAAAAAAGATAGAAGCCGAAGCCTTTGTTGAACAGTCAGAAACTAAAGTTCCTCAAGAATAAACTCTCTTATAATCGATAAAACTAGGCAGCCGATTGGCTGCCTTTTTTATTCCCCGAACCAACCCAGACAGACTTATACCAATCTAAGTAAGAATATGATCTAATTAGCTTTATAACTTCTTGTTCGAGAATACTAGGGATAGCTTCAGTAACATCAACTTTAAAAAGCTCGCTAGCCAGCAAAAGTCTATTCAGATGAAGATGCGTCTACTCGCTCTAGCACACTTTAAAGAAGGACAATCTCGAACACAGATTGCCAAGTACTTAAAGGTAAGTCGCACTAGCGTAAATAAATGGGTTCAGACCTTTCTGGAGGAAGGACTTGAAGGCTTACAAGAAAAACCAAGAACAGGAAGACCTACGTTTCTTACCCCAAAACAACGTGAACAGTTAAGCCAATATATTAAGAGGCGAGCTTCCGAACCTTCTGGAGGAAGATTAACTGGTAGTGACATTCACGCCTACATCATCAAAGAGTTTGGCAAGCATTACCACCCAGATTCTATCTATTACTTGCTCAATCGTATGGGCTTTTCTTGGATAACATCACGCTCCAAACACCCTTCTCAATCTCAACAGCTCCAAGACGATTTTAAAAAAATTCAAAACTGAAACGATCACATAAGCCTTGAGGCGGTCGATGTCTGGTTTCAAGACGAAGCGAGATTTGGGCAACAAAATACCACGACTCGCTTATGGGCGGAGCGTGGCACAAGACCCCGAGCGGTGAAGCAACAGCAATTTGAGTATGCTTACTTATTCGGTTCTGTCTGTCCAAGAAGAGGAATAGGGGAAGCCATCGTCGTACCTTGGGTAAATAAAGAAATTATGATCCAGCACCTTAATCAAATCTCTCAAGTAACAGAGTATGGCCGTCATGCTGTCGTGATCATGGATAGGGCTGGATGGCATACAGATGACATTGCCGAGCAGTTTAACAATGTGAGTATCATCAAGCTCCCACCCTATTCACCAGAGTTGAACCCAATAGAACAAGTATGGAGTTGGCTACGACAACACTATTTAGCGAACCAGACCTTTACGAACTACAACGATATTGTAGACAAGGTGTGCAGCGCATGGGATCGATTCTTGGAAAGTACTGATAGGGTGACAGATATGTGCAGAAGAGAATGGCTTAACCTGACCAGTTAATTTTCCAGATTGGTATAATGTGACTTTATAGGAAGAATATAGTGCTCAAATTTACTTTGCTCCAAACGCAAAAAAGCCTACTCTTTCGAGTAGGCTTCTTCAAATTTAAAGCCTGGCGATGTCCTACTCTCACATGGGGAAACCCCACACTACCATCGACGCTAATTCGTTTCACTTCTGAGTTCGGAATGGAAGTCAGGTGGGTCCAAATCGCTATGGTCGCCAAGCAAATTCTTTAATTCGGAAAGCTGTTTCTAAGTTCTTACACATTCAATCGTTCTTGCATTGAGTCCATCAAAACCCCTTGGGTGTTGTATGGTTAAGCCTCACGGGCAATTAGTACAGGTTAGCTCAACGCCTCACAACGCTTACACACCCTGCCTATCAACGTTCTAGTCTCGAACAACCCTTTAGGATACTTAAAGTATCAGGGAAGACTCATCTCAGGGCTCGCTTCCCGCTTAGATGCTTTCAGCGGTTATCGATTCCGAACTTAGCTACCGGGCAATGCGTCTGGCGACACAACCCGAACACCAGAGGTTCGTCCACTCCGGTCCTCTCGTACTAGGAGCAGCCCCCTTCAATCTTCCAACGCCCACGGCAGATAGGGACCGAACTGTCTCACGACGTTCTAAACCCAGCTCGCGTACCACTTTAAATGGCGAACAGCCATACCCTTGGGACCGACTTCAGCCCCAGGATGTGATGAGCCGACATCGAGGTGCCAAACACCGCCGTCGATATGAACTCTTGGGCGGTATCAGCCTGTTATCCCCGGAGTACCTTTTATCCGTTGAGCGATGGCCCTTCCATACAGAACCACCGGATCACTATGACCTGCTTTCGCACCTGCTCGAATTGTCATTCTCGCAGTCAAGCGGGCTTATGCCATTGCACTAACCTCACGATGTCCAACCGTGATTAGCCCACCTTCGTGCTCCTCCGTTACTCTTTGGGAGGAGACCGCCCCAGTCAAACTACCCACCAGGCACTGTCCGCAACCCCGATTAGGGGTCGACGTTAGAACATCAACACTACAAGGGTGGTATTTCAAGGACGGCTCCACACAATCTAGCGACTGTGCTTCAAAGCCTCCCACCTATCCTACACATGTAGGGTCAATGTTCAGTGCCAAGCTGTAGTAAAGGTTCACGGGGTCTTTCCGTCTAGCCGCGGGTACACTGCATCTTCACAGCGATTTCAATTTCACTGAGTCTCGGGTGGAGACAGCGTGGCCATCATTACGCCATTCGTGCAGGTCGGAACTTACCCGACAAGGAATTTCGCTACCTTAGGACCGTTATAGTTACGGCCGCCGTTTACCGGGGCTTCGATCAAGAGCTTCGACCGAAGTCTAACCCCATCAATTAACCTTCCGGCACCGGGCAGGCGTCACACCGTATACGTCATCTTACGATTTTGCACAGTGCTGTGTTTTTAATAAACAGTTGCAGCCACCTGGTATCTGCGACTCTCGTCAGCTCCATCCGCAAGGGACTTCACCATCAAGAGCGTACCTTCTCCCGAAGTTACGGTACCATTTTGCCTAGTTCCTTCACCCGAGTTCTCTCAAGCGCCTTGGTATTCTCTACCCGACCACCTGTGTCGGTTTGGGGTACGATTCCTTACAATCTGAAGCTTAGAGGCTTTTCCTGGAAGCATGGCATCAATGACTTCACTACCGTAGTAGCTCGACGTCGTGTCTCAGCCTTAAAAAGAGCCGGATTTACCTAACTCTTCAGCCTACGCACTTGAACCTGGACAACCGTCGCCAGGCCCACCTAGCCTTCTCCGTCCCCCCATCGCAATTGTAAGAAGTACGGGAATATTAACCCGTTTCCCATCGACTACGCCTTTCGGCCTCGCCTTAGGGGTCGACTTACCCTGCCCCGATTAACGTTGGACAGGAACCCTTGGTCTTCCGGCGAGGAGGTTTTTCACCCCCTTTATCGTTACTCATGTCAGCATTCGCACTTCTGATACCTCCAGCATGCTTTACAACACACCTTCAACGGCTTACAGAACGCTCCCCTACCCAATGAAGTAAACTTCATTGCCGCAGCTTCGGTTTATTACTTAGCCCCGTTACATCTTCCGCGCAGGCCGACTCGACCAGTGAGCTATTACGCTTTCTTTAAATGATGGCTGCTTCTAAGCCAACATCCTGGCTGTCTGAGCCTTCCCACATCGTTTCCCACTTAGTAATAATTTGGGACCTTAGCTGGCGGTCTGGGTTGTTTCCCTCTCCACGACGGACGTTAGCACCCGCCGTGTGTCTCCCGGATAGTACTTACTGGTATTCGGAGTTTGCAAAGGGTTGGTAAGTCGGGATGACCCCCTAGCCTTAACAGTGCTCTACCCCCAGTAGTATTCGTCCGAGGCGCTACCTAAATAGCTTTCGGGGAGAACCAGCTATCTCCAGGTTTGATTGGCCTTTCACCCCTAGCCACAAGTCATCCGCTAATTTTTCAACATTAGTCGGTTCGGTCCTCCAATTGATGTTACTCAATCTTCAACCTGCCCATGGCTAGATCACCTGGTTTCGGGTCTATATCCAGCGACTAAGTCGCGCAGTTAACACTCGCTTTCGCTACGGCTCCCCTAGATGGTTAACCTTGCCACTGAATATAAGTCGCTGACCCATTATACAAAAGGTACGCAGTCACACCACGAAGGTGCTCCTACTGCTTGTACGTACACGGTTTCAGGTTCTATTTCACTCCCCTCACAGGGGTTCTTTTCGCCTTTCCCTCACGGTACTGGTTCACTATCGGTCAGTCAGTAGTATTTAGCCTTGGAGGATGGTCCCCCCATATTCAGACAGGATATCACGTGTCCCGCCCTACTCGATTTCACTGAATGTGCGTTGTCAACTACGGGGCTATCACCCTTTATTGCCGGACTTTCCAGACCGTTCGTCTAACGCATATAAAGCTTAAGGGCTAGTCCAATTTCGCTCGCCGCTACTTTCGGAATCTCGGTTGATTTCTTTTCCTCGGGGTACTTAGATGTTTCAGTTCCCCCGGTTCGCCTCGCTGCGCTATGTATTCACGCAGCGATACTAGCTTATGCTAGTGGGTTTCCCCATTCGGAAATCCCAGACTCAAGTGGTTTTTACTACCTAATCTGGGCTTATCGCAAGTTAATACGTCCTTCATCGCCTCTGACTGCCAAGGCATCCACCGTGTACGCTTAGTCACTTAACCATACAACCCGAAGGAGTTTCGAGTTGATGTTCAAATCACCAAAGTTGTCTCTCATTATTTGAATGAGCGAGAGACATTTCGATTTTGCCGGACTCAATTTCGAATAATCACTTAAAAGTGATATTCCCAAGAACACTTGAATGTGTTTTTTGGTGTTTGTCATAAAGACAAACATTGAGAACTTTACAAACAATCTTAAAGATTGTTTTGTCAGCTTTCCAAATTGTTAAAGAGCTAGATTTCTTAATGAAACCATTTTTAAAGGTTCTTTTTCAAGAACACTTAAAGATGGTGGAGCTATGCGGGATCGAACCGCAGACCTCCTGCGTGCAAGGCAGGCGCTCTCCCAGCTGAGCTATAGCCCCATCAGTGTGATACTGTGTGCCAATTTCCAAGGAAATTGGTGGGTCTGAGTGGACTCGAACCACCGACCTCTCGCTTATCAGGCGAACGCTCTAACCACCTGAGCTACAGACCCAGTATCGTCTCTTACTTATAAACCGTATCAATCTGTGTGGACACTCATCGTGAGTAATCATCGTATAAGGAGGTGATCCAGCGCCAGGTTCCCCTAGCGCTACCTTGTTACGACTTCACCCCAGTCATGAACCACAAAGTGGTAAGCGTCCTCCCGAAGGTTAAACTACCTACTTCTTTTGCAGCCCACTCCCATGGTGTGACGGGCGGTGTGTACAAGGCCCGGGAACGTATTCACCGTGGCATTCTGATCCACGATTACTAGCGATTCCGACTTCATGGAGTCGAGTTGCAGACTCCAATCCGGACTACGACGCACTTTTTGGGATTCGCTCACTATCGCTAGCTTGCTGCCCTCTGTATGCGCCATTGTAGCACGTGTGTAGCCCTACTCGTAAGGGCCATGATGACTTGACGTCGTCCCCACCTTCCTCCGGTTTATCACCGGCAGTCTCCCTGGAGTTCCCGACATTACTCGCTGGCAAACAAGGATAAGGGTTGCGCTCGTTGCGGGACTTAACCCAACATTTCACAACACGAGCTGACGACAGCCATGCAGCACCTGTCTCAGAGTTCCCGAAGGCACCAATCCATCTCTGGAAAGTTCTCTGGATGTCAAGAGTAGGTAAGGTTCTTCGCGTTGCATCGAATTAAACCACATGCTCCACCGCTTGTGCGGGCCCCCGTCAATTCATTTGAGTTTTAATCTTGCGACCGTACTCCCCAGGCGGTCTACTTAACGCGTTAGCTCCGAAAGCCACGGCTCAAGGCCACAACCTCCAAGTAGACATCGTTTACGGCGTGGACTACCAGGGTATCTAATCCTGTTTGCTCCCCACGCTTTCGCATCTGAGTGTCAGTATCTGTCCAGGGGGCCGCCTTCGCCACCGGTATTCCTTCAGATCTCTACGCATTTCACCGCTACACCTGAAATTCTACCCCCCTCTACAGTACTCTAGTCTGCCAGTTTCAAATGCTATTCCGAGGTTGAGCCCCGGGCTTTCACATCTGACTTAACAAACCACCTGCATGCGCTTTACGCCCAGTAATTCCGATTAACGCTCGCACCCTCCGTATTACCGCGGCTGCTGGCACGGAGTTAGCCGGTGCTTCTTCTGTCGCTAACGTCAAATAATGCAGCTATTAACTACACTACCTTCCTCACGACTGAAAGTGCTTTACAACCCGAAGGCCTTCTTCACACACGCGGCATGGCTGCATCAGGCTTGCGCCCATTGTGCAATATTCCCCACTGCTGCCTCCCGTAGGAGTCTGGACCGTGTCTCAGTTCCAGTGTGGCTGATCATCCTCTCAGACCAGCTAGGGATCGTCGCCTTGGTGAGCCATTACCTCACCAACTAGCTAATCCCACCTAGGCATATCCTGACGCGAGAGGCCCTAAGGTCCCCCTCTTTGGCCCGTAGGCATCATGCGGTATTAGCCATCGTTTCCAATGGTTATCCCCCACATCAGGGCAATTTCCTAGGCATTACTCACCCGTCCGCCGCTCGACGCCGTTATCGTTCCCCGAAGGTTCAGATAACTCGTTTCCGCTCGACTTGCATGTGTTAGGCCTGCCGCCAGCGTTCAATCTGAGCCATGATCAAACTCTTCAATTTAAGATTTTGTTCGGCTCAACGAATACTGACTTCAAAACTCATCCTTACTCGAAAGTAAGAAGTAATTTTAAAGCTATTATCATTCCAACAGAATGATAATGAATTGACTGTGCCAAGTCCGAAGACTTGATTGGTCACTCAGTTCATTGAAACCTAATTTGAAACCGAAGTTTCTAATTGGATTATCATCAACGAGTGCCCACACAGATTGATAGGTCTATATTGTTAAAGAGCTTGGCTTTCAGTGCCTTAGCACTTAAGCGAGGTGCGTATGATACGCTTTTCACTTTGAAAGTCAACATAAAACTCTAAAATAATTTAGAACTTTATGGTGACTTGCTTATTAAATAAGCAAGTGCGAAATAAAGCCTGGCGATGTTCTACTCTCACATGGGGAAACCCCACACTACCATCGACGCTAATTCGTTTCACTTCTGAGTTCGGAATGGAAGTCAGGTGGGTCCAAATCGCTATGGTCGCCAAGCAAATTCTTTAATCCGGAAAGCTGTTTTAAGTTCTACTTACACATTCAATCGTTCTTGTATTGAGTCCATCAAAACCCCTTGGGTGTTGTATGGTTAAGCCTCACGGGCAATTAGTACAGGTTAGCTCAACGCCTCACAACGCTTACACACCCTGCCTATCAACGTTCTAGTCTCGAACAACCCTTTAGGATACTTAAAGTATCAGGGAAGACTCATCTCAGGGCTCGCTTCCCGCTTAGATGCTTTCAGCGGTTATCGATTCCGAACTTAGCTACCGGGCAATGCGTCTGGCGACACAACCCGAACACCAGAGGTTCGTCCACTCCGGTCCTCTCGTACTAGGAGCAGCCCCCTTCAATCTTCCAACGCCCACGGCAGATAGGGACCGAACTGTCTCACGACGTTCTAAACCCAGCTCGCGTACCACTTTAAATGGCGAACAGCCATACCCTTGGGACCGACTTCAGCCCCAGGATGTGATGAGCCGACATCGAGGTGCCAAACACCGCCGTCGATATGAACTCTTGGGCGGTATCAGCCTGTTATCCCCGGAGTACCTTTTATCCGTTGAGCGATGGCCCTTCCATACAGAACCACCGGATCACTATGACCTGCTTTCGCACCTGCTCGAATTGTCATTCTCGCAGTCAAGCGGGCTTATGCCATTGCACTAACCTCACGATGTCCAACCGTGATTAGCCCACCTTCGTGCTCCTCCGTTACTCTTTGGGAGGAGACCGCCCCAGTCAAACTACCCACCAGGCACTGTCCGCAACCCCGATTAGGGGTCGACGTTAGAACATCAACACTACAAGGGTGGTATTTCAAGGACGGCTCCACACAATCTAGCGACTGTGCTTCAAAGCCTCCCACCTATCCTACACATGTAGGGTCAATGTTCAGTGCCAAGCTGTAGTAAAGGTTCACGGGGTCTTTCCGTCTAGCCGCGGGTACACTGCATCTTCACAGCGATTTCAATTTCACTGAGTCTCGGGTGGAGACAGCGTGGCCATCATTACGCCATTCGTGCAGGTCGGAACTTACCCGACAAGGAATTTCGCTACCTTAGGACCGTTATAGTTACGGCCGCCGTTTACCGGGGCTTCGATCAAGAGCTTCGACCGAAGTCTAACCCCATCAATTAACCTTCCGGCACCGGGCAGGCGTCACACCGTATACGTCATCTTACGATTTTGCACAGTGCTGTGTTTTTAATAAACAGTTGCAGCCACCTGGTATCTGCGACTCTCGTCAGCTCCATCCGCAAGGGACTTCACCATCAAGAGCGTACCTTCTCCCGAAGTTACGGTACCATTTTGCCTAGTTCCTTCACCCGAGTTCTCTCAAGCGCCTTGGTATTCTCTACCCGACCACCTGTGTCGGTTTGGGGTACGATTCCTTACAATCTGAAGCTTAGAGGCTTTTCCTGGAAGCATGGCATCAATGACTTCACTACCGTAGTAGCTCGACGTCGTGTCTCAGCCTTAAGAAGAGCCGGATTTACCTAACTCTTCAGCCTACGCACTTGAACCTGGACAACCGTCGCCAGGCCCACCTAGCCTTCTCCGTCCCCCCATCGCAATTGTAAGAAGTACGGGAATATTAACCCGTTTCCCATCGACTACGCCTTTCGGCCTCGCCTTAGGGGTCGACTTACCCTGCCCCGATTAACGTTGGACAGGAACCCTTGGTCTTCCGGCGAGGAGGTTTTTCACCCCCTTTATCGTTACTCATGTCAGCATTCGCACTTCTGATACCTCCAGCATGCTTTACAACACACCTTCAACGGCTTACAGAACGCTCCCCTACCCAATGAAGTAAACTTCATTGCCGCAGCTTCGGTTTATTACTTAGCCCCGTTACATCTTCCGCGCAGGCCGACTCGACCAGTGAGCTATTACGCTTTCTTTAAATGATGGCTGCTTCTAAGCCAACATCCTGGCTGTCTGAGCCTTCCCACATCGTTTCCCACTTAGTAATAATTTGGGACCTTAGCTGGCGGTCTGGGTTGTTTCCCTCTCCACGACGGACGTTAGCACCCGCCGTGTGTCTCCCGGATAGTACTTACTGGTATTCGGAGTTTGCAAAGGGTTGGTAAGTCGGGATGACCCCCTAGCCTTAACAGTGCTCTACCCCCAGTAGTATTCGTCCGAGGCGCTACCTAAATAGCTTTCGGGGAGAACCAGCTATCTCCAGGTTTGATTGGCCTTTCACCCCTAGCCACAAGTCATCCGCTAATTTTTCAACATTAGTCGGTTCGGTCCTCCAATTGATGTTACTCAATCTTCAACCTGCCCATGGCTAGATCACCTGGTTTCGGGTCTATATCCAGCGACTGAGTCGCGCAGTTAACACTCGCTTTCGCTACGGCTCCCCTAGATGGTTAACCTTGCCACTGAATATAAGTCGCTGACCCATTATACAAAAGGTACGCAGTCACACCACGAAGGTGCTCCTACTGCTTGTACGTACACGGTTTCAGGTTCTATTTCACTCCCCTCACAGGGGTTCTTTTCGCCTTTCCCTCACGGTACTGGTTCACTATCGGTCAGTCAGTAGTATTTAGCCTTGGAGGATGGTCCCCCCATATTCAGACAGGATATCACGTGTCCCGCCCTACTCGATTTCACTGAATGTGCGTTGTCAACTACGGGGCTATCACCCTTTATTGCCGGACTTTCCAGACCGTTCGTCTAACGCATATAAAGCTTAAGGGCTAGTCCAATTTCGCTCGCCGCTACTTTCGGAATCTCGGTTGATTTCTTTTCCTCGGGGTACTTAGATGTTTCAGTTCCCCCGGTTCGCCTCGCTGCGCTATGTATTCACGCAGCGATACTAGCTTATGCTAGTGGGTTTCCCCATTCGGAAATCCCAGACTCAAGTGGTTTTTACTACCTAATCTGGGCTTATCGCAAGTTAATACGTCCTTCATCGCCTCTGACTGCCAAGGCATCCACCGTGTACGCTTAGTCACTTAACCATACAACCCGAAGGAGTTTCGAGTTGATGTTCAAATCACCAAAGTTGTCTCTCATTATTTGAATGAGCGAGAGACATTTCGATTTTGCCGGACTCAATTTCGAATAATCACTTAAAAGTGATATTCCCAAGAACACTTGAATGTGTTTTTTGGTGTTTGTCTTAAAGACAAACATTGAGAACTTTACAAGTAATCTTAAAGATTACTTTGTCAGCTTTCCAAATTGTTAAAGAGCTAATCACTTCTTATGAAGTAACCATTTTTAAAAACTCTCAAGAGAGAATGTTTAAAGATGGTATCCCGTAGGGGAGTCGAACCCCTGTTACCGCCGTGAAAGGGCGGTGTCCTAGGCCTCTAGACGAACGGGACACTGCTATTTGTTTCCACTTTTAAAAAGCAGAACCAAACTTCGAAGATATTGGGATATCTTCGTCTCTTTTACTTATAAACCGTATCAATCTGTGTGGACACTCATCGTGAGTAATCATCGTATAAGGAGGTGATCCAGCGCCAGGTTCCCCTAGCGCTACCTTGTTACGACTTCACCCCAGTCATGAACCACAAAGTGGTAAGCGTCCTCCCGAAGGTTAAACTACCTACTTCTTTTGCAGCCCACTCCCATGGTGTGACGGGCGGTGTGTACAAGGCCCGGGAACGTATTCACCGTGGCATTCTGATCCACGATTACTAGCGATTCCGACTTCATGGAGTCGAGTTGCAGACTCCAATCCGGACTACGACGCACTTTTTGGGATTCGCTCACTATCGCTAGCTTGCTGCCCTCTGTATGCGCCATTGTAGCACGTGTGTAGCCCTACTCGTAAGGGCCATGATGACTTGACGTCGTCCCCACCTTCCTCCGGTTTATCACCGGCAGTCTCCCTGGAGTTCCCGACATTACTCGCTGGCAAACAAGGATAAGGGTTGCGCTCGTTGCGGGACTTAACCCAACATTTCACAACACGAGCTGACGACAGCCATGCAGCACCTGTCTCAGAGTTCCCGAAGGCACCAATCCATCTCTGGAAAGTTCTCTGGATGTCAAGAGTAGGTAAGGTTCTTCGCGTTGCATCGAATTAAACCACATGCTCCACCGCTTGTGCGGGCCCCCGTCAATTCATTTGAGTTTTAATCTTGCGACCGTACTCCCCAGGCGGTCTACTTAACGCGTTAGCTCCGAAAGCCACGGCTCAAGGCCACAACCTCCAAGTAGACATCGTTTACGGCGTGGACTACCAGGGTATCTAATCCTGTTTGCTCCCCACGCTTTCGCATCTGAGTGTCAGTATCTGTCCAGGGGGCCGCCTTCGCCACCGGTATTCCTTCAGATCTCTACGCATTTCACCGCTACACCTGAAATTCTACCCCCCTCTACAGTACTCTAGTCTGCCAGTTTCAAATGCTATTCCGAGGTTGAGCCCCGGGCTTTCACATCTGACTTAACAAACCACCTGCATGCGCTTTACGCCCAGTAATTCCGATTAACGCTCGCACCCTCCGTATTACCGCGGCTGCTGGCACGGAGTTAGCCGGTGCTTCTTCTGTCACTAACGTCAAATAATGCAGCTATTAACTACACTACCTTCCTCACGACTGAAAGTGCTTTACAACCCGAAGGCCTTCTTCACACACGCGGCATGGCTGCATCAGGCTTGCGCCCATTGTGCAATATTCCCCACTGCTGCCTCCCGTAGGAGTCTGGACCGTGTCTCAGTTCCAGTGTGGCTGATCATCCTCTCAGACCAGCTAGGGATCGTCGCCTTGGTGAGCCATTACCTCACCAACTAGCTAATCCCACCTAGGCATATCCTGACGCGAGAGGCCCTAAGGTCCCCCTCTTTGGCCCGTAGGCATCATGCGGTATTAGCCATCGTTTCCAATGGTTATCCCCCACATCAGGGCAATTTCCTAGGCATTACTCACCCGTCCGCCGCTCGACGCCCTTAACGTTCCCCGAAGGTTCAGTTAAGTCGTTTCCGCTCGACTTGCATGTGTTAGGCCTGCCGCCAGCGTTCAATCTGAGCCATGATCAAACTCTTCAATTTAAGATTTTGTTCGGCTCAACGAATACTGACTTCAAAACTCATCCTTACTCGAAAGTAAGAAGTAATTTTAAAGCTATTATCATTCCAACAGAATGATAATGAATTGACTGTGCCAAGTCCGAAGACTTGATTGGTCACTCAGTTCATTGAAACCTAATTTGAAACCGAAGTTTCTAATTGGATTATCATCAACGAGTGCCCACACAGATTGATAGGTCTATATTTTTAAAGAGCGATTCTTCTTTGTGACTCATATCACTTCGGAAGAGGCGGCCATTCTAGCGAGATCATTTTTTGTGTCAAACACTTTTTCAAATTATTTCGCTTTTCTTTCTGACCTTATCGACGTTGCTTGAACCCTTGTGAGCGCTTGCCCTGTCGATGAGGTGGCATTATAGAGATCGCGCTCACGTTGGCAAGCGTTATTTTGCAAAAATTACAAAATAATGGTTAAACGTCGACTTTTCATTCAAAGGCTTATTTATCAAACTTTACCCCAAAGAGTTAAACAACTTATCCACAGAGTTATCCTTTTTTGCCTCATTTTTACTTACTGTAAATAAAGAAAGCTGCTTTACAGCAGCTTTCTTTATTTAGCCGATACGTGTGTTTCGACGTCCAAATGACTAGATGCCAGAACCATCTTGTTCTGCACCCTCATCTTCATGAAGACCACACTCTCGTTTTAAACCGAAGAAGCGGGTTTCTTCTTCTGACATGCCTGGTTCCCACTTCCTTGTTGTATGAGTATCACCTGCTGAAAGATATCCTTGGTCCCATAAAGGGTGATAACTCAAACCATGTTCTTCTAGGTAGTAATGCACATCTTTATTCGTCCAGTCGATCACTGGTAAGAATTTAAATACACCATTTTGAATCGACAAGATTGGTAGACCTGCACGAGATTGGCTTTGCTCTCGACGCAGTCCTGAAAACCAAGTACCGACATTTTGCTCACGCAGAGCCCGTCGCATTGGTTCTACTTTGTTTATCTTGTTGTACTTTTCAATTCCCTCTATACCTTGTTCCCAAAGTTTTCCGTAACGTGCTTCTTGCCAATGGGCGCTTTCTTTTGCTCGGTATACTTTAAGGTTGAGGCTCAGTTGCGCTTTCAACTGATCAATAAATTGATAAGTCTCCGCAAATAGATATCCGGTGTCCGTTAGGATGATTGGAATGTCCGGCTTTTGTTGTGTCACAAGATGGAGCATCACTGCTGCTTGGATACCGAAACTGGATGAGACTGCGAACTCCCCTTCCAAATTCTCCAATGCCCACTTTACTCTCTCTTGTGCCGAAAGCTGTTCGAGCTCGACATTGATTTGAGCAAGACGGAGGATTTGCTCCGTCTTAGTTAATGTCAGTAACTCTGCTAGCTCCGGTTTGGACGCTACAGAATCAAGCATGGAAGTCCCTCTTTGATACAAACACTTCTTGGATAATGCCAGCTCGAATCGTGAAATCGCCAAATGCTTCGCCTTCTTCACGTTCAGCAGCCCAACGAGCCACCAGCTGATCAATCTCTTCTAAGATTTGCTTATCCGTAATGTTCTCTTTATACATCTTCGGTACTCGAGTACCGCCGCGGTTACCACCTAGGTGTAAGTTGTATCGACCCGGCGCTTTACCAACTAAGCCGATTTCTGCCAACATTGCTCGGCCACAGCCATTTGGACACCCTGTTACACGAAGAATGATATTGTCTTCTTCCGGTAGACCATGCTTTTCTAGAATATCTTCAACATCAGTAACAAACTGAGGCAGATATCGTTCAGCCTCGGCCATCGCGAGCGGACAAGTAGGAAATGCGACACACGCCATCGAGTTCTTACGCTGCTCACTCACACCATCATCCATTAAGCCATGTTCACGAGCAATCTTCTCGATCTTCGATTTTTGGCTTTTTGGTACACCAGCAACAATCAAATTTTGGTTTGCTGTCATGCGGAAATCACCTTTATGGATTTTGGCAATTTCAGCAACACCAGTCTTGAGTGGTTTCCCCGGAAAATCTAGTAGGCGGCCGTTTTCAATGAAAAGCGCTAGATGATGCTTACCATCAATCCCTTCAACCCAACCGATACGGTCACCACGCTCCGTAAATTCGTAAGGGCGACTTTGCTCAAACTTAACACCAGCACGCTTTTCTACTTCTGCTTTAAAGACATCACTGCCGACACGATCTAATGTGTACTTCGTTTTTGCATTCTTACGGTTTGAACGGTTACCCCAATCACGTTGCGTCGTTACTACGGCAGCCGCAACATCAAGCGTTTTCTCTAGTGGGATAAAACCAAAATCATCCGCTCTGCGTGGGTAGGTTGACGTATCACCATGCGTCATTGCCAAACCACCGCCGACAAGCACGTTAAAACCAACCAGCTTGCCGTTATCTGCAATCGCTACAAAGTTAAGATCGTTAGCGTGTACGTCTACGTCATTTTGCGGTGGGATAACCACTGTGGTTTTAAACTTACGTGGTAAGTAGTTCTTGCCTAAAATCGGTTCGTCTTCTTCCGTGCTTTCTACTTTTTCACCGTCTAACCAAATCTCTGCGTAAGCGCGTGTCTTCGGTAATAGATGTTCACTGATCTTCTTCGCCCACTCGTAAGCCTCTTGGTGTAGTTCCGACTCCACTGGATTAGTGGTACACAACACGTTACGGTTAACATCACCCGCGGTGGCAATCGAATCAATACCAATGCTGTTGAGCGTTTGGTGCATCAACTTGATATTTGGTTTTAGCACGCCATGGAACTGAAACGTTTGACGAGTCGTAAGACGAATACTTCCATATAAAGAGTGCTCAGTTGCAAACTTGTCGATCGCTAGCCATTGCTTTGGCGTAATGATGCCGCCCGGCATACGTGCACGAAGCATGACATTGTGCAGCGGCTCCAACTTTTGTTTAGCACGCTCGTTACGGATATCGCGGTCATCTTGCTGGTACATTCCGTGGAAACGAATCAATTGGAAGTTGTCTGCAGTAAAGCCACCAGTAATACGATCTTGCAGATCTTGTTCAATCGTTCCACGCAGTAAGTTACTTTCTCTTTTAAGGCGCTCGTTATCCGAGAGTGGACCAAGCACCTCACCTAATACTTCTTGGCTGTTTGATTGTTGATTCGCGCTCATTAGTACACATCCCTTTGGTAACGTTTCGCTTTACGTAGATCGTTGATAAATGCTTCGGCTTCTTCACGAGATAGCTTGCCTTGTTGCTCGGCTACAAATACCAGCACATCGTGAACATCTTTTGCCATGCGAGTGGCATCACCACATACATAGATGTAGGCACCATCTTGAATCCATTGCCACACTTGCTCAGCGTTTTCTAGGATGCGATGTTGAACATATACCTTCTCTGCTTGGTCACGGCTAAACGCGACATCAAGGCGAGTCAGCAAACCTGACTTGAGGTACTTTTGCCATTCCACTTGGTAAAGGAAATCTTGAGTAAAGGTACGGTCACCAAAGAACAACCAGTTCTTACCTTCCGCGTCACGGTTATCACGCTCTTGAATAAAGCTACGGAAAGGCGCAATACCGGTACCAGGACCAACCATGATGATTGGTGTGTTGTCATCTTGTGGCAGTTTGAAGTTATTGTTGTGCTCAACAAACACTTTCACTTCACCACCTTCTTCTAGACGTTGAGCGAGGAAACTCGATGCTCCGCCATAACGTTTTTCATCACCTTTGTCGTATTCAACCAAGCCTACGGTTAGATGAACTTCTTCATCGACTTCCGTTTGACTCGAAGCAATAGAATATAGACGAGGCGTCAATCGACGAAGCAAACCAACCAACTCGTCGGCACTTAGCTTGGTCTTCTTCTCTGCAAGCACATCCACAACTTGAGTATTTGCAGCGTACTCACGAAGCTTGTCTTTATCTTCCACTATCTTTTGCAGTTTCTTACTACCAGATAGCTCTGCGAATTTAGTGACAAACTGAGGGTTTGATGCGGTGATTTCGTATTTGCTAACCAATGCACTATGAATAGAAAGGCTTTCGCCATCCACTTCAACACTTTCTACACCGGATAGACCAGCCTTAGCTAAGATCGCGTTGGCTAACTCTGAACTATTATCGAACCACACCCCTAAAGCATCGCCGGCTTGATAAGTTAAACCTGATTCTTCGAGATCAATCTCTACATGACGAACGTCTTTACCCGAATCACGACCCGTGATTTTCTGGCTTGTCAGTAACGTTGCGGTATATGGGTTTTGCTTGTTATAAGCAGAATGTCCTGGAGCGGCTTGACCAACAGGTAGTTGGACGACTTCTGCTTCATTACCTGAAGAAAGGGCTTCTTTTACTTGTTCAAGCGCTTGCTTACGCCATTCAGCAGCCGCCGCTTCATAATCCACATCACAATCAATGCGATCGATGAAGGCAGTTGCACCTAACTTAGACAAGTAAGTATCGAAGTCTTTGCCCGTTTGGCAGAAGAACTCGTAACTAGAATCACCCAGCGCAATCACGGCGTATTGCAGATTTGGTAACTTGGGTGCTTTCTTAGATTGAAGGAACTCATGCAGTTCAATGGCATTATCTGGCGCTTCGCCTTCACCATTGGTCGACGCCACGATGATCACGTGAGTCTCTTTTGCTAAGTTCTTGCCTTTATAATCGCTAGCATCAAACAGCTCTACAGCAATACCTTCTGCTTTAGCTTCTTGCTCTAGTGCTTCAGCAACACCTTTCGCATTACCGGTTTGAGAAGCAAAAATGATGCTTAGCTTACCTGCTGGTTTTGCAGCAACAGAAGCAGCGGCCTGTGCGATTGGCGTTGCCGCCGCTGCACTTGGTTGGTTTTGAGCGAGTCCCCAGAAGTAACCGCTGACCCATGCAAGTTGCTGTGAAGACAACTCTGAGACAGTTTGCTGGAGTGAGTTAAATTGCTGGTCATTAAGCGGGCTTGCGATTGGTGGATTACCACCTTGCCCATTATTATCTTCCGACACTTTCTTGTGAGAATATTCATTCTGTTGAAAAGACATTGTCACGACATCCCTATTCATTGCGTGACGATAGATTAACCACTCTCTCTAATAACAAGAAAGAATAGAAGAGAATGTTTTATAACTTTTTGGAAGTAAGCAAGTCGCGCTAAGACTCACCGATCTTCAATACGAACCTGCTGAAAGCCGACAGCCATTGCCGATTTGGATGCCGTATCGAGATCATCATAATGGCACTCTTCCCCGTGACTGTCAGTTAGACAGACAAACCCACCGCGTGCATGGCGAAACTCAACAACCCACCCACCTTCTTGAATTGAAGGCTCGATGATGGCTTCTACTAGCTGGTTGTCACGAAATAGATGTCGTAATTCATTTATTGTCATCGCAATCCCTGCTCCAACTTTTATACATTGCTCCTAGATAAGCATGGTCGAAGTCTGATACTTGGGCGAGAAATTCGATTTAATATAATGAAGTGATATAAAAAAACGCCGCTTATAAAGCGACGTTTTAAGAGATTCAGAGAAATGTGTTTAGAAGGAGTACTGGGCACCAACGAAGAAACCGTCTGCAAAAATGAACTCTTTTCCTAGGCTCGATAGAAACTCTTCTGACTCCAAGTCGATCACTCGGTAACCACCACGGAATGTCAATTCAGACTCTTGGAAAGGAATACGGTACTGAACACCAGCCATAAGGTCGGTACTCTTAATGCCCTTGTTATCACCAAAGTTCATCTCACCAATCACATCAAAGTTTGTATTTGGCACGGTGATTTCTGCGTAGCCATACCAAGCCCAAATCAGCTCATCAAAATCTTCTGTACGAGCATTGGTACCTGCGTCTACGTATTTGGTATCACTCAAATTACTAAAGGTCAGACCCGCATCAAAGTGCATTAAGTCGTGTTCAAGAATTTGGTAGTAAAGAGTGAGGTCTAGTTTATCGAAACCCATGTAATCGGCATCAACGCTTGAATAACGAAGACGCGCGTTTGGAACGTATTTTACGTCATGTTCAATCGCTGCGTAGAAAGTACCCGTTGTATCGCTATCTCTTCTTACTTCATTCACTTTGGTATCCGCAACCCAAACTTCTGCACCAACCGTGGTTGTGAAAGAAGACTCTTGTTCTGCAAAACAAGGGTAAGATGCTGCCAACGATAGTGTCGCTAAAGCGATGGTCGCTTTATATGTCATGTAATTTTTACTCCGAGATAGCTGATTTCAACATTAAGGGGCATGTGAGAAATACTAACATACTCTCACAGCCCACCATCAACTAAATCTCTACAATCCGTTACTTATAACGAGGCTGAGCGACGAAGTTTTTAAAAAACCATATGCCTAATGCAATCACTATTAGCCAAGGCAATAGTTTTAGCACAGCTCCAACCATGCCCAATAAGAACATCACCACCAATGCAATGCCAGTCGCAGCAAATACAGTCACCATCGTAATACCAGTCACGAGCAGAGTTGCCGCAAATACTAAAATAAAGATCAGCTCCAACATAATCACTTCTCCTTTGTTTTAGTTTTACTAGAGCAGGTTCTGTACCAACTTATTAAAACAAGAATAACACCATGATCTATAAGTAAAAATAAAGCCAGAGACATTTCTGCACTCTGGCTTTTCTATTTTTAAGTTGGTAATTTTCACCAACCACTGGTGAAATTTACACGTTCAATTCTTTTGGAATCTTCGCCAGCGCATCTTGCAGAACTTCTAGACCAGAACCCGGTTTGTGCGCGTTTTCACTGATGTGACGACGCCATTGACGAGCACCCGGCATGTTTTGGAACAGACCCAGCATATGACGTGAGATATGGCCAAGGTAAGCACCTTTTGCCAATTGCGCTTCAATGTACGGGTACATCTCTTCAACGATTTCGCTGCGCTTTTTCACTGGCGCATTTGAACCAAACAACTCTTGGTCAACAGATGCTAGCAAGTAAGGGCTTTGATAAGCTTCACGGCCGATCATCACGCCATCTAGGTGTTGTAGATGCTCTTTCGCTTCTTCCAGTGATTTCACGCCACCGTTAATTGCAATCGTTAAGTGTGAGAAATCTTTCTTCAGTTGGTAAGCGCGTGGGTAATCCAATGGTGGGATCTCACGGTTTTCTTTCGGGCTTAGACCACTTAACCATGCTTTACGTGCGTGGATAGTGAACTGCTCACAACCGCCTTTCTCAGAAACAATAGATACGAAATCCGTTAGGAACTCGTAAGAATCTTGGTCATCAATACCGATACGAGTTTTTACCGTAACAGGAATATCAACCACGTCTTTCATCGCCGCAACGCAGTCTGCAACCAATTGAGGCTCAGCCATTAGGCACGCACCAAAGCGACCGTTTTGAACGCGATCCGATGGACAACCTACATTTAGGTTGATTTCATCATAGCCACGCTCTTGAGCGAGTTTGGCACACGTAGCCAAATCCGCTGCGTTTGAACCGCCAAGCTGAAGGGCTAACGGATGCTCTTCTTCGTTATAAGCAAGGAAATCTCCTTTTCCATGAATGATCGCGCCTGTGGTCACCATTTCGGTGTACAGCAGGGTTTCTTTGGTCATTAAGCGATGGAAGTAGCGACAATGACGATCTGTCCAATCCAACATTGGTGCTACAGAGAGCCTGCAAGAATGAGTCATGATATAAACACCCGTTTTTACGTTGCAAAGGTAGAGCGCGAAGGTGCGCTCAAAAAATTAAGTCGGGTATTGTATACCCACTGTGCAGTGGATGCGAGCCTTGTGAATTCAATCGCTGATAAGCGCATTTAGGCATTGGTATCTCGTTCTGTGATATCCGTTGCTCACTCTACTCTTCATCGACTTGCTTTAGTTCATGATTTTCGGTCTGATAGTAGGTAAAATGCAGTATTTCTAAACGAACTTCGTATAGAAATGGTTTATCATAAAGCACGTCCGATAGTTATGGTGAAAGATTTGGACCCAACAATCCTTGAACAAATTGAAAGTATATGCATGGAACGTGGAGTAAGATTGACTCCGCAACGCCGACGCGTTTTTGAGCTAATTTGTTCTAATCGCCGCGCCTCTAGTGCGTATGAGCTATTGGAGCAACTGAAAGAGAGTGAGCCTCAGGCTAAGCCACCGACTGTTTATCGAGCATTAGATTTTCTTCTAGAACAAGGCTTTATTCATCGAGTGGAATCAACGAACAGCTTTATCACTTGCTGTTCGTTCAATACTCAACAGCACTTTTTCCAACTGTTAATTTGCGATAAATGTGGCGATGTCGTTGAACTCGAAGACGAGACGCTGATATCCTTGTTAGCCAATAACGCCGAGAAACATGGATTCAAACTGACGAATCAAGTTATCGAAACCCATGGCGAATGCCAGGCGTGTTCCTCGGAGACGAAAGAAGAAAGATAGAAGAACGTATGCGCGCTGAATTTGTAAACCCGTTTTTAGCTTCTTTAATGAATGTTCTAAAAACTATGGCTTCGCTAGAACTGAAGCCACAAAAACCGCGAATCAAGAAAGATGAGATCGCACGAGGTGACGTTTCTGGTCTTATCGGTATGGTAGGCCAACAAACTCGTGGCTCAATGTCGATTACCTTTGATGAAGCGTTAGCACTAGAAATCATGCAGAACATGCTTGGTGAACGTCCAAACGGGCTGAACGAAGAAGTGACGGACATGGTTGGTGAAATCACTAACATGGTGACTGGTGGTGCGAAACGTATTCTAGCGGAAAGTGGATTCGACTTTGATATGGCAACGCCAGTTGTGGTATCAGGTAGAGGCCATACCATTCGCCACAAGTGTGAAGGCTCAATCATCATCATGCCTTTCTCTTCACAGTGGGGAAATGCCTTCATCGAGATTTGCTTCGAATAATAGAGAATAAATAAGTTGGTAAATGCCAACCTATTTGTTTCTGTCTCAGACAATAAAAAAGGTCAGCATTTGCTGACCTTTTCTTTTTCTATTCAAACATTAAGCTTTAAACGCTTTGAATGCATTGATTAGACCGTTTGTAGAGCTGTCGTGTGAACTGATTTCAGAACCATCAGCTAGCTCAGGTAGGATTTGGTTCGCTAGTTGTTTACCTAACTCAACACCCCATTGGTCGAAGCTGAAAATATTCCAAATAACACCTTGAACGAAGATCTTGTGCTCGTACATTGCGATCAGGTTACCTAGCGTGCGAGGTGTGATTTGTTTAACAAGAATAGAGTTTGTTGGGCGATTACCTTCAAACACTTTGAATGGCACTAGTGACGCCATTTCTTCTTCACTCTTACCTGCTTTCGCAAATTCTGCTTTCACTGTTTCCGCAGGCTTACCAAATGCCAAAGCTTCTGTTTGTGCAAAGAAATTAGACATCAGTTTTTGGTGGTGATCGCTTGCTGGGTTGTGGCTGATTGCAGGTGCAATGAAGTCACATGGGATCAGTTTAGTGCCTTGGTGAATCAGCTGGTAGAACGCGTGCTGACCATTTGTACCAGGTTCACCCCAAATGATTGGGCCTGTTTGGTAAGTTACTGCGTTACCTTCACGGTCAACGTACTTACCGTTAGATTCCATGTTACCTTGCTGGAAATACGCTGCGAAACGGTGCATGTATTGATCGTAAGGTAGAATTGCTTCTGACTCTGCGCCGTGGAAGTTATTGTACCAAATGCCGATCAGAGCAAGAATTACAGGGATGTTACTTTCTAGATCTGTAGACACGAAGTGGTTGTCCATCTCGTGAGCACCGTCTAGAAGCTCAATAAAGTTGTCGTAACCTACTGCTAGTGCAATTGAAAGACCGATTGCTGACCATAGAGAATAACGACCACCAACCCAGTCCCAGAACTCAAACATGTTGTCTGTGTCGATACCAAATTCAGATACCGCAGGAGCGTTAGTAGAAAGCGCTGCGAAGTGCTTAGCAACGTGTGCTTGATCGCCAGCAGTTTCAAGGAACCAACCACGAGCAGAGTGCGCGTTTGTCATGGTTTCTTGAGTCGTGAACGTCTTAGACGCGATCAAGAATAGTGTTGTCTCTGGATCGACTTTCTTCAGAGTCTCAACGATGTGAGTACCATCAACGTTAGAAACGAAGTGTAGGTTTAGGTGGTTTTTGTATGGTGCTAGTGCTTCAGTCACCATGTAAGGACCAAGGTCAGAACCGCCGATACCGATATTTACGATGTCTGTGATTGCTTTACCTGTGTAACCTTTCCACTCACCGCCAATTACGCGATCAGTGAATGATTTGATTTTCTCTAGAACCGCGTTTACCGCTGGCATTACGTCTTCGCCGCCAACCATTACTGGCTTGTTCGAACGGTTACGTAATGCAGTGTGAAGAACAGCGCGATCTTCCGTTTTGTTGATCGCTTCACCACTGAACATCGCTTCAATTGCTGACTTAAGCTCAGTCTCGTTAGCAAGAGCGAAAAGGTGCTTCAGAGTTTCCTCGTTGATTAGGTTCTTTGAGTAATCGACTAGGATGTCTGAGCCGAAGCGTGCAGAGTATTTGTCGAAACGCGCTGCGTCTTGAGCAAATAGCTCTTTCAGATCCATATCTTGTGCAGATTCGAAATGCGCCGTTAGCGCTTTCCAAGCTTGTGTTTGCGTTGGGTTGATATTTTTCAACATGGTCTTTATCCCGATGTTACAGTAGGTTCCATTCCTTACAGTCTAGCGAAAACTGTGGAATCCCCGATTTAGCAAAAAGAATATAAATTAGATGTTTGGGCGAATTGCCACAAAACAAGGCTTTGTAATTTTTTTTCAATCATCAATTATGACCGAGTGCCTTTACACTCACATTGAGTTAGGTCACGTTCCCTGTTTCGAATTTGAACAATTCATTTAAGATGTCGGGAATCATATCATCTACTCATGATAGGCTCTAATTGGATTAGGATAGACGCCAAATCGAATTTTTCCAAAGGAACGCATATGTGGGCACAAAAAACACTGCAATTAAAAGCGCGTAGCCGTGGTTTCCATCTCATCACTGATGAAATTGAACAACAATTACCACAAATCCAATCGCTTTCAGTAGGTTTGTTACACCTGTTTATTCAACACACTTCGGCCAGTTTGACCTTGAATGAAAATGCCGACCCAACAGTACGCATGGATATGGAAGCCCACTTCAACAGATTTGTTCCTGAGCGTGCCCCGTACTACCAACACACTTATGAAGGCGATGATGATATGCCAGCCCATATTAAAGCGTCTTTACTTGGCAGTAGTGTGAAAATTCCCATCCAAAACGGTCAATTAGCGTTAGGAACGTGGCAGGGTATTTACTTGGGTGAGCACCGCGATTACGGCGGAAGCCGTCGTGTCATCGCAACCATCAACGGTGAATAGTTCAGATAAAACAAAGGCTAACCAACTGGTTAGCCTTTGTTTTATCTCAATTTAGAAGGGCTGATTGATCATTACTCGGAAGGTGCCTTCATCAGCACCTTTGGCCATTTCAGCACGAACAACAATACCCTCGACTTGGAAGCGCACTGCACCACCGATGTTCCACTTCATGTCTTCATGTAATGTTTTAAGATTGTATTCATCTGCAACTCTACCCACTTCGACAAAAGCTACCCACTGCCACCAAGGCAAATCGTAGTAGTTGATGAATGGAATATCATCCAGCGGTTGCCAATCTGGCAGCACTCGATATTCAGCAGAGTAGTGAATCGCTGAGCGCCCATGGTAACGGCCTGCGGTGTAACCGCGCAGACGATATAAACCGCCAAGACGAACTTGCTCTTGCTCTGGTGGGCGACTGCATACTGCACTATCACACTGGTTCCACGTAGGGGTATCCGCGGTGTAGAAATCAAAGGCGAGTACTTGCTGATCAAACAAATCGCCTAACGGACCTAGTGAATAGTATTGGCTATTTTGGAATTCCCATTTCAACCACAAGTCTTCAGACTGAAAGCTGTCCGCGCCCGTGGTTAGATCGAAAGAAGTATGCGAGCCGCGAGTGGTATTACGAACACTGTCTCGGTTATCCCAATCAAATGTTAACGTGAAACCTGTCGCCTCTTCCTTTTTATCACTGTAGATATCCAACTCTCGAGATGAGTAAAAAGGCGTGAAGATGATCGAACTGACTCCCGATTCAACTGGAGAAGCAAAACTGACATCTCGAACCGGTTGGAATGCACCGAGCAGGCCATGTTCACGAACATTACCCCAAGGAAGCAGGTACTTGAATTCAAGCTTGTAGTTCTCTTCATCCCCATTGGTCACGGTTTTGTCTTCCGTTGAAGAGCTGTTTGAGCCTTGATCACCTAAGTAGTAAGGATTGTCGTTAAAACGCGCTTGGTACATTTGCGTACTAAACAATAGGTTTGGCGACAAAGCGTAGTTGAATGCAGAAAGAAAGCCGACATAGCTGTCTTTCTCAGAATACAACCCCATACCAAACAATGCGGCCTGCGGCTGTCCAACTCCTTTCGCAACACCCGCTAGACCGATGGTGCTGCCCATAGTCTCAGTACTGAAATAGAACGGAACAAATGCTGAGTCTTTCTCTTTCGCAATAGTCTGCTGAGATAAAAAAAGGCTGGCAGAGAATGCCAGCACTGAGAATAATCTTTTCTTCATGAGTTACTTCGAATATTCCATTTCGACACGAGAAGTCAGTTTGGTCACCAGTTCATAAGCAATGGTACCTATGTGACTAGCCACCTCTTCTACCGGTAAATCCTTACCCCATAGAATCGCCTCATCGCTTACTTTATCAGTCGCGTCGGGTCCTAAGTCGACCGTCAACATGTCCATTGAGACTCGACCAGCAACTGGCACTTTACGTCCATTAACCAAAACAGGCGTGCCATTTGGTGCCGTTCTTGGGTAACCATCACCATAACCAACCGCAATCACGCCCACTTTGGTATCGCGTCCGCTAGTCCATATACCACCGTAACCCACGCTCTCACCTTTCTTCACCTCACGCACCGCAATCAAGTGCGATTTCAGCGTCATGACAGGTTGGTAGCCAAGGTCTTGTGCAGTTTTGTCATTGAATGGTGAAACACCGTACATGATGATACCCGGACGAACCCAATCCAACTGGCTTTGTGGCCAAGCAAGTAAACCTGCCGAAGCTGCCAGAGAACGCTCTCCCTGACAACCAGAAGTCAAAGACATGAAACGTTCAATCTGGTCAGGAGTGATGTTGCTGTCTAGCTCATCAGCACAACCGAAGTGACTCATGTAACGAAGCGGTTTCGCTACATTTGAGCACTCTTTTAGGCGTAAAACGAATTCGTCGTATTGTTCTGGGCGAACCCCCAAACGGTGCATACCGCTGTCGATTTTAAGCCAAACAACGACTGGAGTTTCGAGCTCTGCTTGCTCTAGAGCAACAAGTTGTTCTTCACAGTGCACAACCGTTTGAATGTTATTGGTCACTAAAATAGGTAAGTCACCTGGTGAGTAAAAACCTTCTAGTAACAGAATCGGCTTTACCACACCACAAGCGCGTAATTGCAGCGCTTCTTCAATTCGTGCAACACCAAAAGCATCAGCGTGCGTGGCATGTTTAGCCACATGACGCAGACCATGGCCGTAACCATTGGCTTTGACTACCGCCATCACTTTACTGTCTGGTGCTTGCTCTTTTACACACTGCAAATTGTGTTGCAGTGCAGACAAGTCAATGCATGCCATCGCGGCTTTCTTGTAACTCATTGCATTACTCATCATCAATATCAAATGCTGGACCCGCGTAATTATCAAAGCGCGAGTGTTGTCCTTGGAAGGTCAAACGCACCGAACCGATAGGACCGTTACGCTGCTTACCCAAGATGATTTCTGCGGTGCCTTTGTATGGGCTATCTGGGTGATAAACCTCGTCACGGTAGATGAACATGATCAAGTCGGCATCCTGCTCGATAGAGCCCGATTCACGCAAGTCCGAGTTAACTGGGCGTTTATCAGCACGTTGCTCTAGGGAACGGTTAAGCTGCGATAGTGCCACAACCGGCACGTTTAGCTCTTTTGCTAATGCTTTAAGCGAGCGTGAGATCTCTGCGATCTCTAATGTACGGTTATCCGACATAGCAGGAACACGCATCAACTGAAGGTAATCGACCATGATCATTGATAGACCACCATGTTCACGAGCAATACGACGCGCTCGCGAGCGAACTTCTGTTGGAGTTAGACCTGAGCTGTCATCTATGTACATATTCTTCTTCTGCATCAGGATACCCATGGTAGAAGAAATGCGTGCCCAATCTTCGTCATCTAGCTGACCAGTACGGATCTTAGTTTGGTCAACACGAGAAAGGGACGCAAGCATACGCATCATCAACTGTTCTGCTGGCATCTCTAGCGAGAAAATAAGTACTGGTTTTTCTTGCTGCATCGCCGCGTTTTCACACAAGTTCATCGCAAAGGTCGTTTTACCCATCGATGGACGTGCCGCGACAATCACCAAGTCAGAGCCTTGCAGGCCGGCGGTCTTCTTGTTGAGGTCCGTAAAGCCCGTATCTACACCAGTTACACCATCTTGTGGTGTTTTGTACAGAATCTCGATACGTTCCAGTGTTTTTTCGAGAATGTTATCCACGTTTTGTGGACCTTCATTCTCACTGGTACGAGCCTCTGCAATTGCAAAGACTTTACTCTCGGCTAGGTCAATTAAGTCTTCAGAGCTACGACCTTGAGGATCATAACCGGCATCCGCAATCTCATTGGCTACACCAATTAAACCACGCACAATCGCGCGTTCAGCAACGATATCGGCATAGGCATTAATATTCGCAGCACTTGGTGTGTTTTTGGCCAGATCGGCAAGGTAAGCAAAGCCACCCACATCTTCAAGCTGTTCATGACGCTCAAGATGTTCAGAGAGTGTGATTAAGTCGAGAGGCTTACCCGCTTCTAGTGTGGTTTTCACGCCTTCGAAAATAAGGCGGTGTGGACGGCTATAGAAATCACTGCTGACAACGCGCTCTGCAACGGTGTCCCAACGTTCATTGTCCAGTAAGAGACCACCAATCACTGATTGCTCGGCTTCCAGTGAGTGAGGTGGCACTTTGATTGCGTCTACCTGACTGTCTGAAGGTTTGCGATTTCTATTTTCCGCCATGACTTTGCTCGATAACTACTAATGACCCAAGATTATAACCTTAAACCCAACTAAGATGCTTCCCCGATGCGACAATTACTTGTTAAGAATTCAACAAGTGAATGACTAACAATCCGCTTTTCATCGCAGTTAACTTTCGCTATTTGGTTAGAATCGATTTATCCGTAATGAAACAGATAGTTCACTAAGTTTAGTCGTTCGAATGGGAGCGTACACCTCGGTTCTTACGCTTAGGTCTAATAAAATTTAACCTACCATTGACCCAATAAAATATCTGTATCAGTATCATGCCCCTCCTTTTTTAATTACGTTCGAGGTATTTGTGTCCCGATACTGGTTACTTGGCTTTAGCTTACTTTGCACGGGAGCATCGTTCGCTGAAGAATCAGTACAGCCAGAGCAAGAAATTGAAGTACCCGATCCTCTACTTACTGAGGTCGAGTTCGGCTATCAAGCTCACACAGGTAACACGGACTCTCGTTCCCTGAATGCTCGTCTGAGTGCTGAATATACTTCTGGTCGACACCGTTCATACGGTGAGTGGAAGTACTACAACCTTTACAAAGACGGTGAAGAAGACAAACGCTCTTCCACATACACCGCTCAGAGTGACTACAAGTTAGGCCCAAAAACCTATCTGTACGGCAGCTTTAAAGGCGTTGATTCACGCTACAGTGCTTACTTTAAAGACTACACACTTTCTGGCGGTCTGGGTTACCAATTCGCTTATACAGAGAATTTCACACTAGAGGCGGAGATCGGTCCTGGCTTTCGTTATCAAGAACCGAACCTTGATGAGATAGACGACGACGACATCGTCTTTCCTAACATCGTTCAAGAAGGGATATTACGTGGCAACATCAATACCACGTGGCATGCTTTGGATAATCTGAGTTTTGCTGCCGACATTACGTTAGTCACAGGTAAAAGCAACACTCGTGTCGATAGTGATCTAAGCGTGACTAATGACATCACCGAAGACATTGCATTGAAGCTGACACACTCGCGCCAATACCACGATAAAGTGCCTGAAGGGCTCAGCAAAGCAGACAGTGTATTCTCGGTAAACTTACTGTTCGCCTTCTAATTTTCACCTCTTCATTTTTCGATGAAAATCAGACATAAAAAAAGCACCTCAAAAGAGGTGCTTTTTAATATTTCGTCTTGGTACTGAATTACTCAGCAGCAACAACTTGTACGTTCACAGTAGCGAAAACTTCTGAGTGAAGTTGAACGCTGATCTCGAACTCACCAGTGTTACGTAGAGCACCTTCAGGAAGGCGAACTTCGCTCTTAGCAACTTCAACGCCTGCAGCTGTAATAGCGTCAGCGATGTCACGAGTACCGATAGAACCGAACAGTTTACCTTCGTCACCAGCTTTAGAAGCGATAACAACTGCTTCTAGAGCGTTAACTTTCTCAGCACGTGCTTCAGCAGCAGTTAGTTGCTCAGCAACTTTAGCTTCTAGTTCAGCGCGACGAGCTTCGAACATTTCAACGTTGCCTTTAGTTGCCATAACTGCTTTACCTTGAGGGATAAGGAAGTTACGAGCGTAGCCAGACTTAACGTTTACTGTATCGCCAAGACCACCTAGGTTACCGATTTTATCAAGTAGAATAACTTGCATTGTTTAATCCTCTTTCTTAATAAAACGAACCGATTACTGATGCTTGTCAGTGTACGGTAGTAGAGCTAGGTAGCGAGAACGCTTGATAGCGCGAGCTAGTTGACGCTGGTACTTAGCGCTTGTACCAGTGATACGGCTAGGTACGATTTTACCAGCTTCAGTGATGTAGTTTTTAAGAGTTGCTACGTCTTTGTAATCAATCTCTTGTACGCCTTCTGCAGTGAAACGGCAGAATTTACGACGACGGAAGAAACGAGCCATGGGCTATCTCCTGATCTTAAATTTGAGTAATGTTGTCGGCGTGTAACACTAATTTCCCAACGCCATTTCGGCCGGTCTGATAAGCGACAAAACCGCCTACCTTAATGTTACTGCCTTGTACTAAATTCTGAGTTAATGCTTGTGACCCAAGCCCACTAACAACTACCGGCATTCGACAATATACTTGTCGAGGTAGATTAGCTTCGATAACGGTAGAGCGATGCTCTAACCAAAATCGACAGTGTTCAATGCCACCAGGGCTTTTACTACGAATGGGCGGCTTGGCAATGGTGCCACTCAGCTCCATTCGATTGGTCATAAGAAATATTACTCAGCAGCTGCTTCTGGCTTAGCTTCAGCACGCTCTTCGCGACGAGGAGCACGCTCTGCACGCTCTTCTTTCTGCTTAAGCATGATAGATTGCTCAGTGATAGCCGCTTTAGTACGCATGATCATGTTACGTAGAACTGCATCGTTGAAACGGAAAGCAGTTTCTAGCTCATCGATTACAGCTTGGTCAGCTTCAACGTTCATTAGAACGTAGTGAGCTTTGTGAAGCTTGTTGATTGGGTAAGCCAGTTGACGACGGCCCCAGTCTTCTAGACGGTGGATTTTACCGCCAGCTTCAGTGATTGAACCAGTGTAACGCTCGATCATGCCAGCAACTTGCTCGCTTTGATCAGGGTGCACCATGAATACGATTTCGTAATGACGCATTGGTTGCTCCTTACGGATTATTAGCTTCCACGATTGGCTCGGTCGTCCAGAGGAAGCAAGGAACTAAAGAAAATTGACCGAGAATTAAGGAAGACGGATTGTACAGAAAGGAAGCAAAATAGGCAAGTGATTATTTACGTCGTTCAGGCGATATTTTCTGCGCTCTAGCCCTAGATACGACAAAGGCTGCCAGCAAAGTGGCAGCCTTGGAAGTTTAAGACTTCAATGCTTATTTTGCTTTTGCTAGCTCTTCACGCATTTGGTCGATCACTTGCTTGTAATCTGGCTGACCGAAAATCGCAGAGCCTGCAACGAACATATCTGCGCCCGCTTCTGCGATTTCACGAATATTATCGACTTTCACACCGCCATCGATTTCAAGGCGAATGTCACGGCCAGACTCATCAATCATCTTGCGTACTGCGCGCAATTTATCCAGCGTATGAGGGATGAATGATTGGCCACCAAAGCCAGGGTTTACTGACATTAGAAGAATTAGATCAACTTTATCCATGATGAATTCAAGGTGTGACAACGGCGTAGCAGGATTAAGTACCACACCCGCTTTACAGCCATGCTCTTTAATCAACTGTAATGTGCGGTCAACGTGCTCTGATGCTTCAACGTGGAAGGTAATCATCGATGCACCCGCTTTCGCGAAGTCCGGGATGATGCGGTCTACAGGTTTCACCATTAGGTGAACATCGATTGGAGCCGTGATGCCATAGTCACGAAGCGCTTTACAGATTGGGGCACCAAAAGTCAGGTTTGGTACGTAGTGGTTATCCATCACATCGAAATGCACCACATCCGCACCCGCTGCGAGTACTTTTTCTACGTCTTCACCGAGACGAGCAAAATCAGCCGATAAAATGGATGGAGCAATAAGAAAATCTTTCATACCTGACCTCAGTAGTGGCGAGCAAACAACAAATAATATTGCGCGCAATTCTACCGAAGCCAGTGGGGAGATCCACTACTTAGACGTAATAGTGTGAGAATTATGAGGCAGAAGTATCCGAGTTCGGCGCATTAAAAAGAGCCAGTAACTCATCGACTTTGTTTCGGCCGCTGCCATTACGGCTAATAGTACGCTTAACTTTAACAACGCTCAGCTCAGCACCATGATACAAGCGACGCGTGAGTGTCGTATCGTGGTTAGAAATCAAAACAGGAATGCCGCGTTCAGTCGCTGCCCTCTCTGCGATGTCCGCCAATGCGGCTTGGTCATCAAGCGTAAAGCCATTTCCGGCGTAAGAGGTAAAGTTTGCCGTGTTCGATAGTGGAGCATAAGGTGGATCGCAATAAACCACACTGCCCTTACGTGCTCGACTGAACGTCTCAGGATAGCCTTCACATACGAAAGTAGCTTTCTTCGCTTTTTCAGCAAAGAATTCCATCTCAGCTTCTGGAAAGTACGGTTTCTTGTATGAGCCAAAAGGCACGTTGAAGCCGCCTTTTTTGTTATAGCGACAAAGGCCATTAAAACCAAAACGGTTCATGTACAAGAAGGCCAACGATCGATACATCACATCGTCTGTGTTATTGAACTCAGCACGAATACTTAAATACGCTTCTTTGCGATTGTTCTCAGCAACAAACCAGCGTTTCGCTTCCGAGATGTACTCTTCAGGACGCTCTTTCAGTAAGTTGTAGAGATTGATCAGATCAGGGTTGATGTCGGCCAATAGATATTGGTCATAATCAGTATTTAGAAATACTGAACCTGCACCAACAAAAGGTTCAACTAGCTTTCGAGCCGGTGGCAAATGACGTTGGATGTCTTCAACCAGACCGTATTTTCCTCCTGCCCACTTAAGAAAGGCTCGTTGCTTTTTCATCTACTGCTCTATCTATCGACCAAAAATTAAGGCTGCGGAATGTAACATATTTTTCAACGAAGCTCAGGATTATTTCACGCGATCAATTTCACGATGCACCTGACCTAAAGATTTTGCCCAAGGACTCAACGATTTCAGTGATTCTGGCAAACTTTCCACCGCATCGCGTGCAAGCTGGATAGTCGGATAGTCTTTATAGGTAACAATGTACCATTCCGTCCCGCTACGCACGGTTGGGTAGATTCTCACTTGTTGGCTAAGTTGGTGTTCATCCAAAAAAGCTTGCACATCTTCCATTGACGTCATTGCGGCTAGCTGCAAGGTATACGCTCTTGGAGAAATCGCTTTAAGCTCTTCTCGCGCAAAAGAGAATTTTACGATCGGCTTGCTGGAAGGACTCGGTTCTGTTGATGCGCCCTGCTCTTTTTGAACCACATTAATCAATGACGAACCAGCGCTAGTTTTCGCTTGAGGAACAGACTCTTCAACCACTTGCTTGATTTCATCTGTATTGGCTTCCTCTGGCTTTCCTTCTAACAACGCATCCACGACGTCAGATTCAATCACCACACGTTGCTGTTTATCTTCAGTGCCAACACTTGCCACTTCATCCGTCACCGCTGGCGGCAGTGAATCAGAATCATCGGTTGCGCTCGCAGTATCCACAGTCCCAGAGTCTTGGTTCATGGTTGAGTCTGCGCCGCTGGATTGAGCTTCAGGCTCAGTTAAGGTTGGAATGGCCGTTTGTTCAATGCTACCAGTGATCTGCTGAGCTTTATCGTCAGCACTTGGTTGATTGAACATCCACCAGTACCCACCCGCAGCTAACAATAATAGAACCAGCACCACCAATGCGATTTTAAGTGGTGAGCCAACAATTGAGCGGATAATGATCCTTTTTTCCACTTTCATCTCTCCTAACGCCATGATGTCGCCCGGTACAGGGTCGACTTTTTTAAATGCATCTCGAACGCGTTTTTCGGACTCATCGTCAACGTATCGAATCACCAAGGATTCAAAGAAACGACGCGCTTCCACTTCTGAGAGCATTTCTACATCAAGCTCTACTGGTTTGTGCTCTTGCCCGTAACTAATACGTGACAATAGAGATTCCAATCGACCAGCTTGAGTGAATAATAAGATGTTTATTTTCCACTTCGGATTCACTTGCGCTGCAAGTACTAACGTCCAAAGTTCCGAAACTAAAGTTTCACTGAGAAGATGTGCATCATCGACAACAATAGCGATGTCGCATGCCTCGTTACCCAAGATTCTTTCAAGACTGTCAACCAAGGTATCTTGTTGGTTAAATAAAGCATCCGAAACGATCTGGCTCAAGATGAGCATTCGACGTTGAACATCATCTTGATTAGCATGACAAAGTAGCAAACATTGATTTTTGTTACTTGCACCAAGCTCAAGATATCGTTGCGCTAACCAAGATTTGCCATATCCCGCATGGCCATTAATCGCAATAAGGTTAGAGCCAAAGTTGGTCAGCAACCCTAATCGATCCAATAACTCAGTTTGAGAATCCAATTCCAGAACGTGAGCGAAACTCATCTAATAACCTTAATAAACAACAAGAATGACGCCCGAAGGCGTCATTACAAGGTTAAATATCGCGACCGAAGTCGATAGCTTGTTTGATCACATCTTGAGGTGTGTCGGCAATGACTTCTGCACTACCAATCCCCGTCGGTAAGACTAAACGAAGCTGACCTGAAAGCACTTTTTTATCACGCATCATGTGCGTCATAAAATCATCAAAAGTCATGCTTTCTGGAGTGTGAACTGGCAATTTCGCGCGACGCAGAATCGCAATAATACGATCAAGCTGTTCTTGAGTAATGAGCCCACGAAGATGTGACGTTTTCGCAGCCATCACGGTGCCAGAAGAAACGGCTTCACCATGTAACCAATTGCCGTAACCTAGCTCAGCTTCAATAGCATGACCATAAGTATGACCCAAGTTAAGTAACGCACGGATACCCGATTCTTTTTCGTCTTGAGCAACGACTTCCGCTTTAATTTCACAACAACGTGCAATCGCGTAAATCAGCGCCTCTTCTTCGAGGGTATAGAGGCGGTCAAGGTTCTCTTCTAGCCAATCGAAAAACGCACCATCGTAAATGATGCCGTATTTGATTACTTCAGCAATACCAGCTGCAAACTCACGCTCTGGTAATGTTGATAAACAATTGGTATCAATGATTACGGCTTTAGGTTGGTAGAAGGCACCAATCATGTTTTTGCCCAGCGGATGGTTAACCGCAGTTTTACCACCAACTGAAGAATCAACTTGAGACAACAAGGTGGTCGGGATTTGAATAAAATCCACCCCACGTTGATAACAAGCGGAAGCAAAACCAACTAAATCACCGATCACGCCACCGCCCAGTGCAATAATCATAACGTCACGTGCATAGCTTCCCTCTAGCAGGAAGTTCATGACTTGATTAAATACTTCTAGGCTTTTGTATTGCTCACCATCGGGTAATTCAAGCAAAGAGGCATCACAGCCAAGTTGCTTTAGTTGACTAAGAATTTTGTCCGCGTACAGAGGCGCGACCGTGACATTACTGATCACGACAACCTTCTGATTTGCGTTTTTATTTGAGAGAACTTGAGAAAGGTACGCCGGGTCCTCAAATAACCCGGCGCCAATAGAGATTGGGTAGCTACGCTCTGCTAGATTGACCGTAATCCGTTCCATCGGTGTGCTCCAATTTGAAAAAGATAAATGCTTATCTCTCTTCTAGCATTTTTACGATCTGGTTGGCTACCACTTTTGCACTCTGATCGTCAGTACGAACTGTGTAATCCGCTACTTCTTCGTATAGTGGGTTACGTTCGCCTGCCAAAGATTCCAACACTTCACGAGGATTGTCCGTTTGAAGTAATGGACGCTTCTTGTCACGGTTTGTACGTGCAAGTTGCTTTTCGATAGTTGTTTCTAGGTAAACAACAACACCACGAGCAGAAAGGCGATTGCGGTTTTCTTTGCTCATTACAGAGCCGCCACCAGTCGCTAGCACGATGCCTTGCTCTTGAGTTAAGTCTTCAAGCACCGTTTCTTCACGCTTACGGAAGCCTTCTTCACCTTCTACATCAAAAACCCAAGAGATATCTGCACCGGTACGTTCTTCGATCACTGTATCAGAGTCCACGAACTCCATATGCAGCTGCTGTGCTAGATGTCTACCAATTGTACTTTTGCCGGCACCCATTGGGCCAACAAGAAAAATATTACGTTTCTCAGCCATATTTAGCGGTAATTTACAACGTTAATTCAATAAGATCGCCACAAGAAAACACAGCCAAAGTGCTGTTTCACAAGGCTTGTGGCACCAATTCCTCACAGATAATTCGTGATAAGACCCGAAATTATCCAAGCATGGTGCCACTAATGCAACTTTATTTTTGATCTAATCGTTTTTTTGCTGATTCTGTCTTACTGAATAACGACCTTCGGCGTAACAAAAATCAACAACTCACTTTTGCCTACATTTTCGTAACTTCGGCGGAAAAGCGCTCCTAACAGCGGTAAATCACCTAATAAAGGCACCTTATCGACGGAGTTGGTAATACTATGTTGGAAAATACCGCCGAGTACGACGGTCTCCCCATTATTCACTAACACTTGAGTACCAATACGTTGAGTATCGATCGCTACCGCCTCACCAGTACCCGTTTTTACCACTTGCCCTGGTCTATCTTGCGTAACACTCAAATCCAGCACCAAACGGTTGTCAGGAGTAATCTGCGGTGTCACCTTCAAACTAAGCACGGCTTTTTTAAAGGTCACAGAAGTTGCACCACTGGATGACGACTCTAAGTAAGGGATCTCTGTACCTTGCTCTATATAAGCCGGTTTTTTGTTAGTGGTAATGAGACGTGGACTTGAAATGATTTCAGCCTTTGATTCTTGTTGTAGTGCAGACAGCTCTAAATCCAATAAGGTGTCAGAACCTAGCTTAGCCACTTGAAAGGCAAGGCTGGTTGCATTTGGACTGGTTGCTGCCAAGTTGACGTTAAGGAAATCATCGATACCGACACTACCACCACCGTCTTCACCTTCGCCGTCACCACCGCCGCCATCATAAAGGCCGATAGTGGCAAGGTTATTCTCGATAGAACCACCCACCGTGTGACTACCATTAATAGAAGTAAAGCCCCAACGAACACCCAGCTCGTCCATATTACCTTCATTGATGGTAACGATACGCGCTTCAATCTGAACCTGTTTCACTGGAATATCGAGAGACTCTATGATTTCACGAATCACTTCAATGTTACTAGGAAGCTCTCGAATCAACAGAGAATTGGTGCGTTCATCAATCGTCATACTGCCGCGGTCCGACAACATGCTGATATTACCTTCACCATTAATCATCTCTGCGATATCAGAGGCTTTCGCAAAGTTCACTTTGATGATCTCCGAAGAAAGGTCTCCCATCTCTTGCTCAAGCTTCTGCTTCTCTAACTGCTGCTTCTCACGCAAATCCAACTCATCTTTTGGTGCGACCAGAATAACGTTGCCATCCACGCGTTTGTCTAAGCCTTTTACTTGCAGAATGATATCGAGTACTTGCTGCCAAGGCACACCATCAAGACGCAATGTGAGGTTGCCTTCTACTGAGTCAGAAACAACTAAGTTGAACTGGTTATAATCCGCGATAAGTTGCAGAACGTTACGCACTGGAATGTCTTGGAAGTTAATCGAAATCAACTTGCCTTCTTTTTCCAGAATACTTTTGTCTGGCACCTTTTCGTTCGGCTTGAGCTTACCCACTTTGACTTCCAAGTATCGCCCTGTCAGACGGTAATCATGGGTATAGTCTTCATCAATATAAGCCACGAGGCGCGTTGTCGAGGTATCACGAAATATCTCGACACTTTCCACCACGGTAGAGAAGTCTTTTACATCAAGAAGATAAAGCTGATCGTCTTTAACTGACGTATTGAGCAAATCGATACTCAAGCCTTCTTGCACGCGCTTGATGTCCACTATGGCAGCTGGCGAAGCAAGCTCAACCACTATCACCGCGTCTTTATCTTTATTGGTACGGAAATCAATGCTTTTGAAGGCATTAGACTGAACTTCGTTCGCGAAAGCGAAAGGGGCTAAAAGTAAAAACAACCAAAAAGAGAAGAGCCCTATTAGCTTCCTTGGTATGCGTGTTAATCCTTGTCTCATTTTCATCATTACTCAATATCAAAAATAAATGCAGCTATGCCTATCTCAACGCCAACTTAACTTTGCGTTTTTGCCAACAACCCAGACCGTCTGGCAGAGTTTCATTAATCAATAAATAGTTGTGGGATACATGGGTGACCTTGCCGTTGTTACGCCCTAGATATTGTCCCGGCTTTACTTTATAAACGGTGCCATTGGGCGCTTGGACTAGCCCGGACACGCTACTGCCCATTCCCATCACGCCTTTCAGACGCAGTTGACCAAGCGGAAAGCGCTCTAATTTGCCAGTACGCTTTCTTGATGGTGGTTGCCAACAGTCTTCTCTTGCGACTGGTTGAGTCGCAATGGTCGCCTCCTTCGGCAACTCAAAAGGCGCTCGCATGATTTTCGGCTCATAATTCACCACCACATAATCTTCGGCAGGTTTCAGTTTGGCGACATCACGACGAGCTTGGTTTTCCACATCACGAATAAAGCCTGTGAGTGACTCATCATTGGCTTGGCAGCCGGTTAATAAAGTGACCATGCAAACCATCAGCAAAGATTTATTTCGCATCTTTCTTTTCCTCTGGTTTGAACTGGTAAGTATTCGCCCTAACACGGAAGTGCAACGTTTCACTTTCTTGGCTGACACGCTGCCAAGTCACGTCTTTAAATGTGATGATGCGAGGTAACGTCGCGATAGCCTGAGAGAAACGGCCGATGTCGTGGAAATCTCCTGTTAACTCGATGTTGAGTGGTAAACGGTAAAGGAAGTGTTCAGATTGCTTCTCGCCCCAGTCAATTCGAGTAAACGTCAGCTTATTGTCGATCCCCAATTCGTTGACCGAAGCCAACATGGTCGCTAGTTCTTTTTGCGCAGGCAGTTGCTGCAGCAACAACTCGTAGCGCGTGGTTAGCTCATCAAGTTGAGATTGCAATTGCGGTAACGCCGCCACTTTGTTGGCCTTGATACGCAAAGCGACTTTTAAGGTTTGCTCTTCCTGGATCAGCGTATTTAAGCGCTCCTCCTCCGGCTTTAGATAGAACCAATAGCCAAAGCCTTGGATCAAAAGCATCATTAATAAGATGACAACCAACTGAGGCAGCACTGGCCACTCAGCAATTTCATCTATATCGAGATCTTGCCAATTAACCACGTTGTTCTCCTCCCGCTTCTTTAAACATGAAAGAGACTTTGAACGTTTGGAACTCTTTACCAAAACGTGCTTTACCATGAACAATTGAATGCATTTCGACATCCAGCAACTTCGCAGAGCGTTCCATGTTGTCTAACATGGTCGCCAAACGTGGCGTGCTGTCAGAGATACCGGAAATTTCAATCTCAAAGTCGTTCATTTTTATCTTGTCGACATAAACACCATTTGGGATCACCGACGGCATCAAGTTCATAAACTCGGTGGTTTTATTGCGTCCGTTTTGTAGACCTTCAACAATTTTCAAACGTTCTAAGATTTTGCCGTGCTCTTGTTCTGCAATCTTCATTGCTTCAATGCGTTTGTCTAATTGAGAGATATAATGAGCTAAGTAATCCAAACGTTGTTGCTGTTGGTCTTGTTGGTATTGGTAATATTTGCCAATTCCCCATTGCACCCCTAACGCTGCAATTGCACCGAGCACAATCAATCCAATAAAGCGGCGACGATGTTCTTCACGCAGGTTTTCACGCCAAGGGAGTAGGTTAATGTGATACAGCATGATTGCCTCCCAACCACTGGATACCACGTACAGCTAAACCCGCAGCAGTGGTAAAGTGCTGCCAATCCGCGGCTCGGCGCTTGCGCTTAGAAACTTTCATTTCAAATAAGCCCAGTGGGTTAAGCAACTCACATTCTAGAGCCAGTTGGCTGGAAAGCTCCTCGGCTAACATCGGAGTGGATGCGCCCTCACCGGAGAGCCAAATACCTTTAATATCTTGAGAACCATTAATAGAGGTATAGAGCTGCATTTGACGTTTCACACGATCCACAACTTGACGGTTGAATTGTTCCGTCATGACTTGAGCATCATCAGAAAGCGGGTTGTCGTGCAAAAGGCCGCTAGCGGCACGAGTGCCAGACACAAACTCCTTATGGAATAACTCGCCTTGCTCGGTAAACATAGTGAACGAGCTATTTAATACCCCGATGTCCAGTAGGCAGTATTTGCTTTTGTCAGGATAACGTTCAGTGGTTAACTTCCAGATATGCCCAAGACTTTGGGAATGCACATCCACCAGCACGGTTTTTAGACCAGATTTTTGCAATGCTTCTACGCGGGTTTCCACCACGTCTTTACGTGTTGCAAAAACTTGATAGCTTTCTGTCCCACGCATTTGCTCTTCAGATTCCACTAATACAAAATCAAGACTAAGCTCTTCTACAGGGAACGGCGATTGATGAGAAAAAGCCTGTACGACAGCAAACTCTTTTTCACTTTCCTCTAAACTTTGTTCGATTTGCAGTTTTTTGCTGATCACCGCATTGTCAGGTACCGAAATCGCGACTCGATTAGCCCTAAAAGGGAGGTCTTTTTTCATCTCTTTTAGGGTCTTTACAATTTCTTGATGATTTATGGTGTTATTTTCAGCGACAATACCTTCTTTAAGTATTATTTCTTTGTAACCCAGTAAGGCATAACTGTTGCCATTGGGTTTAAGTACCACGGCTTTGAGGCTGTTATGGCCGATATCTATACCCGTAACTAATAGCTTATCCATCTCTACTCTCGCTCCGAAACTCCTGTGTGCACTGTAAAGAGCACCCAGAGAATTTTCTTCGTGCAAAGGTTGTTATTAGCATCCAAATAAGAGTTAATATCTCTTATGTGCTAAATTTTTGACCTAAGAGTACAAGGGTTTGCCGTTACACAGCCTCAACCAATCAGGGATTCTCCGGTGAAGTTCATAAAGCGTTTATTATTTTTAACATTGATTTGCATAATTCTTGGAGTCACCACAATTTTTGGCTTCTATCAATACGTGAAGCCTGAATTGCCAGATGTTGCAACACTAAAAGATGTTGAATTACAAACACCTATGCAGGTATTTAGTCAAGACGGGAAACTGATCGCACAGTTTGGCGAGAAGCGTCGAATTCCTGTTACCTACGACGAAATTCCACAAGATTTAATTCATGCGCTGATCGCGACCGAAGATAGTCGTTTTTATGAGCACCCAGGCATTGACCCAATCGGTATTACGCGTGCAGCAGTCGTGGTTGCTTTGTCAGGTTCTGCAAAACAAGGTGCGAGTACTATTACTCAGCAGCTAGCGCGTAATTTCTTCTTATCTAACGAGAAGAAGATCATGCGTAAAATTAAAGAAATCTTCATCGCAATTCACATTGAACAGCTTCTTTCTAAAGAAGAAATCATGGAGTTGTATGTCAATAAGATCTTCCTTGGTTACCGCTCATATGGTTTCGGCGCAGCCGCTCAGGTCTACTTTGGGAAAAGTCTAAATGAGCTAACACTGAGCGAAATCGCGACATTGGCAGGCATGCCAAAAGCGCCATCAACCATGAACCCTCTTTACTCGTTAGAGCGTGCGACAAATCGTCGTAATGTGGTGTTGATGCGTATGCTAGATGAGAAATACATCACTCAGGAGCAATACGATGAAGCGCGTTCAGAACCAATTGTAGCTCGCTACCACAGCGCTGAAATTGAGCTATCTGCTCCATACGTTGCAGAGTTAGCGCGTTCATGGGCAGTAAAAGAGTACGGTGCAGAACAAGCTTATACATCAGGTTTGAATATCTACATGACGGTAGATTCAAAACTACAAGACGCAGCAAACACGGCTTCTATCAACAATATCCTGGCTTACGATGAACGTCATGGCTACCGCGGTGCAGAAAAAGTGCTGTGGAAAGAGGGCGAAACGTCTTGGGATACAGAACAAATTGAAAAGCACCTGAAGAAGCAACCAACCTATGGTCAGCTCTATCCTGCAATTGTCACCAAAGTAGATGACAAAACCGCGCAGGTTTGGGTGAAAAATAACGAAGAACAAACTGTCACTTGGACAGGGATGAATTGGGCTCGTAAATACCTAACAGACCAACGTCAAGGTCGAGCGCCAAAGTCAGCCAAAGAAATTTTAGCGACAGGTCAACAAATCTGGGTACGTGAGATCAGTTCGACAGATAAAGAAGGCACAAAAACTCAAAGCTGGAAACTAAGCCAAGTACCAAGTGCAAATACTGCGTTTGTAGCAATGAATCCAGAAAACGGTGCAGTCCTGTCTTTAGTTGGCGGCTTTAACTTTGTTCATAGCAAGTTTAACCGTGCAACCATGTCTATTCGTCAGGTTGGTTCGAGTATCAAACCATTCATCTATTCGGCGGCAATCAATAAGGGCTTAACCCTTGCTTCGCTGGTAAACGATGCGCCAATCAACAAGTGGGATGCAGGTTCAGGTTCGGCATGGCGTCCGAAGAACTCACCACCGACTTACGTTGGCCCTACTCGCCTACGTATCGGTTTAGCGCAGTCGAAAAACGTAATGGCAGTTCGTACACTGCGTGAAGTGGGCTTGGACGAAACACGTGAATACTTAACTCGCTTTGGGTTTGATATTGACCAAGTGCCTCGCTCAGAGACTATCGCATTGGGTGCTGGTAGCTTAACACCAATGAAAGTCGCGCAAGGCTACTCTGTGTTTGCAAATGGCGGCTACTACGTAGAACCGTTTTACATTGACCACGTAGAAAACTCATTTGGTGAAGTACTGTTTAAGGCAAACCCAAAAGTGATTTGTCAGCACGACTGTCCTCAAATGCCAGTACAACCTGAAGACAAGTTTGCAGCCGAATTTGGTGAGCAAGATGTAACAACGGAAAACATTGCCCCTGATAACGCTCTAGAAAACGACACACCACAGTACGCGAAACAAGTTATCTCTGCTCAAAATGCATTCATCATGCGCGAGATGATGTACAGCAACATCTGGGGTGGTGGTAGCTGGCGAGATGGCACTGGCTGGAACGGTACCGGCTGGCGAGCGCAAAAATTGGAACGTCGTGATATTGGTGGCAAAACCGGTACAACCAACGACTCAAAAGACACTTGGTACAACGGTTACGGCCCGGGTATTGTGGCTATCGCATGGGTTGGTTTTGATGATCACTCTCGCACGTTAGGCCGTACCACTGTGAACAGTAACCTAGGGAAAGGCCAAATTTCTGGTGCAGAATCTGGTGCGAAAACGGCAGAACCAGCTTGGATTGATTTCATGCGTACTGCACTAGACGGAGTGCCTCAACAAGGTAAGAATATTCCAGACAATATCGTTCGAGTTCGTATCGATCGTGATAGTGGCCTACTGACTCATAAAATTGATGGTTCATCCATGTTCGAATACTTCGAAAAAGGCACAGAACCAACCGAGTATGTCGGCAACAGCCTGGAAGACAGCATCTACTCTGGTGGCAGTGGCGGTGCAGAAGAACTGTTCTAATAGCACGTAATACTAACAAAGAAAAAGGGAGCCGATTGGCTCCCTTTTGTCTATATCAGCATTTCAAAGCTAGGCTGCAATTGGTGCTTCTTTCGCTTCAAGAATGTTTTTGATGGTCGCTGCTAAGGTTTCAAAACGCGTACGCAATGGAGAGCCAGGACGGTAAACCAACACAATGCTGCGTGATGGTGTTGGGTTCATTGCTGGCACGTAACACACGCCATCTTTTTTCTTTTCATGCGGCACAGACAACTGTGGCAACAGAGTAATCCCTGCTCCCGCCGCCACCATGTTACGCAGTGTTTCTAGGCTAGTCGCTTTAAAGCGCTCATCATCTTTCGCTCCTGCAGCAAAGCAGAAACCCAGAGCTTGGTCTCGTAAACAATGACCATCACCCAAAGACAACACCGTCTTGCCATTGAGGTCGAGCATATCAATATGATCTAACCCAGCCCATTCGTGATCACAAGGTACCGCAACACTTAAAGGCTCGTTGTACACCTCAATTTCTTTAAAGGGCGCAGTCTCATCAACCGATGCTAAAACAAGACAATCTAACTTGCCATCTTCTAATTGACGGACCAATTGGTGGGTCTGCGCCTCATGTAAAAACAGCTCCAAATCTGGAAACTCTTCTTTAAGGTGAGGGACTATTTTAGGTAGGAGGTAAGGACCAACTGTTGGGATAAAGCCAATGTGCATTGGGCCAGTCATGGCACCACTTTGACCGCTCGCCATATCTTTGAAGGTTTTTACTTCACTCAAAATACGTTTTGCTTGCTCAACCAACTGTAAACCAGAGTCAGTAAACAACACGCGACGACTGCTTCTTTCAAGCAGGGCAGTGCCTAACTCGTCTTCTAGTTTACGAATCTGGCCACTCAATGTTGGCTGACTAACAAAACAAGCTTCCGCTGCTTTTCGAAAATGCTTGTGCTCCGCAAGCGCCACCAAGTACTCAAAATCTCGAATATTCATAACGTACGATTCACTTCTTGTTTGGCGATAGAAATAATCTATCAAAACCATAGCATTAAACGATTAGAGCTATCAAAGTTTTTTTTCAATAATGAGCTCAAGAAAACGAAACTGAGCGCTAAATAACGCTAAGCTCGATAATGAATTATTCATAGATTTAAAAGGAAATCATCATGTTTGCATCAAAAGAAGGTCAAGCTGTACCACAAGTTACTTTTCCTATCCGTAAAGGTGACGCATGGGTGAATGTAACCACGGAAGACTTGTTTAAAGACAAAACGGTTATCGTATTTAGCTTGCCTGGTGCTTTTACTCCGACGTGCTCATCAAGCCACCTACCACGTTACAACGAACTGTTCTCTGTATTTAAAGAACATGGCGTGGATGAGATTCTATGCGTTTCCGTAAACGATACATTCGTAATGAACGCATGGAAAGCTGACCAAGAAGCAGAAAACATTACCTTCATCCCAGATGGTAACGGTGAGTTCACAGACGGTATGGGTATGCTAGTGGACAAAAACGACATCGGCTTTGGCAAGCGTTCATGGCGTTACAGCATGCTAGTGAAAAACGGCGTGGTTGAGAAAATGTTCATCGAACCAAACGAGCCAGGCGACCCGTTCAAAGTTTCCGACGCAGACACAATGATGAACTACGTAGCACCTGAGTACAAAACTCAAGAATCTATCACTGTGTTCACCAAACCAGGTTGTCCTTTCTGCATGAAGGCGAAACAAAATCTGATTGACCACGGTCTTCAATATGAAGAAGTGATTCTGGGTAAAGACGCAACAACAGTAAGTCTACGTGCAATCTCTGGTCGCACAACGGTACCTCAAGTGTTCATCGGTGGTAAACACATCGGCGGTAGCGAAGAGCTAGAAACGTACCTTGGTTAATAATTTGCCTAATGGGCTTGAGTTGGCAATCTCGCTATCCAGAACTCAGCCCTTGGTCTCCCGGAGCATCCCTCGCCTGGGAGACCATCCCCCTCAATCACTTCCTATGCTTAGTCTTGATAACTGGTCGTCTTCACCGTTCAACCAGTTATCAAGATTAATGAACTCAAATTCACTCATCCAAACTTAGTCACTTCAACTGCGTTTGGGAAAAACGAGAATCCATTATGAAACAGTTAAATGTCGACGTAGCAATTATTGGTGGTGGTACAGCTGGCCTTGGCGCCTACCGCGCAGCAAAATCACACACAGACAGCGTTGTGATGATCGAAGGTGGCCCTTACGGCACAACATGTGCTCGTGTCGGATGCATGCCATCGAAACTTTTGATCGCCGCCGCTGAAAGCGTACACCAAATCGAGAAAGCACCAGGCTTTGGTGTACACCCACAAGGCGACATTTACATTAATGGTCGTGAAGTCATGGACCGAGTAAAGCGAGAGCGTGACCGCTTTGTAGGCTTTGTGTTGGAAGGCGTCGATGAGATTCCTGCTGAAGATAAAGTGTCGGGTTATGCTAAGTTTACCAACGACAACACGTTAATCGTTGATGACCAAACTCAAATCACAGCTAAGCGTATTGTGATCGCAACAGGTTCGCGTCCTGCTTACCCTGCCGTATGGAATGAACTCGGCGACCGCTTGGTGATTAACGATGATGTGTTCGATTGGGATGACTTGCCAGAATCCGTTGCAGTATTTGGTCCGGGTGTGATTGGTCTTGAATTAGGTCAAGCGTTGCATCGCTTAGGTGTAAATGTGAAGCTATTTGGTCTTGGTGGTCAAGTAGGACCATTGACCGACCCTGAAGTGATGGCGTATGCCGATAAAGCCTTCAAAGAAGAGTTTTACCTTGATGCCGATGTAAAAGTCGAAAGCATGAAACGTATTACTTCACCAGAAAATGACGGTGAAGATAAGGTCGAAATCCAATTCATCAACCACGATGGTGAACTAGAAACCTTTATTGTTGATTACGTATTGGCAGCAACTGGTCGTCGCCCGAATGTCGACAAGCTAGCGATTGAAAACACCAATGTGGCACTGGATGAGCGCGGCGTACCAACGGCGGATCATTACACTCTGCAAACCTCGGTAGAGAGCATCTTTATCGCGGGTGATGCAAGCAATCAAATTCCATTATTACACGAAGCGGCCGATCAGGGGCGTATTGCTGGCGACAACGCAGGTCGTTTCCCTGATATTCGTGCAGGCCTGCGCCGCTCGCCAATCTCAGCAGTGTTCTCTGATCCACAAATTGCCATGGTAGGAGAAACCTTCAAGCAACTAGAAACGCGTTTTGGCACATGTGGCTGTTTCGCTACCGGTCAAGTATCGTTTGAAAATCAAGGTCGCTCACGCGTTATGCTTCGAAATAAAGGCATTCTGCATGTCTATGGGGAACAAGGTACTGGTCGCTTCTTGGGCGCAGAAATGATGGGACCAAACGCCGAACACCTAGCCCACCTGCTTGCTTGGGCACACCAAAATAAGATGACAGTATCTGAAATGCTTGATATGCCATTTTACCACCCTGTGATTGAAGAAGGCGTTCGCACTGCGCTACGAGATTTGAATGCGAAACTTCACTTAGGTCCAGAGACGATTAAGCACTGCCTAGATTGCGGTCCTGGTTGCTAACGCTCACTCTCTTTACCTCTCCCAGACAAACAAAAGCCTCGTCATAGACGAGGCTTTCTCATTCCAACTCTATCAGTTCAAACTGAGCAAAGTGGTTGTTTAAGCAGTCATCATTGCGTAACGGCTAACAAGCACAATGGCAGTAAATCCAATTGTGAAGAAACCACCAGCAAGGCCTAGTGCTACTTTAAGTTCTGTCGACATTATTATTTTCCTATTGTCTGGCTGACAGCTCACCATACACCAATTACGTGCTACACATTTTTAACCAAGTTAATTTTCCATTTTTGGTTCGATAGACACGACATAGAAACCAGACAAAGAGAAACTCAAACATGAGTTAGCCGTTATAATCAGGAACAAATAGATAGTGTGGATAGAACAATGGCTTGTCGAAGTTGCCAGGAGCACTGGTTTTGGAAAAAGATCGGACGTTGCCAACGATGCATGGTTCAACTGACGGTACTTTCGGTTTTATGTTGGATCGTGTGGTGGTTTGCGTTTAAAGATGATCCGCAAAGTATTGAATCGATCGCACTGATCTTTGCCGGATTTGCATTTAACGGCTTACTGTTTTTGCACCTATGGATGCGCTTTGTGGTTTTGCCGTGGCAGCGCCGTCGTGGAAGAGAAAGTAAGGATGATCATCACTCAGATGACAGATAGAAAAAAGCCCCAAAACCAATACCGGTCTTGGGGCTCTCTTAGATTCTTCTAAGAAAAAGCAGTGGTACTTTAATAGACCGGGCTTCCTCTCAAAGGTTCCAACTTTTTTTCAATTTTTTAAATCATTTATTCAAAGCTAATAAAATCATCCACCTAGGCGACATGGCTTTTTTGGATCACTTGTTCAACCAAGTTGATCTCTAATGCAACTTCATCACACGCATGCTGACGTGGACACTGATCGCAATCTTTCAGTACTTTTTCTGGTAGCAACGACTTCGAGGTTGGCAAGAAGCTCTGCTTCATAAAGAATTCAGGCGTACGTGTCAGCACAAAGACTTTCTTGATAGCCATCTGACGTGCTTTCTCAACCAGATAGTTCACAATCGCACTCCCCTGCCCTTGGCCTTGCCAACCAGCTTCAATGCCTAGAGAGCGAATTTCTGCTAACCCTGAGTCATAGACATACAAAGATGCACAACCAGTAACCTCTCCGTGATGCTCGGCAACCGCGAAGGAGCCAATATCACGTACCAACTCATTGCGTGAGCGTGGTAGGTTTTCCCCCATATTCGCCCAATAAGCAACCATACCTTCTACGGTTTCAATATCGGTTAGACGAGCAGGTCGAACTTTCACTGCTGATGTATCACGTTGAGAAAGGCGCTTGTCTGCTTGATCGACGGCGAAAGCAACTTGCCGAGGCGCGACACCACCAAGTGCACAACGCTTCTCTAGGCACGAATCAATGGTAAGAATGTCATACACATCCGCTTCAATCACTTCAGAGAAAGCTTTCAGCTCTTCAATCGACAATTCTTCCAACGCACAGCCTTTGGCAATAGCACCGACCACAGCGACACCGACAATATGGTGCGCTTCACGGAATGGGATGCCTTTCGCCACTAGATAATCTGCCAATTCGGTAGAGTTTGCGTAACCTTGTTTCGCCGCTTCTAGCGTACGCTCACCATTGACTTTGATACCATCAAAACAAAGTGCCGCCATTTCCATGCAATCGTTCCATGTATCGAGCGCATCGAACAGACCTTCTTTATCTTCCTGCATGTCTTTGTTGTAAGCCAATGGTAACGCTTTAACCGTCATCATCATGCCAGCAAGTGCGCCGTACACACGCCCCGTCTTACCACGGATAAGTTCTAATGCATCAGGGTTTTTCTTCTGTGGCATCAGAGAAGAGCCTGAGGTTACCGTATCAGCTAATTCAATAAAGTTAGATTCACCCGAATTGTAGAAGATCATATCTTCTGCTAAACGCGAAAGGTGCAACATCGAGATAGACGCCACAGACATCAATTCCATCACATGGTCACGATCGGAAACTGAATCCAATGAGTTACGCGTTGCGCGATGGAAACCGAGATTGTGAGCTAACTCTTCACGATCGATTGGGTAAGCGGTGCCCGCAAGCGCTCCAGAACCAAGTGGACACGTGTCCAAACGCTTAAGTGCGTCACTCAGACGCGAGTAGTCACGTTCAAACATTTCAACATAAGCCAAACACCAGTGAGCAAACGTAACAGGCTGAGCACGTTGCAAATGCGTGTAGCCCGGAAGCACCGTACCTTGATGTTGCTTAGCTACGCCTACCATTTGTGTTTGCAGACGGTCTAAAGCAATCAACAGTTGTTGGCCTTGCTGACGACACCAAAGTTTAAGGTCTGTAGCCACTTGGTCATTACGAGAACGGCCTGTATGTAGCTTCTTGCCTAAGTCGCCCACTTTGCTGATCAACTGCTGTTCAACCCAAGAGTGGATATCTTCCGCATCCGAACGTAGGATTTGCTGAGGGTCTTCCATCACTTCAAGCTTGAGCTCATTGAGAGCTAGTTCTAGCTTTTGCTGCTCATCTGCTGATAATACGTCAACAGAAAGCAAGGCTTTTGACCACGCAATTGAACCAACAATATCTTGCTCAGCCAATCGGTAATCGAAACGCAATGAATCGTTGAAGTCCTTAAATCTGGTGTCTGCCGCTTGGGTAAATCTTCCGCCCCATAATGCCATTGCGTTTCTCCTGATGACTATTGCTTACGCTAACGTATTCTTCATTAAGTGTTGACCAAATCGGTGGTCATTTGCTCACTTTTTCTTATGTCTCAACGTTACGATAATCACAGATAAAAATAAAGTAGAAATTCAATATTTCTACATATTTATTCATGAATATTTTATCTTTATGCCAATGAGGTCAGCAAAAACGAAAAAGACCCGCCAATAGTGGCAGGTCTCTTATCTTATAAGGCGCTAAATTGGTTTATTTTTTCTGGCTGTTCAACGCACGAATACGGCTTGATAGCGAGTAAAGACGGATAAAGCCTTCAGCATGGCTTTGGTCATAAACTTCATCTTCACCAAAAGTAGCAAATTCTTCAGAGTACAAACTGTTATCCGAACGTTTTTGCGTGACCGTTGCGTGGCCTTTGTAAAGCTTCACAACCACTTCGCCATTCACGTCTTGCGCGAGCTCTTCAGAAGCCGCAAGAATAGACTTACATAGAGGCGTGAACCAACGACCATCGTAAACAAGGTGCGATGCTTTCAGACCAAGCTCCTCGCGAAATTCAAATGATGCTTTGTCCAGCACAAGTTGCTCCACTGCACGCAGCGCTTCCATCATGATAGTGCCACCCGGAGTTTCGTAGCAACCACGAGACTTCATACCCACTAGACGGTTTTCGACAATATCGATACGACCAACACCATGCTTCGCACCTTTCTCGTTTAGGTAAACCAACGCGTTGTATGGTGTCATCGCTTCACCGTCTACCTCAACAACTTCACCTTTCGCTACTTTCAAGGTCACGGTTTCAGCTTCATTTGGTGCTTGCTCTGGGTCTACAGTCCAAGCCCAGCAATCTTCATTTGGCGCATTCCATGTATCTTCTAGAACGCCACCTTCAGTAGAAATGTGCCATGCATTCGCATCACGCGAGTAAATCTTAGTAAGAGATGCTGAACAAGGAATGTTACGCTCTGCTAGGTAATCCAGACATTCTTCACGGCTCACTAGATCCCATTCACGCCAAGGCGCAATAACTTGCAGATCTGGTGCTAGTGCTGCAAATGCACCTTCAAAACGTACTTGGTCGTTACCTTTACCTGTACAACCATGACACAGAGCGTCTGCGCCAACTTTACGTGCAACTTCAACCTGCGCTTTGGCAATGATTGGACGCGCCATTGATGTTCCTAGTAGGTATTTACCTTCGTAGTAAGCGCCTGTTTTTAGTGTCGGGTAAATGTAGTCTGCGACCATTTCTTCTTTCAGGTCAGCGATGTAGCACTCTGAAGCACCTGAAGCTTTTGCTTTCGCTTCAATACCTTCTAGCTCCTCTGCACCTTGACCAACATCGGCAACGAAAGCCACCACTTCACAGTCGTAGTTCTCTTTTAGCCACGGGATGATTACTGAAGTATCTAGACCGCCTGAGTATGCGACTACCACTTTATTTACGTTCACTTTGCTCATGTTTTTTCTCCAAACTTAACTGGCGCTGCTCTCGGCGGTCAGTGCCAACCACTTCCTAATGTTCAATTCTTTAACTGGTTTGCTTCTGCTCTATTGCGGCAGAAACTGCGTTCCGATACTTTCACCCGCGAATAGCTGGGTTAGTTTCTCTGGGTAACGCCATGTCGCGACTTCGATAGGACGACCAAGATCATTGGCAGCCTCCAAAGCGGCTTTAACTTTGACGATCATACCGTCGGTGATTACTTGCCCTTTGATCAATGCATCGGCTTCTTGCTCGGATAGCGTTTTGATCAGGTGACCTTTGCCATCAAGTACACCGCTAACATCAGACAGAAGTACTAACTCCGCATCTAGTGCGCCCGCTACCGCTACCGCAGCTTGGTCCGCATTCACATTCATCATCTGACCTTTTTCAGTCAGACCAATTGAGCTGATGATCGGCAGTGCGCCTGCGTTTAGCACCGCTTGTAATAAGGTTGAATCACCCGGTGATGCTTTGCCGACAGCACCTAGTTCTGAGTCAAGCTCTTCAACATGACATAAACCACCATCAGCAAGGCTAAGACCCACCGCATTCAGGCCATCAGAAATTGCTTGGCCTTGCAGTATCTTGTTCGCGGTACCAGCAAGCGCGCCGGCAATCACAGGAATTTGATCGTAAGGTGTTACGCGTAGACCGTTTTTCTTTACGGTTTCAAGCTGGAGCTTTGCCATCAACTCATCAACTAAGTAGCCACCGCCATGAACGATGACGATTTGTCGCTGCGCTGATTTTTGGTATGCCGCAATAGCAGCAAACAGTTGGCTTAAGGTTTGAGTGCAAGATAGAGCTGCACCACCGAGCTTAATGACTAAAGGAGCTTGATTGGTTTGCGTCATCGCATTTCCCTCTTTCAACGACTACAGCAACGCTGTCAGTTCTGGGTAACCGTAATGAATATTGAGACATTGCATCGCTTGACTCGATGCACCTTTAAGTAGGTTGTCGATCGCCGAAATCACAATGATGTGTTCGCCTTGCACCTTCCAGCCGATATCACAGAAAGGGGTATTTTCGACATCCTGAATACGTGGAATACCGTCACCTTTAAGACGAACCGCTGGCTTGCCTTGGTAAGCTTGTTCAAATGCTTTTGCCACTAGTGCTTCCGTCACACCTTGTGCCAATTTCATAGTAATAGTGGCAAGAATACCGCGCTTAAAGTTGCCTAGGTGTGGAGTAAAAATCACATCGCAACACAAGTGCTGAGCAATCTCAGGTTGATGACGATGATTAAAAACACCGTAAGGTTGCAAGCTCACTTCACAGAAGCTGTTAACCATGGAGGCTTTACGCCCTGCACCTGATACACCGCTGGTTGCGTTAATCACAGGCCATTGGTTGGTATCCAGTAATGCATGTTCTAATAAAGGTTTGATTGCAAGCTGTGAAGCGGTTGGGTAGCAACCTGCTACTGCAATCAAAGGAGTGGTTTTTATTGATTCTTGGTTCCACTCTGCTAAGCCATATGCTGCTTTATCTAGCCAGTTGTTATGTTGATGCTCAAAGCCATAAAAGGTGTCGTAGAAGCCTTCGCTTTTCACACGAAATGCACCAGATAAATCGAATACCTGACATCCTGCCTCTAAGAAGATAGGAGCCAAGTCATGGCTCACTTCATGGGCCGTTGCCAGAAAGACCACATCTGACGCTTGAGCAACCTGCTCAGGGTCAGTCAGCGGCGAAACTGGCATATCAATCACACCCGCTAACTTGCCGTGCAATTGAGCAATGTTCTTTCCTGCATCTACGCTATTGGCGGAAACGTATAAACCTGATAGCGTGAGTTCAGGGTGTTTGTTGACCATTAAAGCCAACTCTGCGCCGGTGTAGCCGCTGGCTCCGATAATCGTGGTTTTTAGCATTACATGACATCCATATACTTAAGGCTCAAAGTGATTATTCATATTTAATTTTTGCTTTATTTTGATTTTTTATTCAATAAATATGATTTAATATGTGTTTTACATTTTTGTGCTCTGTCTGTCAACAGGAGAATTGAAGAATCCATGCAATTACCAAGTTTTCTAGAGGTCTATGAAGGACTGATCAGTACCTCTTCGATAAGCTCAACCGATCCAAGTTGGGATCAAGGCAATGCCAAAGTGATCGAGAAGCTGGCATCTTGGTTTAAAGATCTTGGCTTTAGTGTTGAAGTGATCGAAGTGGAACCAGGCAAACACAATATGATCGCACGTATGGGTGAAGGTGAAGGCGGCTTACTTCTCGCAGGCCATAGTGATACCGTGCCATTTGATGAAGGACGTTGGAGTTTTGACCCACATAAGCTGACCGAGAAAGACAACCGCTTTTACGGTTTAGGTACTGCGGATATGAAAGGCTTCTTTGCCTTTATTTATGAAGCGGTAAAGAAAGTCGACTGGAGTAAACAAACCAAGCCGCTGTATGTGCTGGCGACCTGTGATGAAGAAACCACCATGCTGGGTGCGCGTCATTTCACTGAGAACGCACCTTTTAAACCGGATTACTGCATCATTGGCGAACCCACCAGCCTTGTACCCATTCGAGGTCACAAAGGACATGTGGCAAATGCTATTCGCGTAACAGGTAAATCCGGTCACTCATCGGATCCGGCACTTGGTGTCAACGCCATTGAAATCATGCATGAGGTCATGTTTGCCATGATGCAACTGCGTGACAAACTAGTGAAAGAGTACCACCACCCAGGTTTTGCCATTCCAAGCCCTACACTAAACCTTGGTCATATTCATGGTGGTGACAGTGCAAACCGGATTTGCGGTTGCTGCGAACTGCATTATGACGTGCGTCCTCTTCCTGGTATTAGCCTTGATGGTTTAGAGAACATGCTGCGCGGAGCATTGAAGGAAGTGGAAGCGAAATGGCCAGGGCGTATAGAAATTATTCCCCTGCACGAGCCAATTCCGGGGTACGAATGCCAACACGACCACCCATTTATCGGTGGTGTAGAAAAGATCTGCCAAACCAGTTCAGAAACCGTTAACTACTGTACTGAAGCACCATTTCTTCAACAGTTGTGTCCAACACTGGTTTTAGGTCCCGGCTCGATTGACCAAGCTCACCAACCTGATGAGTTCTTGTCATTCGACTTTATCGACCCAACCATCGACGTGTTATCACGTGCGATGGTGAAATATTGTTGTTAGTCGCATTCTGTACTTTCCTCACAATGCAGCTCGATTGAGCTGCATTTTGTTATCTGCGCCACGTCCCCTCTAGCACGCTATATCCTTCTTTTAGAGCGCTATTTTGTAATTAATTTTCACTTCTCCTTCGATAAGCTGACCTATTTTTGCTCTAAATCAGGAGAGAAGTGGAATAATTGCAATCTATGCGTGCTTTATTTGACTAGAACTGGTGCTTTTCGCTAGATTGGAGTCTTAACAAGGACAATGGATGTAGTTTTTTTACGAGGCAGGATGACAATGAACGAGAAATACGCCGCACTCAAAAGCAATGTGCGCATGCTGGGCCACTTACTGGGCAACACAATTCGCGATGCCCACGGCGAAGAAATCTTCGAGAAAGTGGAAACCATTCGTAAATTATCCAAATCGGCCCAAGCTGGAAATAATGCTGACAGAGACAGCTTAATCGAAGAGATTAAAAGCTTGCCAGATGAGCAATTGACGCCCGTGACCCGCGCGTTCAACCAATTTCTAAACCTGACCAATATTGCTGAGCAATACCACACCATTTCACGCCATTGTGAAGAGCATATCTGCGAACCTGACGCAATTAACTCGCTGTTCTCAAAGCTGGTACAAAATGATGTGAGCAAGCTAGACACGGCACAAGCGGTTCGCGACCTGAACATTGAATTGGTTCTAACTGCGCACCCGACCGAAATCACTCGTCGAACCATGATCAATAAGCTTGTGAAGATCAACGAGTGTCTATCTAAGCTTGAGCTGAGCGATCTCTCTTTCAAAGAGCGTAAGAAAACTGAACGTCGCCTTGAGCAACTTATCGTTCAAAGCTGGCACTCTGACGTTATCCGTCAGCAGCGCCCGACACCGCTTGATGAAGCTAAATGGGGCTTTGCAGTGGTCGAAAACTCACTATGGGAAGCCGTACCTGACTTCTTACGTGAAATGAACGACCGCCTGAAATCTTACCTTGGCGAAGGTCTGCCAATTGATGCTCGCCCAGTGCACTTCTCATCTTGGATGGGTGGTGACCGCGACGGTAACCCATTTGTAACCCACAGCGTGACTCGTGAAGTACTGCTTCTATCTCGCTGGAAAGCAGCTGACCTATATCTTAACGACATCAACGAACTGATCAGCGAACTGTCAATGACAGTGTGCAACGACAAAGTTCGTGAGCTTGCAGGTGAAGATCAACACGAACCATACCGTGCGATTCTGAAACAACTTCGCTCACTATTGAACGAAACTAAAGACATTCTAGACGCGAAAGTTCACGGCCAGAAATTGGCAGTCAAAGCGCCACTGCAAAAAGTAGAGCAGCTCTGGGAACCACTTTACGCGTGTTACCAATCGCTAAACGAATGTGGCATGGGCGTGATTGCCAACGGCTCACTGCTAGATACGCTGCGCCGCGTTAAAGCATTCGGTATCCACCTAGTTCGTCTCGATATTCGTCAAGAAAGTACTCGTCATGCTGATGTGCTTTCTGAATTGACTCGTTACCTAGGCATTGGTGACTATGAGCAGTGGAGCGAGCAAGACAAGATTGCTTTCCTAACCAACGAACTTGCATCTAAGCGCCCTCTTCTACCTCGCGACTGGGAGCCATCAGATCCAGTTAAAGAGGTTTTGGATACCTGTAAGATTGTTGCAGCACAACCTCGCGAAGCGTTTGGTGCTTACGTTATCTCAATGGCACGTACCGCTTCTGACGTACTTGCCGTGCATCTACTGTTACAAGAAGCGGGTTGCCCTTACCGCATGGACGTATGTCCATTGTTCGAAACGCTAGACGATTTGAACAACGCAGAAGCGGTAATCAAGCAGCTGATGGGCATTGATCTATACCGCGGCTTTATCCAAAACCACCAAATGGTGATGATCGGCTACTCTGACTCTGCAAAAGATGCAGGCGTAATGTCAGCAGGTTGGGCGCAATACCATGCGATGGACTCACTGGTTAAGGTTGCAGAAGAAGAAGGCGTTGAACTCACACTATTCCACGGTCGCGGCGGTACAATTGGTCGTGGTGGTGCGCCGGCTCACGCTGCACTACTATCTCAACCACCTAAGAGTCTGAAAGGCGGTCTGCGCGTAACCGAACAAGGTGAGATGATCCGCTTTAAGCTGGGTCTACCTGATGTCGCTGTCAACAGCTTCAACTTGTATGCAAGTGCAATCCTAGAAGCGAACCTACTGCCGCCACCAGAGCCTAAACAAGAGTGGCGTGACTTAATGGATGTGCTGTCCGAGGTGAGCTGTGAAGCCTACCGTAGCGTCGTTCGTGGTGAGCCAGACTTCGTGCCTTACTTCCGCCAAGCAACACCTGAACTTGAGCTAGGTAAACTGCCTCTAGGTTCTCGCCCTGCAAAACGTAACCCGAACGGTGGCGTGGAAAGTTTACGTGCGATCCCTTGGATCTTCTCTTGGAGCCAAAACCGTTTGGTTCTTCCAGCATGGCTAGGGGCTGGTGAAGCGATTCAATACTCAGTAGACAAAGGCCATCAGGCACTACTGGAAGAAATGTGTCGTGAATGGCCATTCTTCTCGACTCGCCTAGGTATGCTTGAGATGGTGTATACCAAGTGCAACATGGATATCTCTCGTTACTATGATCAGCGCTTAGTTGAGGAGCAGCTTCAACCGCTGGGTGATCGCTTACGAGATCAACTTCAACAGGACATTAAGTCTGTCCTGAACGTAGAAAACAACGAGAACTTGATGCAAAGCGATCCTTGGGGCCTAGAATCCATTCGCCTACGTAACATCTACGTAGAGCCATTGAACATGCTTCAAGCTGAATTGCTGTACCGTACTCGCCAGACTGAAGAATCTTCTGCAAACTTAGAAGAAGCACTGATGGTAACCATTGCAGGTATTGCAGCTGGTATGCGTAACACAGGCTAACCAAGCTACGCATAAAGAACCAAAGGCTGAGTTAATACTCAGCCTTTGTTACTACTAACCAATCACTTCTACTATTTGAGCAATACGCAACCAGATATTTAATCCAAGAAAAAAACAAAAAGTCCCCACCAAACAACATAAAACACTACACAAAAACACTATTGAGTATTTTATTAGTTTTTTTGGGTAATTTTGTCCTACTATTCCACTTCATGCTTATTATTTATATACTACTTGCCTGCTGGAAGCTCACAAATCCAATCAAATAGGCTCCAGCTCGATGGAAACACCCATCACTCTAGGTGATAAACGGCTTTAAGGTGACAGGACCAACATTGTTGGTGCTATTTACACATAAAAAACTCAAGCGTCAGAAAGAGCGCAAATGAAAGTGTAAGTAGCTTGTTTACAAGTTTATTGACCATTTGGATTGAAGACATGTCATTACCACACGTAATTTTAACTGTTCTTAGCACTCGCGACGCAACCGGTTACGACATCACTAAAGAATTCTCAGCTAGCATCGGTTACTTCTGGAAAGCAAGTCACCAACAAGTTTACCGTGAACTAAACAAAATGGCTGAGAAAGAGCTGGTTACTTGCGTACTTGAACCGCAAGAAGGCAAACCTGACCGTAAGGTTTACTCAATTACTGACGCTGGCCGTGGCGCATTAGGTGAGTGGTTCGATCAACCAACAGCACACCCAACAGTACGTGATGAGTTCTCTGCTAAGCTAATGGCTTGTGCAGTGCAACCTGCGACACCGTTTCGTGACCAACTTTCTGAACTTGTGGAAGAGTCTCGTAAACTGGTTTCTCATTACAAAGAGATTGAAGCCGCGTACTACGCAACACCATCAACACTAGACAAACAAGCACGACTAGAGCGTCTAACACTTCGTCGTAACTTAATGCTACGTGAAGCGTGGATTAACTGGGCAGAAGAAGTGCTAACAGAACTTGAAGTGATTGGCTAATTCGTCGCTTTGAATGAAACGAAAAAGGCTTGCCGATGGGCAAGCCTTTTGTCTATCTGGGGAAAACGTATTAAGCGCCTACTGCGACTTGTGGGCGAACACCGAGCGTATGGCATAGTGCATAAGTCATCTCTGCACGGTTAAGTGTGTAGAAGTGGAAGTCCTTCACGCCTTCACGGCTTAAGACACGCACCATATCAATCGCTTGGCTAGCACCAACAAGCTGACGCGTCACAGGATCATCATCCAAACCTTCAAACTGTTTGCTCATCCAACCCGGCACTTTCACGTTGTTCTGCGCAGCGAAGCGAGACGCTTGTTTGAAGTTTGATACTGGCAAGATCCCCGGAACGATTTCTACATCAATCCCTGCCGCTACACAGCGATCACGGAAGCGTAGGTAAGATTCCACATCAAAGAAGAATTGGGTAATTGCACGGTTTGCCCCTGCTTCAACCTTACGCTTTAAGTTAAGCAGATCCGATTGTGCGCTTTTCGCCTCTGGGTGTACTTCTGGGAATGCTGCCACTGAGATATCAAAATCATGGCGTGCTTTAAGCAGCTCTACCAAGTCTGATGCGTACATATCTGGCGCACCACCACCTGGTGGAATATCGCCGCGCAGCGCAACAATGTTCTTGATACCGTTATTCCAGTAATCGTCAGCAATGTCGATCAATTCATCACGAGTTGCGTCGATACACGTTAAGTGAGGCGCAGCAACAAGACCCGTCGCTGCTTTGATTTCTTTGATGATAGAGTGGGTTCTGTCACGCTCGCCTGAATTTGCGCCATAAGTAACAGAAACGAATTTCGGTTGAAGAGTTTTAAGGCGGTGCACTGAGTTCCACAGTGTTTCTTCCATCTTTTCACTGCTTGGTGGGAAAAACTCAAATGAGACGTTGATATTGTCTGATAGTTCAGCGATATTCTGGTTTAAGGCATCGATATGCCCTGCATGTGTGTATCCCATCTTACTCTCCCTGTGGCAACTCCACCACGAAATCAAAATCCTTAAATCGACGTTTAGACGTCTATATGTCTCCAGAATGTATTGAATACGATTTAATGTCAACCTTGTGATTATGAATTTTTCTCAAGTTAATAATTAGGATAGTTCAAGTTCCTAAGTGACAACCTCATCGCCTAACTCTGCGATTCAGTATGGCATTATCAAGACAATAAAAAACCCCGGAAGCCATCCGAGGTTTTGTGGTGGTTCGCAAAATTAAGCTTAGTAAGATTTAGAATAAGCCAGCTAGGCGATTAAGATCAGATTGAATCGCACCAGCCGTCACTTCACGCCCTGCGCCTGGACCACGAATCACTAATGGATTGTCTTTGTACCATTTACTCTCAATTGCGAAAATGTTGTCACACGGTAGTAAGTTCGCTAAAGCATGCTCTCGTGATAGTGCCTCAACTCCTACCGTTGCTTTACCGTTACGTTCGAGACGGGCGACATAACGTAGCACTTGGTCGTTTCTTTGAGCTTTAGTTAGACGCTCTTGCAGGATTTCACTTAAGGTATCGCCTTGGTCAAAGAAAGCGTCTAGGCTCAAATCTCGCAACTCTTCTGGTACTAACGATTCGACCTTCACACTTTCAGGTTCAATATCCAAACCAGACTCACGAGCTAAGATAACCAACTTTCGCATCACATCAGAACCATCTAAATCTGAGCGAGGATCGGGCTCAGTCAAACCTTGCTGCCATGCTAAGTCGACTAGTTCAGTAAATGGTACCGAACCATCAAATTGTTGGAATAGCCAAGATAGCGTACCCGAGAAGATGCCCGACAGTGCGACAATCTCGTCACCGCTTTCACGCAAATCTCGAACGGTGTGATTTATTGGTAGCCCCGCACCAACCGTCGCGTTGTATAGCCAATGACGGCCAATCTTGGCGAAAGCATCTTGTACTTGATGGTAATACTGACTATCAGCTGAACCTGCCACCTTGTTCGCCGAGATAAGATGAATACCTTGCTGTGCAATTTCTACATAACGTGCCGCCAGATCTTTACTCGCAGTGACATCCAGTACCACCGCTTCGTCGAAATTTTGAATCGCGCCGAGCTTAGTTAGCCAATTACTATCATTCTCTATGCTTTCATCATCAAAGCGCTGAGCAACCGTTGCTGCATCAATCCCGTTTTCATCAAACCAGTAAGTTTGGCTATCTACCACCGCCACTAAATCAAAGCTCATGCCGTGGCGTTTTTCGAGCTCTTCTTTTTGCTCTGCGAACAGTGATAACCAACTTGAACCAATATTACCTTTACCACACAAGGCAACCGCTACACGCTTTTGCGCTTGAAACAGCTGACTATGAATACTTTGTACTAACTCTTCCACTTCGGCTCGACGTAATACCGCGACGAGACTCAGTCCTGATTGTGCCTCTGAGATAAATTCAACCGGAGAGTCTTTTAACTGCTGATAAAAGCCAAAGCAATGATTGGCGTTTTTCGTGACCCCTGCACCTACCGCTGCGAGCAGTGAGTAACCCTCTTTCAGCTTAATTTCAGCTTCAACCGCCAACTCTTGAAGGTAAGCCAATGCACCACCGGCTATCTCGGCCGTGTACGCCAAGCGCAATGTTTGTTGGTCTTCTTGCGCTTCAAATGCTAGTGGCTCTAATTGAGCGCGCTTTAACGCTTGCAACACTTCTTTCTGCGCTCGCTCAAAATCATGACCATGCACAAATGAAAGTTGCACGAGTAACACTTCATCAAGAGAGGTAATGATTTTAGCGCCACGACCAGATGCTAATACACGCTCAATTCTGGTTGAGCCAGACTCCGGTTGATAGCTGCATTTGAGGTTCAAATCCATCGTACTTTGAGCAACAGGTTGAAGCGTGCGACTGTGCAATACCGGAGCTGCTAAACGAGCAAGTTCACTTGCTTCATCTAAACGCAGTAGGGGCAACAAGCATGCATCAGAGACTAAACGTGGGTCCGCACTATACACACCTGCGACATCACTCCAGATAGTAACAGTACTAACTTCTGCCAGTGCACCAATAACCGTAGCCGAGTAATCAGAACCATTACGGCCTAACAGTACTGTCTCTCCCGCCTCATTCTGTGCCATAAACCCTGTGATAATCACTCGCTGATGATTATGTTGTGCCAACGCTTCTTTAATTAGAGCGTAAGAACGAGCGCGGTCGACTTCTGGTTGTGTACCTACTTCTGCACGCAGAAATGCGCGAGAGTCTTGTGCAACCGCTGGCAAACTCTGTTGCGATAACAATGCAGCGAGTAAGCGTGAAGACCATACCTCACCATGTCCAAGCACTGCGGCTTTTTGAGCTTCTGTTAACGGAGCCGTTAATTCTGCTAGAGTACTGAATTCATCTTGAAGGGAAGCAAGTAGTTGCGTCTGTGCCTCACCTGTTAACAAAGCTTCTACTAATTCAGTTTGGAATTGTCTCAAGCTTTGTAACGCTTCATGCGCAACACGACCGTCTTTATCTAAACCTTCAAGAAACTCGATCAAGCGATTGGTGGTTTTCCCTGCCGCAGACACCACGACTAAATCATTTTCGGCTGAATACTCTTTTAGTATTTCAACCACACGTAAATAGCATTCGGGGTTGGCTAAACTGCTGCCGCCAAATTTATGCAGCTGACGTTGTACACTCATGACTTTTTTCTCTCCCGATTACTGTGCTGCTTTTAAAAATGCTTGCTCAAGATCGGCGATCAAATCCTGTGCATCTTCAAGACCAACGGATAAGCGCAGTAACTGTTGAGAAACGCCAGCTTCAGCTAATGCCGCTTCCCCCATCGCGCGATGTGTCATCGATGCAGGATGACAAATCAAGCTTTCAACCCCACCCAAGGACTCAGCTAACGAAAACAATTCCAGCTCTTTTACAAACACTTTGAGCTGTTCAAATGATCCTGCGAATTCGAAGCTCAACATAGAGCCAAAACCGGATTGCTGCTTCTTGGCGATGTCATGTCCAGGATGCTCTGGCAAACTTGGGTGATAAATCTGTGCAACTAACGATTGAGTCTGTAAGTAAGCAAGTACATCTTGAGAGCTTTCTTCATGAACTCGCATCCGCGCACCCAGCGTGCGAATTCCTCTTAATGTCATGTAACTGTCGAATGGTGTTCCCGTCGCCCCAATGCAATTGCCCCACCACGCCAGCTCTTCTGCATGCTCTTCACTCTTGGTGATCACCACACCACCAATAACGTCGGAGTGACCGTTAATGTATTTCGTCGTGGAGTGGATAACAAAATCCGCACCTAGCTCCAAAGGCTTTTGGTACACCGGAGTTAAAAAAGTATTGTCCACTGCGACTAGAGCGCCGACTTGTTTTGCTTTTTCACACACTGCAGCAATATCAACCACGCGCACAAGCGGGTTTGACGGCGTCTCTAACAAGATTAGCTTTGGCTTTTTCGCAATCGCCGCATCCAGAGCTTGCTGATCCGACTGATCGACAAACTGCACTTTAAAGTCACCTTTGTTTGCACGAGTATTAAACAGACGATACGTACCGCCGTAGCAATCGTGCGGCGCTACAATTAGATCATCAGGACCAAGAAACGTCGATACCCAAAGGTTTAATGCTGATGTACCACAGTTAGTGACAACCGCTCCTTTGCCTGATTCAAGCTCGTACAATGCTTGCTCTAGTAAACCTCGGTTAGGGTTACCAGAACGGGTATAATCGTATTGAGGCACTTCACCGAATGCAGGGAAGCCATAGTTAGTAGAAAGGTAAATAGGTGGTACAACAGCGTTGTATTGGCTGTCTGACTCGATACCAGTGCGTACAGCAATGGTCGCAGGCTTACGGGTGCTCATGGGTGTATCCTTTCACGGGTGGTGACATCTAAATGGGAATGCGCTATATCTAGCTTGTATTGCTCAATTGATTAACACTCTTCCCTAACTATTAACCTCACTTTACTTGTCTAAAAATAAGACGTCAACACTTCTAGACGTCCATATGTCTTTGCTTATGGCAGTAAATGCAGCTAAAATCAGCACCTATATTTATTTTTCTAACTTATTACATTAATGAAGGTGCGCAATGGCTGACTGGAATGGCGAATACATTAGCCCGTATGCTGAGCACGGTAAAAAAAGCGAACAAGTAAAAAAGATTACCGTCTCAATCCCGCTAAAAGTTTTAAAAGTGCTGACTGATGAGCGAACACGCCGCCAGATCAACAACTTACGCCATGCGACTAACAGTGAACTACTGTGTGAAGCGTTCCTACACGCTTACACAGGTCAACCACTGCCAACTGATGAAGATTTGCGTAAAGACCGTCCAGACGATATTCCTACCGAAGCAAAAGCAATCATGACAGCGATGGGAATCGAATTCGAAGCATTCGACGAAGAATAATTGCTTACAAATTCGTCGATGATAGAAACTGTGCTGGGGACGGTTTCCAAGAACAAAAAAAGGGACGCGAGAGCGTCCCTTTTTTATTTTTAAATTTTACTTTACCACTATTGAGCCATGTAATTCTCTGGCATTTCAATACGTGCCACACCAGAGTCAACCGCAGCTTGAGCCACCGCTTTTGCCACGCGTGGTAGTAGGCGTGAATCCATTGGCTTTGGAATGATGTAGTCAGTTCCGAACTCTAGCTTATCGACGCCAGCTGCTTTTAATACCGCTTCCGGTACTGGCTCTTTCGCCAATTCACGAATCGCTTCAACCGCAGCCAGTTTCATTTCATCATTGATCTCGCTTGCACGAACATCCAATGCGCCACGGAAGATGAATGGGAAACACAATACGTTGTTTACTTGGTTCGGGTAGTCACTGCGACCTGTACCCATGATCAAGTCATCACGCACTTCGTGAGCCAATTCAGGTTTGATTTCTGGATCTGGGTTTGAACATGCGAACACAACTGGCTTGTCTGCCATGAGCTTCAATGCTTCTGCAGGTAGTAGATTTGGACCCGATACGCCCAAGAAAAGATCCGCACCTTCAATCACATCTTCCAACGTGCGCTTATCTGTGTTGTTAGCAAACAGCTGTTTGTATTCATTGAGATCATCACGACGCGTGTGGATCACCCCTTTACGATCCAGCATATAGATCTTCTCGCGCATCGCGCCACATTTGATCAATAGCTCCATACACGCGACTGCCGCCGCACCCGCGCCTAAACAAACAATCGTGGAGTCTTCGAGCTTCTTACCTTGCAGCTCGATTGCATTCAACATACCTGCTGCCGTTACGATCGCTGTACCGTGTTGATCGTCATGGAATACTGGCACGTCACAACGCTCAATCAGACGCTTTTCAATCTCAAAACAATCTGGTGCTTTGATATCTTCTAGGTTGATACCACCGAATGTATCAGCAATGTTTGCTACTGTGTCGACAAATTCGTCGATCGTGCGGTGTTTTACTTCGATATCAATTGAGTCTAAACCAGCAAAGCGTTTGAACAATAGCGCTTTACCTTCCATTACTGGTTTAGAAGCCAGCGGGCCAAGATTACCAAGACCAAGAATAGCCGTGCCGTTAGAAATAACCGCAACCATGTTGCCCTTCGCTGTGTACTTATACACGTTGTCAGCGTTCTGTGCGATTTCACGTACAGGCTCTGCAACACCAGGGCTGTATGCAAGAGCAAGGTCATTTGCAGTTTCAGCAGGCTTAGTTAGCTCTACGGCAATTTTTCCTGGGGTTGGATATGCATGGTAATCCAATGCTTGTTGGCGGCGTTCTTCTTCTGGGGTGACTTCTTGGCGATTGTCTTCAGACATGGATCGTTTCTCTTTGTTATTTTTCGGTAAGGGGGAATAAATTCTAAAGGATAGAAGTCAAACTTCATAGGCTAGATTGCGAGCGATATCCTTAAAAGGGCCGATAATAAAAGAGATTAGACCAGATATTAGTGATGAGCACCCTGTTTACAGGTCAGGTGCTCTTTTTATCACTTGGTTTGGATAGGAAAACAGCGAAATATAATCTCACTCTTCATCGACATATTGTGCTTGTAGGTAATTTTCTATACCTGACATCTGGATCAAACCGAGTTGAGTCTCAAGCCAGTCAACGTGCTCTTCTTCGTCTTCGAGAATATCTTGAAACAGATCTCTAGAGACATAATCGCGAATATCCTCAGCATAAGCGATGGCATCTTTCAAATCTGGAATGGCGGCCATCTCAAGTTTAAGGTCACACTCAAGCATTTCTTTGGTGTCTTCACCGATCATCAGTTTGCCGAGGTCTTGTAAATTAGGTAACCCCTCAAGGAACAGAATACGCTCGATCAAGTGATCAGCATGTTTCATTTCATCGATCGACTCGTGGTATTCCTTATCTGCGAGATGCTTTAATCCCCAGTCTTTGTACATACGGGCATGAAGAAAATATTGGTTGATCGCGATGAGCTCGTTACCGAGTATCTTATTGAGATGTTGAATAATGATTGGATCGCCTTTCATGGCAAAACCCTCCTCTTTGGCTTCATTTAAATGTAGAAGCAAATGAGAAGGTGTCAAAAAGGCTTAGCTAATATTTAGCTAGCTTGTTTCAGTATTAGGTATTCTGTTTCAGCTAAAATTTCTTTCGCTTGCTTGATGCACTTGCCGCATTGACTTCCCAATGCCGTACATCTTTTAATTCCTTTTATATCTGTTACGCCTTCATCTATCGCCAACTTCCTAATTTTCTTGTCAGAGACGCCATGGCAAAGACAAACGTACATATTCACTACCTTTAAATTTCACTATGGAATGAAATATAAACAAGAATCGTTCTTGTTACCAGTTGTATTAAAGCGAATTACAGAACGTTTTGTTATAACGATTTGAACTATTTTGGCGGCTTTCAGTGACTTAGCGGGGTACTCAAAAAGAAGAGGAAGTTAGGTAAAACTAAGACCATGTTTTTCATAAACAAAACGCATGACTAAGAATGACTGGCTTATAACCATATTGAAAAGAGGAATAGCAGATATAAAAAAGGGAAGCCTTAGCTTCCCCTTTTCTAGCGCTTTCTTCAAATCGAAGAAGAGTGCAAGATTACGATTAATTCAGTAAGAATTAATCGAAGATCTTAGCAACAACACCAGCACCTACAGTACGGCCACCTTCACGGATAGCGAAACGTAGGCCTTCATCCATAGCGATAGGAGCGATTAGCTCAACTTGCATTTGGATGTTGTCGCCAGGCATTACCATTTCTACGCCTTCTGGTAGAGAGATATCACCAGTTACGTCAGTTGTACGGAAGTAGAACTGTGGACGGTAGCCTTTGAAGAACGGAGTATGACGGCCGCCTTCGTCTTTAGAAAGTACGTATACTTCTGACTCGAACTTAGTGTGTGGAGTGATTGAACCAGGCTTAGCTAGTACTTGACCACGTTCAACTTCGTCACGCTTAGTACCACGTAGAAGTGCACCAACGTTCTCACCAGCACGACCTTCGTCTAGAAGCTTACGGAACATTTCAACACCAGTACATGTAGTAGTAGTAGTGTCTTTGATACCTACGATAGCAACTTCGTCACCTACGTTTAGGATACCACGTTCGATACGGCCAGTTACTACTGTACCACGACCTTGGATTGAGAATACGTCTTCGATAGGCATTAGGAATGGCATATCTACTGCACGCTCTGGTTCAGGGATGTATGAATCTAGCGCTTCAGCTAGTTCTACAATCTTAGCTTCCCATTGCTCGTCGCCGTTTAGAGCGCCTAGAGCAGAACCTTGGATAACTGGTAGATCATCACCTGGGAAATCGTACTCAGATAGAAGCTCACGAACTTCCATTTCTACTAGTTCTAGTAGCTCTTCATCGTCAACCATGTCACATTTGTTCATGAATACGATGATGTAAGGGATACCAACCTGACGGCCTAGTAGGATGTGCTCACGAGTTTGTGGCATTGGACCATCTGTCGCAGCAACAACTAGGATACCACCGTCCATCTGTGCAGCACCAGTGATCATGTTTTTAACATAATCCGCGTGTCCTGGACAGTCTACGTGTGCGTAGTGACGAGTTGGAGTGTCGTACTCTACGTGAGAAGTAGCGATTGTGATACCGCGCTCACGCTCTTCTGGAGCGTTATCGATAGATGCGAAGTCACGAGCAGCACCGCCGTATACTTTAGCAAGTGTTGTACAGATAGCTGCAGTTAGAGTTGTTTTACCGTGGTCAACGTGGCCGATAGTACCAACGTTTACGTGCGGTTTTACACGTTCAAATTTTTCTTTAGACACAATCGTGTTCCTTCCTAGTTATGATTCGCCGTGATCATTATTGATCCCGACGCGCCAGAAATTGTTATTTTATGCGCCAACGTCCGTTAGCGCAATATTTCGACGGCTTGATCTAGCAAAAAGTCGTAAACTTTTTGTGGTTCAATCGTCAATTAGTAACCACGCTCAGCCATGATGGCTTCTGCAAAGGTCTTCGGCACTTCAGCGTACTCATTAAACTCCATAGAGTAAGAAGCACGGCCTTGAGTTGCAGAACGTAGGTCCGTTGCGTAACCAAACATCTCAGATAGAGGAACTTGAGCACGGATGATCTTAAGACCAGCCACACCTTCATCCATACCTTCGATCATACCGCGACGACGGTTTAGGTCACCAACAACGTCACCCATCCAGTCTTCCGGAGTAGTTACTTCGACATTCATCATTGGCTCTAGAATCACTGGCTGTGCTTCTAATGAACCTTTCTTGAATGCCATCGAGCCAGCGATCTTGAACGCCATCTCGCTTGAGTCAACATCGTGGTAAGAGCCGTCGAATAGTGTAGCTTTAATGTCTAGAACAGGGTAACCCGCTAGAACACCGCTATTCATTTGCTCTTCGATACCTTTCGATACCGAGCTGATGTATTCCTTAGGAACCACACCACCCACGATCTCGTCTACGAATACGAAACCTTCACCAGGTTCTGAAGGCTCAAGTTTGATCCATACGTGACCGTATTGACCGCGACCGCCAGATTGACGAACGAACTTGCCTTCCACTTCCGCAGAACCACGAATGGTTTCACGGTAAGCAACCTGAGGTTTACCAACGTTACAGTCAACGCTGAATTCACGCTTCATACGATCAACGATGATATCTAGGTGAAGTTCACCCATACCAGAGATCAGAGTCTGACCTGTTTCGTCGTCCGTTTCCACGCGGAATGATGGATCTTCCGCAGCCAGTTTACCTAGCGCGACACCCATTTTCTCTTGGTCTGCTTTAGAACGAGGTTCTACTGCGATCTGAATTACTGGCTCAGGGAATTCCATGCGTTCCAGAATCACTTTGTGGTTCTGGTCACATAGCGTGTCACCTGTTGTCACGTCTTTCAGACCGATAGCAGCTGCGATATCACCAGCGCGAACTTCTTTTACTTCTTCACGCTTGTTTGCATGCATCTGAACGATACGACCAAAACGCTCTTTCTTCTCTTTTACTGAGTTGTAAACAGCATCACCTGAGTTCACAACACCGGAGTAAACACGCATGAAAGTTAGCGTCCCCACAAATGGGTCAGTCGCGATCTTGAATGCTAGAGCTGAGAACGGTTCGTTATCGTCTGCGTGACGTTCAACTTCGTTCTCTTTTTCGTCGATACCTTTAATTGCAGGTACGTCGATTGGCGATGGCAAGAATTCAATCACTGCATCTAGTACTGCTTGAACACCTTTGTTTTTAAACGCACTACCACAAGTAGCCAGTACGATTTCATTGTTTAGTGTACGAGTACGTAGAGCTTGTTTGATCTCAGCTTCAGTCAGCTCACCTTCTTCAAGGTACTTGTCCATTAGCTCTTCAGTTGCTTCCGCTGCCGCTTCAACCAAGTTGTTGCGCCACTCTTCAGCAAGCTCTTGCATGTCTGCTGGAATTTCGTCGTATGTGAACGACATGCCTTGGTCGGCTTCACTCCAGTTGATCATCTTCATCTTGATTAGGTCGATAACACCACGGAAGCCTTCTTCTGCACCAACGTTCAGTTGGATTGGAACAGGGTTCGCACCAAGACGGTTTTTGATTTGGTCCACAACACGTAGGAAGTCTGCGCCTGCACGGTCCATCTTGTTTACAAACACCATACGTGGAACGTGGTACTTGTCAGCTTGACGCCATACAGTTTCAGATTGAGGTTCAACACCAGATGAGCCACAGAACACAACTACTGCACCATCAAGTACACGCAAAGAGCGTTCTACTTCGATAGTAAAGTCAACGTGTCCAGGGGTATCAATGATATTTACGCGGTGCTCTTGGAATTGTGCTTCCATACCACGCCAGAAAGTAGTAGTTGCAGCTGAAGTGATAGTGATACCACGTTCCTGCTCCTGCTCCATCCAGTCCATGGTTGCTGCGCCATCGTGAACTTCACCGATTTTATGAGACAGACCAGTGTAGAACAAAATACGTTCAGTAGTGGTTGTTTTACCAGCATCTACGTGAGCACAGATACCGATATTACGGTAGCGCTCAATAGGAGTTTTGCGAGCCACGATTGAATCCTCTTAACTTAGAGATAGGGACTATTGCTATAGCTAAAAATGCTATCCCCTAGATATAGCAATAGTTCCTAGCATAGGCATAGGAACTAAAGAAGTGCTGCAAGGAACCTTGCAGCACTGAAAAGGTATTACCAACGGTAATGTGCGAACGCTTTGTTTGCGTCAGCCATGCGGTGAACGTCTTCACGTTTCTTAACCGCAGTACCTTTGTTCTCAGACGCGTCTAGCATTTCAGCTGCTAGGCGTTGAGCCATAGATTTTTCACCACGCTTACGCGCAGCTTCAACCAACCAACGCATAGCAAGTGCGTTACGGCGAACCGGACGAACTTCTACAGGTACTTGGTAAGTTGAACCACCTACACGGCGAGATTTAACTTCTACCGCTGGGCGAACATTTTCAAGAGCTTCTTCAAAAATAGCTAAGTGGTCTTTACCAGACTTTTCAGCCATAGAATCTAGTGCAGTGTAAACAATTTTCTCTGCAGTAGATTTTTTACCGTCAACCATTAGGATGTTAACGAATTTTGCCAGCAGTTCAGATTTGAACTTTGGATCTGGAAGGATCTTACGCTGACCAATGACGCGACGACGTGGCATGGATTTTCTCCGTTGTCTTCTTCAGGTTTTATCCAAAACTTTTCAGTTTTTTCAAAAAATTAAAAATAATTTAGTGTTTGGCCTTACTTAACGGAATCCATTAAGACTTAGGACGCTTCACACCGTACTTAGAACGACCTTGTTTACGGTCGTTAACGCCAGCACAGTCAAGTGCACCGCGAACAGTGTGGTAACGTACACCCGGAAGGTCTTTTACACGACCGCCACGGATTAGTACAACACTGTGCTCTTGAAGGTTGTGACCTTCACCGCCGATGTACGATGTAACTTCGAAGCCGTTTGTCAGACGTACACGACAAACTTTACGAAGTGCTGAGTTAGGTTTTTTAGGTGTAGTTGTGTAAACACGAGTACATACACCACGTTTTTGTGGGCACGCTTCTAGTGCAGGCACGTTGCTTTTAACAACTTGCTTTGCACGTGGCTTACGTACCAACTGGTTAATAGTTGCCATTAACTAGCTCCTGATTTACTTGAAAGTAAGCTTTGTGAAAAATCTATCCCTAACGACTCTTGGCAGTTAGGGACGCAAAATTCTATGCAGCAGTGAGAGGTGTGTCAAGAAATATACGGATCTTTTTTGTTCAATTAGGGTAATTCGTCCGTAAAGCTCAATCGACAGGAATAAAGGGCTAATCCCAAGTCAGAGATTTCGCCTGTTTTGTCGTGAGTTCGACAAAACCTGAATAGTTTATAACGGTAATAGACGGGCTTATACGATTGGTGATTCCGCGAGCTTCGATATCACTCTGTAAAGCAAACACTGCGGGGCCTTTTACCTTTGTAAATGCTTTATGTTGAGGGTTAGCGGCATAAACCGCCTCTTCAATCAGCAAGACATCATCTTGCTCACTGTACAGTGCCATTGAATCGTCTAATGCTGCTACGGATTTGATGATATGTAACATGGCTTCCTCAGAATGACAGCAGTTTGCTAGCTTGTTGCAGTTTAGCTTTGAGTTGCTCGGTATTTAGAGACTCGGCATCAATGACTAAATCGGCTTGAGCCAAGCCACGCTCGGCAAGCGAATCAGCACAAACAAACACTTGCTCAATATCGTACAAGTCGAACAGCTTTAGCATTGGTGCGTAGTCTTTGCTTAAGATGCCATTTGGCTCCTGTCCAAGCAGTAACTGGTAGACACCATCACCAACAAATAAGACGGTGATGTCTTCACAGTACGCCGACGCCGCTAGCAGCGCATCCACACCTTCACGCCCCGCATTACTACCATGAGGTGCGCTACGAAATAGGTAAGTTAACTGACTCAAAACTGCACCACTCTATCTTGCGTTAACATAGCTTCGGCTAAGCTGCCCAAACCGGCTTGTTCGAACCCTGTCGCTAGGTTGTTCTGCTCAAGACCATGTTGATTGGCTTCATCTTCGCTGATGATACCGCGACGTAAAGCCGCTGCCACACACGTTTCCAAACGAACATCGTGTTGCTGTGCGAGTGATTGCCATGCTTTAGCTAGGTCAAACTCATCATTGGCGGGCACGCTCAGAGCTGTACCATTGGTGACGCCGTCTTGATAAAAGAACACACTCACTAGAGTGTGCCCTTGTTCAATGACTGCTTTAGCAAATTGGTATGCACTGCGTGCCGATTGGCTACCGTAAACCGGACCGTTCACCACTAGCGTGTAAGTTAATCCACTCACGCTTATTCGTCCTCAGTTTTACGCTGACGAATATAAAGGTAAACCGTATGCTTAGAAATGTTTAGACGATCGGCAACGCGGTTGATGGCGTCTTTAATATCGAAGATACCTTTATCGTACAATTCCATGACGATCTGACGGTTTTTCGTATTGTTCGATACCGATTTGTCTGCATTGATTTCTTCAATCGTGCGCTCAACGGTTTGATCGACAAGTTCTTCAACATCGCTGGCGAAGTTTACTGAAGACGCCGCCTCTTTTGCTTCTTGTGTCGGCATAAAAGATTGCAGCACTTGGGAGAACGGCGCATCAAGGTTGACGTTAATACAAAGCAGGCCAATCACTCGGTTTTCACCATTGCGGATAGCAACGGTGATCGACTTCATGAGTACACCACCTTTTGCACGGGTGAAGTACGAACGTGAGAAGTTACGTTCAGAGCCTTCAATGTCTTTCAACATCTTTAGCGCTAAGTCGGTAATCGGAGAACCGACCTGACGGCCAGTGTTTTCACCATTGGCGATTTTGATTGCAGAGGTATTGAGATCTTCAAGAGAGTGAAGAACGATCTCACAAAAGGGACCAATCAAACTGGCGATGCCGTCCACGACCGCTTCGTAAGATCTCAAGATGATTTTATCGTGCTCAGAAAATGGCATCACGTTGACAGATTCCATTTCGAGCAACATCTCCGCATTTATTGTTTCTGTAGTTGTCATAAGCCTTCGAGCGAAAAATCAACAAATTGGTGTAAGTTTATCAGAAAATTTGAAAGGCAACCTAGCAAACTCATCAACTAGTGACCTAGAACAAAAAAGGCCCGTAAAACGCTGTCTCTTGATCACAAGTCTAGTGATCAAGAGACATTGCGAGTTCGTAGCCTTCAAGGATGGTTTGTAGTTTAAACCATCCTTCCCAAAGCACCTTTATTGAAGCTCTACCCGTCCTCTTGGTATCTTTCCAACCGCCTAATTTAGCGAGATTTTTGTACGCCCAGCTCATATCGGGCACTTCTTTAGGTAATGTCTTACTTTCTAGTTTCAACCACAGTAGCTTCCAAGCTTTTTTGCCCAATACCTTTTCACAACTTTCTTTCGTTAGCTCATCAACTTCTTTAATGAAGCGTAACGCCAATAAACGCGTAGCAACAAAGGCATAGATGACACTTAATCTCTCTAAGTTATCTTTACTTTGTAGCCTGAGTGACTCCACATCTGTCCCTTCACTTTTCCAGACTTTATGGAAATCTTCAATCAGCCATCGGCGCTCGTAATAACCGATAATTCTCATAGCGTCTTCAACGTTGTTTATTGGCTCCGACGTCAAGAGGTGCCATGCTAACTTGTCTTTTGATGTCCCTTGCTCAAGGCAACCAACATAATAAACAGGTATGCCTGCGTGCTCTTTTTTGTTTGCCGGAGCCTTTAATGTCACCTGACCATATTTAACATCAAGCTTTACATCTCTCGCTTTTCTCCCTCCTTTTTGGGGGATGGTAAGCTCTTTTGTCTCGACGCTTGGTAACGCTTGCGCATAGTCGTAAAGCTTTTGATGATGAGCTTCTAGGCAGCGACTTTGCATTGAGCGAACGACAAAGCGCTGCTGATGTTGACGTTTATAAGTCAAGTATTCGAATAGGTCAGCTTCTCGGTCACAGACCGAGATAACATCTAACATTTTATCCCCTAGGCGTTCAACGACACGGCGAGAAGCTTGCTCCCATTTGTAACTCTCTTTCTCCTTATAAGGACGAGTCGCGTGTTGGTGCTTTTGCCCACGCTTAGTAATATCTCGGCTCCATCGTTGCTGCTCTATCAGGCCAACAATGGTCTGACTTTGTGGTGCAAAAAGTAACGTCGAATGTACGTGGAGAGCTCGAATTCTATCGCCTTGATTCGTGTGCCCGAGTTCATCTTTTATACTTCGATGCGGAAAACTGAGCGTTGTTGTATCTTCAAGCGCGAGTAATTCCTCATGCTCGTTAGCTCGGGATACAGTTGATTGAAAGCCTGCTTCTGCGATGTCTTTTGCATCGATGTTTTCATTGCGGATAAAGCGATATGCACCTTCCATATCGGCGGGAGAAAAAGGAAGTTTAGCCACGGAGACTCCTGGTTGATTAGCAATGGAAGTCGCTAAACTGATGAGGCGTTGTGTTCTTCGAGGGTCTTTAAGTTGTGCTTGTCCAAATTGTTCTTGTGCCCAAAGTTTAGCGTCTGAGTGTGTCATCTTAGTGTTTCAGTAAGGATTACTAAGTGATCAGATCACACACACGTGAAAGAGTTCAAAAAAAATCCCCAAGCTACAAGCTTGGGGATTTGTGTATAAGAGACAGCGTAAAACGGGCCTTTTTTCATCGAGTTATCGCTGTCTGTTATTACTTAGCAGCTTGATCGTTCTCAACTTTTAGTAGTTCAACTTCGAATACAAGCGTTGAGTTAGCTGGGATGCTTGGTGTGTCTTGATCACCGTATGCTAGCTCTGGCGGGATAACAAATTTGAACTTAGAGCCTACAGGCATTAGCTGAACACCTTCAGTCCAACCAGGGATAACGCGGTTTAGTGGGAACGTTGCTGGCTCACCACGATCGTAAGAACTGTCGAACTGAGTACCGTCGATCAGAGTACCTTTGTAGTGTACCTGAACCGTATCAGTATCTTTTGGCTTCTCACCTTCAGCAGGCGTGATTACTTGGTAAAGTAGGCCAGAATCTGTCTTAACTACGCCTTCTTGCTTTTCGAACTCAGCACGGAAGTCATCACCTGCTTTCTTCGCTTCAGCCGCTTTTTCAGCGGCTTGCTTTTGCATCTTCTCAGCAACACGCTTATCTAGAGACTCTAGAGCGGCACGAGTTTCCTCCTCGTTTAGCGCAGCTTTGTCTTTGAATACGTCTTCGATACCTTTAAGAACTAGGTCTTTGTTTAGGTCGATACCGATTTCGCTTGGCTTATCGATACTCGTGCTTAGGTAGTTAGCAAATGAAACACCGATCGCGTATGCCGCTTTGTCATCGTCGGTTTTAAAGTGAACTGCTTTACCAGTTTCTGCTTGAACTTGTTCTGCTTGAGGTGCTGCTTCTGGTTTTGTTTCTTCTTTTTGACAACCTACCGCTAGCATTACTGTTGCAGCAAGTAGCGACACTTTTAAAACTGATTTCATTAAATTCTCCCAATAATGGCTTAGCCACTGGTTGTTGTGCACAAATCTTCGATGAGACTAGTGAAGACAATCGTTATACCAATATACTAGCTATATGTCTTAAGACACAAACCGGATTATTAGATGTGATGCAAAGAATTTCTCATTTATTCCTATATTTAATTGTCATCACCACGTTAAATGGATGCTTTTTTACCGATCATGACGTTCAACGTTGGTCACTCGAACCACAAGGTTCCACCAGCTTTGCGCTCAGTCGAGATGGCCGATTCGCACTGCTGTACTCCAAAGAGCACCAGTTGGTTCTTTGGGATTTGGAGCAAAACAAACAACTCGCAAAGCTGGGTGAACTCGATCAAGCCGCCAATGTGGTCTCCCATATTCGCATTTCGGACAATGGCCGCTATGCCGTCACTGCAAGCCAAATGAACTTCGCAGTATGGGATCTCGGATGGACCCAAGCCGAAGGGCTATGGTCTATTGATGACGCGCTGATTCGAGACGTTGATATCACCAGTAACGGTGAACAGGTATTACTTGGCCTGTCCAACGGTAAAGCAATTCACGTCAACTTAGTCACTGGTCGTCGGCTAGAGTTCCTTGCGCACCAAGAAAAAGTCAATTCTGTCGCTATCTCGCCCAATGGCCGCTTCGCCTTAACGGGTGGTAATGACTACAAAGCGTATCTGTGGGATACCGAAACAGGCCAAGTACTGCACAGCTTTGAACACGAACAACGCGTGGTAAGAGTCGCGCTTCAACGTGATGGGAAACTGGCCATGACGTCCGATGGCGGTAATCAAGCCATCATCTGGGACTTAGAAACTGGAGAAGAAGTGACACAGCTAAGCAGTTGGTCTCGTCAGTTGATCTTCTCCACGGCTAGATTCTCAGACGATGGCAGCTTATTAGTTACAGGAACGCCTTCAGGACGCGTGATGGTTTGGGATACTCACACAGGTAAACGAGTGGATAGATTTGAAGTCGAGCCGAAAAAAGATACTCGCCCTCCTCGTGCGGTCGTGTATGATGCAGCCTTTGATTCCAAGCAACGTATAATTACTGCCACTTCTGCGGGCATTGCCCAAGCTTGGCAGCTAGAGAACGGATCATGACAGAAAAACTTATTCAGCAATTGGAAGCTCGCATTAATGACTTAGAGTGTCAGCTTGCGTTCCAAGAACAGACGATTGAAGATCTGAACGGTGCCTTGTCACAGCAGCAACTGCAAATCACCAAGATGCTCGATCAGATGAAATACGTGGTAGGTAAAGTGAAGAATATGGATTCGTCGAATTTGGCCGATCCATCAGAAGAAACACCACCACCGCACTACTGATTCATCCGAATCCTAGTGCAGTAAATAACACAAAGCCCAGACTCTTATCTGGGCTTTGTTGTCTTTAAGAAAGCGAATCGCTACTCGTCAGAGTAAATGTTTACGCTCAACTCACCTTGAGTGTTGATCCCTGCTCGATACATACCAGAACTGTTCATCGCAAAGTGCAACTCACCTTGTGCATCGATGGCAATTAGACCGCCCTCTCCGCCCATCTCTTTAAGTTCACCTTGGATGATATGTTCACAAGCAGTGTGGACGTTTTCTTGCAAATAACGCATGCGCGCTGCGACATCTTCCGCCACTCGTTTACGGATAAAGAACTCGCCGACACCTGTAGTGGAAACCGCAACAACACCATTCTCTGCCACCGTGCCGCACCCAATCAGAGCGGAATCTCCCACGCGACCGTATTTCTTGTTGGTCACACCGCCAGTGCTGGTTGCTGCCGCTAAGTTGCCTTGTTGGTCCAATGCAACCGCACCAACCGTACCGTGTTTACGGTCATCTGGGTAACGGGACTCGGAAAGAGCAAACAAGCCTTTCTCACGCATAGAAATCAGTTGTTCATAGCGACGATCAGTGAAGAAGTAATCTTGCTCGGTGTACTCGTGGCCTTGTTCGAAAGCAAATTTCTCAGCGCCCTCGCCGACTAACAGCACATGGTTGCTGTTTTTCATTACATCACGAGCGAGCTCAATGGGGTTCTTAATATGACGAACACCGGCAACAGCACCTGCCGCTTGGTTTCTACCATCCATTACAGAGGCGTCCATTTCTACCATTTCAGTATGAGTAAGAACCGAGCCTTTGCCTGCATTGAAATTAGGGGAGTCTTCTAGCACTTTTACCGCAGCAACGACCGCATCTAAGGCTTCACCACCTTTTGCTAAGATTTGATGACCCGCTTTCACCGCAACTTCTAAATCCGCCAAAATGGATTGTTGCAGTTCATCGCTCATCTGTGCCCGCAAAATGGTACCTGCACCACCGTGAATGGCAATCGAGAAAGGTTTCGTCATCGCTTTGTCCAACTGTTATTCCTTGTATGATTTGCACTACACCCCAGATAAACAAAAAGCGCAAGTTGAAACCTCAACTTGCGCTTTTCAAAGCTTGTTCTAGATAGTGCTATCTAGAGAAAGAGCGTGCGATTAGTGAGAACCGCAACCGCCGCCGCCACAGCATTCGTGGTCGTCAGCTTTTTCTTCGCCACCGCAGCAGCCGCCTTCGTGATCGTGGTCGTGACCGCCACAACAACCGCCACCTTGGTGGATGTGGCCGTGTTCGATCTCTTCAGCTGTTGCTTCACGCGTTGCCATAACTTCAACTTCGAAAGTTAGTGTTTGGCCAGCTAGCATGTGGTTGCCGTCTACAACAACTTCGTCGCCATCTACTTCAGTCACTTCTACAGGGATTGGACCTTGGTCAGTGTCTGCTAGGAAACGCATGCCAACTTCGATTTGCTCAACGCCTTGGAATACGTCAGCAGGAACGCGCTGTACTAGAGCGTCGTTGTGATCGCCGTAAGCATCTTCAGGAGCTACTGTTACTGAAAACTTGTCGCCAGCCACTTTACCTTCTAGCTCTTTCTCAAGACCAGTGATTAGGTTGTTGTGACCGTGTAGGTAATCAAGAGGCGCGTCAGCTGTTGATTGATCAACAACAACACCGTCTTCCATCATTACTTTGTATGCAAGGCTTGCAACAACGTTCTTTTCAATTTTCATACTAACTCCAGGGAGATTAACTGACTTAACCAAAATGGGGTTAAGTACCGAGATGGTAGTATTATGGGGATCAATTAACGAAGTTCAATTACTCAGGCTTAAAAATCCCGATCATTTCTTGTTCTGAGTGTTTATTTTTTTCTACAGATTGCGGTTTACGCTGCTCGGTGTAATCACAATCTACACATTCAACTAACTCGATATTGTTCTCAATCCACCAGCGCAACGTATCTTGCTGGCTACACTGCGGGCAGCTTGCACCCGCGATAAAACGTTTCTTGGCTTTCACTTTTGTTCCTTTTCCCGCTTAATACCGTGCGGGTACTACTTCCAATGATTTGGCGACTGTTGATCGCTTTCCATTTCGCGACCGAAGATTTCTTCTAGTTCTTTGCGTGCCTCTTTCGAGCGTTGAGCAAGTTCTTTATCCTCATTATGCTGAGGCAGTAAGTCTTTGAGCATAGCATTATCTAGTTTACGAAAATGTGCTTCTGCCCGCTTTGCTTGATACGGATGCATGCCTAGTTCTACGAGCGCTTGGCGACCTAGATCTAATGCGCCCAAAAAGGTTTCACGCGAGTAGTTTTGCACACCGTGATTCATTAACTGATAAGCTTCCACACGGCTGCGTGCACGCGCAAGGATCTTCAAATTCGGGAAGTACTCACGACAAATGTCGACAATCGCCATCACTTCGTCAGGTGAATCCGTACAGATCACTAAGGCTTCAGCTTTATCCGCACCTGCGGCACGTAACAAATCAATCTGAGTCGCATCACCGTAAAACACTTTATAGCCGTATTTACGCAGCAAGTGGATTTGGCTCGCGTCACTTTCTAGCACCGTTACTTTGATCTTGTTGGCATACATCAAGCGTCCAACAATCTGACCAAAACGACCAAAACCTGCGATGATCACTCGTGGTCGACGATCAACAACATTGCTGGCCACGCTCTCTTCTTCTTGGTTCAGCGTATGAGCGAACCATTTTTTCTGCCCCATGAGCAGCAGTGGTGTTGTCACCATCGACAAACTCACCACAACCAATAAGAAGGAAACTTGCTCTTTGGTTAAGATCCCTTCTTGGCTTGCCGCGGTGAAAATCACAAACGCAAACTCACCACCTTGGCTCAAAATCGCCGCCATACGACTACGCGACTTTGCGCGAACTCGGGCGGTACGCGCCAGAACGTAGAGCACCAAGCCTTTAACTACAACAAGGGCAATCACGGCACTAATAATCGCAAACGGTTGAAGTGCTAATAAGCCCAAATTCACCGCCATACCAACAGCGATAAAGAACAAGCCAAGTAGCAGACCTTTAAAAGGTTCTATCGCGATTTCCAGCTCATGACGATATTCACTTTCCGCCAGCAATACGCCCGCTAAGAAAGTACCGAGTGCCATCGACAGCCCCAGCTTTTGCATCGCAACAGAGATGCCAAGTACCACTAGAAGAGCAGCAACGGTGAAAAGTTCACGCACACCACTCATCACGACAAAACGAAATAAAGGGCGCAGTAAAAAGTGACCACCTATCAATAAACCGATCACCGAGGCTAACACCCACAAGGCATCCAGCCAATCACCGCCACTGGTGCCACCAGCGAGTAATGGCAACATGGCAAGCATTGGGATTACAGCAATATCTTGGAATAACAGTACCGCAAAGCCCGATTGTCCGGTTTCCGTTCCGGCTTGTCCTTGCTCTTCTATCACTTTAAGTGCAATCGCGGTGGATGAGAGTGCTAATCCCATGCCGATCACTAAGCTCACTTGCATGCTCAAACCAAACAGGCTGACGATGCTGCCAATCACGGCAGTCGTCACAATGACTTGAGCCCCCCCAAGTCCAAGTATTGGTCCACGCATTTGCCATAGTTTTTTGGGGTTTAACTCCAAGCCAATTAAGAACAGCAGCAACACCACCCCAAGTTCAGCAAAGTGGAGAATCGCATCCACATCGCTGATCAAACCCAGTCCCCAAGGACCAATTAAAACACCAGCAATCAGGTAGCCAAGCACGGAGCCCAAACCAAGTCGCTGAGCAATCGGCACTGCTACGACGGCAGCAGAAAGGAATACCACGCTGCTTTGAAGAAACTCACTGGTTATCGCCATGATGACCTCCTTGTACTCCCCACTCATTCAAAGGGTTGTTCAGCCATTGACGATATTGTTCCGCATGCTGATAACGCTCAATATCCGAGACATTACGTGACCAGTACAACACCAGAGGTTCCATCCAGTGCATTTGACAAAGAGCAGCGGTTAACTCGAAAGGTTGTAAAATCTGTTCTAATGGATATTTGTTATACCCAAGTGGGCTAAAGGCATCTTCTTTGCCTCCCGTGGTGATAACACTACGCCAATATTTACCTTCAAGTGCACAGCCATCGCCAAACGCAAACCCTTTACCTAGCACGCGATCTAACCACTCTTTTAGTAGCGCAGGGCAAGAATACATATAGAGGGGATGATGAAAAACGATCACATCGTGCGTCATCAACAGGTCGTGTTCGTAATTCACATCAATAAAGAAATCAGGATACGCACCATAAAGATCATGCACAGTGACGTGATCAAGTGATTGAATTTTTTTTATCATCACTTGATTGGCAATGGAGTTTTGCGGCTCAGGGTGAGCATAAATCACCAGAACTCTTGGGGGATAAGACGCTGCAACAGCCAAATGGTCGTCCTTGTTTTAATTTCTCAGGGAAAATTATCGTTATCAGTTTGTTATACTTTTTTGTATAGCATAATGCAATTAAAGGTCAGAGATCGACTTTTCCCGCCAATAGCCCTACTATTCACCGCGAGATAAATGACGAAGAAACGCGCGCTGCGCAAAGTGAACTAAAGCCCTATGATTACCTTTTCTGATATTCAGTTACTGCGTGGCGGTAAACCTCTTTTAGACCAAGCTTCTGCAACCATTCACCCAGGCGACAAAGTGGGACTGGTTGGTAAAAACGGTTGCGGTAAATCGACTCTATTCGCACTCCTGAAAGACGAATTGTCGATTGATGCTGGCTCATTCAGTCAGCCGCAACATTGGGAATTGGCATGGGTAGCGCAGGAAACTCCCGCACTAGACCGCAGCGCAATTGAATACGTCATTGATGGTGATCGAGAGTTTCGTGGTCTTGAGCAACAACTGATGATTGCCGAAGAAAAAGACAACGGTACGTTGGTTGCAGAGATCCACGGAAAAATTGAAACCATTGGTGGTTACAGTATTCGCGCGCGCGCTGCCGAACTGCTTGACGGTCTGGGCTTTAGCCAAGAACAAATGAGCTGGAATCTGACTCAGTTCTCAGGTGGCTGGCGTATGCGCCTCAACTTGGCTCAAGCGCTATTGTGTCGTTCAGACCTACTGTTGCTTGACGAACCAACCAACCACTTGGACTTAGATGCAGTAATGTGGCTGGAACGTTGGTTGCAAAACTATCCAGGCACATTGGTTCTTATCTCGCACGACCGTGACTTTTTGGACCCAATTGTTGGTCGTATTATTCACATCGAAAACCAGCAGCTAAACGAATACACGGGCAACTACTCATCGTTTGAAAATCAGCGCGCACAAAAAATGGTGTTGCAACAAGCCATGTTCGAGAAGCAACAGAAACAGATGTCGCACATGCAAAGCTACATCGACCGCTTCCGTTACAAAGCATCTAAAGCCCGCCAAGCACAAAGCCGCATCAAGGCTCTAGAACGTATGGAAAAAGTGCTGCCAGCACAGTTCGATAACCCGTTTAACTTTCAATTCCGCGAGCCAGCGGCTTTGCCAAACCCAATCATGATGATGGATGAGGTATCGGCAGGTTACGGTGACAACCTGATCTTAGAAAAGATCCGCTTGAATCTGGTCCCAGGCAGTCGTATTGGTCTACTTGGTCGTAACGGCGCAGGTAAATCAACCTTGATCAAACTGTTGTCTGGTGAGCTAAAAGCGCAAGGCGGCGATCTCACATACTCACAAGGCGTGAAGATCGGTTACTTCGCACAGCACCAACTAGAAACACTGCACCCAGAAGAAACGCCGCTACAACACATGATGCAGATTGCACCAGACCAAACTGAACAACAACTGCGTGATTACTTAGGTAGCTTTGGCTTCCAAGGTGATAAAGCACTGGAAAAAGTCGCACCGTTCTCTGGAGGTGAAAAAGCGCGTTTAGTATTGGCATTAGTTGTGTGGCAAAAACCCAACCTATTGCTACTCGATGAACCAACCAACCACCTAGATTTGGACATGCGCCAAGCATTGACCATGGCACTGCAAACCTTTGAAGGTGCGATGGTCATTGTTTCGCACGACCGTTACTTGCTGCGCGCAACAACGGACGACTTGTATCTGGTACATGACCGCCAAGTCGCACCATTTGATGGTGACCTCAATGACTACTACAAGTGGCTAACAGAGCAACAAAGAGCCGAGCGTAAAGAAGCACAAGCGGCACAACCAGAGAAAGACAACAACAACAGCGCTGCGGCAAAAAAAGAGCAGAAGCGACGTGACGCAGAATTTCGCAAACAGACAGCGCCAATTCGCAAAACCCTGACACAGTTAGAAAATAAAATGGATAAGTTAGGCGAAGCATTGGCATCAGCAGAAGAGCAATTATCGGATAACTCTCTGTATGAAGCAGAAAACAAGGCTAAACTTAATGAAGTGTTGGCACTTCAAGCGTCGAGTAAATCTGAGCTTGAAGACGTAGAGATGGAATGGATGTCTGCTCAAGAAACGTTAGAGCAGATGGAGCTAGAGTTTAATCAATGACAAAAGAGCACGCAGAATACACTCTCACCCTAGAACACCTTTGGCAGTTCAGTCTGCAATTTTATGGTGTGCGAGAAGTGAAGGAAGCGTGCTTGTCGTTGCAAAATAACTATCACGGCAATGTGAATCTACTACTGCTGCTCAGATGGCTCGATGAGCAGCAAGTCATTTTCCAAGAACAGGACTGGCATTTAGTCCAAGGTTGCCTTGGTCGAAGCGAAACCCTTCTGCACTCCTACCGTGAGTTACGTCGCCATCTAAAATCGCAAGTCAACGATGCCCTTTATCGCGAAGCACTACAGTTCGAACTGCAGTTAGAAAAACAGCAACAATCCGACCTCGTTGACTGCGTCAACTCATTAAAATTAGTCAGTAACGATGGCGATCCATTAACGCTAAGATATTGTCGGCAGCTCGGTGGTGAGCACCTTCAACAAGCGTTTTCCCTTCCAGTTCCAAAAATTCAGCATCCATAAATCAGTCATAAACCAGTAAAATATCTATACTAAAGCTATATACCCAAGTGACTTCAAGATGCAGTGTTCAGAGCATTGTCACTGATTCGAGATCAAGGAAAGCAGCGCAGCGTAATAGCGAGCTCTTTCCAAGATGCTTGACGATGAAATCGGTTCAGTGACAAGCTCCCAAAGGGCGAGATGATTTGGCTTGCACACTTTGTTATTGATTTTTGATTTAGAGCCACTAGATCTTCAAATCTCTGCCTCGTTTGCAAACCAAATCACTCTCGCTGAAACGAGCATCTTGAGGTTACTTGGGTATAAGGGAATATATTAATAAGTTCTTCGGCGAACATTGAAGGACCATATAAGAGCAGTTAGGTATGACACAATTTTTCGCAGCCGCCGGGATTAAGAACCCGCACCTTCAGACGCTATTACCGCGCTTTATTCGCAAGAAAGCGCTGTTTACGCCTATTTGGCAAACACTCGATACACCGGACGGTGACTTCCTCGATTTGGCGTGGTCCCAGCAGCCAGATTCCGAAGCCGCACGCAACAAACCAATCTTCGTCCTCTTTCATGGCTTGGAAGGCTGCTTCTACAGCCCGTATGCGAACGGTTTGATGAACGCCTTCTCTAAATCGGGTTGGCTTTCAGTGATGATGCACTTTCGTGGTTGCAGTGGTAAGCCAAACAAGAAAGCCCGCGCCTATCATTCTGGCGAAGTAACGGACGCTCGTTTCTTTCTTGAGCAGCTCAATCAGCAGTTCCCCAACAATCCAAAAATCGCAGTAGGGATCTCCCTCGGCGGTAACATGCTGGCGAACTATTTAGCTAAGTACAAAGGTGACCCGATCTTGAGTGCCGCGACGATTGTCTCTGCACCGCTTGATTTAGCGGCATGTGCCAATCGTATTGAGCAAGGCTTCTCGAAGGTCTATCGACGTTACTTACTCTCTTCACTAAAGCGTAATGCACTGCAAAAGCATGACTTAATCCAAGGCGAACTCGCACTGTCGTATAACTCGATCAAACGTGTGACTCGCTTGTATGAGTTCGACGACTTGATCACAGCCCCTCTGCATGGCTTTAAAGACGCACAAGATTATTACGATCAATGTTCTGGCTTAAGCAAGCTGCAACAGATCACTCTACCGACGCTGATAATCCACGCAAAAGACGATCCGTTTATGACGGAAGAAGTGATCCCGAAATTTGTGTTGCCAGATAACATCGATTACCGACTTTATGAGCATGGGGGGCATGTGGGTTTTCTTACGGGAACCGCTCTCAAACCAAAGTTTTGGTTAGAAGAAGCCCTACCTGCTTATTACGAAAGTATCGCTGCGGAGTACCTTTCTGCTGTATCCGTGCCACGAACACAGTAAACTACTTAGGCGCGCCAGACTCCAACCCAAGGCGCGCTTAAACATCATAAAAGTTTGAGGTATTTATGGTCATCCCTTGGCAAGACATCGCGCCAGAAACGCTGGAAAATTTGATTCGTGAATTCGTACTACGTGAAGGCACCGACTATGGCTCGGTCGAAGTTTCACTGCAAAGTAAAATCGATCAGGTCAAATACCAATTAGAAAAAGGTGAAGCACTCATCGTCTTTTCTGAGCTGCATGAAACAGTAGATATTCAATTAAAAGCAAAGTTTTAGACCCTTCACATTTTACCGTACCCCACTCGATGACAAGGGCTTGTTACGTGCTATAGTGGGTTATCGACCGTGCAGCATACGCATGCTGCACTTTACAGGTAAGTAATTTTCGACAAGGTTTGTCATGTCAGCTAAACATCCAATCATTGCGGTTACTGGTTCATCCGGTGCCGGTACCACCACTACATCTGAAGCCTTCCGCAAGATGTTCAATATGATGAACGTCAAACCTGCATGGGTCGAAGGCGATAGCTTTCACCGTTTTACTCGTCCAGAAATGGACGTCGAAATCCGTAAAGCCCGCGAGCAAGGCAAACACATCAGTTACTTTGGTCCACAAGCCAATGACTTTCCGGGGTTAGAAGAGTTCTTTCGTCAGTTTGGTGAAGATGGCACTGGCAGCGTGCGCCGTTATCTGCACACCTTTGATGAAGCGGTCCCATATAACCAAATGCCGGGCACCTTTACACCTTGGCAAGATCTGCCAGAAAACAGTGATGTCTTGTTCTACGAAGGCTTGCATGGTGGCGTGGTGGATGGCGATGTCAATGTGGCACGTCACGTCGACTTTCTAATTGGCATGGTGCCAATCGTCAACTTAGAATGGATTCAAAAGTTCGTCCGTGACACGCGCGATCGTGGCCACTCAAGAGAAGCGGTCATGGATTCGATCGTGCGCTCAATGGATGACTACCTAAACTACATCACCCCGCAGTTCTCTCGAACGCACATCAACTTTCAGCGTGTCCCAACGGTCGATACATCCAACCCACTCAATGCCAAAGGCATCCCAAGTTTAGATGAGAGTTTTGTTGTCATACGCCTTCGCGGCATAAAGAATGTCGACTTTCCTTATTTACTGGCAATGATTGATGGCTCATTCATGTCTCGCCACAATACTATTGTGGTACCGGGCGGTAAGATGAGCTTTGCAATGGAGCTCATAGTAAGGCCGATTCTGCAGCAACTTATCGAAACAGGGAAAATTGGCTAAAAACCTTGCCATCGTAGTGTTTACTTTTCATACCGTGATCATGTGCACAGTTTTGCTTACAAAATCTCAATGATGGCACGATTAAAATCAAGAAATCGTTTTCGAAAAAGGATACTATTTCTAACCGAAACACAAGAGAGCTTGCAGCATATAAAAAGTGCTCTTATTCTAGTAGGCCAATTCAGGCTTAGCTAAAATATGGATAGCGCAAGCGTACCCTGCAGAGGAAGTGAGATATTATGGTTCTAGGTAAACCTCAAACCGACCCAACATTAGAGTGGTTTCTTTCACACTGTCATATTCATAAGTACCCATCAAAAAGCACGCTAATTCACGCGGGCGAAAAAGCAGAGACTTTGTACTACATCGTTAAAGGTTCTGTTGCGGTTCTTATCAAAGACGAAGAAGGTAAGGAAATGATCCTTTCTTACCTAAACCAGGGCGACTTCATTGGTGAACTTGGTCTATTCGAAGAAGACCAAGAGCGTACAGCTTGGGTTCGCGCTAAATCTCCTTGTGAAGTGGCTGAGATTTCTTTCAAGAAATTCCGTCAACTTATCCAAGTTAACCCAGACATCCTAATGCGTCTTTCTGCGCAAATGGCTCGTCGTCTACAAGTTACTAGCCAAAAAGTGGGTGACCTAGCGTTCCTAGACGTAACTGGTCGTATCGCTCAGACTCTTCTGAACCTTGCTAAACAGCCAGATGCGATGACGCACCCAGACGGCATGCAAATCAAGATCACTCGTCAAGAAATCGGCCAAATCGTTGGCTGTTCTCGTGAAACAGTAGGTCGTATCTTGAAGATGCTAGAAGAGCAGAACCTAATTTCTGCGCACGGTAAAACTATCGTTGTTTACGGAACTCGTTAATCTCGATTAACGTTTAAAAAATTTAAAAGCCACCAAATGCAAGTTTGGTGGCTTTTTTGTTTTTAAGAGCTGAGAATAGGGAACGGAAAACAAAGAGCCGAGAATTGGGAACACTGCGTTCCGAGAGCGGACTTCGTCCTTCGAGATATAGCCCTCTCAGATTCCGAGAGTTAAAGCCTCCCGAGGCGAAGCGTTTCCGAATTCATAGGGCATAGCCCGTTCTCGTATCTATTAACCGTTGGTGCTTTCGAAGATCTTATCTGCCGATGCAGCCACAAATCCTGGGTACAACTCACCGTTATCCATTGGATAGCGCTTAGCAAACTCGTAGAAGCCTCCAGGAATCACCTCAACGCCTTCAGTAAAGGTCACTGGCACTTTGTCTGCCATGGTCGATGATTGCTCTAGTAGCACCTCTGGCGTGCCTTTTACTTCACCGCCATTCTCGTTGATGGTGAAACCAGCAGTGCGTAGGTAGTCGTTCACTTGCTTCACTTCTTGATGCTGGTTGAGTTGATTAACGCTCACTGTGAAGTGGTTAGCTCCGTAACCGTGCGCAGCAAGCCAAGAAGCGTATTCACTCTCTTTCGCCAAGGTTTGGAAGTCAGCATAGCCGAGGTTCCACAAACGTCCGCCGTATAAGAAGTCACTGCCTGTCAGTTTAGAAGCATCAACCTGCTCTACCAATTTATGAACAATGGCTTGTAGCTCTGGTGAGCACTCATCCACTTTCAATTCACTGATGAAGACTTTTGGTTGTTTTGGATCTGGGTGCTCAAAATGTTTTGCTACCAGCTTTTTGCTTTCAAATACGTAGTCACCACAGGCTTTGTAGCCCACCGCCAAGAATGGCTTCGCTAACGTTTCAATGCCTAGGGGATCGACATTAAACGTACGTAGAGCAATATGGTCATTAATCAGAGGCTCATCTTCTTGAAGAAGTTGATGGACTTTAGCAGCGGAAGGACAAAGACGTTTAATGTAGTCTTGCCATAGCGATTCAAATAACACATCGGGCGTCATAACGACTCCTTGTTATGCAATGTAGAGTTAGGGGTAAGAGAAGTTGACCGCTCGTTCACAGCCCGGAGGCTGTCCAGAATCACGAACGAGCGGTCATCAACCTGTGACGGTATGTGTGGCATAAGTGCCAGTCAGTCAACACGCACTGGAGAGTCTTAAGCTCGCCTTTGGCGTTTGCCAGCGCGCTTACCAGAATCCTAACTTGGTAAATAGCTCCGGCAGAGAGAAGCGGCGATACTTTGTCACCGCTTCGTTTTCTCTATTACAGGCTTACACCCGGACTCAATGTGGCAGGCAAGACCGCCTCTTGTCCTTCCATTGATGCCATTGGATACGCACAGTAGTCTGCTGCGTAGTAAGCACTTGGACGTAGGTTACCCGACGCACCCGGACCACCAAATGGTGCGTCACCACTTGCGCCCGTTAGCTGGCGATTGCGGTTCACGATGCCGGCACGAATGTGGTCCACGAAGTATTCCCACTCTTGGTCGTCGGTTGAAACCAGACCCGCAGAAAGGCCAAAGCGTGTATCGTTAGCCAGTTCTACCGCTTTCTCTAGCCCTTCGTAGCGCACTACTTGCAGAAGTGGACCGAAGTACTCTTCATCTGGCAGTTCAGCAATGTTCGTCACATCAATAATTCCTGGAGAAACAAACGCCGCTTCGCCTGCTTTCGCTTCAATCAAGCTTTCTCCACCAAGTGCTTGTAGGTTTGCTTGTGCATCCAGAATGAATTTAGCTGCCGCGACCGAAATCTGTGGTCCCATAAATGGCGCAGGTTCTGCAAATGGTTGGCCGACTCTAATATTGAGTGTCGCTTCCACCAGCTTAGTAATGACGGCATCACCCTTGTCGCCAAATGGAATGTAAAGACGACGTGCACAAGTACAGCGCTGACCTGCACTGATGAAAGCCGATTGGATGATGGTATAAACCGTCGCATCTAGGTCGCCGTAGTTATCCGAGATAACCATCGGGTTATTGCCACCCATTTCAAGCGCCAGCATTTTGCCCGGCTGACCAGCAAACTGACGATGCAGAACATGACCTGTGTTTGCACTACCGGTGAACAGCACGCCATCAATGCCTTTCGCATCCGCAAGCGCAATGCCGGTTTCTTTCGCGCCTTGGACGAGATTAATCACACCTTTTGGTAGACCGACCTCTTCCCACAGCTTCATAGCGAGTTCACCCGTCCATGGCGTTTGCTCAGACGGTTTAAAGACAACGGTGTTACCAGCAAGTAGTGCTGGCACAATATGGCCATTTGGCAAGTGACCTGGGAAGTTATAAGGACCGAATACCGCCATCACACCCAGTGGGCGGTGGCGCAATACAATTTGGTTGCCTGCGGCTTCACGTGCAGCTTCACCCGTACGGTCGTGGTAAGCACGGATGGAAATCGCAATTTTACCTGCCATTGCTGCCGCTTCGGTGCGTGTTTCCCAAATCGGCTTACCGGTTTCTTTGGCAATCACTTCGGCGATTTTTTCGCTGTTCTCTTTTACTTTTTCAGCAAAAGCCAGCACGATCGCTTCTCGCTCTGCAAATGGGCGCTTCTTCCAATCAACAAACGCTTCACGTGCCGCCGAAACCGCTTGGTTCACTTGTTCTGCCGTTGCACCGTTGCCTTGCCATATCACTTCTTGGTTGTACGGCGACAGAGACGTAAATCCTTCACCCTGACCTTGTACCCATTCACCTGCAATCCAATGTGTCATTGTTTCTATCCTTAAATTCTGTCGTCAGTTACTGCGGAAGAAGGCGAACAAAATCCCCTTCCTCAACCAAAAGCGCATCAGCAAGTTCAGGAGCCAATACAACGCTTTGCGTTTCAGCGTCGTAAGCCGCTTTTGCAGCTGCAGCACGGAAGTTCTCGAATGATGAGTTACACATCAAGAAGTCTTGTGTACTGGTATGCTCAGAGATTTTGACTTGGGCACGGAACGAGTGACGTACCGATTCGATATTGCGTAGGTCACACTCCACCGTTGGGCCACCATCGAAGATGTCGACGTAACCACGGTTAGTAAAACCTTCGCGCTCAAGCAGCTTCAGAGCAGGACGCGTGTTATCGTGCACCTTACCTATTACGGCTTGTGCTTCTGGGCTTAGCAAGTTGATGTAGATTGGCAATTTCGGCATCAAATCAGCGATAAAACCTTTCTTACCGATACCGGTTAGGTAATCCGCAAGCGTGAAATCGATAGAGAAGAAATGCTCTTGAAGCCATTGCCAGAATGGTGAGTTGCCCTGGTCATCAGAAACACCACGCATTTCAGCAAAGATAGTTTCCGAGAAGCGTTCTGGGTGCTCTGCCATCATTAAGAAACGACACTTAGACATCAGACGCCCGTTCAAGCCACCACGGAATTTCTCGCGTAGGAACAAGGTACAGATTTCGCTGTTACCCGTGTAGTTGTTACCAAACGTCAGCAGCTTAACCACGTTGTTTACGCCAAGCTTTGGTGACGAGTGCACCACTTTACTGATGTGGTAAGAATAGAAAGGCACATCCCAGCCGATCGAAGCTTCAATGCCTGTGGTACCTGCGACTTCACCAGTTTCAGACTCAAAGCCCACCATCAGGTAGCCTTCATCACCGGCTTCATACACATCTGGTTTGCCAAAACTGTACTCTGAATGTTTAATTCGATTGGTTAACAGTTCTTCGTTAACCGGTAGAGATGTAAACCCATGACCAGACTCAACCGCACAAGTGTGCAGCGCGTCATAATCCGACATTGCGATAGGGCGAACTACTAGCATCAATACTCCCTCCAGATGCAAGAAGATCCTAACTATATTGTAGGAACAATACCCCCATCAGAGATCCTTGATGGGGGTTTCTAGGTTGACGATAAACGGGGACCGCGCTTAGACCAGTGTTGCGATCGCTTTGTCCAGCTTCGCCAAACCTTCTTCGATTTCTTGTTGTGTGATAACGAGTGATGGTGTGAAACGTACGACATTGGCACCCGCAACCAATACCATGAGACCTTGTTTACCCGCAGCAACCAGTACGTCACGCGCACGACCTTGCCACTCTTCGTTCAGTGCAGCACCAAGCAGTAGACCTTTACCGCGCACTTCAGAGAAGATGTTGTATTTCGCGTTGATCTTATTTAGACCCTCACGGAACATCGCTTCACGCTCTAGTACACCAGCCAATACTTCTGGTTTAGTCACTTCATTAACGACCGCTTCGGCAACGGCACATGCTAGCGGGTTACCGCCGTATGTCGAACCGTGCGTACCGACTTTCATGTGTTCAGACAGTTTCTCTGTCGTCAGCATGGCACCGATAGGGAAACCGCCGCCTAATGATTTCGCAGTGCTTAGGATGTCTGGCGTAATGCCTAAACCTTGGTATGCGTAGAAGTGACCAGTACGACCATTACCCGTTTGAACTTCATCGAAGATCAGTAGTGCGTTGTGCTTGTCACACAGCTCGCGAACCGCTTGAGCGAATTCAGGTGTTGGTGGAATGATGCCGCCCTCACCTTGTAGAGGCTCCATCATCACCGCACAAGTGCGATCAGACATATGTGCTTGCAGCGCTTCGATATCATTGTAAGGGAGGTGCGTTACGTCGCCTGGCTTAGGACCGAAACCGTCAGAGTAAGCCGCTTGGCCGCCTACCGTTACGGTGAAGAAAGTACGACCGTGGAAACCTTGTTTGAATGCGATGATTTCAGATTTCTCAGTACCATGAACGTCTGCTGCATAACGGCGCGCCAGTTTTAGTGCCGCTTCGTTTGCTTCTGCGCCAGAGTTAGCGAAGAACACGCGCTCAGCAAAGCTGACTTCTGTTAACTTCTTCGCCAATCGCAGTGCTGGCTCGTTAGTCATAACATTACTTAGGTGCCAAAGCTTGTTACCTTGCTCAGTCAATGCGTTCACCATAACTGGGTGACAATGACCAAGACAGCTCACCGCAATACCACCAGCAAAGTCGATGTATTCATTTCCGTTCTGATCCCAAATACGTGAACCTTCACCTTTTACAGGGATCATTTCCATCGGGTTATAGCAAGGTACCATTACCTCATCGAATAAACCGCGCTCTACTTTGTTTTCCGTTGTCATTGCACATTCCTTCTTGATACCGCATGCCTAGCAGATAAGCGAATTTAACCAGCACTCTTTGCCAGCAAATAATGTTTTGCATTTAAGCTAATACGGCATTGTATTTACATTTGATTAACCATTTCAATAGTGATTTATTCTTTTCGTATGCGAGCGTAACACCTCATACTCACTATCTATGATTATTTATGCACCAAGAAACGCAAATAGAGAAGCGATTTTTTATAAAAACCATGCATGACAAGGTTCAGAAAGAAATGAGAAAAATGAATAGGCCCTACCTAATTGGCAGAACGCATAGTTTTGCATTCCCCTTCTCAGGCGCAAAATATGAAGAATTTGTTAAGAAAAGTGATCGCGATCAGATCGTTTTACGCGCAAGAAAGTTTGCGAGTAGTTCGTGGCCTTGTTCTGTCTTAATTGATTCAGGATGAAACTGTACTGCATCAATTGGCAGGGTTTTATGCTGATAACCCATGATTTCATCCATGGTTCCGTCAGGCAACTCAGTCCACGCGGTCAATTCAAACACCTTTGGTAACGTACCGTTTTTCACCACAAGAGAGTGGTAGCGGGTTACCGTGAGCGGGTTATTGAGGTTTTTAAACACACTGCGACCATTGTGACGAATCGGTGATGTCTTACCGTGCATCACTTGTCGAGCACGTACCACTTCCCCTCCAAACACCTGTGCAATCGCCTGATGACCAAGGCAAACGCCCAAGATAGGTAACTTACCAGCAAAGTGCTCAATGGCTTGTAGAGAGATACCTGCTTCGTTAGGGGTACATGGCCCAGGAGAGATCACCAAATGAGTTGGGTTGAGCGCCTCAATGCCTTGGATGTCGATCTCATCGTTACGCACCACCTTTACGTCTGCACCAAGCTCACAGAAGTATTGGTAAAGGTTGTAGGTAAAAGAGTCGTAGTTATCGATGATCAACAACATAAAGTGTCGGTTGCTCCAATCCGTTTTGGCAATGCTTACGTGGTGAATCGCCACGTTCGTGACAATCAAGGGCGGTATTTTGCTATACCAAGCAAGAAAGGCAAGTTTTTGCTGAATAAAAAGGCCAGCATAGGCTGGCCTTTGGTCTTTACAGCTATTTAGGAACTGTTTGTCAGGAAATGAATTCGCTTAGCGGCGACGGCGGAATAAGCCTAGACCTAACAGCGCAATTAGCGCGCCAAAGCCAAATGAGCCACCATCATCATCGTCTGATGGGTTAGTGCTCGACGGCTCTAACGTAACATCGCGAGAATCACTGAACTTAACGGTGTTGCCCGTCGAATCTGTCACTTTCTCTTCTAGTACGTACTGGCCTTCTGTTGGAGCTTTGTCGAATTCCACACTGACACTGCGAGCATCAATGTCCGCTTGTGTCAGAGTTGCACTCGCTTCGTAGCCATCAGCATCAGAGGTTGACGACGCCGCTTGAGTTGCTTCCGTTAGGCTTACCGTCACGATATCACCAACAACTGCGTTTGGTGGCAGACGAACTTCCACCGCTAGGTTTTCACCTGAGCTTGGTAGATCGATGTCTGTATCCGGGAAATCAATCGCGATGATCACTGGATCGTGGTCAGATGCCGAGAACGCATCTTTGTACTTCGGCATATCACCTGTGTACTTGCTGCTGTATTCGAACAAGTTACTTTCTAGTGAGTTGATGTGCCAATCTTCAATCGCCACCACTTTTTGTGCCAAGCTGTTGCTCGCCAACGCGTGGTCTAAGTTACCTAGCTCACCAGAGTAGGTGTATGAGAAGGTGTCTGCGCCGTGAAGTACCGTGTTCAGGTTATGGTAACCGTAACCTTTTTCAATTTTGGTCTTCTCGACTTGAAGCTCACCACCACCAATGGTTGTGTAAGCAGCAGTGTAGATATCACGGCCGTATTTCTCTTTCGAGTAATCAGTCAGTGTAAGCAGAGGATCTTCCATGCCGTAGGCGTTTAGGTCACCCATTACTAGCACGTCACCTTCAATGCCTTTCAGAGCGTCACCCACAATGTTGGCTGCAGAAACACGGAAGTTGTTACAGTTGCCTTGCAGATCCGCCGGCTCAGAGTCTTCTACGCCCGCAATCCATTCTTCAATACATTCAGAGCCTTTCGATTTGAAGTGGTTAACCACAACAGATAGATCTTTACCGGTCTCTTTCACTGTAAAGGTTTGTAGCAGACTATGACGCTGGTATTTGTCGTAAGCTGGGTTGCCTTCTGCACCGTCATTACGCGTAATGGTGTTTTCTTCGATGTGCTGCTCTGGCGTTACAATCACTTTCGCAACTTCTTTTGGCGTCACTTCGTTTGCACGGTATAGGATCGCCACCATGATCGCATCACTACCAAAGTATTCGTCTTGGTATTTGTCTTGATCCGCGATTTCAACGTAAGTGTAATGATCTTCTGTGTCTTCGATTTCAGCATTCAATGCATCCACCAAGTTCTTCACCGCACTGCTATCACCAAAGCCGTTGTTTTCGACTTCCATCAAGCCAATGATGTCAGCGTCCATCTTATTCATCGCCGCAACGATTTTCGCTTGTTGGATCAGGAACTCATCGAGGTTTTCTGCCCCACGATTTTGTCCGGTTGGGTTTTCATGACCGCTGTCAGCCACAGAGTTGAAGTAGTTCAGTACGTTAAAGCTCGCGATACGCAAATCTGAATCCGCAATCGCTGGCGCATCTTTACGAGCCACGTCGAAGTCTTCACCTGAAGTCACGAAGTTGGTGTTATCGACTTCATTGGTCGCAATCAAGCGGTATTCGTTGTAGCTGTAAGCCACGACGCCCTGCAGACCCTCTACTCGCGAACCAAGGCGAATGTGCTGCTCAGAAGAGCCATCTTGGTCTGCATCTTTAGCAAAGTCAGGGTAGTAAGGGATTTGGCCGTTTGGTGCTTTGCCATCAGATTCTAGGTATACGCGATTCGCTGCGTTGTCTTTTGCTAACGCAACCGCGGCATCGCTCTCTGCTGCGTGCAATTGAGTTGGCTTAAATAACGGCGCTTCATGTGAAAGCATCATGTTATTGCGACGCGAATCATAGTCGTAAGAGAAATTACGAGTCACAAACAACTCGCTTGCTGATTTCAGTTCAACTTGCATGCCTTCATGATGCTCTAGCGCATCACGTAGTGTCTCACCTTCTTTGATAACAAGATCGGTAACTCGAGGAATATCCGATGTGCCAGTTTTCACATAACTGTTAGCATCAGAAGCTAGCTGAGTATTGCTGTAATACTCTTGAACTTTACCTTTCACACAAACAACATCGCCTGCTTTTAGATTGGTATCCGCGGCATCGGTATGAATGAACAAGCCTTCTGAAGTCTTGTCGTTGTTGTCATTTTCTAACGCTTGCAGGTAGAAACCTTTGGTTAGGCCAGTGGTAACAGCAGTCACAACACCAGTTACGAAATGATCTTCGTCAGTAATGTATGGGTAACCATCAATAAATGGTGACGAATCGCCTTCACCTTGAATATCTTGAATGGTGGTGAAGTTAGGTTGTTGACCGTCTACTTCACAAGCGAATGGTGCTGGTGGCTCAGTCGCATTTAGCTCACCAAGACCGTCAATGTTGTCTTTCTCAAATGCCGTCCACTGAGATGCATCATAAGTAGCAGAAGGGGTTAGTGCATCACTGTTACGAACCAATGTGGTGTCTTTACCAAAATCTACGTCACCCATCACACCGATGATGTCATGCACTTCGCCATCTTTAAGCAGTGCGATCGGGTCGTCACCGTTAAAGTTCGCAACGCTTTTATCTGTGATATCCGCGACAGCTTTGATGGCATCGCTCGCGTCACCATGAGCCAGTACATACACTTGGTTAGCTTGTAACGTCACTTGGCTAAGGTCGAGTGTGCTCCCCCAAGTACCGCCACCGTTTGATGATTTCGCTAGCTCATAACCTGTCAACGTCACCGCGGTATCGCCCGTGTTCACGATGTCTACGGCTTTGTTGTATGAGCCACCTTCAACATATTGGGAAAGGATAATTTCTGCGTTAGCATTGGCACTAAGCGCGCTGGCAATCGTCAGTGCAAGTAAAGAGGGTTTGATTAACGTATCCATTGTCGTACCTGATATTTATTTAAATGCAAACTAAGCCCTGAGCAGAGCCCACCATTTGTGCCTACTATCAGGTTTATTTATGAAATAAATAAGAAACACCAGTAAAAGCCGTGAAATATATCACACGTGAATACGCAAAATTATGCCAGGGCTGCCCATTTAAACAGTTTTTGTAACAAATACAGCAACTAAGAATATAAATATCAATAATTAGACTTATTACTCGGTTTTATATCACTCAGCATGCTACGTGAATGGATGAGTATTTAATCTGAATTAATTCAATTCTAGCAATATAATTTAAACATTAAGCAATGCTAATTTAGAATGACGAAACTTATTATTTCTTTCCTTTACTGCGCCATTAAAAATAGCCTTTGAGGTTATTTATGTTCGTAGATCAATGGGTATAAAAAAAGCTCCACCAATGGTGGAGCTTTTCAATTCTGATGTTTTTGAGCAACTATGGGCGAGCGACAAAACCCACTGCTTCGTATGCTTTCTTCAACGTTTCAGCCGCACGTGCCGATGCTTTCTCAGCGCCTTGCTTCATTACTTCGTTCATGTAAGCGCGGTCAGCACGGATGCGGTGGTATTCAGCCTGAATTGGCTCAAGCATAGTCACCAATGCTTCACCAACGTCTTTCTTGAATGGACCGTACATTTCAACGCCTTGGTATTTGGCTTCAATCTCTTCGAAGCTCATACCTGTTGCCGCAGAGTATAGACCCATTAGGTTAGAGATACCTGCCTTGTTATCCCAATCGTGAGCGATACGCGGTGGCGTTTCTGTGTCGGTTTGCGCTTTGTTGATCTTCTTAATGATCGACTTAGGCTCTTCCAGCAACGTGATAACGTTCTTGCGGTTGTCATCGGATTTAGACATCTTCTTCGTTGCGTCTTGAAGGCTCATTACACGCGCGTTTACCGTCGGAATGTAAGGCTCTGGCACTTGGAAGATTGGCTGCTCTGGTGAGTAGATGTTGTTAAAGCGGTTAGCAATATCACGCGCTAGCTCTAGGTGTTGCTTCTGGTCGCTACCTACAGGCACTTGGTGCGCACCGTAAAGCAGGATGTCTGCCGCCATCAGTACTGGGTAGTCAAACAGACCAACGTTTACATCACCAAACTGGCTGGAGCTGTCGTTTGAGTAACGTGCAGATTTGTCTTTAAACTGCGTCATACGACCCAGTTCACCCATCTGGGTGTAACAGTTAAGAAGCCAACCAAGTTGAGCATGCTCTGGTACGTGTGACTGAACAAATAGCGTGCTCTTCTTCGGGTCAACACCAACTGCCAGACAGATCGCCAGTGCGTCTAGCGTCGCTTCATGCAGTGCTTTAGGGTCCTGACGAACCGTAATCGCGTGAAGGTCTACCACACAGTATTGGCAATCATAATCGTCTTGCATCTGCTGCCATTGACGTAGAGCACCCAAGTAGTTACCGATACTTAGTTCACCTGAAGGTTGAACACCACTCAATACAATGGGTTTGCTCATTAGAATGATTCCTTTGACTTCTTAATCTAAATAAATGAAAAAAACCGTGCAACGATAGGTGCACGGTTTACTCAGTGTACTCATTAACGAGTATTTTGGAAGCTCTTTTGTAGCCGTTATGCAGAAACCGCTACTACATCCAATAATTCAGCCAAACTGTCAGCGACGAAATCTGGATTTGATGCAGAGATAGGCTCACCGTGGTTGTAGCCATAAGTCAGACCAAATGAGGCACAGCCTGCATTCTTTGCTGCGAGAATGTCGTTCTTCGAGTCGCCGACCATCAGCATTTCACTAGGTTGGATTTGGTGCTTTTCCATCAACCAGTTCAGTGCAATTGGGTTTGGTTTTTTCTCTGGAAACGCGTCGCCGCCTAGCACATCAACAAAGTATTTTGCGATGTCGTGTTTTTCTAAAACATCAGGCACAAACTTTGAAGGTTTGTTGGTCACCAACGCCATAACAAAACCCGCTTTGTGCAGCTCTGCTAGTGTCTCTTTTACCGTTGGATATAGGTGACTTAGCTTGTGACCGCTTTGCTCGTAGTAGTCATCAAACAGTACACGCGCTTTTGCACGAAGCTCTTCGCTCAACTCTGGGTTGATGGTCAGGCTTTGGCTTAGTGAGCGCCCAATCAGCACGTCTGCGCCATTACCAACATAGTCACGAACTTGTTCTTCTGAAACAGAAGGAAAACCAAGTGCTTGAACGGCTTGGTCTGCCGCAACAGCTAGATCCGGTACGCTATCAAGCAAAGTACCGTCTAGGTCAAAGGCAATGAATTTAATGTCTTGTTGAGTCATAACTTCCCTGAAAATTTTATTTATAAATCGGTGAAAACGACAAAGGATGGCACCCCATCCTTTGTTTTTATCATTATGTCTGACTTTGCAGTAACTATTTGTTTATTAAAACTTGTTTAGCAATTACTTTGCAGCAATACGCTGACGAACGGCTTCAAACAAACAAATGCCAGATGCCACAGATACGTTCAAACTTGAAACGCTACCTGCCATTGGGATCTTAATTAAGTCATCACAGGTTTCACGAGTTAGACGACGCATGCCGTCACCTTCTGCACCCATTACGATAGCAAGAGGGCCAGTCAGTTTCGCTTGGTAGATATCATGCGTTGCTTCGCCTGCCGTACCAACAAACCAGATGCCTTGCTCTTGTAGTGTACGCATAGTACGAGCCAAGTTGGTCACTCGGATCAATGGCACGACTTCTGCTGCGCCACAAGCAACCTTGCTTACGGTGGCATTCATCGGTGCAGAGCGATCTTTCGGTACGATGATCGCCGCCGCGCCGGCTGCATCAGCATTACGAAGACATGCGCCTAGGTTATGTGGATCCGTCACGCCATCCAATACCAACAGCAGTGGTGATTCATGCTGCGCTAGGATGCCATCAATGTCGTTTTCATTAAGCTGTTTCGCAGCTTTAACACGCGCAATGATGCCTTGGTGGTTAGCACCGTGTGCTTTGTCGTCTAGCGTTTTACGAGTCATTTGTTGAATCGAAACACCACAAACCTGAAGGTCATTCAGGATTGGCATTAGACGATCGTCTTGGCGGCCTTTTAGGACGTATGCTTCGATAAAACGCTCTGGTTCGCGTTCTAATACCGCTTTCACTGCGTGAATGCCGTAAATAAATTCGTTACTCATTGTTTAACCTGTTGTTCTGGTCGTCTTGCCCTCGCCAATCTACTCCTTTAATTCCGGACTAGATTGGCGCTTCAGCCTACTCAGCGTCGCTCTTAGTACGCTTAGTCTTTCTCGGCTTACTGTGTGGCTTTTTCTTGCGTGCTTTCTTCGGCTTTTTCGTACCTTCAGCGTCCCCGCGTTTCGCGCTACCTTTGCGAGCACTGCCTGCTTCAGCAGGTTCAGGGTGCTTGGTCGGTTCAATCATCGGCTTCGCGCGAGTACCGCCTTTGGTTGCCGCACGCTTTTTCTCTTTTGCTTTGCGTTTGGCATCTGCAGCGCGTTTCTTCGCAGTCTTACCTTTGCCGCGTAGCTTACGGCTTGTTTCGATTAATTCAAAGTCAATTTGCTTGTCATTTAAGTTGACCGCAAGCACTTTCACTTTCACCGCATCGCCTAGGCGATAGATGTTACCGAAGCTTTCACCGATAAGTCTTTGACCAATCGGATCAAATTGGTAGTAGTCGTTCGCTAGCGTTGAAATGTGCACCAAACCATCGATGTGCAGCTCAGTCAGACGAACAAAGAAACCAAAGCTGGTCACGTTGGCAATAACACCATCCAGCTCATCGCCAACATGGTCTTGCATGTATTCACACTTCAACCAATCAGCCACTTCACGAGTTGCGTCGTCTGCACGGCGCTCTGTCATCGAACATTGCTCACCGTAGAAGTCCATGTCGTCAAACGAGTAGTGGTAACCACCCGTTGGGGTCCAACGATCTTGATTGCGACCTTCTTCTTTGGCAATCAGATATTTGATTGCGCGGTGCAGCAGCAGGTCTGGGTAACGACGAATTGGCGACGTGAAGTGCGCGTAACGCTTCAGTGCCAAACCAAAGTGGCCGGCATTGTCCGCGTTGTATACTGCTTGCTTCATTGAGCGCAACAGCATGGTTTGAATCAGCTCTTTGTCCTGACGCTCCGCAATCTGTTTTACCAAGTCTGCATAGTCGGTTGGTGATGGTTCAAGACCGCCCTTCAAATCCAAGCCAAGCTCACTTAGGAAATCGCGGAAACCCTGTAGGCGCAGTTCACCCGGAGATTCGTGAACACGGTACAATGCTGGCTCTTTTGCCTTCTCGACATAAGACGCTGAGGCGATGTTCGCTAGGATCATACATTCTTCGATGATCTTATGTGCATCGTTACGAATCACAGGCTCGATGGTTTCAATCTTGCGATCGGCATTGAAGATGAACTTAGCTTCAACGGTCTCAAATTCAATCGCACCACGGTTGTCACGAGCGTCTTTTAGCACTTTGTACATGCTGTGCAGTTCTTCTAGATGAGGCACTAGGTTGTGGTAGCGCATACGCAGCTCTTCATCACCTTCTAGAATCGCACCCACTTTACTGTACGTCAGACGTGCATGTGAGTTCATCACCGCTTCGTAGTGCTTGTACCCTGACAGCTTACCGGTGTCAGAGATGGTCATTTCACACACCATACACAGACGATCAACTTGTGGGTTAAGTGAACACAAACCGTTTGATAGCACCTCAGGTAGCATTGGCACAACTTGCGATGGGAAGTACACCGAGTTACCACGGTTGATGGCTTCTTTGTCCAGCGCAGAGTCTGTACGTACGTAGTAACTTACGTCAGCAATCGCTACCCATAAACGCCAACCACCGCTCTTTTTCTTCTCACAGTACACCGCATCATCAAAGTCACGAGCATCTTCACCATCGATGGTCACCAACGGTAACTCACGCAAGTCAACTCGACCCACTTTTGCTTCTTCTGGGACTTCTTCGCCTAGATTTTCAATTTGTTTATCGACAGCCGCTGGCCAATCGTGAGGAATTTGGTGAGTACGAATCGCGATTTGCGTTTCCATACCCGGAGCCATGTTTTCACCCAGCACTTCAACCACTTTACCCATCATGCCACGCGAACGAGAACCACGGTCAGTGATCTCAATCACCACCACGTTACCCATGCGGGCTCCTGCTTTGTGCTCATTTGGGATTAGAATATCTTGGCTGATACGCGAGTCATCAGGCACAACGTAAGAGTAACCGTACTCTAGGAAGAAACGACCAACGATCTGCGTGTTACGCTCTTCTAAAACACGTACTAAACGCCCTTCACGGCGACCGCGCTTGCTGTTATCCGTCGGTTGAACCAAAACGAAGTCACCATGAATGATGTGTTTCATTTGGTGATGAGGCAGCACAATGTCATTATCCTTGCCGACACTGCCTTCAGGACGCACCCAACCATGACCATCTTTATGGCCAATTACGTAACCTTTCACCATCTCGAGTTTTTCTGGTAGCGCGTAGCACTGACGACGCGTAAACACGAGCTGGCCATCACGCTCCATCGCGCGCAGTCGACGGCGTAAACCTTCGTATTGATCTTCACCTTTTAGCTTAAGCGCTTCAAACAAATCGTTGCGATTCATTGGGACGCCAGCTTGCTGCAGAAACTCAGTGATGAACTCTCGACTTGGAATTGGGTTTTCGTAATTTTTGGATTCACGATCTGCGAATGGATCGTTTGGAATATTGTCTGACATAGGCGTGCCTATCTAGCAAGGAAGGTATAGAGCTAGTATATCCGAGTCTCTTGATAAGCTACAGAATTGCTTTGAAAAAAGAATGATCTTGAAAGGATGAGAGAGACACGCGTAAAACTAAGGACGAGTAAGCAGGATCAGCAGCTCTGAGTTGTCGCGAAGCAGTTCATCAATAGTGCAACCGTCTAATTCAGCTAAGAAAGCCAATTTCGCTTTTGCTAGCTTCTCTTTTAGACGACATGCTGGCGTAATGTGACAAAACTCGACATCACAATTCACCAAATCTAATGGCTCCAGATCGCGCACCACACCACCGACAGTAATTTCTTTTGCCGGCTTCATCAAACGAATGCCGCCGTTTTTACCACGCACCGTATGTACATAACCTAACTGACCAAGACGGTTGATCACTTTCACCATATGGTTACGTGATACACCAAATAAATCAGTCACTTCGGTAATGTTTGTTAGTTCATCTTTTGGCAATGAAGCCAAGTAAATCAAGGTTCTGAGCGCATAATCGGTAAAGCTAGTTAACTGCATGTTGCTATCCTCTGTAGTAGCAAAATTGTAATTCTTTTCTTGATCGAAAGATACATTTGAGATACAACTTTAAACATGCATTACAAATACAACTTTAAATAGGAAGCCATTATGCTCAGCAACCAAACCATTGATATCGTGAAAGCAACCGCACCACTTCTTGCAGAAACCGGTCCGAAGTTAACGGCACACTTTTACGATCGCATGTTCACCCACAACCCTGAGTTGAAAGACATTTTCAACATGAGCAACCAGCGTAATGGTGACCAACGTGAAGCTCTATTTAATGCAATCTGCGCTTACGCAACCAACATCGATAACCTACCAGCACTACTTGGTGCTGTAGAGAAAATCGCGCACAAGCACACCAGCTTTATGATCACTAAAGATCAGTACCAAATCGTCGGCACACATCTACTTGCGACGATCGACGAGTTGTTCTCTCCGGGTCAGGAAGTGATTGATGCATGGGCAGAAGCTTATGGCGTTTTGGCTAACGTGTTTATTCAACGCGAAGAGCAAATCTACCAAGAGAACGCTGCGCTTCAAGGTGGATGGCGTGGTCTGCGTGAGTTTGAATTGGTCGGTAAACAACTTGAAAGCGAGAACATTTGTAGCTTCGTCTTCAAACCGCTCGATGGTGAAAAGGTTTCTGAGTACAAACCGGGCCAATACCTTGGTATCTACATCAACAGTGATAAGTTCGAAAACCAAGAGATTCGCCAGTACAGCCTATCTTCTGCGGTACAAGAGAACACTTATCGTATCTCGGTAAAACGTGAAGACGGCGGCAAGGTATCGAACTTCCTGCATGACGATCTCCACATCGGCGATAAAGTGCAGCTAGCCGCACCTGCGGGTGATTTCTTTATGGATGTAGACGCAAGTACACCCGTTGTTTTGGTTTCCGCTGGTGTCGGTCTAACGCCAACACTTTCAATGCTTGAGAGCCTTGCTGAACACAAAGCACCTGTAACTTGGGTACACGCAGCAGAAAACGGCCAACAACACGCATTCAAACATCATGTGAATCAGATTGTTGGCGCAAAAGAGAATATGAACTCGCTGGTTTGGTACAACCAACCAACGGCAGAAGATAAGTTGGGTGAGGACTTCCATTTCACCGGCTTTGTAAACCTACACGAAATTGAAGCAGCAGTGAAACAAGACAACGTACAAGTTTACTTCTGCGGCCCTGTTGGTTTTATGCAGCACGTAGCGAAACAACTGCTTGAACTTGGTGTTCCGCAAGAACAATTCCACTATGAATGCTTCGGTCCACACAAAGTCGTTTAATCGCTAACGATTACGCTTCGGGAAAAGCAACAAAGCCCACATGATGTGGGCTTTGTTGTATTTATTGGCAGAGTGTTATGAAGCTACTGGTGTTTTAAGAGTACATCTACCAGAAAGTGTCGCGACGCTTGGCTCGCGCAATGATGTTTTGCGGCATACGTTGCTCTAAACCATTTCTTAGCACCGCAATACGCTTATGTTTTCTCTGATCTGCCGTGACTGAGTTGTATAACCAACGGTAAGCATCTTCGTAATCCAGTGGGCTACCGTAATCACGTAACAATAACTCAGCAAGATGAATACGCGCATTAAGGTTCCCCATTGCCGCAGCCTCGCGCAGGTATGGGATTGCACGCTCTTTATCTTGTTGAACTAAGGTACCACGAGAGTAGTAGCGCCCAAGCTGCTCTAATGCCGCAGGCAAGCCTTGGTGTGCAGCGTTTTCCATATAGTAGAGACCAAGTTCAACATCTTGCTCTACACAAACGCCCCACGCCAGCATGTCGCCGTAGAGAAACTCATACGACGGTAAATTAATTCGTGTGGCACGCGCAACAATATCTTCCACCAATTGGCAGTTATCCGCACGCACGCGTTCTAAATGCTTATTTTGTTCAATAAGCTTAATTAACTCTGCTTCGGTATAGATGGGAACTGGTGCCCCCACATCGGCAACATCTGCCTTGACCGACGTTGCACTCAGCATCAATAACAGTGAAGCAGCCACTGTTCGTAACTTCATAAATGTACTCTTTAAGGATTCTGAGAAATCAAAGATCGGTGAAGGATCTCCTCTGCTTGATAACCTTATCGGCAAACGTCAGTTAAGCTTTAGACAATTTTTGCCTCTTGTTTAAGCTTAACGGCAACAATTTGCCATATCGAGTTTACTTTTCCGTCAGTGCAGCCAAGTTACAGATACAAAAAAGCCGACTCGAAAGTCGGCTTTTATAATCTCTAACGAGTATCGATTAAGATTCGAATGGGTGAACCTTGATGATAGTTTCGTTACGATCTGGACCCGTTGAAACGATGTCTACAGGCACGCCAGTTAGCTCTTCAATACGCTTGATGTAGTCTAGAGCTGCTTGTGGTAGCGCGTCGATTGACTTAGCACCAAATGTGTTCTCAGACCAACCAGGCATTGTTTCGTAGATTGGTGTCGCTTGCTCAAATGACTCAGCTGCCATTGGAGAAACTTCTAGAATAGAGCCATCTTTCATCTTGTAACCAGTACAGATTTTTAGCTCTTCTAGACCATCTAGAACGTCTAGTTTAGTTAGACAGAAGCCAGAGATAGAGTTGATTTGGATTGCACGACGCATCGCAACAGCATCGAACCAACCAGTACGGCGTAGACGACCAGTTGTTGCACCGAACTCATGACCAACTTCACCTAGGTGTTTACCAACAGGATCTTGCTTGTCTAGACCGTCGTATAGCTCAGTCGGGAATGGACCAGAACCAACACGAGTACAGTAAGCTTTAGTGATACCAAGGATGTAACCGATATGACGAGGACCGAAACCAGAACCTGCAGCAACACCACCAGCAGTCGTGTTAGAAGAAGTTACGTAAGGGTAAGTACCGTGGTCGATATCTAGCAGTGTACCTTGCGCACCTTCGAACATGATCTTGTCGCCGCGCTTACGTGCTGCGTCTAGTTCGTCAGTTACGTCGATAACCATTGAAGTTAGTAGCTCAGCGTAGCCTTTAGCTTGCTCAAGTACTTCTTCATAGCTTACTGGTTCAGCTTTGTAGAAATGCTCTAGTTGGAAGTTATGGAATTCCATTACTTCTTTTAGTTTCTCAGCGAACGCTTCCATATCGAATAGGTCGCCAACGCGTAGACCGCGACGAGCAACTTTATCTTCGTATGCTGGACCGATACCACGACCTGTTGTACCAATAGCTTTTTTACCGCGAGCGATTTCGCGAGCTTGGTCCATTGCAACGTGGTAAGGAAGAATTAGAGGACATGCTTCAGAAATGAAAAGACGCTCGCGTACTGGAATGCCGCGCTCTTCAAGAGGTTTCATTTCTTTAATTAGAGCTTCAGGCGATAGCACTACACCGTTACCGATAACGCATTTTACGTTATCGCGAAGGATACCTGATGGAATTAAGTGAAGAACGGTTTTTTCACCGTCAATTACAAGTGTATGACCTGCATTGTGACCGCCTTGGTAGCGTACCACGTATTTTGCATCTTCAGTTAAAAGGTCTACAATTTTACCTTTACCTTCGTCACCCCATTGGGTGCCTAGAACGACTACGTTATTTCCCATCTTTCCAAGTCTGATTGCTAGTTAAAAATGGATTCTAGCACCGAATCCCCCTTCTTGCAGTCATTTTTGTTCACAGAGTTGATACTAGAATGCAAACATCACCGATGTTGTTCATTTCGAAATCACTACATCACTGATAATATTTATCTTTCTTAAATCCACAAGGAATCGCAATGTCTGAGTCTATTTGGCTGGCTATCGGGCTGGTTTTGATTGTAGAAGGAATTGGACCACTGATTGCCCCAAACGGTTGGCGTAACATGGTGGCTCAGTTGAGTGACCAACCAGATAACCAGTTGCGTCGGATTGGTGGCTGTCTGGTCGTCGCCGGAGCGGTCATCGCGATAATGATGAGTTAAGCCGCCAGCGCTTATTTTCCAGCAGATATAAAAAAGGCTCCATATAGGAGCCTTTTGTCGTTTAGCAATTCGCTTATTCGGCTTTTGCGCCTTTCGCGTTATTCATGTACTGGAAGAACTCACTCTTCGGATCAAGTACAAGAATGTCATTCTTAGAGCTGAACGATTTCTCGTAAGCTTTTAGAGAACGAAGGAAGCTGAAGAACTCAGGATCTTTGTTGTAAGCATTCGCATAGATCTTCGCAGCTTCTGCATCCGCCTCACCTCGTGTTACACGAGCTGTTTTGTCTGCTTCTGCAAGAATTGTTGCCACTTCAAGCTCAGCTTGTGCACGGATAACTTCGGCTTTCTCACGACCTTGAGAACGGTGCTTACGAGCTACCGACTCACGTTCTGCACGCATACGACGGTAGATTGATTCACTGATCTCATCTGGTAGGTTGATCTTCTTCATACGGAAGTCAACGATGCGAACACCCAAATCTTTCATTGCGCTGTCGCGTGTGTCTTTCAACACTTCAGACATGATTAGGTCACGTTCACCATCGATTTCCAATGCTTCACGAGCCGCTTCAGTACTTACTTCCTCGCTGCTTGCATCTTCTGGAAGTACGTCGTTGTTACGTGGACCAGATACGATTTGCTTGATTTCACGAGCACCGATTTCTGCACGTAGTACGTCTGTTACCTTACGCTCAAGAAGCGCTTCAGCAGTCAGCGTATTGCCGCCACCTGTTGCTAGGTAGTAACGACCGAAATCTTCGATACGCCACTTCACGTAGGTATCAATGATTACGTCTTTTTTCTCAGACGTTACGAAACGGTCAGCACGGCCATCCATTGTTTGGATACGCGCATCTAGTGTTTTCACGCGGTCAAACAAAGGCATTTTGAAGTGCAGGCCCGGCTCGTAAATACGAGTGATGTCGTTGTTGTCTTTCAAGACACGACCAAATCGAACCACAATACCGCGGTCACCTTCAGGAATCACGAACAGTGACATCAGCATTAATGCCAGAGCGATTACCAGTACAGGGATCATTAACTTACGCATTCTTAGTATCTCCCTTGACGTGTACCCGTTGAACGAGACTGCGTGTTCGAAGTGTCTTCTTGAGTACGCTCAGATTCAAGTTGAATGTGGTCGTATGTTGAAGTCGATTTCGATTTACGTTTAGAGTCTGATTGACCATCTTGGCCTGCCAATTTATCAATTGGAAGGTAAAGAAGGTTGCCGCTGGATTCAGAGTCAATCAGCACTTTCGATGTGCTTGAGTAAACTTCTTCCATTGCGTCAATGTACAGACGATCTCGAGTTACGCCAGGAGCCGCTAGGTATTCAGGCAGTAGTTTTTCGAACTGAGCCACTTGACCAAGCGCTTCGTTCGTCACACGCTCGTTGTAACCTTGTGCTTCTTTCTTCAAACGCTCTGCTCGACCTGTTGCCTTCGGCAAGATTTCGTTTTTGTAAGCCTCTGCTTCACGGATGAAACGCTCTTCATCCTCACGTGCCGCAATTGCATCATCGAACGCATCTTTCACTTGCTCTGGTGGACGTGCAGACTGGAAGTTCACATCTACAATCACGATGCCCATATCGTAGCTATCGATGATTTGATTCAGTGTTTCTTGCGTTGTTTGACGTATTTGCTGACGACCACTGGTTAGGATGCTATCCATCAGTGAGTCACCAATTACTGCACGCAGAGCTGAGTCGGTTGCTTGACGCAAACTGTCATCAGCATTCGTTACGCGGTATAGATATTTGTATGGGTCAGCAACACGGTATTGAACGTCCATCGCTACTGTTACTACGTTTTCATCTTTAGTCAGCATTAGACCTGATGCACGTAGTGAACGAATCGCTTGTACGTTAACCGCTTCGTATTCATCAATGAAACGAGGACGCCAGTTCAGACCTGGGTCTACGATACGGTCGTATTTACCTAAACGCAGTACGACACCGCGCTCTGCTTCACCGATGGTGTAAAAGCCAGCGAAGAACCATACAGCAATCGCGATAACTGCAATGACACCAAAGCCAATCGCACTACCACCACCGCCGATAGGTGAACCACCGCCGCCGCCTTTTTTACCAAATTTGCCACCCAGCTTTTGACTCAGTTTGCTGAACACTTCATCTAAATCTGGCGGACCTTGATCTCGGCCACCAGGACGCTGGCCACCACGATTATTATTACCCCAAGGGTCATTATCGCGGCCATTGTTGCCGTTGTTATTTCCAGGCTCATTCCACGCCATTAGAAAGCTCCATCATTTGATATGACGTTATACTGTAGCAGTCCTTTAAGTGACTATAAAGTCGACTAAAACTGCCCCTTCTCTTTTTTCAAGTCTAGACCAATCTACCTGTTGCATTCGAATATCGATCAACAAGTTACCTTCCTGGTCATACTCCTCACGTTGAATACACTTCATTTGGAAGAATGTACTACGGAATCGTCCTTGATACTGTGGAGGAATTCGCAACTGATGCTCAACCATTTGCGACGCCAAACGTTCTGTCAGCGCATCAAATAGGAGATCAATGCCCAATCCATCCATCGCAGAAACCCAGACCGCTCGAGGCACGCCTTCCTCATCACGTTCAATACGAGGATTTTGCTCTTCTAGATTGTCAATCTTGTTCATTACTACGAGCGTCGGCACTTCATGTGCGTCGATCTCTTCTAATACTTCATGAACAGCTTGAATATTCTCACGAAAACGCTCGTCACTGGCATCAACAACATGTAACAAAATGTCAGCTTCTTGCGTTTCCTGCAAGGTTGCTTTGAAGGCAGCAACCAAATCATGTGGTAAATGTCGGATAAATCCAACGGTATCTGCAAGAATTGCAGGCCCCACATCGTCTAACTCTATCTTACGTAAAGTTGGGTCAAGAGTAGCAAATAATTGATCTGCCGCGTAAACGCCAGCTTCTGTAATGTGGTTGAAGAGTGTCGACTTACCCGCGTTGGTGTAACCCACAAGAGAAATCGTTGGGATTTCTGCTCGATTTCGGGCGCGGCGCCCTTGTTCACGCTGCTTCGCAACTTTTTCGAGACGGCGAAGGATAGCTTTAATTCTGTCACGCAATAATCGACGGTCAGTCTCTAACTGAGTTTCCCCCGGCCCACGTAGACCGATGCCGCCTTTCTGCCTTTCAAGGTGCGTCCAACCACGAATCAAACGAGTAGAAATATGACGAAGTTGGGCTAGCTCTACTTGCAGCTTACCTTCGTGTGTTCGTGCTCGTTGAGCAAAGATATCGAGGATGAGACCAGTGCGGTCGAGGACTCGACATTTGCACAGTGCTTCGAGGTTACGTTCTTGGGCAGGAGAGAGGGAGTGATTAAAAATCACAATTTCAGCACCAGTTAATTGTACCGCAGTAGCAATTTCTTGTGCCTTACCCTCTCCGACATAGTATTTCGGGTGTGGGGATTGACGACTGCCAGTTACAACTTGCAGTGCCTCTACCCCAGCGGAAGAAACCAGCATTTCAAACTCAGCCAGATCTTCCCATTCACCTTCTTGCGTGAAGTTGATATGAACAAGTACGGCTCGCTCACCGGATTCATAACGGTCAAACAAGCAATCAACTCCTTATTTTAGCAATACTAAATGAAGAATTAATCTTCAGATTTCTCTTGTGGACGATCACCTTGAGGACGATCACCACTGTGGTGGCTCACTGGACGAGCCGGAACAACGGTAGAGATTGCGTGCTTGTACACCATTTGATTTACAGTGTTTTTCAGCAGGATCACGAATTGATCGAAAGATTCGATCTGACCTTGTAGTTTAATACCGTTCACAAGGTAGATAGATACCGGGATACGCTCACGACGTAGCGCATTTAGGAATGGGTCTTGTAGAGATTGCCCCTTAGCCATTTTATTTTCCTTATTTAATTTGTAGTTGTAATTATTTAGCTAGTGGTGCAATGCAAAAGGTACTGCTTTTTGCATCTGAGCTAAACGAATCAAAATGCACCCTAAGTAATTAGCAGCATAGTATAAAAACCGCCAATAACAGATCCTTTGAGAGTGCGATCACGCAAAAACGATCACATTATACACAGCTATCTCAATCAGATGCTATTGCTTCTGACATGGTTTCGAGTGCTTGTTCAATGTTGTCGCTATCCAACCAAGTTAAATCATTCCAGCTGCGTAACCAGGTGATTTGACGCTTGGCCAATTGACGAGTTGCACATACGCCACGAAATACAGCTTCATCACGAGTGCACTCCCCGTCTAAATACTCCCACATCTGTCTGTAACCAACACAACGTATTGATGGAAGATCAGGGTGAAGATCGTCACGCGCATACAACGCTTTCATTTCTTCTTCAAAACCTGCTTCCATCATCTTCTCGAAGCGCAGCTCAATTCGACGGTGAAGTTCTGCCCTGTCCATGGGAGCTATTGCAAACTGTTTGACTCGATAAGGTAAGCTATCACCTTTAGTTTGAGTCAACTCAGTAAGAGTTTTACCTGAAATGCGGAAAACTTCCAACGCCCTCGATAAACGCTGAGGATCGTTTGGATGGATTCTCGCAGCTGATACAGGATCAATCTCTTTCAGCTCATCGTGCAACACTGACCAACCTTTAGTCAATGCTTCTTGCTCAATTTGCTGACGAATTTCAGGATTTGCAGCAGGAAGAGGTGATAGGCCTTCAAGTAATGCTTTGTAATACAGCATGGTACCGCCGACTAAGAGCGGAATTTTCCCTTCTGCAACAATGTCATCCATTGCTTGTAAGGCATCACGACGAAAGTCTGCCGCTGAGTAAGATTCACTAGGATCTAAGATATCAATAAGACGATGCGGCGCTAGGCTCAGCTCGCGTTCATCAGGTTTAGCCGTACCAATATTCATGTCTTTGTAGATCAATGCGGAATCGACGCTAATGATCTCAACCGGATATTTTTGGCGTAGGCGAATGGCGAGCTCTGTTTTACCTGATGCAGTTGGTCCCATCAAAAAGAGGGCCAAAGGTAGTTTGTCTGTCATGGCTTTAATTTGGCAATCGAGGCAGAGAAATCAACAGCAGACACAAAATGGGTGTCTTCCAATGGCAATTGACCATGTCTTAGCTGTTCAAGTTCCGCAATAATTTGAATGGCTTCAGAGAGAGTATAGTGGCTCTTAACCGTTGTGACTTGCAACGCAAGCCAATCAATCAGCTCAGATAACAGCGACGTCGTTGCCATCTCTCCCGTCAAGCGAGTTTGCGCGTAAGATAACAGATCTGGTATCAGATTTTGTAAGTTTTGTTGGCGCAACGGGGCCGGTACTCCCATGACCATCAACGCTTTATCATTTCGTGATTTTAGCTGGATACCAAGCTGAGCAAAATCTTGCTGATAATCTTGTGCTAATTGAACCAAGCTCGATTCCAACTTGATCGATAATGGTACCAGTAACGGTTGAGCTTTTAACGCTCCGTCACTTGGTGTGAGCTGACCTTTGGTCCGATAAAACTCCGCTCTTGGCAACGCGACCAAAGCTGCGCCACTGTCGCTGCTCATCAACACATACTGTTCGTCCACCACGGCTAAAGCTTTGCTAAGTGCCGTAACGGGAGAGAGTTCTGTCTCTGTTGATACGCTTACCGCCTCTCTGATCGTTTCAGTTTGAGGCTCAAAGTCTGGCGTTTGAAGCAATTCATGATAAGCACGCACTTCTTGTTTACTTGGCGCAGGCTCTGCATGACGTTGTTCTCTGTTAGAACTTGGTTTAGGCGCAGGTTTTGATTCAACCCAATCTGTTCGTCTGAAAGAATCCGCCGGACGTGCTTCTCGCACAGAAGAATCACTTGGTGCCCTATCGCGAGGTTTCGTTTCATAGTCTGAACGCCCCGGATAAGCTGGAGTGTTATCAATCGCTTGATAGACATGCTCTGGCACAGGAGAATTCACAGGCTCTGGTGCGCTGACTGGTTCTTGATTTTCCGTGCTTGCCTCAAAAGATTCAACAGGGTCGGCATGGTGGAACGCGGATTCGTTGACGTGAGGTTTATCAATCACCGAGCTTTGCGCAAGCGCATCTGCCAAAGCTTGATAGATAAAGTCATGCACTAAGCGGGCTTGATGGAAACGCACTTCATGCTTGGCTGGATGCACGTTCACATCCACTTGGTGCGGGTCCAGTTCAATAAACAACACATACGCAGCAAACTGATCTGGCTTAAGGCTGGTTTCATAGCTTTGGCGAATCGCATGATTGATCAACTTGTCACGCATCATTCGCCCATTCACATAACAGTACTGCAAATCGCTTTGCTGTCTTGCCCCCTCCGGCGTCGTGATCCAGCCGTGAAGCTTCAACCCTTGATGCTCCAGTTCAATACGCAGCATATTACGCACAAAGGCGTTACCACATACCGCCGCAATACGCTTTTCAGTTTGCAGTTGGTTCTTTGCCGCGCGGTATTGACGGATCATTTTGCCGTTGTGGCGTACGTTGATGGTAACGTCAAAGCGGCTCAGTGCGATACGCTTCAAAAGCTCATCAATGTGTGCGAATTCCGTCTTTTCAGTTCTAAGGAATTTGCGACGTGCCGGCGTATTGAAAAATAGGTCTAATACTTCAACCGAGGTGCCTATCGGATGTGCAGTCGGTTGGAGCTTAACTTGCATATCTCGACCTTCAGAGTAAGCACTCCACGCTTGTTCTTGTGCTGCTGGGCGAGAAGTCATGGTAAGGCGCGAGACCGAGCTGATACTCGCTAACGCCTCACCACGGAAACCCAGACTCATGATGGCTTCAAGATCGTCCAATGTGTGGATCTTAGAGGTGGCATGACGACTGAGCGCCAGACCTAACTCATCTTTAACAATCCCTTTGCCGTTATCGCGCACGCGAATTAGCTTGGCGCCACCTTTTTCGATATCGATATCGATTCGAGTCGCGCCAGAGTCGAGACTGTTTTCTACCAGTTCTTTCACGACAGAAGCGGGTCTTTCAACCACTTCTCCTGCCGCGATTTGGTTTGCCAACCGAGCTGGCAAAATCTTAATGGTCATGATGAGTTATAAGCTCACTTATTTGTTTGGAATGATCAGTACCTGTCCTACGGCAAGCTCGTCAGAACGCAGGTTGTTTGCTTTACGAATGCTTGAGACGCTAACGCCATACTTCGATGCAATCTTACCTAGGTATTCACCACGAGCAACTTTGTGCTTGCGGATTGGCTTGTCTTTCACTGCGACAGTGATTTTCAGCTTCTGACCGACCCAAACCGTGTCTGATTTCAGATTATTTTCACGACGAATATCGGCAATCTTCACTTTGTAATGACTGGCGATCTTACCGAGGAACTCACCTGATTTAACCGTGTGTGTGATTGTCTCAGTTTCCACCGTATTAGGTTTATTTGGAATCGAGATAGAAACCGCACCAGAGCCCGGAATCTTCAACTTCTGACCGACCGCCAAACCACTAGATTTAAGTTTATTCGCACTCATGATGGCTTTGGTCGACGTTCCGTATTTTTGCGCAATCACAGATAAAGACTCACCTCGCTTTACCGTGTGAACAGCAGACTTCGATGAAGAAGAGAACACCGTACCTTCTGGTGGATTATCTTTTAAGTACTGAACAACGGCTTTAGTGATCGCACGCGCTAACTTGTCTTGGTGAGCACGTTGGAACAATAACTTCTCTTCCGTTGGGTTCGAGATAAAGCCGGTTTCAACCAGTACTGAAGGGATCTGTGGAGAGCGTAAAACCGCAAGACTGGTATTGATTGGTTTTGAGTTATGCAAACGAGCGACTTTGCCCATTTCCCCCAAAATACTCGTCGCCAACTTGTAACCTTCTTTCTGAGAATGGCTGAACTGAAGGTCTAACAATGTCTGGTTAACATTGCGGTCATTGGTGTTACTGACAAACGCAGTACCAGAGCCACCTAGGATCTCAGACTGTTTCTCGTGGTTTTCAACCCAACGAGAAATTTCTGTGTTTGCTCGGCGTGTATTCAAAACGAAGACAGAGCCACCGCGTGGTTTTGGTGAAGTAAAGGCATCCGCGTGAATTGAGATCAACAGATGAGCATCATTTTCACGTGCAATCGCAACACGACGGTTCAAGTTAACGAAGTAATCTCCGGTACGCGTCATGCGAGTTTTGATACCCGGAACGGCATTGAGTTGCACCGACAGTTTACGAGAAATACTCAGTACCGCATCTTTTTCGTATTTACGACGAGATGGGCCAATAGAGCCAGGATCTTCACCGCCATGACCAGGGTCGATCACAATCAAAATTTCTTGAGCGCGCTGTACCGTGCTCATGTCTTTGTTGGTCGTTGTTGGCTTATTTGGCTTAGCCGCTGGTGTCGCTGTCTTTTTGCCATGTGGCAGGTCAATGACGAGACGATGACCATATTGACCACCCGGTGTCGGGCTGAGCGTAAACAACTCGGCTTTAACACCTTTTTTCAACTCAAACACCAAACGGTAAGTGTTTTTATTAGGCGGAGAGCTTTTGCGCACTCGCTTCAACACTGGACTATCCGTCACAGTGACAGGCAACTTCGCTTGCATTGATGTGTTTTTGAGATCCACAACAAGGCGATCCGGCCCAGATAGAGAGAAATAGGAATAGTCAGCTTCCGCGCTTAAATCGATGACGACACGAGTCTCATCAGGTGAAGGCCATACTCGGAAACTTTTAACAACGTTAGCAAACGCTAAATTGGGGATGATAAGGAGAAAAGTGGCAACTAACGCTGCCACTGCTCTAAATTTTGAAAGACTCAACATAGCTCCAATTGACTGAGTAACTGCACACCATATTCATTATTCGCCGTTAATTCGGCTACACGCTGCTCGCCTTGGTAACGAATGTCCACATCAAGATCTGGCTGTGGCAGCAATCCTTGCCCTTTTTCTGGCCATTCAACTAAGCAAATCGCATCATCAGTGAAATAATCACGAATCCCCATGAACTCAAGTTCTTCAGGATCCGCAAGACGATAAAGGTCAAAGTGATAAACTTGCCACTTATCCAACTGATAAGGTTCAACCAAAGTATAGGTTGGACTTTTTACATTGCCTTGATGACCAAGAGCACGGACAAAACCACGACTAAATGTTGTTTTACCCGCACCCAGATCCCCGTGTAGATAAATAGTGGTTTGTTGAGAACAAAGCTGAGCCAATGCGGTACCAAGTGCTACCGTTTCATGCTCATCTTTAAGATTAAATTGTTTCGTGCTCATTGATGTATCTCTAACTAATGATCGTTGACTATATAAAAATCAAAAGAACAGGAATAGTAAACTGTGTTGGTTTTGAGAGACAAGCTCTCAAATGTCATATATGCGAAAAAAGTAGTCAAAAAGACAAATCCTAATTCCCTGATTCTATTGAATGCATAAACAGATTTGGTCACATCAAAGTCAACAGTCGATGACTTTGTTTCAAAATCTATTTCTCGACTTTATGTCTAGACTTTCTGGTAGCACCAATAAGTAAGATCCGGTAAGATCCGCCCCCCTTTATCTCGGTGATAAAACATGAACTTCGAACAACTCGCTCAACAAATCAAAATTTGGGGTAAAGAGCTCGGCTTTCAGAAAGTCGGTATCTGCGATGTTGATCTTAGTGAACATGAGGCGGCTCTGCAAAAATGGCTTGATGCTGGCTATCACGGTTCAATGGATTGGATGGCCCGTCATGGCATGATGCGCGCAAGACCAGATGAACTTTTGCCGGGAACCGTACGCGTAATAAGCGTACGCATGAACTACCTACCTCCGGAAGCCCACTTCGCCTCCAACTTAGCTAACAAGAATCACGCATACATTAGTCGTTATGCGCTTGGACGCGATTATCACAAGCTAGTAAGAAAGCAACTGAATAAGCTTGGCAAGCTTATCGAACAAGAAGTAGGACAGTATGGCTACCGTCCATTTGTCGATTCTGCTCCTATCTTAGAAAGACCTCTTGCTCAGAAAGCGGGTCTAGGCTGGACAGGCAAACATTCACTTATCTTAGATAAAGACTGTGGATCTTGGTTCTTTCTTGGCGAATTGCTGATTGACCTGCCATTGCCAGTAGATGAACCAAGCGTCGATCAATGTGACAAATGTAAAGCATGCATTACTTCCTGCCCGACTCAAGCAATCGTTGAGGATAAGGTAGTGGATGCACGTCGCTGCATCTCTTATCTCACCATCGAATTTGATGGCGTGATTCCTGAAGAGTTCCGTAAGCCAATAGGCAACCGAATTTATGGTTGCGATGACTGCCAATTAGTCTGCCCTTGGAATCGATACGCAGAACTAACGGAACAAGAAGACTTTCATCGCCGAGACAGTTTTGAAGAACCTGATTTACTGACAATGTTTCATTGGGATGAAGCGACCTTCCTTAAACAAATGGAGGGATCGGCGATTCGTCGAATTGGTCATGTTCAATGGCTGCGTAATATTTCTGTCGCACTTGGCAATGCAGAATATAGTCAACAAATCATCGAAGCACTGGAAAACAGACGTGGCGAAAGTGAATTGCTTGATGAACATATCGAATGGGCATTGACGCAACAAATTAATCAGCTTCCGACCAATGAGTCCGACTCGGTAGAAACGAAGAAAAAGCGGTTAATCCGGATTGTCGAAAAAGGCCTACCAAGAGACGCATAAATGCGTAGCTCATATGCAAGAGATTGAAAACATTTTTTGCCCGATCAATTCATGACCTTGTTCTCAATTCTGTAATGTGGAAAAAAATAAGAGTATTGAGAGAAAATAGGTTATAGAAAAAAGTTAAACACAACCTAAAGAAATGATTAGGATCAAAAAAACACAAAGTAATGATCCAAATTTAACGCACCCGATCCGCAATAAAAGTACCTTTTCCCATACATAACAACAACTTAAGCGTTTAATGAAAAGTTTAGCCGCTGTCAGATTTGGAAAAGATCTTTCTTTACAACCTTTAAACCCCAAGCAGAAAACACTTTATCAACCAACTTATCCACAGAACGATATATGTGGATAACTCTGTTAATTAAAGATGTGAAAACGCCCCGAACACCAGAATATTCATTGGTCAGCCGTCTCGTCTCATGTTTAAAACACAAACGAAATCGTCCGACATCATTCGATGCGGATTAAAGTTTTATTTTTCAGGGATTGATGCTTCTCAGCATTATGAAAAGAGCGATGTGGCTGGCTGTAACCTCTATTGCAAATAGAGTTACATTCATCGATGGTTTGAGTGAGTGACTAAAACTATCGCTTGAAAATTGGTTGCGGGAGCCGGATTTGAACCGACGACCTTCGGGTTATGAGCCCGACGAGCTACCAAGCTGCTCCATCCCGCGTCCGTATATTATCGATTAATACGATAATAGAAACTGGAGCGACACACGAGGTTCGAACTCGTGACCTCAACCTTGGCAAGGTTGCGCTCTACCAACTGAGCTAGTGTCGCAATGTCACTGTTAAGCACAATGAGGGCTTATTCCACATTTCAAAAAGAAAGTGGAGCGACACACGAGGTTCGAACTCGTGACCTCAACCTTGGCAAGGTTGCGCTCTACCAACTGAGCTAGTGTCGCAATGTCATTGTTAAGCACAATGAGGGCTTATTCCACATTTCAGAAAGAAAGTGGAGCGACACACGAGGTTCGAACTCGTGACCTCAACCTTGGCAAGGTTGCGCTCTACCAACTGAGCTAGTGTCGCATCTCTTAACGGCCTGAATATCATTAAAAATGACCTTCAAACTGCTTTAGATTTGGTTGCGGGAGCCGGATTTGAACCGACGACCTTCGGGTTATGAGCCCGACGAGCTACCAGGCTGCTCCATCCCGCGTCCGTATTTCACCGTTAGGTACGATGAAGACCTTAAAATTGGAGCGACACACGAGGTTCGAACTCGTGACCTCAACCTTGGCAAGGTTGCGCTCTACCAACTGAGCTAGTGTCGCATATTCTCAAGAGAGAATTGGTTGCGGAGCCGGGATTTGATCCGGGTGGCGCATCCGTCGACGGCCTGAGGGTTATGACAAATAACGATCAAACTGTCTTGAATTTGGTTGCGGGAGCCGGATTTGAACCGACGACCTTCGGGTTATGAGCCCGACGAGCTACCAAGCTGCTCCATCCCGCGTCCGTATTTCATCGTTAGGTACGATGAAGACCTTCAAATTGGAGCGACACACGAGGTTCGAACTCGTGACCTCAACCTTGGCAAGGTTGCGCTCTACCAACTGAGCTAGTGTCGCATCTCTTAACGGCCTGAATATCATTAAAAATGACCTTCAAACTGCTTTAGATTTGGTTGCGGGAGCCGGATTTGAACCGACGACCTTCGGGTTATGAGCCCGACGAGCTACCAAGCTGCTCCATCCCGCGTCCGTATTTCACCGTTAGGTACGATGAAGACCTTCAAATTGGAGCGACACACGAGGTTCGAACTCGTGACCTCAACCTTGGCAAGGTTGCGCTCTACCAACTGAGCTAGTGTCGCATATTCTCAAGAGAGAATTGGCTGCGGAGCCGGGATTTGATCCGGGCGGCGCATCCGTCGACGGCCTGAGGGTTATGATAAATAACGATCAAACTGTCTTGAATTTGGTTGCGGGAGCCGGATTTGAACCGACGACCTTCGGGTTATGAGCCCGACGAGCTACCAGGCTGCTCCATCCCGCGTCCGTATTTCATCGTTAGGTACGATGAAGACCTTCAAATTGGAGCGACACACGAGGTTCGAACTCGTGACCTCAACCTTGGCAAGGTTGCGCTCTACCAACTGAGCTAGTGTCGCATCTCTTAACGGCCTGAATATCATTAAAAATGACCTTCAAACTGCTTTAGATTTGGTTGCGGGAGCCGGATTTGAACCGACGACCTTCGGGTTATGAGCCCGACGAGCTACCAAGCTGCTCCATCCCGCGTCCGTATTTCACCGTTAGGTACGATGAAGACCTTCAAACTGGAGCGACACACGAGGTTCGAACTCGTGACCTCAACCTTGGCAAGGTTGCGCTCTACCAACTGAGCTAGTGTCGCATCAACAACGTTTCCGTCGTTCAGGGCTGCGAATTATAAGAGCATTTTTTTGTGATGCAAGTCCTTCGTTCAAAAAAACTTTATTTTTTTACTGACCGACGAAAAAGCAAGCAAAACGTTCACGAAATACAACAATTTGGATCGCAGCCTTAACAGTTAGATCTTAAAGATCGTTTCGCGGTAGTACTTTAGCTCAGTAATCGACTCACGGATGTCGTCTAACGCTAAGTGTGTACCTTGCTTAGAGAAGCCATTTAACACTTCAGGTTGCCAGCGACGAGTTAACTCTTTAAGCGTGCTCACGTCTAGGTAACGATAATGGAAATATTCTTCGAGCTCTGGCATGTGTTTGTACAAGAAACGGCGATCTTGACCAATACTGTTACCACAAATTGGTGAGACACCCTTTGGAACCCATTTTTCTAGGAATTCGATGGTTTGTGCAACAGCATCTTGCTCTGAAATATCACTATTACGGACACGCTCAACCAATCCGCTTGATGTGTGCGTATTGGTACACCAGTCATCCATCTTAGCCAGCTCTTCTTCTGGTTGATGAACAGCGAGTACCGGCCCTTCAGCCAAAATGTTCAGCTCGCTATCGGTAACGATAGAAGCAATTTCAATGATTTTATGCGTTTCAGGATCAAGGCCCGTCATCTCTAAATCAACCCAAATTAGGTTTTGATCGCTAAAGGACATGGTTACGCCGCCTATTTGTTTATCGATAAAAGAGGTACTATACCTGAAAATACTTGAAACACGATACTCACTCGCTTGAACCCTTTGTTGGTTCAATCACTTGAGCGAACTCACACTAAGTACAAAATTGTGGCAAAAAAGAAAAAGTTAACCAAAGGTCAGGTGCGACGCGTACGCAGCAACCAACAAAAGCGCCTAAAAAAGCAAGAAGACTCAATCCAATGGGATGAGCACATGCTTGGCGCAAGTAAGCAAGGCTTGGTCATTACTCGCTTCGGCCAACATGCTGACATCGAAGATCTTGAGACGGGTGAAGTTCAACGTTGCAACCTTCGTCGCGGCATTGAATCCCTAGTATCGGGTGACCGCGTGTTGTGGCGTGAAGGTTTAGAATCCATGGCTGGTATCTCAGGTGTTGTAGAAGCAGTAGAACCTCGTACATCGGTACTTACTCGTCCAGATTACTACGATGGCTTAAAACCTGTGGCCGCAAATATTGATCAAATGATCATTGTGTCTTCGGTTCTACCGGAACTGTCATTGAACATTATTGACCGCTACTTGGTTGCTTCAGAGACACTTAACATTGCGCCATTGCTGGTTCTGAACAAAATCGACCTGTTGTCAGACGAAGAGCGTGCAACTTATGAAAGTTGGTTGGAAGAATACCAACGCATTGGTTACAAAGTTCTATTTGTGAGCAAGAAATCGGGTGAAGGCATTAATGAACTTGAAGCCTTGCTAGGCGACCGAATCAATATCTTCGTTGGCCAATCAGGTGTTGGTAAATCCAGCCTCGTGAATGCTCTAATGCCAGAGCTTGAACAAGAAGTGGAAGAAGGCGAAGTCTCTGAGAACTCAGGGCTCGGTCAACATACAACGACTGCGGCACGTCTATACCATATTCCCACCGGCGGTGAACTCATTGACTCTCCTGGGGTTCGTGAATTTGGCCTTTGGCACTTAGAAGCGGAAGAGGTTACCAAAGCATTTGTTGAATTCCGCCCTTATCTTGGTGGCTGTAAGTTCCGTGACTGTAAGCACAACGACGATCCAGGCTGTATATTGCGTGAAGCTGTAGAGAAAGGTGATGTGAGCAAAGTTCGCTTTGAAAACTACCATCGCATCCTAGAAAGCATGAGCGAAAACAAAGCCAACCGTCAGTACTCACGCAGCAAGAAAGCGGATCTGTAACTGAGTTAAGACTGCAACTGTGTAAGAAAACATCACCTAATACTGACAAGCAGATGAAATTTCAGTAACATCACGCGCCCTAAAGCGAGAATCTAACAGAAGTATCGGAATTAAAGATGGACAAGATTAAAGTTGGACTGCAGTACTGGATCCCACAACACGGCCTAACGCGTCTAGTGGGTAAACTGGCTTCAGCTAAAGCTGGCGGTCTAACAACAGCAATCATTCGTTGGTTTATCAAACAATACAATGTGAACATGGATGAGGCGAAACACTCCGATCCAAAACACTTCAAAACGTTCAACGAGTTCTTTGTACGTGAGCTAAAAGAAGGCGCACGTCCAATCGCAGAAGGTGAAGCGGTGATCACTCACCCAGCAGATGCTTGTGTTAGCCAGTTTGGCCCAATTGAAGACGGCCAACTGATTCAAGCAAAAGGTCATAACTTCTCAGCTCAAGAACTGCTTGGCGGTGATGAAACACTAGCGGAAGAGTTCCAAGATGGTACTTTTGCAACGCTATACCTCTCACCTAGTGATTACCACCGTGTACACATGCCATGTGACGGCACGCTGCGTCAGATGATTTATGTACCTGGCGACCTGTTCTCGGTAAACCCACTAACGGCAGAGAACGTACCAAACCTATTCGCACGTAACGAGCGCGTAGTGTGTATCTTCGATACTGAGTTTGGTCCAATGGCACAAGTACTGGTTGGTGCAACCATCGTAGGCAGCATTGAGCAAGTATGGGCTGGCACTGTTACGCCACCACGCGGTAATACTGTTTACAAATGGGATTACCCTGCAGAAGGTAACAAAGCCGTTATCTTGAAAAAAGGCGAAGAAATGGGCCGCTTCAAGCTTGGCTCAACGGTTATCAACCTATTCGCTAAAGATGCCATCACATTCGATGAGAGCATGGAAAACGGTAAACCAACAGTAATGGGTACACCTTACGCGCACCAGCAGTAAGGCTTCCGTACAAAATGATTTTAGAGGCCTCCGCTCGCGGGGGCTTTTTTATTGACGAAAAGCAAAACTCTGTTCGAAATTTAGTCTCACTTTTTCAAACTCATACTTGCCTCTAAGACCCTAAAAGCACAATCAATTATTCTGTGGTTAGGGATGATTATTTGAAGGGGCAACCAATGCCAAAGATGAGTGCGAATACACTGGTCAAGTTACTGGTGTGTTTTTTGATTCCGCTCGGTGTTTTAATGATGCCGATTGATGCTATACCAATAGACGACCTCACGTTAATTCAGCACCGTCTGCTGGCGATTTTCCTTCTCGCTGCGCTGCTATGGGTTTTAGAGCCTGTCCCCGTTTTTGCCACTTCAATTCTTATCATCGCACTGGAATTGATCATGATATCGGATAAAGGCTTACACTTATTTCGTAACCCACCAGCGGGGCATGATTTGGGGGAATTGATCGCTTACACGGACATCTTCTCCGCTTTCTCTTCTCCTATCATCATCCTTTTCATGGGGGGCTTCGCACTCGCTATTGCTGCCTCTAAATACGAGCTTGATAACAACCTTGCTCGTGTACTGCTAAAGCCGTTCGGCACTCAGCCTAAGTTCATCATGTTGGGCTTAATGCTGATTACCGCCGTGTTCTCGATGTTCATGTCTAATACGGCGACCACTGTCATGATGCTCGCATTATTAGGCCCAATTGTAGCATCGGCACCGAAAGGCGATTTAGGCATTAAAGCCCTCGTATTGTGCATTCCAATTGCCGCGAATACTGGTGGTATTGCAACGCCAATCGGTACACCGCCCAACGCGATTGCCTTGCAATACTTAACCGGAGAAAACAGCATCGACTTCCTATCTTGGATGATGATGGGATTACCTTTCGTCTTGGTGCAACTAACGCTGGCCTGGTTCTTATTACAAAAGCTCTTCCCTTCTAGTGAACCAGAGATGAAGCTGCGTCTGGATGGCAAGTTCAAGAAGAGTTGGCGTGCGATCGTGGTTTACGTCACCTTCGCCATGACTATCCTGCTGTGGATGACGACAAAAGTGCATGGCATGAATACGTATGTGGTCGCCATTATTCCACTCGCGGTATTCACTTTAACGGGCATCATGGGCAAAGAAGAACTTAAGCTAATAAACTGGGATGTGCTGTGGTTGGTTGCCGGTGGTATCGCCATTGGTATTGCCCTAGACAAAACTGGCTTGGCAGAAGCGCTGGCTCACGCCATTGACTATGAGTCCCTTTCTCCATTCTCTGTCGTCATCGCACTATCGATTGTGTGTTGGTTAATGGCGAACTTTATGTCCAATACCGCGACAGCGAACTTATTGATGCCAATCGCAGCCGCCATTGGCGCCTCCATGCCAAGTCTTGTTGCTATCGGTGGTTTGCAAGGGCTATTAGTTGTGGTCGCGTTCTCTGCTTCACTCGGTATGATTTTGCCCGTCTCTACACCACCAAACTCTCTCGCCTACTCTACTGGTTTAATTGAGAGTAAAGACATGGCGAAAGTCGGTTTAATCATCGGGGTGATTGGGCTCTTTATCGTTTATGGTGCGGTACTTATTATCTTTTGATCATCACTCTCTGCGGTAGTGCAATCTGCCGCAGAGTCCTCTGCTCTTTCCCCACAGGCCCACAACATTCAAGTTAACTCTTATTTCACTACAATAAATTCATACCTATAAACAATATGTTGAATAAAAATCACACTATTTAGCTTAAGTTTATCGGCTATATGTCGATAAATTATCTGCAGCCTTTCATGTAACTTTCCGTGCTTGAATCGTCTCATACCCATTGGTGTCACCACTTGTGACGTTGATCTTTTTGTCTGTTTTATGAAGGTAAGGCAATGAGAAATACAATTAAGTTAAAAATCCAGATTGCGATTGCAGTCATTATCGCCATTGTTAGTGGCGTTCAAGCTTGGGTTTCCGTCAATCAATTGCGCGAAGAAACCACGTCTACTCTTAACCGAGAAATTCAAAATATTTCTCAATCAACCAACCGTTACATTAGTGACTGGCTCTCGATTCGTAGCGATATGATGCTGGCGAACGAAGATATTATTGCAAGCTCTGACGATGCAGACCGAGAGATGCTACTTACCAAGCGTGCCGGTAAGTTCTTATCGGTTTATGCTGGATTTTCTGATGGTTCTATCGCGTATGGCGATAAAAGTGAATCATGGCCAGCCGATTACGACCCTCGAACCCGCCCTTGGTATCAAGATGCGATGAGTAAGTCAGGCCTAATTATTACAGAGCCATACCAAGACTTTGATGGCAGCATTGTTGTCAGCTTCGCTAAAGCATTCAACCAAAGCAATCGTGGTGTTCTTGCCGCAGACTTAGCAGTAACCGATATCATCAAAGAAGTACTGAATATCCAATTAGATAATGATGGCTTTGCATTTTTGGTGGATGGCAATAACAACTTAGTGGCTTACAAAGATGAGAAATTAAGTCAAAAACCACTGACTGAACTTAACCCTACATTAACGCACAGCGTGATGATGAATCTCGCAGGCGATACAAAGTTAGATACCATTCAATGGCCAAATCAGGGTGATAAGCTAATTTACGTAGCCAACGTACCCAATACCGACTGGTCTTTAGGAATCGTGCAAGACAAGCAAATGGCGTTTGCTTCTGTCTCTGAGCAGGTAACATTCACCGCGATTGCCTCTATCGTATTGTACTTGATTATTGCAGCGATCAGCACTTACATCATCACGCGCTTACTCCAACCACTTCAAACGCTCTCAGATGCGCTTTCTGAGCTATCGCAAGGAGAGGGGGACTTAACCCAACGCATCAAGATTGAACGCATGGATGAGATTGGCGAACTTGCAACGCATGTAAACCAATTCCTCGCACAAATGCAAACCATGCTAAAAGGCATCGTTGAAAACAGTGAGCAACTATCGGCGCAAGCGAATCAAGCGAATGAACTGTCAGCGATGGCGGCAGGTCGCGTTGAGCATCAGCAGAACGATGTTAACCAAATTGCCACAGCGATTCATGAGATGTCAGCAACCGCAGCAGAAGTCGCAAGCCATGCAGAATTGACTGCCAGCGCTTCACAAAACTCTGCATCAGCTTGTATGGACGGACAAAATGTTATCCAGAAGAACCGTGAAGCGATTGTCGAGTTAGCAGAACAAGTGAGCGATGCCGCCAACGTGATTTCTGAGTTGGAAGCGAATACGCAAAGCATCAACCAAATCCTATCGACCATCCAAGGCATTGCAGAGCAAACCAACTTGTTGGCACTCAATGCCGCAATTGAAGCCGCACGTGCTGGTGAACAAGGTCGTGGCTTTGCCGTGGTTGCTGATGAAGTACGCGTATTGAGCCAACGCACTCATGGGTCAACGGAAGAAATCCGTACCATGATCGAAACACTGCAAAACAACACTAAACTGGCAGTCAATAGCATGCAAACCAGCACCAGTTTGGCGGATACCAGCGTGGATTATGCTCAGCAGGCGCACGATAGCCTAACCAGCATCACCAACTCCATCACTGAGATCAACGACATGGCAATGCAAATCGCAAGCGCAGCAGAAGAGCAACGTGCGGTGAGCGAAGACATCAGTCGCAACACGCAAGGCATCAAAGACGATGCGGACATGATTGCCGAACAATCACTCAAGAGCAGTGACGGCGCACGTCAGATGTACGATACCGCCAATACAATGCGTGAGAACATCAGTCGCTTTAAGGTCTAAAGCCACCATAAAAAGCAGCTCAACGAGCTGCTTTTTTATTGGCATTAAGATGCTCTTTTACATCGCTATAAATTCGTGCATATTAAAACCTCACCCCTGCTCTACAAGGATGTTTCGCAATCATGGGTTATGAATGGTTGGCGCTGTGCGCTGCTTTCCTATGGGCTATTTCTAGCTTAATTTCTGTTGTTCCCGCCCAACATCTCGGTGCTTTTTCCTATAGCCGATGGCGTATGGGTTGTACAGCCGTCATCCTATCCAGTATGGCTTGGTCCACCGGAGGTTGGTTAAGTGTGACAACAGAACACATTACGCCAATGATGGCATCCGGTTTGATTGGTATTTTTATTGGTGATACGGCGTTATTCGCTTGCTTGAACCGCATGGGACCACGCCAAGCAGGCTTGCTGTTTTCTTGTCATGCCGTCTTCTCTGCCATTTTAGGTTACTTCCTATTTAGCGAAAGCATGACTGGAATGGAGCTGATTGGTGCAGCCTTAGTTTTTAGCGGTGTCGTGATGGCGATTTTCTACGGCCGACGCGGACAAGCTAGTAATACGCTAGAAGAAATCAAAGGTAATGTTTGGATAGGTGTCGGACTAGGTTTAACTGCCGCTATGTGTCAGGCGCTTGGTGGTATCATTGCTAAACCAGTCATGCAAACGAGTGTCGATCCAGTCGCCGCTTCTGCGATTCGTATGATCAGTGCCTTCGTCGCGCATTGCGCGCTTTGGTTGATTGGCGCGAAGGTAGCTCGTGCGAGTCAAACTATCACCTGGAAAGTTTTTGGCATCACTGCATTAAACGGTTTCTTGGCCATGGCAGTGGGTATGACGTTGATTCTCTATGCCCTACGTGAGGGAAATGTCGGAATGGTGGCTCTGCTTTCTTCAACAACACCAATCATGTTGCTGCCGCTGTTGTGGGTTTACACCAAGAAACGTCCAAATCGCTTTGCCTGGTTTGGCGCAGCCTTAGCCGTAATTGGTACTGGTATCTTAGTGCGATAACGCGCCGACCGCCAATCTATATCTAAACACCAACCCTAAGACACAAAAAAGCCCGAGCTGGACTCGGGCTTTTATCATTTTTGTCTTCGCAGTTAATTACTTAACTAGGATTTGACCAGACATTTCTGCAGGAATTTCTAGACCCGCTAGAGAAAGCATTGTTGGTGCAAGGTCAGACAGTTTACCGCCTTCTTTGAACTCAACCGCTTTGTCACCTACGTAGATTAGAGGTACTGGTAGGTTAGTGTGTGCAGTGTGAATGCCGCCCGTTGTTGGGTCAATCATCATTTCCGCGTTACCGTGGTCCGCAGTGATCAGTAGCTGACCACCAACTTCTTTGATTGCTTCAACCACTTTACCTACGCTTTCATCTAGTGCTTCGATAGCTTGCTCAGCCGCTTCGTAAACGCCAGTGTGACCAACCATATCTGCGTTCGGGTAGTTACAAATGATAGTGTCGAATTTGCCAGATTTGATCGCTGCGACCATTTTCTCAGTTAGCTCTGGAGAGCTCATCTCTGGTTGCATGTCGTAAGTTGCTACTTTTGGAGAAGCAACAAGTTGACGCTCTTCACCTTCAAATTCGTTCTCAACACCACCGTTGAAGAAGAATGTAACGTGTGCGTACTTCTCTGTTTCAGAGATACGTAGCTGAGTTTGACCTTGCTTAGATAGCCACTCACCATACGTGTTTTCTAGAGACGCAGGTGGGAAAGCAATAGCTAGTGGGATATCAGCTGCGTATTGAGTCAGCATCACGAAGTTGATCGCTGGGAACGCCGCACGCTCGAAGCCATCAAATGCAGGAACGAATGCACGAGTGATTTGACGTGCACGGTCAGCACGATAGTTCATGAAGATAACAGCGTCGCCATCTTGCATGATTGCATCTTCTTGGCCTTCAGCTTTGATCGCTGTTGCTTTAACAAACTCGTCGTTTTCTTCACGAGCGTAAGCCGCTTCTAGACCAGCAACTGCTGTTTCTGCTGTGAACTCAGCTTTTGCTTGAGTCAGAAGATCGTATGCAACTTGAACGCGATCCCAGTTGTTGTCACGGTCCATTGCGTAGTAACGACCCACTAGAGAAGCAACACGGCCTTTACCTAGTTTCGCAAATAGGTCTTGGAAACGTTGTAGTGAGTTTTCAGCACTACGTGGTGGCGTGTCACGGCCGTCTAGGAAGCAGTGTAGGTAAATTTTCTCAGCGCCACGAGCAGCTGCCATTTCAACTGCTGCGTAGATGTGATCTTCGTGAGAGTGAACACCACCTGGAGACATAAGGCCCATTAGGTGTACCGCTTTACCAGCTTCAACTGCAGAATCGATAGCTTCAACTAGCGCTGCTGTCTCAGCAAACTCACCGTCAGCGATAGACTTAGTGATACGAGTTAGATCTTGGTATACAACGCGACCTGCACCGATGTTGGTATGACCAACTTCTGAGTTACCCATTTGACCATCAGGAAGACCAACGTCCATACCTGAAGCAGAGATTAGAGTGTTAGGGTTATTCGCAATCAGTGCATCCATTACTGGTGTTTTAGCATTTGCAATTGCGTTACTTGCTGTGTCTTCACGGTAACCGTAACCGTCAAGGATAACTAGAGCCAATGGCTTCTTAGCAGACATAGTGATGACCTCATCAAATTTAAGTAACTTTCGGCGTAGAGCTTCATTGCTCCATCTAACCTTGAAACAAAACTAGCGTAATTTTACTACACTTTTTAACCAAAACTGTAGGTTAAGATCAAATAATGTTTGCGATTTATTGTTGCTATCTTACAAGTTAGCAAGCAATCCGACCTAGTCAGCAAACGTGTTCCACAAGCATAGTCACTTTCAAGATGCTTTGTACGACCACCGAAATACTTTGGTGAAAAACTTTTTGTTGATAACTATTTTGCGCTTTTCAATGTAGAAGTGAAGTCAATTACACCAATTAGATTGATAGGAAGAAGTGATACTAAGATTGCACGAATAGCACATTAGAAAAGGCTTGAGGCAAGCGCGTAGATCTCAATTATTCGTTAGAAAATTTTAACCCTCTCGCCTAAGGCGACTAACCCCGCTATACTCCTGCTTTATTTTTCCGCCAACATTGCAAGAGCTCAAGACATGCAAGAGTACATTGATTTTTTCCAACAGAACATGATTCTATCTTTGGTTTGGGTAGGTCTTCTTGTCGCATTCATAATGAACATCGTGAAGTCAGCGACAGCCGCATACAAAGAGATTAACGTAAACCAACTGACTCACCTAATGAACCGTGAAAACGGCGTTGTGGTCGATATCCGCTCTAAAGATGAGTTCAAACAAGGCCATATCACCGACGCACTTCACATTTTACCGTCAGATATCAAAGCTGGTAACTTTGGTAGCCTTGAAAACCGTAAATCAGACCCAATCATTGTGGTATGCAAGACAGGCCAAACTGCTCAAGAAAGTGCAAACCTACTAGCTAAAGCAGGCTTCGAAAACGTAAGCCTACTGAAAAATGGCTTGATTGCATGGAGCGAAGCGAACTTACCGCTAGTACGTGGTAAAAAATAAGGTTCGCGGTAAAAATCCAATTTTGCCAAGCCTCGTTTATATAAACTGAGCAAATAGAAAGCAGTTGAAGCACTAAGTTGTGACGCTTTGCACGTAATACGCGCTTCATCTAGTCAATGTAGATTTGCTCAGTTAGTCTCAGGACAAACCATATTTCTGGGTTTAGATCGTTCTAGGCTCAACAAATGTTTATTAAGGATTTAAAAATGGCTGAAGCAGCACCACAAGACGCACAACAAAACTTCGCAATTCAACGCATCTTCCTAAAAGACGTTTCTTTTGAAGCGCCTAACTCTCCAGTAATGTTCCAAAAAGAGTGGAACCCAGACGTTAAACTAGACCTAGACACTCAAAGCCGTGAGCTTGGTGAAGGCGTTTACGAAGTAGTTCTACGTCTGACAGTTACTGTAAAGAACGAAGAAGAAACAGCGTTCCTATGTGAAGTTCAACAAGGTGGTATCTTCACAGCTGAGCAAATGGAAGCAGGCCAACTAGCACATTGCCTAGGCGCATTCTGCCCGAACATCCTATTCCCTTACGCTCGTGAAACTATCTCAAGCCTAGTGGTTAAAGGTACGTTCCCTCAACTGAACCTAGCGCCAGTTAACTTCGACGCGCTGTTCATGAACTACCTACAACAGCAAGCTCAACAAGGCGAAGCTGAAGCGTAATTCACGTTTTGTAAGTGACGTGTCATAGTAGATTCTAATTCGACACGGCATATACCTTAAGAAAATGCACAACGCGTCTAACCAGTGATGCAATGTGCATTTTTTATTTCTGAAAGATCCTAGTTCCTAGCCGCTAGAGAGCGTAAAATCTGGCGATTATGAACTAGATTCTATTAGTAGAGAGACAATTAGGCGGTAGCATGACACAAGCAAATACCAACAATGCTTACGGTAAAGACATCGCAATGACGGTGATTGGCGCAGGTTCATACGGCACTTCTTTGGCGATTTCCCTTGCTCGCAACGGTGCGAACGTGATTCTTTGGGGTCATGAGCCAGCACACATGGCTCGCCTTGAGGCAGATCGTGCCAACCATGAATTCTTACCTGGTATTGATTTCCCTGAAAGCTTGATTATTGAATCGGATTTAGAAAAAGCCGTTCAAGCAAGCCGTGACTTGTTAGTCGTCGTTCCTAGCCATGTCTTTGGCATCGTACTGAATAGCTGCAAGCCTTTCCTACGTGAAGATTCTCGTATTTGCTGGGCAACCAAAGGCCTAGAACCAGAAACAGGTCGTCTACTTAAAGAAGTGGCTTTCGACATTATTGGTGAGAGTTACTCTCTCGCGGTACTTTCAGGTCCTACTTTCGCAAAAGAACTTGCGATGGGCATGCCAACAGCCATCTCCGTTGCCTCTCCAGACTCAGATTTCGTTGCTGATCTGCAAGAAAAAATCCATTGCAGTAAAACTTTCCGTGTTTACGCAAACAACGACTTCATCGGCATGCAACTTGGCGGCGCCGTGAAAAACGTTATCGCCATTGGTGCAGGTATGTCTGACGGCATTGGTTTTGGTGCGAACGCACGTACGGCACTCATCACACGTGGCCTTGCGGAAATGAGCCGCCTTGGCGCTGCACTGGGCGCACAACCAGAGACCTTTATGGGCATGGCTGGTTTGGGTGATCTTGTATTGACTTGTACCGATAACCAATCACGTAACCGCCGTTTTGGTTTGGCACTAGGTAAAGGTAAAGATGTCGACACCGCTCAAGAAGAGATCGGCCAAGTGGTGGAAGGCTACCGTAACACGAAGGAAGTGTGGATGCTTTCTCAACGCATGGACGTTGAAATGCCAATTGTTGACCAAATTTATCAAGTATTGTATCAAGGGAAGGATGCACGCCTGGCAGCGCAAGATTTACTTGCTCGTGACAAAAAAGCCGAAGGAAAGTAGCACTCTACGTCCCTTTGCACCTCATCTGAGAAGAATAGAAGTTGTCGGGTCACGGAAGAACCACTCAGGACATTGAGAATGAAACACTGCGAAAAACAAAAAGTCTGGGACAAAATTGTCTCAGAAGCCCGTGAGATGTCAGAGCAAGAGCCCATGTTGGCGAGCTTTTACCATGCGACTATCATCAAGCATGAAAGCTTGTGTGCTGCGTTAAGCTACATTCTGGCAAACAAATTGAACACCGCTTCCATGCCTGCAATGGCAGTACGTGAAGTGGTTGAAGAAGCCTTCGCGGCCGATCCAACCATCACGGACGGCGCGGCCTGCGATATTTGTGCAACGGTGAATCGTGACCCCGCGGTTTCGATGTACTCAATGCCACTGCTTTATCTAAAGGGCTATCATGCTCTGCAAGGCTACCGCGTAGCAAACTGGCTCTGGAAGCAAGGGCGTCACGCACTTGCGACTTATCTACAAAACCAGATCTCTGTGGCGTGTCAGGTGGATATTCACCCTGCAGCGCGCATCGGTAGTGGTATCATGCTAGACCATGCGACAGGCATCGTGATCGGTGAAACGGCTGTCGTAGAAAACGATGTGTCTATTTTGCAGGATGTCACCCTTGGTGGTACTGGCAAAGAATGCGGTGACCGTCACCCGAAAATTCGCGAAGGCGTCATGATCGGCGCCGGTGCAAAGATTCTTGGCAATATCGAAGTGGGTGAAGGCGCGAAAATCGGCTCTTGCTCTGTGGTATTGCAAGCAGTGCCACCGCACACAACTGTGGCGGGAGTGCCTGCGAAAATTGTTGGTCGTCCAAAAACGGACAAACCTTCTCTCGATATGGATCAAGGCTTTAATGGCAAATCGCAAAGCTTTATCCACGGGGATGGTATTTAATCTTTTGACAATAATGTGGTAGGTAACTCTCAAGTGCGAAAACAAAATCACCCAGTGCTACGCTCGGCTATTTTATTAACTTGTGCTTTATCTGCCACATATCCCATCACCTCTTCCGCTGCTAGCCAGCAAGAGCTGAAAGGCGTTTCCAGCGAAATTAACCGCCAGCGTAAGTCACTCACCTCTCAAGAAAAACAACTGAACGATCTACAAAAGTCGCTAAAAAACCAAGAACTTGGTATTTCTAAATTAGAAAGAGAAATCAAGCAAACCAAAGCAGACTTAGCGCAGGCTGATCAAAACATTAATAAGTTAGAAGAGAAGATTGCTCTGCAAGAAGGTCAGCGTCAGGCGCAGGAAGAAGAGCTAAAGCAGCTGCTTCAGACCTACTACGTGACAGAAAGAGCCAAAGCCAATGGTCACCTTTTGAATCAAGGTGTAGAAGAAGATCGCATTAGTCAGTACTTCCAGCATTTGGCAAAAGCACGGGCAAAAGTGATTGATGACATCACCAAGACCACGCAGGAGTTGGCACATAATAAGAACCAACTCGAACTCGAAAAAGCACAAATTGAAACCCTGCTCAAACAGCAATCCGAAAAACGTTCTTCGTTGGCAAATACCCAGTCGAAACGTAAAGGGACACTGAGCAAGATTCAAAAAAGCATCAAAGACGACAAGCGTTACCTTTCTGAACTACAACGCAACGAAACCCGTCTAAAAGCCGAGATCGCGAAAGCCGCGAAACGTAACGCAGTGCCGATGGATGGTATTGCGAAACAGCGCGGTAAATTGCCATGGCCATTAAAAGGTCGCGTCCTACATAACTTTGGCACAAGACAAACCGGCCAAGTAAACTGGAAAGGCATGGTGCTCTCAGCTAATTATGGCCAGCAAGTGAAGGCGGTTTACCCAGGTACCGTTGTATTTGCGGAGTACTTACGTGGTTATGGTCTAGTCGTTTTGCTTGACCATGGTAAGGGCGATATGACGCTTTATGGCTACAACCAAGCGTTAACTAAGAAAGAAGGCGATAAGGTGACAGCAGGTGAAGTCATTGCACTCGCGGGGGATACTGGTGGTCAAGACCGTGCCTCGCTCTACTTCGAGATCCGCCGTAACAGTGAAGCGCAAAACCCGAAATCTTGGCTGAAACGTTAACCTCTCAACTTATTGTTTCGCAATAAAAAAGGAGCCACTCGGCTCCTTTTTTGTATGTATATTTTGGAAAGCGCTATGCGTAATAGGTCTCTACCGCATCAATAAAGGCACTTACATCATCTTTACTTAACGCATTAATACCCGCAGCCGCTTCTCGGCCACCACCAGTTGGGAACTGCCCACACACAGCCACGGCACCTTGCTTGTTATTCAACGGAGCACGAAGAGAAACCGTGTATGTGCCATCTGTATTTTCAGTTAATACCGCATGCGCAGAGTCTGGATTTTGGTTCGCAAGCCAGTTGCCATAAACACCACTAATTCGGCGTGATGCAGCATTATTCGGCAGTTCAAACAGCTTGAGCTTTGAGCTTTCATGAGTTGCAGGGACAGCTAGTGCCGCATCCATATCTTGCTGATAAGCCGATTGTAATTGGTAGTAAGGTGACGCTTTATCTTCAATAGCATCAAATGGAGAGGTGTACTGAAGAAGTGCACGATACAAATCCGCTGGATGGAAGTGAAGATCATCAACTTTCGAGCCGTAGCCATTGTAGTTAATCAGTGTACCTAGCTCTTTTAACTGCGCTTTTTGCTCTTCATTGAGTTCGACTTTGTCCGCCAACGCATCCGCTTTAGCAATCAAGTTATCACCATAAGCAGCGGTGATCGCCCATGTATGAAAACGGCCATCAAGCAGTTTATCGACAATCAAAGCGGTACACATATTAGCATCAAGATCGATGTGCGCATCTAAGTTACCATGTTGAGGAATCTCACCCGCTTTGTGGTGATCAGCGTAAAACACATGTGCGCCTTGAGCCAATGCTTGCTCTAGACCTACCATGTTCTTTTCCATTGAAATGTCTAATACCGTCAGCTCATCGCCAGCTTGCAGATCGACCTTTTCCACCAGCTTAATATCACGTTTAACACCAGTCACCAACTTAGCTTCGATGGGATCCGCCAAACGCAATTGCAACAATGCGATGATGCCATCGGCATCGCCATTAAAAATGTCGTAGTTCATTGAACGATAGTTCCTTTATCGAGAGTCATATCCCAACAGATAATTGGGGGGGTATGAATCCTATTGTGCGAAATGAGCACAGCAAGTCAACTCAAGGGAGGGGCTGAAAATGAGAGCTGCGCTCTAAACCTTAAGCATTGAGCCATACTCTCATTTTCTAATGTTAATAAGGAGGGAAAATAGTACTAACTGTGTAGTGTGCTTAAAGCCTCTTCGAGTAGCAGTAACTGCTCCATGCCTTGCTCTGTCGCAACAGGCTTCACCACATTTAGCATTTGTAGCATGCCTTGTTTTACCATTGTTTCGGTGATTTCTGTTTTTGGAGACATCGCTGATTGATACGCTAGCCAGCTACACGCAATCAAATGCAGAGTGCAAACCAAAGGCTTCAATTGTGTTTGGTCAACGTTCAACAACTTCAACGACACGAACTCTTGCATGATGGCAATCAGGTTCGCTTGGAGCTTTTCCTGAACATCAATGTACTCATCATGCAGCTTTTCATCGCGCGATAAGATTTCCGGTAAGTTTGCGTAAAAGAAACGGTACTTCCACATTAGCGTAAAAATGGAATCTAGGTAGCTTTTCAGCATGGTCAGGCTCTCTTGAGAACCTTGAATTGGAGTGAATCTTTCTAGCAACTCCGCAGAGTAAAGTGCGAAGATCTCACGCACGATTTCTTGCTTATTACGAAAGTGGTAGTAAAGGTTGCCTGGGCTAATTTCAATATGGTCAGCAATGTGATTGGTTGTGATATTGCGCTCACCATGTTGGTTAAACAACTCCAGTGCGGCATAGACAATTTTGTCGCGCGTTTTCATGGTTATCGTATTCCCTCTTCATTAACGAATTGAGTATAACGACTTCACCAACCTAGGTCGATAGAGGCTCCAAATACGGTAACATAGCAGACCAGTTACGATACCAATGGTGTTCGCAATCAGATCATGCCATGACGTTTGTCGACCCACATACCCTTGCAGAACTTCAATCACAGCACTAAATAACAAAATACTCACTGCTATCGTCCAACGCTGACGCCACTTTGAAACACAAAAGCAACCCAAGAAACCAAAACCACTGTACGCCATCGCATGCTGCATCTTATCCAAGTACGCAATGCCACCCCAATCTTGCAACTCACCCGAACTCAAAGAAAGATAAGCAATGAGGGCGGCATAGCTCAGTAGAACGAAACGGGCAGCGGTTAGGTTCATCATCAATCCTTAAGCAATTGGGAATGGGAAAGCGGTCACTTGATCAATGTGGTCGCAACCTAATGCCAACATAATCAAACGATCAATGCCTAATGCCACACCAGCACAATCTGGCAAGCCTGCTTCTAATGCGCCAATCAGATGGAAATCGATAGGTTGTGGCTTCAAGCCCATTTCTAGACGCTTAGCGTTATCTTGTTCGAAACGTGCTAATTGCTCTTTCGGGTTATCGAGTTCATGGAAGCCGTTCGCAAGCTCAATACCTTTGAAGTACACCTCAAAGCGATCCGCGACACGGGTATCTTGTGGGTTGATCTTTGCCAGCGCTGCTTGTGAAGCAGGGAAGTCATAAACAAACGCAGGGACTTGCTGACCAATCTTGGCTTCCACACCGATGCTGAACAGCAATTGCAGCAAGGTATCACGATCTTCTTCTGGCTCTGCAATGTCACTCAAACCCAGCTTTGCCGCGACTGCTTTTAGCTCTTGCATCGAGCCTTCTAACGGGCACGCACCAAGTACGTCAATAAAAGCTTGCTGGTAAGTCATTCGCTCAGCAGCGCCGCACTTCAATACCAGTTGTAGCAGGTCATCCATTTCGTCCATCAGCTTATGATGATCAAAACCGATACGGTACCACTCCAACATGGTGAATTCAGGATTGTGGTGACGACCATTCTCTTCATTACGAAAAGCTTTGTTGATTTGGTAAATACAACCACTGCCCGCAGCCAGTAGGCGCTTCATATGGAATTCAGGACTGGTCATAAAGAACAGTTTGCTGCCATCGGCATAGCCTGGTCCTACAAATTCAGTCTGGAAGGTATGCAAATGAATGTCTGTCACCGTAGCGTGACTCATCGCTGGCGTGTCGACTTCCATCACCTGTCGCTCGGCGAAGAATTGACGAATAGCGGTAATCAACATCGCACGTTGACGTAGTTGTTCCATAGAAGCGGTAGGTTGCCAGTTCGTTTGCATAACAAAACTCTTAAAAGGTTGATGAGCAGGAAAAATAGCAATTTTGGCATGATTTGCCTAGTTCAGCGAGGGGGGAATCGGCTCCAATTTTCGCCCCCCAAACGCGAATAAAAATCGATTAAAACTGAAGCAAGCATTTGACGTTCCACAGTACAAAAAACACTCACAACTTACCCTATTATCAATGAGGGTAATGTCGCGCAACAGTCATGTAACATTGACAGCGATTACGTTTGTGCACCAAACGTTTCGTGCCGTGATAGCAGTCACATAACCTAGAATTTCTATGCTCACATGTGCATTACCGGAGAAAAACCCCAAATACATCAATTTTTCTGCCATAAGCCTCCCCTACACTAACCCTACTACTTTTGAGGGATTGCCTTAAAACGGCGCCCTCACACTCACAATAACAAGCGGATTTCCGCAATCACACACTGGAGGATAACTGTGCAAATTATCATCACAGATATCGCAGTCATCGGCGCAGGCGGCGCTGGTCTTCGTACTGCTATTGCAGCGGCTGAAGCAAACCCGGACTTAGAAGTAGCACTTATTTCTAAAGTTTACCCAATGCGCTCCCACACGGTTGCTGCAGAAGGTGGCTCAGCAGCAGTTATCAAGGATGAAGATAGCTTAGACAATCACTTCAACGATACCGTTGGCGGTGGTGACTGGCTATGTGAACAGGACGTTGTTGAATACTTTGTAGAGAACGCGACTCGCGAAATGATCCAAATGGAACAATGGGGTTGCCCATGGAGTCGTAAAGAGAACGGTGAAGTCAACGTACGCCGCTTTGGCGGTATGAAGGTTGAACGTACTTGGTTCGCTGCAGATAAAACTGGCTTCCACATGCTTCACACGCTATTCCAGACGTCGATGAAGTACGACAACATCAAACGCTTTGATGAGTACTTTGTTGTCGATTTGCTTGTTGACGAAGGTGAAGTACAAGGTCTGATTGCAATCCACATGTCTGAAGGTGAGTTGGTTACGATTAAAGCGAAATCGGTTGTGTTAGCAACAGGTGGTGCTGGTCGTGTTTATCACTGTAACACCAACGGCGGTATCGTAACGGGCGACGGCATGGCGATGGCTTACCGTCACGGCGTTCCTCTACGTGATATGGAATTCGTTCAATACCACCCAACAGGTCTTCCTGGCACAGGTATCCTGATGACCGAAGGTTGTCGTGGTGAAGGCGGTATCATCGTAAACAAAGATGGTTACCGTTACCTGCAAGATTACGGCATGGGCCCAGAAACCCCAGTGGGCGAGCCGAAAAACAAATACATGGAACTGGGTCCTCGTGACAAAGTTTCTCAAGCGTTCTGGCATGAACAGCAGAAAGGCAACACCATCAAACACCCTCTTGGTGACGTGGTGCATCTAGACCTTCGCCACCTTGGTGAAGAGTACCTGCAAGAGCGTTTACCGTTCATCTGTGAACTAGCGAAAGCTTACGTGAACGTAGACCCTGCAAAAGAGCCAATTCCAATTCGTCCTACGGTTCACTACACCATGGGTGGTATTGAAACCAACGGCGAATGTGAAACTCGCATTAAAGGTCTATTCGCGGTTGGCGAATGTGCATCAGTTGGTCTTCACGGCGCAAACCGTCTAGGTTCTAACTCGCTGGCTGAGTTCGTAGTATTCGGTCGCGTTGCGGGTGAACAAGCGGTGAAACGCGCAGCAGAATTCAAAGGCTGGAACGAAGAGTCTATCGCGACTCAAGTGAAAGCAGTTGAAGACCGCATTGCTGCTCTGATGAACCAAGAAGGCGAAGAAAACTGGGCAGATATCCGTACTGAAATGGGTCACACCATGGAAGCAGGTTGTGGTATCTACCGCCAAGAAGATTTGATGCAAGCAACGATTGATAAGATCACTGAACTTAAAGCTCGTTACAAACAGATCAGCATCAAAGATAAAGGCAAAGTGTTCAACACTGATCTTTTATACGCAATCGAAGTTGGTTACGGCCTAGAAGTCGCAGAAGCGATGGTTCACTCTGCCATCCTACGTAAAGAATCTCGTGGTGCGCACCAGCGTCTAGACGATGGTTGTACTGAACGTGACGATGTGAACTTCCTGAAACACTCACTTGCTTTCTTCAAAGAAGATGCAGCACCAAGTATTGACTACAGCGGCGTGAAGATCACTAAGTCTCAGCCTAAAGCACGTCTATACGGTGAAGCAGCAGAGAAAGCAGCAGCAGCAGAAAAAGCCGCTGAAGCAGAAGCGAAGAGCGCAGAGGAGCAAGCATAATGTCAGCAAACCGCATTCAAAAAGTAGACATTCTGCGTTACGACCCTGAGAAGGACGCGGAACCATACACGCAAACATTCGAAGTCCCATTTGATGAAACCATGTCCGTACTTGATGCACTTGGCTACATCAAAGATCACCTAGATAAAGATCTGTCTTACCGTTGGTCTTGTCGTATGGCGATCTGTGGTTCTTGCGGCATCATGGTAAACAACGTGCCTAAGCTCGCTTGTAAGAGCTTCCTACGTGATTACCCGAATGGCGTGACTATCGAGCCACTAGCAAACTTCCCAATCGAGAAAGACTTGATCGTTGATATGACGCCGTTCATCGAGCGCCTAGAAGCCATCAAACCTTACATCATTGGTAACGACCGCAAGCCAGAAGACGGCACAAACCTGCAAACGCCAGAGCAAATGGCGAAGTACAAACAGTTTGCTGGTTGTATCAACTGTGGTCTTTGCTACGCGGCATGTCCTCAGTTCGGTTTGAACCCTGAGTTCATCGGTCCGGCGGCACTAACACTGGCACACCGTTACAACCTAGATAGCCGTGACAACGGTAAAGCTGAGCGCATGAAGCTGATCAACGGCGAAAACGGCGCTTGGGGTTGTACCTTTGTAGGTTACTGTTCTGAAGTTTGTCCGAAGAGCGTCGATCCAGCAGCGGCAGTAAACCAAGGCAAAGTGGAGTCTTCTATGGACTTCGTGATTGCGATGTTGAAACCTGATGGTTCACCAAAGAAAGTGGAGGCATAAGGATGAGCAACCGTAAACCTTACGTTCGTGAAATAAAACGCACATGGTGGAAGAACCATCCTTTCTACCGCTTCTACATGGTACGTGAAGCAACTGTGCTTCCTCTGATCCTATTCACTATCTTCCTGACTTTCGGTCTAGGTTCACTAGTAAAAGGCCCAGAAGCTTGGCAAGGTTGGTTAGAGTTCATGGCAAACCCTATCGTAGTAGCAATCAACATTGTTGCTCTACTAGGCAGTTTGTTCCATGCACAAACCTTCTTCAGCATGATGCCACAAGTAATGCCAATTCGTTTGAAAGGCAAACCAGTGGATAAGAAAATCATCGTTCTGACTCAGTGGGCCGCAGTTGCGTTCATCTCACTGATCGTTCTCATCGTGGTGTAAGGAGCTTTAGTAATGAAACCGAATTATAGTGTTAACACAGCCCCGAAGCGTTCTGATGAGCCAATCTGGTGGGGTCTATTTGGTGCCGGTGGTACTTGGTTTGCGATGATCACACCGATTACAGTGCTGGTTATGGGCATCTTGGTACCGCTTGGCGTGATTGATGCAGAAGCAATGAGTTACGAACGCGTATCTGAATTCGCAACCAGCATCATCGGTGCGCTATTCATCATAGGTACGCTAGCATTGCCAATGTGGCATGCGATGCACCGTCTACACCACGGCATGCACGACCTTAAGTTCCACACAGGCTTGATTGGTAAAATCGCATGTTACGCGTTTGCAGGTTTAATCACTGCGCTGGCCGTTGTCTTTATCTTCATGATTTAAGACGCTGACGAAAGTGAAAAAGCTGGCAACTCGCCAGCTTTTTTATTGCCTGTTATTTATGTTTTCTCAACGAGTGCAGATCAATACAACCGCTATTCAATAAAGGTCGCGATTTCATCCAGTGACTTTTTGTGCATCGCATGTTCCGGAATGGTCGCATCTTCTTCCGGATAACCGGTCACAATCAACATATATGGACGATCGACATCATTGTCTCGCCCGCAAATCTTACTCAAGAAACTCATTGGTTTTGGTGTATGAGTCAGCGTACCCAAACCTGCATTGTGCAGCGCTTGAAGTAAAAAGCCTGTGGCAATCCCGACTGACTCGTGCACGTAATAGTTAGTTTGTGCCCCATCATTGCTTACGCCACCTTTCTTTTGCGAAAACACCGCGATCAGCCATGGTGCTTTTTCTAGATAAGGCTTGCTGGCATTGGTACCGAGTGGCTTAAGTGCATCTAACCACTCTTGCCCTGCTCGACCTTCATAGAAAGAACGTTCTAGCTCTTCAGCGGCTTGGCGGATCTGCCCTTTCACTTCCGCACTGTTAATCGCAACAAAATGCCAAGGCTGATGGTTTGCACCACTCGGAGCTGTACCTGCTGCTCGAATGCAGTGCTCAATCACTTCTTTCGCCACTGGACGATCAGAGAAGCTACGAATTGAATGACGGCGCTGAAGTTGCTCAAGATTCTGTACAGCTCTTGCTGCCATTTCTTGCGGAGAGTATTCCACAAAATCATTGAGTGGGTGATGTTGCTCTTGAGTCGACATAGTGCTTCCTTGCGCTTGTTGGGTGTCGATTTACTATAGCCACAAATTTCACCATCGCCTTTTTATCTTCATAAAATCAATGTGATATTGAGATAAAGTGCAAATATTTAGCAATATATCACCAACAAAAAAGAGAGCCGGATAACACGTATCAGCTTCTGCATTACTTTAATTTGCCCCGCTATCAGAGCTTTGGGTTACCTATGATCTTTTTGCTTTTAAGCTTTTGACCACCCATGCTCATATTACTGTTTGATCTTCTTACTTGGTTCATTAAGCCAATCACCGCAGCAAGGTTCAGCCCTTTCTCGGCTGATGAGCGATCAAGTTTGTTGTTGGTATCTATCACGCTAGAGCTTGAAGCTGTTAGGATAAAACAACAGATAATAAAAAAGGCCGCCGAAGCGACCTTTTCAACCAGAAAGTCTGAGGTGAATTACTTCACACGACCTACATATTCAGCAGTACGAGTGTCAACTTTGATCACTTCGCCAATTGCGATGAATAGTGGTACACGTACTACAGCGCCAGTTGATAGTGTTGCTGGCTTACCACCTGTACCTTGAGTGTCACCTTTTAGACCTGGGTCTGTGTCAGTAACTTCTAGTTCAACGAAGTTTGGTGGAGTAACTGTGATTGGGTTACCGTTCCAAAGCGTGATCATACAAGTGTTGTTTTCTACCAACCACTTAGCGTTGTCACCAACCGCTTTCGCGTCTGCAGCGATCTGCTCGAAAGTTTCGTTGTTCATAAAGTGGTAGAATTCGCCGTCTGAATATAGATAATCTAGGTCGATATCCATTACGTCTGCCACTTCACAAGTGTCACCAGACTTGAATGTTTTCTCTAGCACTTTACCAGAAAGAAGTTTACGAATTTTAACGCGGTTGAACGCTTGGCCTTTACCTGGTTTAACGTATTCGTTTTCCAGAATTACACAAGGCTCGTTATCAAGCATTAACTTAAGGCCGCCTTTAAATTCATTGGTGCTAACTGTAGCCATTTTTTCCTCTTACATTCTTAGAGCTAAATTCAATGCCGCACATAATAACCCGAAAAGTCGAATCTGTTGAGCAAAACTGGCTCAAACAGTTAGCGAATGGGATCTCTGATCCTGCAAAGTTGCTGGAAAGTTTGGAAATTGATCCTTCGCCGTGGCAAGACGGGTTTGCTGCGCGCAAGCTGTTTGCACAGCGTGTACCGCAAAGTTTTGTCGATAGGATGGAAAAAGGCAATCCTTACGATCCACTTTTACGCCAAGTATTACCTTTGAACGAGGAGTTCGAGGTTCACGAAGGTTACTCCAATGATCCTCTGGAAGAGCAAGACAACGAAGTGCCTGGGCTGTTACACAAATACCGCAATCGCGCATTGATGATTGTAAAAGGTGGCTGTGCCGTGAACTGCCGTTATTGCTTCCGCCGTCATTTTCCTTATCAAGAGAACAAGAGCGGTAAACAAGCTTGGACTCAGTGCTTAGAATACATGGCGAAGCAGCCAGAACTGAATGAAGTTATCTTCTCAGGTGGTGATCCTCTGATGGCAAAAGACGATGAGATCCACTGGCTACTAGAACACATAGCACAAATCCCTCACATCAAGCGCCTGCGTATTCACAGCCGTTTACCTGTGGTAATCCCTGCACGTATTACTGACGAGTTGTGTCAGCTACTGCGAGCCTCTCGCTTGCAAATCATCTTGGTAACGCACATCAACCACGCCAACGAGATCAATGCTGAATTTACTGCTCAAATGGCAAAACTGAAACAAGCCGGCGTTACTTTGCTTAACCAAGGCGTGCTATTAAAAGGCGTCAATGACAGCATAGAAGCACAAGTTGCTCTCAATGAAGCCCTGTTTGACTCAGGAATATTACCTTATTACCTACACGTGTTAGATAAAGTCCAAGGCGCGGCACATTTCTTCGTCTCTGATGAAGAAGCAAAAGAAATCATGCGTGGCTTGATTACTCGCGTCTCGGGCTACCTAGTGCCTAAATTGACTCGTGAAATTGGCGGCCGACCAAGTAAAACGCCACTGGATCTGCATCTAGAGTAAGTTGCTTTCCGTATAAAGATTGTCGTTACGAGTAAAAGCTTTTGTTCGCTCGGGCGGTCTTATCTATGCATACTCCGCAAATTTGGAGGTTAAGATGCAAGCAACTTTTGAACACATTTTCGATCTTGGCCCATTCAGTTGGCCTGCGTTAGCCTGTTGCGCCATCAACGGCTTAATGATCGGTATAGAGCGCCAAACGCGGGGTAAACCTGTTGGTATTCGTACCGCTATTTTAGTTATCTCTGGCACTTACTTATTTATGTCGATGGCCGTCTCGCTTTCACCTAATACGCTCGACCAAGCGCGTGTACTTGGCCAGATAATCACTGGAGTGGGCTTTTTAGGTGCAGGGGTGATGATGACACAAGACGGCAAAATCCATGGGGTGACATCCGCTGCAGTGATTTGGGTATTGGCAGGTCTCGGCTTGATGATAGGCCTTGGGTATCTAACGCAATCCGTCGTAATTACTGTTTTGGCATTGACGGTCTTGCTTGGCGTGGATAGAGCAGAAAATCGCATTAAAGCTCTACGCCGCGGTGTGCATCAAAGGATGCAGCAGCGAAAAACCTCAACCAGAATCATGAAGTAGCCTTATTCGTCCTAAATGCCTAAAAACATTTCAGAATGAGATCCACAGACAAAAAAAGACCCCGATATTCCTCGGGGTCTTTTTTATCCGTGTGTTCGTGACGACGACTTAACTTATTTAGCGAAGTTCACGATAGGGAAACACTTGAAGAAGCCGTTATCCGCACAGTTTAGTAGACCAATTTGAACACCGTCGATTTGGTCAGTCATATTGAAGAAACCTAACTGGAAGTTAGATTTTTTAGAGATACTCGCCAAACCGATGTCTGCCATTGTGTAACCTTCTGAGTAGTTCACTGCGCTCCAGTTTAGACCTTTTACATTGTTCGTGATGTTCACTGCACCTAAGTTAACACCATTAGTTTGGCCTTCGTTCCAGTTAAGAAGACCGAGTGATGCACCCGTCATTTCTTGATTAACTTTAGAAGCACCAAAGAACAAACCGAAATTCACACCTGTTGTGCGGTCTGTTTCAGACATACCTAGAACCGAAAAGTCGACACCTTTTACTTCGTTTACTTGGCCATGTAAGACCGCAAGGCGAACACCACCAACAGAAGAGTTAGAAGGCGCGTTAGTGTTGTCGATGGTAGAGAACATAACTGGCGAGCTATCAGCAAGAGCAACAGGTGAAGCGATTACGGCTGCAACAGCCAATGACGTCATAAGCTTTTTCATTTTAATCTCCATGGGGGAATAGTTGTTTTACAGCATAGTGTAATGTACAAATTTTGCGCCATTTTGAATCAATAAATGTTAGCTGGAAGTCATATTTAACTCTCTGACAAATAAAGCAATTGATTCATCATAGTTATTTATCTGCATTTTCCCTGACGAATTACGCACAATACCCGCACAGTTGCGCATTTTTAAACCAATTAACCTGATAAAAATTAAGCGTAATAATTACTGGCTAACTATCAGATTAAAAAGAAAAAGTAAGAATAGGCCTACAAGCTCACGCAAGAAAGGCTCAATACCGAAGTAACAGGCACAAAAAAGCCGAGGCATTCACCTCGGCTTAATAGTTTGGTTTGGTCGGTTGTCTTTAAGTTATAACGTCTTAGAGCAAAGAGAAAGCGCGGAGTTTACGCACGTAAATGAACACTTTCGATGCAGCTATAAGGCGTTAGAGCGACAAGACAAGCAGCAAATTACATCATGCCGCCCATACCACCCATACCGCCCATACCGCCCATGTCAGGCATGCCTGCGCTTTCTTTTTGTGGTAGGTCAGTCACCATCGCTTCAGTCGTGATCATTAGACCCGCCACTGATGCTGCGAATTGTAGAGCAGAACGAGTTACTTTCGTTGGATCTAGGATACCCATTGCAATCATGTCGCCGTATTCGCCCGTTGCTGCGTTGTAACCGTAGTTACCTTCGCCAGCACGAACGTTGTTAGCAACAACAGATTCTTCATCACCCGCGTTCTTAGTGATTTGACGGATAGGTGCTTCCATTGCACGTAGTGCAACGCGGATACCTACGTTTTGCTCTTCATTGTCGCCTTCAAGACCAGCTACTTTAGATGCAGCGCGGATAAGTGCAACACCACCACCAGCAACGACACCTTCTTCAACCGCTGCGCGAGTTGCGTGAAGTGCATCTTCTACGCGGTCTTTCTTCTCTTTCATTTCAACTTCAGTGGCTGCACCAACTTTGATGACTGCAACACCGCCTGCTAGCTTAGCAACGCGCTCTTGAAGCTTTTCTTTGTCGTAGTCTGATGTTGCGTCTTCGATTTGTTGACGAATTTGAGCAACGCGACCTTGGATCATCGCTTCTTCACCCGCACCATCGATGATGGTTGAGTTTTCTTTAGTGATAGTTACACGTTTAGCTTGACCTAGATCTTCTAGCGTTACTTTTTCAAGCTCTAGACCGATCTCTTCAGAAATCACGATACCGCCAGTTAGGATAGCGATGTCTTGTAACATTGCTTTACGACGATCACCAAAGCCAGGTGCTTTAACAGCAGCTACTTTCACGATACCACGCATGTTGTTTACTACTAGCGTTGCTAGTGCTTCGCCTTCTACATCTTCAGCGATGATAAGCAGTGGACGAGACGCTTTAGCAACGGCTTCTAGCGTTGGAAGAAGCTCACGAATGTTCGAGATTTTCTTATCAACTAGAAGGATGAATGGGCTTTCTAGATCAACAGAGCCTGCTTCTTGGTTGTTGATGAAGTAAGGAGATAGGTAACCGCGGTCGAACTGCATGCCTTCTACTACGTCTAGCTCATCTTGTAGAGCCTGACCTTCTTCAACGGTAATCACGCCATCACGGCCTACTTTTTCCATCGCTTCAGCAATGATGTTACCCACTGTTGCATCGGAGTTTGCAGAGATAGTACCTACCTGTGCGATAGCTTTGGTGTCGTTACATTCAACAGATAGTTCTTTTAGTTGCTCAACCGCTGCGATAACTGCTTTATCGATACCGCGCTTAAGATCCATTGGGTTCATACCAGCAGCAACCGCTTTTAACCCTTCAGTAATGATAGCTTGAGCAAGAACCGTTGCTGTTGTTGTACCGTCACCCGCTGCGTCGTTTGCTTTAGACGCAACTTCTTTAACCATTTGTGCGCCCATGTTCTGGAATTTATCTTCCAGTTCAATTTCACGCGCTACTGATACACCATCTTTAGTGATCGTTGGTGCACCAAAAGATTTGTCTAGAACAACGTTACGACCTTTAGGACCCAGTGTTACTTTTACTGCGTCCGCTAGAACGTTTACGCCTTCTAGCATTTTAACTCGTGCGTCATTACCAAATTTAACGTCTTTAGCAGCCATCTTTGATTTCCTTTCTAAATTCTGTTTTCGATTTCGTTTTTGAATCAGAGCAAAAAATTACTCAATGATTGCTATTACTCAACGATTGCCATGATGTCGTTTTCAGACATTACTAGCACTTCTTTGCCGTCGATTTTTTCAGTCTTTGTGCCGTAACCTTCAGCGAAGATAACGGTATCGCCAACTTTAACGTCCAACGGTAACACTGTGCCGTTTTCTAGAATGCGGCCTTTACCTACAGCTAGAACAACACCACGTGTCGATTTTTCCGCAGCAGAACCAGTTAGAACGATGCCACCCGCTGACTTTGATTCAACTTCTTTACGTTCTACGATAACTCGGTCATGTAATGGACGAATGTTCATCGGTCGTCTCTCCTGAAAGTTTTCATGTTTATTTGATAATTGCCCGCGTAGGGCACGTGATCACTATATAAGGGGCAAACCTAACGATCCCAAGGGGTAGACGTGAATTTTTTGTGACTTAGTTAAAATAACCAGCAGCTAGGCAACGGTTTGCGTGCGAAATGCTCACTCGCCCACTATCTCGCTTTCTTGTATCCTTGCGTTTCCCTCACCAGATAGACATCAAAAATGCTGGAAAAAAACAAGCCGGACAATCAGGCCGAAGATAAGCATGGTTTGTTGACCGCGCCCATTCCTGACACCTTACGCAAAATGACCATCCCGATGACGATGGGCATGATTGCCATTTTGATGTTTAACTTGGTCGATACTTTTTTTATCTCGTTGCTGGGTACAGAAGCCCTAGCAGCAATCAGTTATACCTTTCCCGTCACCTTTGCGGTGAACTGCATCACCATGGGCATCGGCATGGGGCTTTCTACCAATATTGGTAGACTGTTAGGTCAAGGCCATGCTCCTCAAGCAGCTCGCTTTACCAGCCACGGGTTATTGCTGGCAGTTGTGCTGGTGATGATCGCCTCAACACTAGGCTTTTTTACTATCGAGCCGCTGTTCAGCTTCTTGGGCGCGAAAGAAGATTCTATTCCGCTGATCGCACAGTATATGCAGGTTTGGTATCTCACTATTCCTCTGTTGGTAATTCCAATGGCGGGAAATAGTGCGATTCGCGCAACCGGCGATACCAAAACTCCAGCTAAAATCATGATGCTGGCAGGGCTTATCAACGGTATTCTCGATCCATTGCTTATCTTTGGTTACGGGCCCTTCCCTGAATTGGGCATCCAAGGCGCGGCGATTGCTAGTGCCTTCAGTTGGTTTGGCGCGTTATGCGGTTCGCTTTACCTACTCGTCAAACGTGAGAAGCTACTTGCCCCGCCGCAATGGCAGTTCATCAAACAAGACTGGCAACAAACGTTAAAAATCGGCACTCCTGCAGCGCTCTCCAATGCAATGAACCCATTATCGGGCGCAATCCTGATGATGTTACTTTCAAGTCATGGGACAGCAGCAGTAGCAGCTTATGGCGCAGCTCAACGTATTGAATCTATTCTGTTGTTGGTTTTAATGTCTCTCACTTCCGCTCTCACCCCATTTATGGCACAAAACTTTGGGGCAAATAATCCAGATCGAGCCTTTTCCGGTTGGTTCCTCAGCATGCGGTTCGCGGTTCTCTTTCAAGGATTTATCTTCTTGATGATGGTGCCACTCAGCACTCCTCTTGCAGCCTTGTTCTCTCAAGAAACCGCCGTAAAAGATCTGCTTTGGCATTACCTATTGGTGGTGCCATTTAGTTATGGCTTCCAAGGGATTGTGATGATGCTAGTCAGTGGCTACAACGCAATGCACAAACCGATGCGTGCCTTCCAATGGAGCTTTATGCGTTTATTCGTATTTACGTTGCCTGCAGCTTGGATTGGTAGCCACGTCTATGGCATCGAAGGTTTGTTTATTGGTATTGCGCTGGGGAATACGATGGGTGGGCTATTGGGGTATTGGTTTGCACTGCGTGAGCGAAGAATAACATTGGCAGAACACCAACCATCAGCGTAAACGTTAGATAATAAAAAACCGCGGATAACCGCGGTTTTTTTGATTCTGACTTTAACCAGTTGCTTAGAATAGCTCTTCAGCAACTTGGTATAGGTCGTTACGTACTGGACGCTTCATGTTCTCGATTGCATCGATGATGTCGTGGTGAACTAGCTGCTCCTTCACGATACCAACACAACGACCGCCATGGCCTTCCATTAGTAGATGAACCGCGTAGTTACCCATGCGAGATGCTAGAACACGGTCGAACGCTGTTGGGCGGCCACCACGTTGGATGTGACCAAGAACCGTCGCACGAGTCTCACGACCTGTTGCTGCTTCGATCTCTTTCGCTAGTTCGTTTGCATCCATCATCAGCTCAGTAAGTGCGATGATCGCATGTTTCTTACCTTTTGAGATGCCATCTTGGATGTTGCTGATTAGCTTGTCTTTATCTAGGCCAGTTTCTGGCGTAATGATGTATTCACAACCACCAGCAATTGCAGACATCAGAGTAAGGTCACCACAGTGACGACCCATGATTTCTACGATAGAAATACGTTGGTGAGAAGAAGACGTGTCACGTAGACGGTCAATTGCATCGATAACTGTGTTTAGTGCAGTTAGGTAACCGATTGTGTAATCCGTACCTGCGATATCGTTATCGATTGTGCCTGGTAGACCGATACATGGGTAGCCCATTTCAGTCAGTTTCTTAGCACCCATGTAAGAGCCGTCACCACCGATAACAACAAGTGCATCGATACCGTGCTTTTTAAGGTTCTCAATCGCTTGTTCACGAACTTCCACTTCTTTGAATTCAGGGAAACGTGCAGAGCCTAGGAATGTACCACCCTTGTTGATCACATCTGAAACGCTAGAACGATCTAGCTTCTCGATGCGGCCTTCGTAAAGACCTAGGTAGCCATCGTAAACACCGTAAACTTCCAATCCCTCAGATAGTGCTGTACGAACTACGCCGCGTACTGCTGCGTTCATACCAGGTGCGTCACCGCCACTTGTTAAAACACCGATCTTCTTAATCATGCTCACCCTCGATCTTTGGCAATCAATTTATTTAATTTTCTTCTAGGCCCCTTGTTACCAAGCAACCTGCATAATCCAGAACTGTGCGTTATGTTACATTTCCTCTACAGGAATACCAATGAAAACACACTTTTTTATGTAACTTTTCTACTTATGTAAGAGTATTACAGTTTCTCTTTGCAACTTCGTTGATTCACATCAGGATCACGATTCTTAGTAAGTAGTGATGGAAAGATAGCCAATAAGCGCCTATTTGTCGTTATGCTTGGTCTGATTTTTCGACCGCTACCAATCTTGCGCCTTTTGTTCTTTCTCTGGCCCAAAGACGACCGACAATGGATCCTGGTGGATCAACACGTCCGCTTCCGGGAAAAGCGCCAACAAATTATCTTCAACTTTATCGGCAATATGATGGGCTTTTATTAAAGGTAAATGATCATCCAACTCTAAATGCAATTGAATAAAGCGCGTCGGTCCAGACATACGAGTTCTTAGCTGATGGACTCCTAACACACCTTCAACATTGATACATGCTTCACGGATCTGCTCCAGTTCTTCATCTGGTAGCTTTCTATCAAGCAACGTCTGAATCGCTTCGCTGACCATCTTGAATGCGCTGTACAAAATGAAGATACCAATCCCCACCGCAAACACTGCATCGGCTTGGGTTACACCAAAATAGCTCAATCCTAAGGCCACCATGATGGCGCCATTCATGTATAAATCGGTTTGATAATGCAGTGAGTCAGCAGCAATCGCTTGGCTACCCGTTTTACGTACCACATGCTTTTGGAACATCACGAGTCCAAAAGTAACGACCATAGCGAATAGAGAGACATAAACCCCTAGCTCAGGTGAATTCAGCTCATGTGGACGGAAAAATCGCTCAATACCATTAAGAATCAAGAAGACAGCAGAACCAGAAATAAACATTGCCTGCGCCAGTGCTGCTAGCGACTCCGCTTTACCATGGCCAAAGGTATGTTCTCTATCAGCGGGTTGTAGTGAATAGCGCACAACAATAAGGTTCACGACCGATGCGGCGATATCCAGCATCGAGTCAATCAAGGAAGCAAGCAGACTGACAGAACCTGTAACCCACCAAGTAATGACTTTTACTATTAAAAGAATCGTCGCGACAATGGTCGCCGTCCAAGCAGCGGTCGTGACTAAACGTGCATATTCGTGTTTCATAATCAAAGAGTTAACTCAAACCTTACTTTGAGTATACCTTGAGAATTATTGAATGAGTATGAAATCGCCAAGATCAAAAAGAGGCAGCACGATGGCTACCTCTTTATTTCATTCAATCAGTGATTAGCTGTTTTGGTGTTTTTCCATGCGTTTCTGCATTTTTTCACCACATTTTTGTTGGCGCTCTTTTTGTAGCTCAACATATTTTGTTTTTTGCTCAGGAGTCAGCACGCTCAGCATTTGGTGTTTCTTCTCTAGCATCTTAACGCGACGCTCAGTTTGCTTCTCAACCATCTCTTTTGCTAGGTCGTTTGCTGCGGCTTCATCGAAGTTATCAGCCAATAGAAGTGCTTGAACTTTATCGTGGTGCGCTTGACGCTCTGCCATGTGTGCTTCGTGACCATCTGCGAATTTTGCTTTCATCGCCGCTTTGTTCGCTTCACGCATTTCTTTTAGCTGGTCTTTCTGTGCATCAGTCAGGCCTAGTTGACGCATGATGCCACGGTCCATACCTTTACCACACTCACCACGGTGACCTTTATGATCTTTACCACCAAATGCGAATGCGCTCGCTGTACCTAGAGTTAGTGGTAGAACAACAGCAGCCAGTACTAGTTTCTTTGCAGTTTTCATAATTTGATTCCTTACACAGGTTAGTGATTCTTCTGAGCTGTTCTCACAGCGCTTGAGTGTAGAATACGACCTACTAGGTAAAGCGACGTATAGAGACCGTAAAGAATCGTAAAGAGTGATTTTTACACTCTTCGTTACCTATCATTCCCATGTAATATTAAAGCAACCACGAATCATAAATAGGTACTCAAATGGCGAACATTCTTTTGATTGATGACGATACCGAGCTAACTAGCCTGCTTAAAGAGGTGCTGAGCTTTGAAGGTTTTAACGTCAGTGAAGCCAACGATGGAGAAGCAGGCCTCGCAGCTGTCACTGATGAGATTGACCTTATTTTGCTCGATGTCATGATGCCAAAACTCAATGGAATGGAAACCCTCAAACGCTTGCGCGAAAACTGGGAGACACCAGTGCTTATGCTAACAGCGAAAGGCGAAGAGATAGACCGCGTTATCGGCCTAGAGCTTGGCGCTGATGATTACCTACCAAAACCGTTTAGCGACCGTGAATTACTCGCGCGGATCCGTGCGATTTTGCGTCGTACAAGCAGCACCCAGAAGAGCGCGAAGAACAGTGACTGCATTGAGTACCAAGAAATCAAACTCTTCCCTGGCAAACAAGAAGCATACTGCGAACAGACGTTGTTAGATTTAACGACAACAGAGTTTGCTCTTCTGACACACTTTGTGCAAAACCCTGGGCAAGTGCTAACTAAAGAAGCCTTAAGCTTAGATGTACTTGGCAAGCGCTTAGCCGCGTTTGATCGTGCGATCGATATGCACGTATCCAATCTACGTAAAAAATTGCCAGACCAAAGTAACGGTAAGCCTCGTATTAAGACGCTACGCGGGCGCGGCTACATGCTGATTGAGGAGGATTAATGCGAGCACCACGCTTCAAACTGCCGAAGATAAACAGCTTGTATGGACGCATCTTTGCCATCTTTTGGTTCACCATGTTTTTGGTTCTGATGGCAGTGCTGTCATTGCCACATCTTGACCCACGGAAAGCACGCGACATCCCGCAAGACCACTATCAGCGTATGATCGACATACGCGACGGCATTGAGAAGAAGTATCGCAAGCAAGATAACCTCGGCAAGATTTTGTTCAGCATTGAAGGTCAGCGACGCAGTAAGCATGATCCGCGTCCGCGTATCTTCTTTTCCGATCACGAAGGCAATGTCTTAACCACATCGAGCCACAAAGACTTCAAACTGCGTGCGCTGCAAAACTTTGTCACTAGCATTGAAGATCAGTCGCAGCCTAAACAAAAACTCTACGGCCGCTACATGATCGCAGGCCCCGTGCCGATCAAAATCGCCAATTCGGACCTGTTGATGTACGTCGGCTTTAAGTGGAATGAGCCGCCACCAATCATGTTGCGCCTGTTCGATCACCCATTGCAATTGCTGCTTGCAGTTATGCTCGTGAGTACCCCGTTGTTGCTTTGGTTAGCGTGGGCTTTGAGCCAACCCGCTCGACGCTTGGAAAGTGCAGCGCAACGCGTCGCGAAAGGTGAATTCGTTATCGACCCGAACCTAGAGAAAGGCACAACCGAGTTTCGCCAAGCCGGAACCAGCTTCAACCAGATGGTCGAGGCGGTGAATCAGATGATTTCTGGTCAGCAACGCTTATTGTCGGACATTTCACATGAGTTACGTTCGCCTTTGACTCGTTTGCGTATGGCGAATGCGCTGGCCACCCGTAAGCAAGGGGAAAGTCCAGAGTTGACCCGGATCGACACCGAAGCGCAACGTTTAGAGCAGATGATCGCCGAACTACTCGAACTTTCACGCATGCAAGTGAACAGTCACATGACGCGTGAGACTCAGCCAATAGTAAGTTTGTGGGAAGAGATCATTAAGGATGCGCAGTTTGAAGCCGAACAAATGGGCAAAGCACTGAACTACTCTAACCTTCCTGAGCGCAGCATTTCTGGCAATCCAAAACTGTTGATGAGTGCGGTAGAAAACATCATTCGTAATGCGATTTACTATGGCAAAGATGAAGTGAAGATCGACATTCAAGACAGCGCAGACATCTTGAACATCATTGTAGATGACAATGGTGAAGGTGTGCCTGAAGAAGAATTAGAAGCCATCTTCCGCCCATTTTACCGAGTCTCGACAGCCCGTGATCGTCATTCTGGCGGTACTGGTCTTGGTTTGACCATTACCGAAAGTGCCATCCGCCAACACAGCGGTTCTATCGTCGCGAGCCGCAGCCCATTAGGTGGGTTACGAGTCACGATTACTCTGCCATTACTCAAAGTAGGCAAATAACCTTACAAAGATCAAAGTTGATAATGATTTTCATTAACATTAAAGTAAGTCCTTCATAAAGGAGGATTTACAATGTCGCATATTTTTCCAGAGCTTCCGTACCGCTACGATGCACTAGAACCATACATCGATGCGAAAACCATGGAAGTTCATTACAGCAAACACCATAAAACGTATTACGATAAATTTATGGCTGCCGCAAAAGGCAGCGCTCTCGAGACCCAAAGCCTCGATGACATCTTCGCTTGCATTTCTCAACACAGCCCAGCTATTCGTAACAACGGTGGCGGCTACTACAATCACATCATTTATTGGAATTGTATGTCACCGGATGGTGGCGGTGAGCCTCAAGGTGCACTCGCTCAAGCCATCAACGATAAGTTTGGTGACTTCGAAAAATTCAAAGACGAATTCGCACAAGCGGCTATCAATACGTTTGGTTCTGGCTTCGCTTGGTTAGTCGTAAAGGATGGGGAGATTCACATTACCTCCACTAGCAACCAAGACAATCCTCTGATGGATGTTGCCACGGTGCAAGGTGAGCCAGTTCTAGCGCTGGATGTGTGGGAACACGCTTACTACATCAGTTACCAAAACCGTCGTCCTGAGTACATTGACGCATGGTGGAACGTAGTGAACTGGCGCGCAGTAGAAGAAAACTACGCTCGCGCACTCGGTTAAACCTTTCAACATCTGGGCGACAAGGTTTACCTACACGCCCTTGTGCCCCCCAAGTCATTGTGTTGAATCTCGCTTCTCAAGGTGACTTGGGTATATACTGCCCGTCTGTTTTTGACCAACCTAATTCAATACCATGTTTGATATCGCTCTATACGAACCAGAAATCGCGCCGAACACCGGCAACATCATTCGCCTGTGTGCTAACTGTGGTGCGAATCTCCACCTGATTGAGCCACTGGGTTTCGATCTAGAAGAGAAGAAAGTCCGCCGTGCAGGTTTGGATTACCACGATTTGGCTCGTGTAACGCGTCATAAAGATTATCAAGCATTCTTGGAATACTTAGAGAAAGAGAAACAAGGCAACTACCGCCTATTTGCGTGTACGACCAAAACAACGGGTCATCATGTGGATGCGAAGTACCAAGAAGGCGATGTATTGATGTTTGGTCCAGAAACTCGCGGACTACCAGCAGATGTGATTGATAGCCTGCCAATGGAGCAGCGCATCCGCATCCCGATGATGCCAGATGCTCGTAGCCTGAACCTTTCTAATGCCGTTGCGATCATCGCGTTTGAAGCATGGCGTCAAATGGGTTTTGAAGGCGCAATGTAAGCGCACCAAATCACAGATACTAAAAAGGGCGCTCAATGCGCCCTTTTGCTTTTCTTACTCACCTATTGAATCAGTTGAGTTTATTACGGTCATTGTCGTCTTTACGCTCGTATTCACCTTCGAAGGTATTGCCGTTGTCCGATTGAGAATCGAATGGGTCACGACGAAACGGGTCTTGTTCATAGGGACTTTGATTTGAGAAGCCACCTTGGAAGCCGCCACCATTCATAGTCTTCACCACCATCTTGCTCATTAGGTATTTTGCAATTGCCGCTCGCGGTGCTGGCAACAACACTAACATACCCAATGCGTCGGTCATGAAACCTGGTGTTAACAGCAATACGCCTGCAACCGCCAGCATTACGCCTTCAAAAATCTGTTGAGCCGGAAGCTCACCTTGCTCTAAGCGACCTTGCACTGACATCAATGTCTGGATGCCTTGGCTGCGTACCAAAGACGCGCCAACAAATGCGGTGATCAGAACTAAAGCAATCGTAGGCCAAAGACCTAAAAAGCCTCCCACCTGAATAAATAGGCCGATTTCGATGATCGGGACGAAAATAAACGCCAATAATAAGATAGGAAACACATGCCCTCCTTTGTTGATTTCAGTGTAATGGCAAAAGCCTACTAAGCTCAAACGAATCGTTGTAAAAAAGCGTGTTCATCCTAGAGAGAATACGTTGTGTAAAAAACGCCCTTTGAACAAAGGTGCATATACAAAATTTGATCGTTGAAAAGTGCTATTTTCGCACTCTTAAAATCCATGTTTGTCGAGGAAAAACACCTACCCATAAAGGGTTATTAATATCCCGTTCATACTTTGCAAATTATTGACGCATTAAAAGCGAAAAAGGTGATCCACTTACTATTTTTATGCGCTAGGTGCAGTATGATGTGCCACATAAGTCAGGACGGTTTTTCCAGCCAAAAACTCTGATGAACGGATTCTAGATTGCAGAAATGGCTAATAAATAACTTAAATATCAGAATTATTATCTAAGGATCCTGTTATGGCTACACTATCTGATGCTCCAAAGACAGCAAACCAAGCCACTCGTATTGAAGAAGATCTATTAGGTCAACGTCATGTTCCTGCTGATGCTTACTACGGCATCCACACCCTTCGCGCTATCGAAAACTTTAATATTTCAAGCACTACCATTTCTGACGTACCTGAGTTTGTACGCGGTATGGTAATGACAAAGAAAGCCGCTGCACTAGCAAACAAAGAGCTAGGTGCAATTCCAAAAGACGTTGCTAACTACATCCTAGAAGCGTGTGATTTGATCCTTGAAACAGGTAAGTGCATGGATCAGTTCCCTTCAGACGTGTTCCAAGGCGGTGCAGGCACGTCAGTGAACATGAACACTAACGAAGTTATTGCGAACGTTGCGCTTGAACTGATGGGCAAGGAAAAAGGCCAATATGAGTTCATCAACCCGAACGATCACGTAAACAAGAGCCAATCAACAAACTGTGCGTACCCTACCGGTTTCCGAATCGCGGTTTACAACAGTGTTCATCAGTTGATGGAAGCGATCGAATACCTAAAAGGTGCATTCGAACTTAAAGCACAAGAATTCAAAGACATCTTGAAGATGGGTCGTACTCAGCTTCAAGACGCGGTTCCTATGACTGTGGGTCAAGAGTTCCACGCATGGGCAGTGACACTAAACGAAGAGATTCGCGCCCTAGACTACACGTCTAAGCTACTACTAGAAATCAACCTAGGTGCAACAGCAATCGGTACTGGTCTAAACGCACCAACAGGCTACCAAGCACTAGCCGTAAAACACCTAGCAGAAGTTACGGGTGTAGAAGTGGTTGCAGCAGAAGATCTAATCGAAGCAACATCTGACTGTGGTGCTTACGTAATGACGCACGGCGCGCTTAAACGTCTAGCAGTGAAACTGTCGAAGATCTGTAACGACCTTCGCCTACTTTCTTCTGGCCCTCGCTCTGGTCTAAACGAGTTGAACCTACCAGAAATGCAAGCGGGCTCTTCTATCATGCCAGCTAAAGTAAACCCAGTTATCCCAGAAGTCGTAAACCAAGTTTGCTTCAAGGTTCTAGGTAACGACAACACGGTATCTTTCGCAGCAGAAGGCGGTCAGCTACAGCTAAACGTAATGGAGCCAGTAATCGCACAAAGCGTGTTTGAGTCTATTTCTCTACTACACAACGCATGTGTGAACCTACGTGACAAATGTATCGATGGCATCACGGTGAACAAAGAAGTTTGTGAAAACTACGTTTACAACTCTATCGGTATCGTGACTTATCTAAACCCATACATCGGTCACCACGAGGGCGACATTGTTGGTAAGATCTGTGCTGAAACAGGTAAGAGCGTACGTGATGTGGTTCTAGAACGTGGTTTATTAACCGCAGAAGAGCTAGATGACATCTTATCGGTTGAAAACTTCATGCATCCGACTTATAAAGCGAAACGCTACGAGTAATCGCTGGTGAAAGGGGTCCCAAACGGGGCCCTTTTTTAGGCTCTGATACGGTTAACCACAATTTTTATGCGCTTTTTATTGCCGTAAGCCGCTCGGGTTCTGATTTTCTGAGCATTTACACCTGTTCCTGAGTGTTCAAAAAATCAGAATCATTAAAAACTAAAAGAGGTATCAATATGGTAATGGTCGAACTCTTCGTGGTTCTGCTCTTCATTTATTTGGGGGCAAGAATCGGTGGTATCGGCATTGGCTTTGCCGGTGGTGCTGGGGTAATTGCATTGTCTTTAATCCTAGGCGTCCCGACAAGCCAGTCTTTCATCCCTGTCGATGTAATCCTGATCATCATGTCTGTTATTACCGCTATCGCAGCAATGCAGGTAGCTGGTGGTTTAGATTGGATGGTTCAGGTTGCGGAAGACTTTTTGCGTAAACATCCCGAACGCATCACCTTTTACGCACCTATCGTGACATTTTTGATGACACTACTAGCAGGTACAGGTCACACAGCATTCTCTACTTTGCCAGTTATTGCAGAAGTAGCGAAAGGCCAAGGTGTTCGTCCTTCTCGTCCACTGTCTATCGCGGTAGTTGCCTCGCAAATCGCTATCACAGCATCGCCTATCTCAGCGGCAGTTGTGGCGTTTGCTGCAATGTTGCACCCATTTGGCGTTGATTACCTAACGCTACTAGCGGTTTGTATCCCAACCACCTTCATCGCTTGTATGATCGGTGCATTTGTCGCGAACTTCATGGGCAGCGAGCTTAAAGATGATCCTGAATACCAAGACCGTCTAGCAAAAGGCCTTATCAAGCTAAACACAGAATCGAAACGCGAAATCTTGCCAACAGCGAAGAAAGCAACATTCATCTTCCTAGGCGCTATCGCATTCGTAGTCTGCTACGCAGCAGCGATCTCTGGTTCAATTGGTCTTATCGAAAACCCAGCACTTGGTCGTAACGAAGCGATCATGGCAGTAATGCTAGCGGCAGCGGCAGCAATCGTGTTGAGCTGTAAAATTGACGCAGGCAAAATCCCAGCAGCTGCAACATTCCGCTCTGGTATGACAGCGTGTGTGTGTGTACTTGGTGTGGCATGGCTAGGTTCTACGTTCGTTAACGCGCACGTTGATGGCATCAAAGAAGTTGCGGGTGCACTACTAGCAGACTACCCATGGATGCTAGCACTTGTTCTATTCTTCGCTTCAATGCTGCTTTACTCGCAGGGTGCAACTACCGTTGCGCTGATGCCAGCAGCACTAGCAATCGGTGTGGCACCACTTACCGCAGTTGCGTCTTTCGCAGCAGTAAGTGCGCTATTCGTACTACCAACTTACCCAACGCTACTGGCTGCGGTTGAGATGGACGACACGGGTTCAACTCGTATCGGTAAGTACGTATTCAACCACCCATTCTTCGTACCAGGCGTAGCAACTATCGCTTCAGCAGTTGCACTTGGATTCGCGTTCGGTGGGCTACTGATCTAGCAGAAACAGAGTCTTACTCGGGGGAGCTTCGGCTCCCTTTTTTATTGCCTGTAGTATTGGACAACGGTTAACAAATCTTCACTTCCATGAAACTTATTGGCTAGCCAGCAGGTCTGATTGAGTTACACTAACGGCAATTATCTAAGATGAATTGAACCTTTTATGCGTGCATTACTCTCCGTCTTACTTTTAGGGCTTATTACCTTTTCTGCGCCTTCTTTTGCTCTGTTTGGCAATGATCAGTTAGGGAACAGCCAAAGCAACACTTTTGGCAGCAGCAACGATACGTTTGTGCCTGTCGATCAGGCCTTCCAATTCAACTATTACCAGCAGGACGGCAAGCTCATGCTGGACTGGCAGGTACGTGATGGTTACTACCTGTATCAAGAGCGCTTATCCGTTGCGGGCGAAAATGTGTCGCTAGGCGAACTGCAAATGGAAGACGGCACGCCACATAAAGATGAATTCTTTGGTGATGTACACATCTATACAGATCCACTATTTGTCAACGTGCCGCTGCAAAACTGGCAAGATGGCGCACGTGTCGTAGTGCAATACCAAGGTTGTGCGAAAGCAGGCTTTTGCTACCCACCAGAAACGCGTGTGATTCCTATCAGTGCGTTTACATCATCGAACTCAGGTTCAACAACAGCGACTACCGCACCAAAGGTTGAATCAAAGCCAAACGTTACACCACCAGCAGCGGAATCATCGACATCTGAACGCGGCTCTTCGGTACCCGTGACTCAACAAGATAACCTAGCGGCTAACCTTGCAGACAATTGGTGGACGCCATTATTGTTCCTCGCATTAGGTGTAGGTTTGGCCTTTACACCATGTGTATTGCCGATGTACCCAATCCTGACAAGTATCGTCTTAGGTAGTGGCAAACTCAGTCAACGCCGCGCGCTAGGCTTGTCGTTTGTCTACGTGCAAGGCATGGCGCTGACTTACACGCTACTCGGTCTTGTGGTGGCGTCTGCGGGCATGCAGTTCCAAGCAGCGATGCAACACCCATATGTGCTGATTGGTTTGAGTGTGCTGTTCGTGACACTCGCACTGTCTATGTTTGGCGTTTATAACCTGCAACTGCCAAGTGGCGTGCAAACGTGGTTAAACAACCTAAGCAACAAACAACAAGGCGGCAGCAGCGCAGGCGTATTCGCCATGGGTGCGATTTCAGGTCTGGTGTGCTCACCATGTACCACGGCACCTCTTTCTGGTGCGCTACTTTACGTTGCACAAAGCGGTGACTTGCTGACTGGTGGTATCGCGCTTTACGCACTGGCGGTGGGTATGGGAATACCACTCATTCTTGTTGCTGTATTCGGCAACAAACTTCTGCCAAAAGCAGGGGGTTGGATGGATCGCGTTAAGACCCTATTCGGCTTCATTCTGCTGGCAGCGCCTATCTTCCTACTTGAGCGCATCATGCCAGAAATATGGGCAACTGCATTGTGGTCAGCACTGGGTATCGCTGCATTTGGTTGGCTATACCACATCAAGAACAGCCTTGAGTTTGGTGGTTGGAAACAAAGTGCAGTAGGCATTATCGCTGTACTTGGTTTGTTCGCGTCAGCTCAACCAGCACTTAATTACTGGTTTGGTGGTCACACAACAACGCAAACTCAACAAGCGACAGTAAGCTTTACGCGCGTCTCTAATGTAACAGAGCTCGAACAACAATTGGCATTGGCTAAGCAAGCTGGTAAACCCGTGATGCTCGACTTCTATGCTGATTGGTGTGTCGCGTGTAAAGAGTTTGAGAAGTACACCTTCCATGACCCAAGTGTCGAAGTAAAACTGCAAGATTTTGTACTGCTACAAGCCGATGTAACCAAGAACCAAGTACAAGATATCGAACTTCTTAAGTATATGAATGTATTAGGTTTACCGACGATTGAATTTTGGGATGCGAATGGCAAACATGTTTCAAACGCTCGTTTGACCGGCTTTATGCAAGCCGAGCCTTTCTTAGCACACATAAACCAATTCTGATTGTGAATCATTCAAACGCCAGTGATACCTCACTGGCGTTTTTTATTGTCTCAATAAAATCTCGAAACTTGCGTTTATATGCAATTTTTCTAATAAAAGTCGATTTGGTTCAGACTTTTAGCGCATAAACATTGTCCCCCCTCTTAAAGGTGGACAATAATTCCATTAACGAAATAGTCAAAAGTGTTTAACGTCATGGATTCGACCTACACCATTATCATCGCTGATGATCACCCATTGTTCCGCAACGCCTTGTTCCAATCGGTACATATGGCGGTGAGTGGTGCTAACCTCCTCGAAGCTGACTCTTTAGATGCTCTCCTGACACTCCTTAAAAAAGAAGAAGAACCCGACCTAGTGCTGCTGGATCTCAAAATGCCAGGTGCAAACGGCATGTCCGGCCTGATTCACTTACGTGCAGAATACCCAGACCTACCAATCGTCGTGGTTTCTGCTAGCGAAGAACCCGCAGTGGTTAGCCAAGTAAAAAGCCACGGCGCATTTGGCTTTATTCCTAAATCAAGCGACATGCGTGAACTTGTCAGTGCCCTTAACCAAGTGCTGAACGGCGACCCATTCTTCCCTGAGGGCTTGATCACTAATAACGCCGCATGTAATGACTTAGCAGAAAAGATTGCTGCGTTGACACCTCAACAATACAAGGTGCTCGGCATGCTATCGGATGGCTTACTCAACAAGCAAATCGCTTACGAGCTCAATGTCTCAGAAGCTACCATCAAAGCACACATGACCGCCATATTCCGAAAATTAGGCGTCAAGAATCGCACTCAAGCCGTTATTTTGCTGCAACAAATGGAATCAGAGCAGTAATGTGTTAATAAATATAACCAATTCACATTTATATGACGCAAAAAGAACAATAGACGTTAAAATAAACAGGCTGTCACACACAGCCTCTTCATCCCTCTGTTAAACCGCTAACTCTGGGAGGTCATACTTTGTTAAGTATTCTCGTCACTCAATTCGTCGTACTCTGGGCCGTCATCGACCCGATTGGTTCAGTACCCGTTTATCTATCACAAACTCAGCATCTCACAGCGAAACAGCGTCGTCTGGTCGCATTAAAAGCCATTGCCATTTCAATGGGTGTGTTGCTGTTCTTTCTTATTGCCGGTCAGTTGTTACTAGAAGCAATGCAAATCCCATTACCCGCCTTCCAAGCCGCTGGTGGTTTAGTATTATTGCTGTTTGCACTGTCGATGATCTTTGGTGAGAGCAAGCCAGAACAAGAACAAAAACTGGGCGAAGAAGTCAGCCACTCGGATCTCGCTGACTTAGCCGTTTACCCTCTTGCGATCCCTTCGATTGCGTCGCCGGGGGCAATGATGGCCATCGTGATGCTCACCGATAACAATCGCTACTCTTTCGTCGACCAAGCAATGACCGCAGGCGTCATGATTGCGGTACTTCTGGTTACCCTCTTCTTGTTACTGGGTGCAAACACGATTCAAAAAGTGATTGGTAACGTAGGTGCAGCCATCATCAGCCGCGTAATGGGGCTTATCCTTGCAGCTGTTGCACTGAATAATTTGCTGCTTGGTATAAAAGATTTCTATGTTAATTGATAAAACTCTTAGACCTTTGGCTAATTTAACATCAAATTAACATCACACTTTTATTCCTACTTCTTCTCAAACGCCCTAAAAATGGGCGTTTTTGCTTTTTAGCGTCCCGACTAAAGTTGAAAAGAGTTCTTGCCAGTGCCTTGCTAATGTACATGTTGAAACATTTTCTTAACAACAATACCAATCGTAAGGAGACGGCAATGGCATTTGAAAGCGAAGAAAGAGCCAAAGCCTACTGGGACAAGAACGTGAAACTCATGATTACCCTAATGGTCATTTGGTTCGCAGTGTCTTTCGGCTGCGGCATCTTATTTGTCGACGTACTTAATCAATTTCAATTAGGTGGATACAAACTAGGCTTCTGGTTTGCTCAGCAAGGCTCCATCTATGCCTTCCTCGGTATTATTTTCTACTACGCGTGGAAGATGCGCCAAATCGACCGTGAATTCGGCGTGGATGAGTAAGGAGTAACTCAGATGGATTTGAAAACTATTACCTATCTTGTAGTTGGCGCGACATTCGTCCTCTACATCGGTATTGCGATTTGGGCACGTGCGGGCTCAACCAAAGAATTCTATGTAGCAGGCGGCGGTGTAAACCCTATCGCTAACGGTATGGCAACCGCAGCAGACTGGATGTCAGCAGCATCGTTCATCTCAATGGCAGGCTTGATAGCCTTCATGGGTTACGGCGGTTCGGTATTCCTAATGGGCTGGACAGGCGGTTACGTACTGCTTGCACTTCTGCTTGCACCATACCTACGTAAGTTCGGTAAGTTTACCGTGCCAGAATTCGTAGGTGAGCGTTTCTACTCTAACGCAGCGCGTATCGTAGCGGTTGTGTGTCTGATCATCGCATCGGTGACTTACGTTATCGGTCAGATGAAAGGTGTAGGCGTGGCGTTCGGTCGCTTTCTTGAGGTGGATTACTCAACCGGTCTATTGATTGGTATGTGTATCGTGTTCATGTACGCCGTAATGGGCGGTATGAAGGGTATTACCTACACGCAGATTGCTCAGTATTGCGTACTCATTTTGGCTTACACTATTCCTGCAATCTTTATCTCTCTGCAACTTACGGGTAACCCACTACCTCAAATCGGCTTAGGCAGTACCATACAAGGCACCGATGTCTATCTGCTCGATCGGCTCGACCAGGTGGTGACCGAACTCGGCTTTAGTGAATACACCACTCAAGTTCGTGGCGACACGCTAAACATGTTCGTGTACACCATGTCACTGATGATCGGTACTGCGGGTCTGCCACACGTAATCATTCGCTTCTTTACCGTGCCTAAAGTTCGTGATGCACGTACATCAGCCGGTTGGGCGCTAGTTTTCATCGCTATCCTTTACACAACAGCACCTGCAGTATCTGCTATGGCGCGTCTAAACCTAATGGATACCGTTAACCCAGCTCCGGGTCAGCACCTTGCTTATGATGAGCGTCCTGACTGGTTCAAGAACTGGGAGAAAACAGGTCTACTAGGCTTTGATGATAAGAACGGCGACGGTCTGATTGAGTACACGTCAAACCCAGCAACTAATGAACTGAAAGTTGACCGTGACATCATGGTACTAGCAAACCCAGAGATTGCTAAACTACCTAACTGGGTTATCGCACTTGTCGCAGCAGGTGGTCTGGCGGCAGCACTATCGACGGCTGCAGGTCTACTACTGGCGATTTCGTCCGCAATATCCCATGACTTAATCAAAGGTGTGATAAATCCGAACATATCCGAGAAGAAAGAGCTGCTCGCGAGTCGAATCTCCATGGCAGTTGCCATCGCAGTCGCCGGTTACTTAGGCTTGAATCCGCCTGGGTTTGCAGCCGGTACGGTAGCGCTCGCCTTCGGTCTGGCGGCATCCTCCATCTTCCCTGCGTTGATGATGGGTATCTTCAGCAAGAGCATCAACAAAGAAGGCGCAATCGCAGGTATGATTGCAGGTATCAGTATCACGCTATTCTACGTATTCCAGCACAAAGGCATCCTATTTGTTGCTGACTGGACGTACCTACAAAGCTGGGGTCAGAACTGGTTCCTAGGCATCGAACCAAACGCATTTGGTGCAATTGGTGCCGTGTTCAACTTTGTCGTGGCATTTGCAGTATCGAAAGTAACGGCAGAAACACCACAAGAAGTAAAAGACCTAGTCGAGCATGTGCGTGTACCAGCAGGCGCTGGCGGTGCGGTAGACCACTAAAATATAACGCAAACCACAAAAGCCCCGCTTGGGGCTTTTTTATTCGCTAGATTAGGTTAATTTAACCTTATGAAGTTGTAGCAAGGAAGCCAACATGTTCAAAAACAAGCACTTTATTATCGCCCTGTTGATCGCCCCAATTTTGTCTTTAATCGCTTATTTCGGTACAGACATGGCTCTGAGTGAGAAACCTCATGCCGCTAAAGAAGGGGAAAGCTACAAGCTGGCCAGCAAGTCGAATTGCCGTTACACCAGTGGCTTGTGTGATATGGAGAATGGCGACTTTAAAGTGAAGTTTCGCTCAGAAAAGCTGACGCCAGATAGCTTAGAGCTATCTTTACATGCGGCTTATCCACTGGAAGGGGTGAAGCTTTCAGTGGTAGATAGCCAAGAGCAAAACGCACAGCCAATCGATATGACGCCTACGGATCAAGTCGGGCAAAACTGGGCCATCACTTTGCCTAAACCTGCATCGGCAGAGAGTTGGTTACGTGTTGCAATTCAATCTGAAGGCACGCTCTACTACGGTGAAACGCAAACGGCATTTGTGAAATACGAAACCCTGTTTACGGATAAATAACTTACCTGCTCCATAAGGCTTGAAGACGCATTTGAGCCGACCTTATCTCGCGAAAGAATACCGAGCTTAATTGTAGGGATTGAGCTCTCCCACTTCAGCCGATACTGAGTCCGAGTATCGGCTTTTTTTGTTGTGTTATTTCCTCAAAAAAGCTGTGGTTGCCAATCGACAATTAATTGATAATAATTATCATTATCCTAAATACCGAGGTAACTATGGACAGCAGCCAAGCCATCTACAACGCCTTTTTTAAAGCGCAAGACCGATTCCTTCATGTGTATGCGCCAAGCGGCTTCGAACCCGATGTGATCCATGATTACATCCATTGGGGTATGGTGCTGTCGTCCATCTACGATCACGATGCAGAGCACGAAAACCTGTTGCTGTGCGAGCTGTATTTGCGCCAGGTCTACTTCCATCTACTCGACGCGATTCAAGACCCTACTCGTAGCCGCATCTTCCGCCGAGTCTGCCTCGATTCCATTCACACTCCGCTACTTTGTCTCAAACGCTACTACTACCAGTTTGAGGATGGCGATGTGAAATTTCTCTCATTACAACAACAATTACGTCTGATACAGACGCCACTCGATTAAACAAAAGGAACCTACCATGACCACGGAATTCCGTATCGAAGCGGACAGCATGGGCGAAGTCAAAGTCCCTGCGAACGCTTTGTATCAAGCCCAAACTCAACGCGCTGTCGATAACTTTGCTTTCAGCAAACACACCATGCCGACAGGGTTTATTCAAGCACTCGCTCATATCAAACAAACCGCAGCGCTCACCAATGCCCAACTTGGCTTGCTAGAAGGTGATATTGCCAATGCCATCGCTGATGCCGCGCAAGCCATCATTGATGGTAAACACCTCGACCAATTCCCTATCGATGTATTCCAAACCGGCTCGGGCACCAGTTCCAACATGAATGCCAACGAAGTGATTGCAACATTGGCGTCTGAGCACCTAGGCGGAACGGTCAATCCAAATGATCACGTTAATATGGGTCAAAGCAGTAACGACGTAGTGCCTACTGCGATTCAAGTTAGCTCTGCAATTGCGATTGAAAAACAGCTACTGCCTGCACTTTCTCACTTAAGTGAAACACTAAAGAGCAAGCAACAAGCGCTTAAAGATGTGGTGAAAACAGGTCGTACGCACCTCATGGATGCGATGCCAATTACTTTCGCCCAAGAGCTTGGTGGTTGGCAGTTCCAAATCGAACATGCTAAACAAGCCATCGAACAAACACTGCCAGCAGTGAAAGCGTTAGCCCAAGGCGGAACAGCGGTGGGCACAGGGATCAACGCCGATCCACGCTTCGCCGAGCTTTTTGCCGATAACCTAACGCAATCAACGCGCATCGAGTATGCTTCAAGCAAAAACTTCTTCTTCAATCTCAGCAGTCAGGATGCGATCGTTGCCCTATCGGGACAGCTCAAAACCGCAGCAGTTGCGATCATGAAGATCGCCAACGATCTTCGTTGGATGAACTCAGGCCCACTAGCTGGCTTAGGTGAAATCGAACTGCAAGGCTTACAACCGGGCTCTTCTATCATGCCAGGCAAAGTAAACCCTGTGATTCCAGAAGCAGCAGCCATGGCCTCGGCTCAAGTGATTGGTAACGACGCAACCATTACCGTTGCCGGTCAATCGGGTAATTTCCAACTTAACGTGATGCTGCCTGTGATTGCTCACAATGTACTAGAAAGCATTGAACTGCTGTCGAACAGCGCCGTTGCTTTAGCAGATAAAGCCATCGCGACGTTTGAAGTGCGCCAAGACAACCTTGATGTTGCACTGGCGAAGAACCCAATTCTGGTCACCGCTCTTAACCCTGTAATTGGTTACCTAAAAGCAGCCGAAGTTGCGAAGAAAGCCTACAAACAAGGTCGCGCTATCATTGATGTCGCAGAAGAAGAAACGGACTTAGATCGTGCCACATTAGAAAGATTGCTCGATCCAGCCAAACTGACTCAAGGTGGCGTTGCAGAGTAAACCACCAACCGATCACCCCCTTAAAGCAAAAGACCTCCAAGCGGAGGTCTTTTTTTCTAGGCGACTCGATTGAGCACCGAACGCAATTTCAAAGGTTTCACCGGTTTGGCGATAAAACTGAACCCATTGGCTTTAATGCCTTCCATCATGTCATCGGTTCGGTCGGCACTGATGATCACCCCTTCAAAGCGGTTACCCAAACGCAAGCGGCATTGCTGCAACACTTCTAATCCTGTTCGACCATTGTCTAAACGATAATCGGAGAAAATCACATCCGGCAGCCAATCGTCTTCGATCGCTTTCAGACTCTCAACGATGTCGGTCGCAATGCGAATATCACAGCCCCAACGCGAGAGTAGATTTTCCATTCCGACCAGAATATCTGGCTCATTATCGACACACAGCACACGAATATGGCTCAAGTCAGATTGTGCACTCTTCGCTGCTTTGACCGCCGGAATGTGCACCTTCTCTGCCTTATCTAAGGTAATCGAGAACACGCTGCCTTGACCAAACCAAGAACGCATCGAGATTTCATGCCCTAGCACTTGAGCAATCCCTTTCGAAATAGCCAAACCTAGCCCTAAACCTTGGTCAGAACGCACTTGAGTACCACGATTAAATTCTTCGAAGATTTCTTGTTGCTTCTCTTCTTCGATGCCCATTCCGTTGTCCCATACATCAATACGTACTCGCCCTTGCACGCGACGAACACCGAGCGCCACTTTACCATTCGGGCTATAACGGAACGCATTGGTAAGGAAGTTCTGTACCACGCGGCGCAGCAATTTAGGATCGGATTTCACCATCAAAGACGATGGGATCATGGTGAACTCAATGCCTTGTTGTTTCGCTAGCGCGCTGAATTCCGCATTCAAGTTAGCTAATACATCATTGACCGCAAAGCCGTGAACATTGACGTCCAGCTTGCCCGATTCCAAACGTGAAATATCCAGCAAGTCACCAATCAAATCTTCCGCCGCCCCTAACGCACTCTCGATGTGAGTCGATAGCTTTTGGGTTTCACTGTCTTTGGCAACTTCCGACAACGAAGAAGCAAACAGACGAGCGGCATTCAGCGGCTGCATCAAGTCATGACTTACCGCGGCTAAGAAGCGCGACTTGGACTGTGACTCATGCTCAGAACGTTGCGTCGCTGCCACCAACTGTTTGTTCAATTGTTCCAACTCACGAGTACGCGCTCGGACGCGTTCTTCTAGCGTCTCATTGGCGTCTTTCAGAGCTTGCTCCGCATCGCGGAACACGGTGATATCGGTAAAGCTCATAACGAAACCACCACCGGGCATTGGGTTACCTTGCACTTCAATTACGCGACCGTCAGGACGCACACGTGAAGAGGTATGTCGCGTGCCTTGCTCAAGGTGATAAACACGGCGGCGAACGTGATCTTCAGGGTCACCCGGACCACATAAACCTTGCTCAGCATTATGACGAATCACATCCGCAATCGGACGCCCGACTTGAATCAATCCCGGCGGGAAGACAAATAACTCCAGATAACGTTGGTTCCACGCCACCAGCCTTAATTGCTTATCGACCACTGCGATGCCTTGTCCAATGTGTTCAATCGCACCTTGCAGTAAGCCACGGCTGAAATCGTACAGCTCTGAGGCTTCATCAACGATGGTCGCTACTTCCTCAAGCTGCATGTTTCTGCCCTGCAAAGCAGAAGTAAGTACTAACTTAGCTGAAGAAGCACCAAACACACCTGCAAGTACACGTTCGGTGTGTCGAATTAAGGTAGAGGGGGCTTGTTGATTAGGGAGCAGCTCTTCGCGTTGCTGACTCCAATAGGTTTGGAAGGCAGATTTCACTCGCGTGCGGCCGACAAATCGCGACGCTAACATCTCCAGCTCACTGACCGTCACACGGCTTTGATACAAGCTGATGTTTTCACTTTCAGGCAACGGCGTACCAACGAATGACGCCGATTGTAAGCGTTCACTTATGCTTGGACGCGTTGCCAACGATACCGCGACAAAACAGGCCGCATTCGCCACCACGCTAAGGATCATGCCCCAGTCAGAAACAGCAATACCAAAGCCTGCCAATAAATCCGGCGGTGTTATCAGCCAAATCAGTAAATTGTTACTTGCATCGCCCGCCAACATGTCGGTTTGGCTCATTAAAGTAATCAACCAAATGGTGAACCCCACCAGCAAACCAACATACACGCCCTTCTTGTTGCCCTGACGCCAGTACATACCACCAAGCAGAGACGGAGCAAACTGAGTAATCGCAGCAAACGAGAGAAAACCTATCGCAGAGAGTGAGTGGATACTATCTAAAGCCTGATAAAAGCCCCATGCACCAATCAAAAGAAGCAGAATCAGCCCACGACGTATACGTAATAACAACGTAGAGAAGTGGTGATGATTGCGTTTTGATAACTTCATCCGGCGCAGAATTAGTGGCATCACTAAATCATTAGACACCATGATCGCCAAGGCAATGGTCGAGACGATAACCATGCCACTTGCCGCCGAAGTACCGCCCAAGAATGCCAGCAAGGCGATGTCATTCGCGCCCACCGCCATAGGCACGCTGATCACGTACGTATCGGCAGGACTGCCACTCAGTAAGCTTTGCCCTACCCATGCGATTGGCAGAACAAAAATGCCCATCAGAATCAGATACAACGGAAATAGCCAACGAGCGACGTGCAAGTCTTGCGCGCGTTCATTCTCAACCACCATGGTATGGAACTGACGTGGCAAACAGACAATCGCCAGCATGGTCAGAATGGTATGAATCAGCAAGGTCGGAATATTGGGGGACTCATACGTCTTGGCTGCAATGTCAGTAAAGTGGAAGCTTTCTGTATCCATCGCCAACCAAACGATAAATACACCCACCACCAAAAACGCCACTAGCTTGAGCACCGATTCAAACGCAATCGCCATCATCATGCCGCGGTGGTGCTCGGTGTTATCGATATGGCGTGTACCAAACAGCATGGTGAAGATGGCCATTGCACCAACCACAAACCAAGACACACTGTAGTTTTGGTAACTGAGATCGAATGCCAAATCTGGCGCGATGATCTCCAATCCCATGGTGATGCCGCGCAGTTGCAAAGCGATATATGGAAGGATGCCTGCCACCGCAATTAAGGTGACAACTACCGCCAAGCCTTGCGACTTGCCATAGCGGGCGGCAATGAAATCGGCAATGGAGGTGATGTGCTCGCGCTTGGCAATCAAGATAAGCCGAGCGAGGACGCGCCAGCCGATGGTAAATACGATGATCGGCGCAATATAGATGGGTAAGAAGGACCAAGGGTTGTTGCTCGCCTGTCCGACCGTGCCGTAGAAGGTCCACGACGTACAGTACACCGCAATCGACAAACTGTAGATCCATGGTCGCCAACGTGCTAACCATCTCTTTTGTTTGTCACCGTACCAAGCGATTAAAAACAGGATTCCCAAATACGCCAAAGAAACGGGAATCACTAGCCATCCTTGCATCCGATATCCTTTCTTACTTTTCTTGCCTTTCTTGCTGTTTTTAAAGCAAGGAATAAAAAAACCTCTCCATAAGGGAGAGGTTTCATTTAACACTGCTTTCACAACAGAGACAAAGGTTAGTTTTTAATCTCTGTCACAGAAGCTTAATTCTGTGCTTCGGGCGCATTGGCTGAGAGATCAACCACATTACTTTCATCATTTTGAGGCTCAACTTTGATAAACAGTGCAATAAAGCCCATCGCCGCCATCAACCAGAAGATATTCGCACCCCAGTGCTCGTAGCCCCAACCACTGATCACTGTCATCAACGCGATAAACGCACCCAGTGGGATTGCGTTATATAGTGCCTGTAATGCCACCATCTTGTTCTCCGCTGAGTTCTGGATATATTGAATCGCAGCAATGTGCGCCATTGCAAACGTCACGCCATGAAGCATTTGCACTACCACCAGCGCCAAGATAGAGGTCGTAGACGCAGTCATGCCCCAACGTAGCATTACACCACCAGCCGCAACCACAAACAGAGTGCGCAAAGACCAACCAGCAAACAGACGCTTACTCAGAGCAAACACAGCAACTTCCGCAGCCACGCCCAAGCTCCATAAGTAACCAATCACGTCTTCTGAGTGACCAGCCGCTTTCCAGTGAATCGCGCTAAAACCGTAGTACGCCGCGTGGCTGCCTTGGATTAACGCCATCAACACGAGGAATTTCACGACCGGCTTATCCGTCAGCAATGCAGAAAGTTTTGGACGTTCAGCATGTTGACCATCGCGTGTCACAGGCATTGGGTTAGTGTTACGCATCGCGAGTAATAGCGAGATAAACACACCGACCATCGCCGTGTACAAAATCATGTCAGAGCCAAACTCTGCCACCAAGTAACCCACTACAGTCGAGCCTGCAATAAACGCAACCGAGCCCCACAAACGGGTACGACCGTAATCGAGCATCTTCAAACGCGCGTAGTAGTTCGCCATCGCATCCGACAAAGGCACCACAGGACCACAACACAAGTTAAACAAGACAGTAGCGAGTGCCATTAACCAGAAACTACCGCCAGTAAAAAAGTGGAAACCAACAAAAATGAGGGCAGCAAAGCTCAACCAACGTAAGGCAGGCATGATGTGTTCGACTTTATGTAGACGTGGGGTGAGTACCATGTTCGCCACACAACGCGTCGCCAAACCTAGACCAACTAACAGACCAATATCTGTTGGAGAAACGCCCTGATCTTTAAACCACAACGACCAAAATGGCAGATACACGCCATACGCAAAAAAGAATCCGAGAAAGTACTGGGAAATCCAGCCATACGGAGAGGGTTTCAACATCACTGACATCCTAAAAAACGACAAAAACTAACGACTTCCGCCACGTAAACGTTTGGGACGCGGAATTATGGATCGCAATACGTAATAGAAAAAGGGAAGAATCGGCAACTTACCGTTTCCTCAATGGCACAGGGTCTCGAAATGCAAAATTAGATTGTGACGATTTAGACCAAAGTCGTCTGGCTTCGGCAGGGAAATTTGTCAGACTTAGAATGTGTTCCCACCAAATTTAGGTGCTCTCATGCCTGACAAATTTAATATGCAATCTCCACCGTTCGACCGCCTGACTGACGCACAGCAAAATCGACTGCGCTCGTCTCTTGATGTGGCGTACTACCGAACGCGAGATGTCATCTTAGCTTGTGGGCAAGACAACCCTCATCTGCACGTGCTAATTAAAGGCGCAGTGGAAGAGCGCTCAAAAGATCAAGACGAAGTGTTCGCTCACTACGCCAACGACGACATGTTTGATGTGCGTTCCTTATTCGAAGAAAGTGTCCGCCATCAGTATGTGGCACTGGAAGATACTCTCTCGTATTTGCTACCGAAAGAAGTATTTCTTGAGCTGTATAACGAGAACGGACAGTTTGCAGCCTACTTCGATAACAACTTATCGAAACGCCAAGCCCTCATTGAAGCGGCTCAACAACAGCAAAACCTCGCGGAATTCATTCTGACTAAAGTCGATAGCAGCATCTATCATCCTCCGATGCTATTGGCTCCCGATATACCTATTAACGAGGTCACCAAAACACTCAAAGACAATGGTATAGATGCTGCTTTGGTTCAGCTTAGCCAAGAGGACCCACGCCTAGAACAATATCCATCGGCGCATCCCTACGCGATAGTGACTCGAACCAATATGCTCCACGCCGTTATGCTTGATGACCATCCGCTCGATACGCCAGTAAGTGAGATTGCTACCTTCCCTGTTTATCACGTTGATGATGGTGACTTCTTGTTTAACGCCATGATCACCATGACGCGCAATCGTATGAAGCGTCTAATGGTGTGCGAAGGTAATCAAGCGGTCGGTATGCTGGACATGACACAAATACTCAGCGCGTTTTCCACTCACTCACATGTACTGACACTCAGTATTGCACGAGCCAGCAGCGTGGAAGAGTTGGCCCTTGCTTCCAATCGACAGCGTCAGTTGGTAGATAGTTTGCTGACCAACGGTATCCGCACTCGCTTCATCATGGAGCTGATTTCTGCCGTAAACGAACAAATCATCGAAAAAGCGTTTGAGCTTGTGGTGCCACCAGCACTGCACGATCACTGCTGTCTGATTGTGCTTGGCTCGGAAGGTCGTGGAGAACAAATCCTTAAGACTGACCAAGATAATGCATTGATTATTCAAGATGGGTTGGAATGGGAACATTGTACCGCCGTAATGCAAAACCTAACACACACCTTGCAGCAACTGGGCTATCCACTCTGTCCTGGTAAAGTCATGGTTAACAATCCGAAGTGGGTTCGAACGCAGCAAGAATGGATTAAAACTATCGATGGTTGGATTTCTAAAGCGCAGCCTGAACAAATCATGGATTTAGCCATCTTCAGTGACGCTCATGCGGTCGCAGGCAATCGAGAACTACTCGCGCCTATCGCTGAACACCTCAGAGACAGCATGGAAGATCGCATGTTGATTCTGTCCGATTTCACTCGCCCTGCTCTGCAATTTTCCGTGCCTCTTACTCTGTTTGGCAACGTAAAAAGTGCTAAAGATGGGCTGGATATTAAACGTGGTGGTATCTTCCCTATCGTGCATGGCATTCGCACTTTGGCATTGGAATACGCGATTGAAGAGAAGAACACCTTCGAGCGTATTGAGGCACTGAGAAACAAGCGCATCTTAGAACCAGAAACCGCAGATAACCTCAATGAAGCGTTGAAGCTGTTCTTCAAGATCCGCTTGAATCAGCAATTGAGTAAGCAGGAAGCACTGAACAACATCGACATCAAACATTTAGACAGGACAGAACGAGACCTGCTGCGCCACAGCTTACACGTGGTGAAGAAGTTTAAGCAGTTCTTAGGCTTCCATTATCAAATCCGTGATTAGAGTCTTTTAGGCAAATAAGACGAGAGGTAACAGGGATGAATTGGCTACAAAGGAAATACTGGCATTACAAGCTGAAAGGCTCACCTTATCAGCCACTGTTTTGTTCGCCGCAAAAAGGCGAGTTTGTCTCTCTCGATTGCGAAACCACCAGCTTGGATCCCAACCGTGCCGAGCTGGTCACCATCGCTGCGACCAAAATCATCGACAATCGCATCATCACCAGTAAACCGTTCGAAGTTCGACTGCGCGCCCCGCAATCACTCGATTCAGGCTCGGTAAAAATTCACCATATCCGCCACCAAGATTTGGTTGATGGTATCAGCGAAAAAGAAGCGCTCATCAAGCTACTCGACTTTATCGGTAATCGTCCTTTGGTTGGCTACCACATTCGCTATGACAAAAAGATCCTCGACCTTGCTTGTCTGAGGCATTTAGGCTTCCCACTGCCCAACCCACTCATCGAAGTGAGCCAGATTTATCACGACAAGCTCGAACGTCATTTGCCTAACGCCTACTTCGACTTAAGTCTTGATGCGATTTGTAAGCACCTTGAGCTACCGATTCAAGACAAACACGATGCCCTGCAAGACGCAAAATCTGCTGCTTTGGTGTATGTGCGCCTAACCAAAGGCGATTTACCAAACCTAAGCGTGCCTTATACCCAATAGGTTCAATACTCAGCTTTCGATCCACCTCCCACATTCGCTTTAATTTCAGCAATATCGCGGCGCATTCCTCACTCTCATCCTAAAGTCTAATTGTGGAAATACGCGCTGTGACTGACAGTTATATGCACAGCAACGTTCTTGATGAATCACAGACTAAAGAACGGAAATAGCCCTACAAAAGACGAAGGTCGAGAATTAAAGGCACAAGGAGAGAAGCCATGAGCGAAGCCCACGTTTATCCGGTAAAAGAAAATATTAAAAACCATACGCATGCGGATAATGACACTTACCTAGCCATGTATCAGCAGTCGGTAAGCGACCCTGAAGGCTTCTGGAGCGAACACGGTAAAGTTGTCGATTGGATTAAGCCATTCACTCAAGTTAAAAACACCTCTTTCGATACTGGTCACGTCGACATTCGTTGGTTCGAAGACGGCACGCTGAACGTATCTGCAAACTGTATTGATCGCCACCTTGCCGAGCGTGGTGACGAAGTCGCTATCATCTGGGAAGGCGATGATCCTGCTGATGACAAAACCCTTACATTCAACGAACTACACAAAGAAGTGTGTAAGTTCTCTAACGCACTAAAAGAGCAAGGTGTGCACAAAGGCGACGTGGTTTGTCTTTACATGCCAATGGTGCCAGAAGCGGCTATCGCAATGCTGGCATGTACGCGTATTGGTGCCGTTCATACCGTGGTATTTGGTGGTTTCTCACCAGAAGCATTATCCGGTCGTATCATCGACTCAGATGCGAAAATCGTGATCACTGCTGACGAAGGCGTTCGTGGTGGTCGCGCAGTACCACTGAAGAAAAACGTTGATGAAGCACTGACAAACCCAGAAGTGAAGACCATCGACAAAGTTGTCGTACTAAAACGCACAGGTGGCGACATTGATTGGCACGAGCATCGTGATGTTTGGTGGCACGAAGCAACAGCCATCGTTTCTGATGTATGCCCACCTGAAGAGATGAAAGCGGAAGACCCTCTATTCATTCTTTACACTTCAGGCTCCACTGGTAAGCCAAAAGGTGTGCTGCACACCACGGGCGGCTATCTAGTGTACGCGACCATGACTTTCAAATACGTGTTCGATTACCAAGAAGGCGAAACGTTCTGGTGTACGGCAGATGTGGGGTGGATTACGGGTCACACTTACCTTATTTACGGTCCACTGGCGAATGGAGCGAAAACCATTCTGTTCGAAGGTGTACCAAACTACCCAAGCACGGCTCGCATGAGCGAAGTGGTTGATAAACATCAAGTGAACATTCTCTACACTGCGCCAACAGCGATTCGTGCACTAATGGCAAAAGGTAACGAAGCGGTAGCCGGAACATCTCGTTCAAGCTTGCGTGTAATGGGTTCAGTAGGTGAACCTATCAACCCAGAAGCATGGGAGTGGTACTACAAAACCATTGGTAATGAGAACTCACCGATCGTTGATACTTGGTGGCAAACAGAAACAGGCGGTATCTTGATTGCGCCACTACCGGGTGCCACAGACCTGAAACCAGGCTCTGCAACTCGCCCATTCTTCGGCGTACAACCTGCGTTAGTGGACAACATGGGTAACATCATCGAAGAAACCGCTGCAGAAGGTAACTTGGTGATCCTTGATTCATGGCCAGGTCAGATGCGTACTGTTTACGGCGACCATGAGCGCTTTGAGCAAACCTACTTCTCGACCTTCAAAGGCATGTACTTCACTAGTGATGGTGCTCGTCGTGACGAAGACGGCTATTACTGGATTACAGGTCGTGTAGATGACGTATTGAATGTGTCGGGTCACCGCATGGGTACTGCAGAGATTGAATCAGCACTGGTTGCACACAATAAGATTGCAGAAGCGGCGATTGTCGGTATTCCTCATGACATCAAAGGTCAGGCAATTTACGCTTATGTCACGCTTAATGATGGTGAGTTCCCATCAGCGGAATTACATAAAGAAGTAAAGAACTGGGTGCGCAAAGAGATTGGTCCAATCGCAACACCGGATGTACTGCACTGGACGGACTCTCTACCAAAAACTCGCTCCGGTAAGATCATGCGTCGTATCTTGCGTAAGATTGCAACGGGTGATACCAGTAACTTAGGAGACACTTCTACACTGGCCGATCCAAGCGTAGTAGACAAGCTGATCGCAGAAAAAGCAGAACTGGCATAACACCCAGCCCTGTTTTAAACGCTAGCCTTAAAAGCCGCCATTGCATATGGCGGCTTTTTTGTGCGTAGATGCAAAATAAACCACAAAAGAAACGTGGCAATTATGTTGTTTTTGTTAACTGGGTTACAGAAATGGCGGGGGCTATTGGGAGATTAGACCAGTAAATTGCTGCTAATTGCTGTGAATTAGCTATAATCTTGGTCGATTTTTTAAAATTTGCGCGGTTTTAACAAAAAAATCGTGCTGATTTATCGTATATTTGGGAATATAAACGTTCTGCTCACGATAAAGGAAGATAGCAACACAATGTCTGCAAAGTCACGGATTCTTGTTCTAAATGGGCCAAATCTTAATCTACTAGGCCTGCGTGAACCGACACACTATGGTAACAACACCCTAGCACAGATTGTTGACGCTTTAGCTGAACAGGCTCACAAGTCTGGGGTGGAACTTGAACACCTGCAATCTAATCGTGAGTACGAGCTGATTGAAGCGATTCATGCCGCGTACGGCAAGGTGGACTTCATCATTATCAATCCAGCAGCCTTCACTCATACCAGTGTTGCGCTGCGAGATGCACTACTTGGCGTAGCCATCCCATTTATCGAGGTGCACCTATCGAACGTTCATGCCCGTGAGCCGTTCCGTCACCATTCTTACCTCTCTGATAAAGCGGAAGGGGTAATTTGCGGTTTAGGTGCGCAAGGTTATGAATTTGCTCTGTCTGCAGCAATTGCGAAATTGCAGGCAAAGTAGACCAAACACTCTGCAGCCCGTTAGGGTTGTCTTAATCACAAGATAAAAGAGAAAGAAAAGATGGATATTCGTAAAATCAAAAAGCTAATTGAGTTAGTTGAAGAGTCTGGCATTGCTGAGCTAGAGATTTCTGAAGGTGAAGAGTCGGTACGAATCAGTCGTCACGGCGCACCCGCTGCTCCAGCACCAGTTCATTACGCAGCAGCTCCAGTAGCAGCACCTGCTCCAGTGGCAGCACCGGTAGCTGACGCTCCAGCAATGGCAGCAGAGGCACCAGCAGCAGTTCCTGCAGGTCACCAAGTTCTTTCTCCAATGGTTGGTACTTTCTACCGTTCTCCAAGTCCAGATTCAAAGTCATTCGTTGAAGTTGGTCAGAGCGTAAATGCTGGCGATACACTATGTATCGTTGAAGCGATGAAAATGATGAACCAAATTGAAGCGGACAAATCAGGTGTTGTAACTGCAATCCTAGTTGAAGACGGCCAGCCAGTTGAATTCGACCAACCACTAGTTGTAATCGAATAAGCGGGGCTTGCCTTATGCTAGATAAAGTAGTCATCGCGAACCGAGGTGAAATTGCACTTCGTATCCTTCGCGCTTGTAAAGAATTAGGCATTAAGACTGTGGCAGTACACTCGACTGCTGACCGCGATCTTAAGCACGTACTACTCGCAGACGAAACAGTATGTATCGGTCCAGCTCGTGGTATCGACAGCTACCTGAACATCCCTCGCATCATTTCTGCAGCAGAAGTGACCGGTGCGATTGCGATTCACCCAGGTTACGGTTTCCTATCTGAGAACGCAGACTTTGCTGAACAAGTAGAGCGCAGCGGTTTCATCTTCGTTGGTCCTAAAGCAGACACCATCCGCATAATGGGTGACAAAGTGTCAGCAATCAACGCAATGAAAAAAGCAGGCGTTCCTTGTGTACCAGGTTCTGACGGTCCACTAGATAACGACGAAGACAAAAATAAAGCCCACGCTAAGCGTATCGGCTACCCGGTAATCATCAAAGCTTCTGGTGGTGGCGGTGGCCGTGGTATGCGCGTTGTTCGCTCAGAAGGCGATCTTATCGAAGCTATCGCAATGACCCGCGCAGAAGCAAAAGCGGCATTCAATAACGACATGGTTTACATGGAGAAATTCCTAGAAAACCCACGTCACGTTGAAGTTCAGGTTATTGCTGACGGCCAAGGTGGCGCTATCCACCTAGGTGAGCGTGATTGTTCTATGCAACGTCGTCACCAGAAGGTTGTTGAAGAAGCTCCAGCACCAGGTATCACAGAAGAGATGCGTAAGTACATCGGTGAACGTTGTACTCGTGCATGTCTAGAAATCGGTTACCGTGGTGCAGGTACGTTCGAATTCCTATACGAGAACGGTGAGTTCTATTTCATCGAAATGAACACTCGCATTCAGGTTGAGCACCCAGTGACAGAAATGGTTACTGGTGTTGACCTAATTAAAGAACAGCTACGCGTAGCAGCAGGTCAGCCACTGTCATTCACTCAGGATGACATCAAGATCCGCGGCCATGCGATTGAGTGTCGTATCAACGCAGAAGACCCAGAGCGCTTCCTACCTTCACCAGGTAAGATTGAACGCTTCCACGCGCCTGGCGGCATGGGTGTTCGCTGGGAATCTCACATCTACACAGGCTACACAGTACCACCTCATTACGATTCAATGATTGGTAAACTGATCACTTACGGTGAGAACCGTGATGTAGCGATTGCACGTATGAAAAACGCACTAGGCGAGATGATCATTGAAGGCATCAAGACTAACGTTACTCTACAAGAGTCAATCATGAATGATGAGAACTTCCAACACGGTGGTGCGAACATTCACTACCTAGAGAAGAAGCTAGGCCTACAGTAAGCCTTCGCTAACCTCATAATAAATGCCCACATCTGTGGGCATTTTTGTTTTGTATAAAGTCTATACTCAAACAAATCGTAGAGTTCTGGTAAACTCTGCGCCACTTCATTCACTTTAAGAGCAAAAACAAATGCCTTGGATTCAAATCAAACTCAATGCGACCAATGAAAACGCTGAGCAAATCGGCGACATGCTAATGGAAGAGACTGGTGCGCTGTCTGTAACATTCCTAGACGCGCAGGATACGCCCGTATTCGAACCTCTACCTGGCGAGACTCGCTTATGGGGCGATACTGACATTCTGGCACTGTACGATGCAGAAGCAGATACAAACTTCATCATCACTCAAATCAAAGCAAGCGGTATGCTAGCAGACGATTTTGCTTACAAAGTAGAACAACTAGAAGACAAAGACTGGGAACGCGAATGGATGGAAAACTTCCACCCAATGAAGTTTGGCGAGCGCCTATGGATTTGTCCAAGCTGGCGTGAAGTTCCAGAACCAGACGCGGTTAACGTCATGCTGGATCCTGGCCTGGCGTTCGGTACTGGTACCCACCCAACCACAGCATTGTGTCTTGAATGGCTAGAAAGCCTAGACTTGTCTGGTAAAACCGTCATCGACTTTGGTTGTGGCTCTGGCATTTTAGCGATCGCAGCGATCAAACTTGGTGCGGGTAAAGTGATCGGAATCGACATTGATCCTCAAGCTCTTCAAGCTTCTCGCGACAACGCAGAGCGCAATGGTGTTGCTGACCAATTAGAAGTATACCTTCCTCAAAACCAACCTGAGGGCCTGATCGCCGATGTGGTTGTTGCTAACATTCTTGCTGGTCCACTACGTGAACTTGCACCTATCATCAAAGGTTTGGTTAAACCAAATGGTGACCTCGCGATGTCGGGTGTTTTAGACACTCAAGCAGAAGATGTTGCGAACTATTACCGTGACGAGCTTCACATTGACCCTATCGCAGAGCAAAGCGAATGGTGTCGTATCTCTGGTCGTAAGCAAGGCTAGACAAGGTTTTCAGGGCTAATTGTTTGAATTTCATACAAATTACAAAAACAATTTGTAAATGCTCAAATATTAGTCTTTTCACGCAGTGAAAAAATGCGTAAAATGCGCGCCCTTGCTGGTACAGAACTGTGATGACGTTTTGAAAATCGGAAACTATCAACTTAAGAACAATCTAATCGTAGCCCCTATGGCTGGTGTAACGGATAGACCGTTTCGCGAGTTGTGTCTTCGCTATGGTGCGGGAATGGCCGTCAGTGAAATGATGTCTGCTAACCCGAAACTATGGGGAACGTCAAAGTCGAAACAGCGCATGGTACATGAAGGCGAATCGGGCATTCGTTCTGTACAGATTGCGGGTTCCGATCCACAGCTTATGGCCGATGCGGCTCAATTCAGTGTTGAAAACGGTGCGCAAATCATCGATATCAATATGGGCTGCCCAGCAAAGAAAGTGAATAAGAAGCTGGCGGGTTCTGCACTGCTTCAGCACCCAGACATCATCAAAGAGATTTTGACTGCGGTAGTGAATGCAGTAGACGTTCCTGTAACGTTGAAGACCCGAACTGGCTGGGACACAGACAATAAAAACTGTGTCCAAATCGCTAAATTAGCCGAAGACTGCGGCATACAAGCTCTCGCTCTGCATGGTAGAACAAAAGCGTGTATGTACAAAGGTGAGGCCGAATACGACAGCATTAAAGCGGTTAAACAGGCCATATCTATTCCGGTTATCGCAAACGGTGATATCGATAGCCCGGAGAAGGCCAAGTTTGTACTGGAGTACACCGGTGCAGACGCTTTAATGATTGGACGCCCTGCCCAGGGTCGTCCTTGGATTTTTCAGGAAATCCATCACTATTTGGAAAACGGCGCCACAATGGATGAGCTTCCAAGCGAGGAAGTGAAAACCATTATGCTTGGTCATGTGAATGCTCTTCATGATTTTTATGGAGAGTTCTTAGGTCCACGAATCGCGCGTAAGCACGTTGGCTGGTATCTAAAAGAGCATGAACGAGCAAGTGAGTTTCGTCGTACCTTCAACGCTATCGATGCAGCTCAGCTGCAACTTGAGGCGTTAGAAGGTTATTTTGATAACGTTGCATCATAATTAAGAGAAGAGCTAGACCGAATATGTTCGAACAAAATCTGACTTCAGAAGCATTAACAGTAACTACAGTAACGTCACAAGACCAGATTACTCAAAAGCCTTTACGTGACTCTGTTAAAGCGTCTCTTAAAAACTACCTAGCTCAACTAAACGGCCAGGAAGTAACAGAACTATACGAATTAGTTCTAGCTGAAGTTGAACAGCCACTACTAGATACCATCATGCAGTACACTCGCGGTAATCAAACTCGCGCAGCAACTATGATGGGTATCAACCGCGGTACTCTTCGCAAGAAACTTAAAAAGTACGGCATGAACTAATATCAGTTCATACAGTAATTTTGTAAAAAAGGCTTAGTCAGCAATGGCTAAGCCTTTTTTATTGTCTTCAAACATCCTCACAACTCAACACCTCTACGCATTTCTTCTGTTCCTTTGTACAAACATTAGTCAACCCTGATACATTGAACTGTGATCAGTATTGATTGTGAACTCAATATAACCAGATATAATCAACGGCTTACATTGGATAAAGGAACTAACCTCATGATTTACAAAGAAAGGGACAATTGGCTTAATGCCATTTTGAATACCCTCCCTGATCATGTCTTTATCCTTAATGAACAAGGCCGCTATATCGAAAGTTTCGGTGGCACTTACTATTCAAAACACTTCAACGCAAAAAGCTATACTAATCTAACATTGAACGATGTTTTGTCGGCAAGCAAAGCTGCTGAGTTGAGCAGCTATATTAGTGATGTGATTCGCTCTAACGAGCCAAAAGCCATCAAATATAGTATCGCTCTACAAGACCACTTGTTAATGCCCATAGAAGAACTAGAAGCATTAGAGAATCCGGAGGAAACTTGGTTTGAAGCAATCATCAAACCCATAGAAAGCTTCCAAGGTGACGAGAAATGGGTGATTTGGTCCGTTCGTGATGTCACCAAAACACATCTACTTGAGAAACGCCTTAAAACGCTCTCAGAGACCGATGAATTAACTGGTGTGTTGAATCGTCGAGCATTCTTAACCAGCCTAGATAAAGCTCTGAGCTCGCACTCAAGGGACAGTCAAACCCTATCGTGCGTAATGATCGATATTGACCACTTTAAAGAGATAAATGATCAAGTTGGTCACTTCTCTGGAGATCAAGTGATCCATCACGTAGCAAAGAGCTGCCAAGGAGTAATTCGTGGTACTGATTTTATTGGTCGTTTAGGGGGAGAAGAGTTTGCCGTGATCTTAGCTCACACTAGCGCAATACAAGCCTATGAGGTAGCAGAGAGGATCAGAGATGCGATTCAAAACGCACCGTGTAAAGTTGATGGTATCGAGATCAGCACAACGGTTAGCATTGGTGTCGCAGAATATGACGGGCAAGTATTTAGCGCAAAAGAGTTAATGGTTAACGCAGATAAAGCCATGTATTACTCAAAGCACTCCGGACGTAATCAAGTCACTCTGTATCATGGCAACATTCCTGACGTCAAACTGCAGCACTCTACCAATTTAAGAATCCAAAAGGTTTCTTAACCCCTCTGCTTACTTTACACCAACTTATCTACATCTCCCTCAAAACGCTCACACGCAGTTCTTATGCCTAATTTAGTATGGGACTAGACACAAGCTCGATATGTTTTAACAACGAGTTTAAGGCTGTTCTAGAGGCGTGAGAAGTGGTGGCATTGTGACAGACCGATAGTGCGTTAGCACTATCTAATGATCAATTTAGTAAAAAGGAAAGATATAGAGGGTTTAGGGAGTAATACCAATCTAAGTAAGAATATGATCTAATTAGCTTTATAACTTCTTGTTCGAGAATACTAGGGATAGCTTCAGTAACATCAACTTTAAAAAGCTCGCTAGCCAGCAAAAGTCTATTCAGATGAAGATGCGTCTACTCGCTCTAGCACACTTTAAAGAAGGACAATCTCGAACACAGATTGCCAAGCACTTAAAGGTAAGTCGCACTAGCGTAAATAAATGGGTTCAGACCTTTCTGGAGGAAGGACTTGAAGGCTTACAAGAAAAACCAAGAACAGGAAGACCTACGTTTCTTACCCCAAAACAACGTGAACAGTTAAGCCAATATATTAAGAGGCGAGCTTCCGAACCTTCTGGAGGAAGATTAACTGGTAGTGGTAGTGGTAGTGGTAGTGGTAGTGGTAGTGGTAGTGGTAGTGACATTCACGCCTACATCATCAAAGAGTTTGGCAAGCATTACGACCCAGATTCTATCTATTACTTGCTCAATCGTATGGGCTTTTCTTGGATAACGTCACGCTCCAAACACCCTTCTCAATCTCAACAGCTCCAAGACGATTTTAAAAAAAATTCAAAACTGAAACGATCCTCAAGATCTCAGGTCACATAAGCCTTGAGGCGGTCGATATCTGGTTTCAAGACGAAGCGAGATTTGGACAACAAAATACCACGACTCGCTTATGGGCGGAGCGTGGCACAAGACCCCGAGCGGTGAAGCAACAGCAATTTGAGTATCATCAAGCTCCCACCCTATTCACCAGAGTTGAACCCAATAGAACAAGTATGGAGTTGGCTACGACAACACTATTTAGCGAACCAGACCTTTACGAACTACAACGATATTGTAGACAAGGTGTGCAGCGCATGGGATCGATTCTTGGAAAGTACTGATAGGGTGACAGATATGTGCAGAAGAGAATGGATTAACCTGACCAGTTAATTTTCCAGATTGGTATAAAACAGGTAGGAGATTTATGGCTCTAGAAACGACGAAAGCCTTGCTATTTCTAGCAAGGCTTTCTAAATAAGTGGCGGAGCGGACGGGACTCGAACCCGCGACCCCCGGCGTGACAGGCCGGTATTCTAACCAACTGAACTACCGCTCCGCACTGGTTAGACATTTAAGTCTAAATTTAAAGCCTGGCGATGTCCTACTCTCACATGGGGAAACCCCACACTACCATCGGCGCTAATTCGTTTCACTTCTGAGTTCGGAATGGAAGTCAGGTGGGTCCAAATCGCTATGGTCGCCAAGCAAATTCTTTAATCCGGAAAGCTGTTTTAAGTTCTACTTACACATTCAATCGTTCTTGTATTGAGTCCATCAAAACCCCTTGGGTGTTGTATGGTTAAGCCTCACGGGCAATTAGTACAGGTTAGCTCAACGCCTCACAACGCTTACACACCCTGCCTATCAACGTTCTAGTCTCGAACAACCCTTTAGGATACTTAAAGTATCAGGGAAGACTCATCTCAGGGCTCGCTTCCCGCTTAGATGCTTTCAGCGGTTATCGATTCCGAACTTAGCTACCGGGCAATGCGTCTGGCGACACAACCCGAACACCAGAGGTTCGTCCACTCCGGTCCTCTCGTACTAGGAGCAGCCCCCTTCAATCTTCCAACGCCCACGGCAGATAGGGACCGAACTGTCTCACGACGTTCTAAACCCAGCTCGCGTACCACTTTAAATGGCGAACAGCCATACCCTTGGGACCGACTTCAGCCCCAGGATGTGATGAGCCGACATCGAGGTGCCAAACACCGCCGTCGATATGAACTCTTGGGCGGTATCAGCCTGTTATCCCCGGAGTACCTTTTATCCGTTGAGCGATGGCCCTTCCATACAGAACCACCGGATCACTATGACCTGCTTTCGCACCTGCTCGAATTGTCATTCTCGCAGTCAAGCGGGCTTATGCCATTGCACTAACCTCACGATGTCCAACCGTGATTAGCCCACCTTCGTGCTCCTCCGTTACTCTTTGGGAGGAGACCGCCCCAGTCAAACTACCCACCAGGCACTGTCCGCAACCCCGATTAGGGGTCGACGTTAGAACATCAACACTACAAGGGTGGTATTTCAAGGACGGCTCCACACAATCTAGCGACTGTGCTTCAAAGCCTCCCACCTATCCTACACATGTAGGGTCAATGTTCAGTGCCAAGCTGTAGTAAAGGTTCACGGGGTCTTTCCGTCTAGCCGCGGGTACACTGCATCTTCACAGCGATTTCAATTTCACTGAGTCTCGGGTGGAGACAGCGTGGCCATCATTACGCCATTCGTGCAGGTCGGAACTTACCCGACAAGGAATTTCGCTACCTTAGGACCGTTATAGTTACGGCCGCCGTTTACCGGGGCTTCGATCAAGAGCTTCGACCGAAGTCTAACCCCATCAATTAACCTTCCGGCACCGGGCAGGCGTCACACCGTATACGTCATCTTACGATTTTGCACAGTGCTGTGTTTTTAATAAACAGTTGCAGCCACCTGGTATCTGCGACTCTCGTCAGCTCCATCCGCAAGGGACTTCACCATCAAGAGCGTACCTTCTCCCGAAGTTACGGTACCATTTTGCCTAGTTCCTTCACCCGAGTTCTCTCAAGCGCCTTGGTATTCTCTACCCGACCACCTGTGTCGGTTTGGGGTACGATTCCTTACAATCTGAAGCTTAGAGGCTTTTCCTGGAAGCATGGCATCAATGACTTCACTACCGTAGTAGCTCGACGTCGTGTCTCAGCCTTAAGAAGAGCCGGATTTACCTAACTCTTCAGCCTACGCACTTGAACCTGGACAACCGTCGCCAGGCCCACCTAGCCTTCTCCGTCCCCCCATCGCAATTGTAAGAAGTACGGGAATATTAACCCGTTTCCCATCGACTACGCCTTTCGGCCTCGCCTTAGGGGTCGACTTACCCTGCCCCGATTAACGTTGGACAGGAACCCTTGGTCTTCCGGCGAGGAGGTTTTTCACCCCCTTTATCGTTACTCATGTCAGCATTCGCACTTCTGATACCTCCAGCATGCTTTACAACACACCTTCAACGGCTTACAGAACGCTCCCCTACCCAATGAAGTAAACTTCATTGCCGCAGCTTCGGTTTATTACTTAGCCCCGTTACATCTTCCGCGCAGGCCGACTCGACCAGTGAGCTATTACGCTTTCTTTAAATGATGGCTGCTTCTAAGCCAACATCCTGGCTGTCTGAGCCTTCCCACATCGTTTCCCACTTAGTAATAATTTGGGACCTTAGCTGGCGGTCTGGGTTGTTTCCCTCTCCACGACGGACGTTAGCACCCGCCGTGTGTCTCCCGGATAGTACTTACTGGTATTCGGAGTTTGCAAAGGGTTGGTAAGTCGGGATGACCCCCTAGCCTTAACAGTGCTCTACCCCCAGTAGTATTCGTCCGAGGCGCTACCTAAATAGCTTTCGGGGAGAACCAGCTATCTCCAGGTTTGATTGGCCTTTCACCCCTAGCCACAAGTCATCCGCTAATTTTTCAACATTAGTCGGTTCGGTCCTCCAATTGATGTTACTCAATCTTCAACCTGCCCATGGCTAGATCACCTGGTTTCGGGTCTATATCCAGCGACTAAGTCGCGCAGTTAACACTCGCTTTCGCTACGGCTCCCCTAGATGGTTAACCTTGCCACTGAATATAAGTCGCTGACCCATTATACAAAAGGTACGCAGTCACACCACGAAGGTGCTCCTACTGCTTGTACGTACACGGTTTCAGGTTCTATTTCACTCCCCTCACAGGGGTTCTTTTCGCCTTTCCCTCACGGTACTGGTTCACTATCGGTCAGTCAGTAGTATTTAGCCTTGGAGGATGGTCCCCCCATATTCAGACAGGATATCACGTGTCCCGCCCTACTCGATTTCACTGAATGTGCGTTGTCAACTACGGGGCTATCACCCTTTATTGCCGGACTTTCCAGACCGTTCGTCTAACGCATATAAAGCTTAAGGGCTAGTCCAATTTCGCTCGCCGCTACTTTCGGAATCTCGGTTGATTTCTTTTCCTCGGGGTACTTAGATGTTTCAGTTCCCCCGGTTCGCCTCGCTGCGCTATGTATTCACGCAGCGATACTAGCTTATGCTAGTGGGTTTCCCCATTCGGAAATCCCAGACTCAAGTGGTTTTTACTACCTAATCTGGGCTTATCGCAAGTTAATACGTCCTTCATCGCCTCTGACTGCCAAGGCATCCACCGTGTACGCTTAGTCACTTAACCATACAACCCGAAGGAGTTTCGAGTTGATGTTCAAATCACCAAAGTTGTCTCTCATTATTTGAATGAGCGAGAGACATATCGATTTTGCCGGACTCAATTTCGAATAATCACTTAAAAGTGATATTCCCAAGAACACTTGAATGTGTTTTTTGGTGTTTGTCATAAAGACAAACATTGAGAACTTTACAAGTAATCTTAAAGATTACTTTGTCAGCTTTCCAAATTGTTAAAGAGCTAATCACTTCTTATGAAGTAACCATTTTTAAACACACTCGTCTTTCTATTTAAAGAAAATATGCTTAAAGATGGTGGGCGATACCGGGCTCGAACCAGTGACCCCCTGCTTGTAAGGCAGGTGCTCTCCCAACTGAGCTAATCGCCCACATAAGTTTTTCGTCTTGTGGTAGACGTCAAGAATGGTGGAGCTATGCGGGATCGAACCGCAGACCTCCTGCGTGCAAGGCAGGCGCTCTCCCAGCTGAGCTATAGCCCCATCTTGAGAGTCATTCTTAAAGAATGGTGGGTCGTGCAGGATTCGAACCTGCGACCAATTGATTAAAAGTCAACTGCTCTACCAACTGAGCTAACGACCCAATGGTATCCCGTAGGGGAGTCGAACCCCTGTTACCGCCGTGAAAGGGCGGTGTCCTAGGCCTCTAGACGAACGGGACACTGGATTGAAGATATTGGGATATCTTCGTCTCTTTTACTTATAAACCGTATCAATCTGTGTGGACACTCATCGTGAGTAATCATCGTATAAGGAGGTGATCCAGCGCCAGGTTCCCCTAGCGCTACCTTGTTACGACTTCACCCCAGTCATGAACCACAAAGTGGTAAGCGTCCTCCCGAAGGTTAAACTACCTACTTCTTTTGCAGCCCACTCCCATGGTGTGACGGGCGGTGTGTACAAGGCCCGGGAACGTATTCACCGTGGCATTCTGATCCACGATTACTAGCGATTCCGACTTCATGGAGTCGAGTTGCAGACTCCAATCCGGACTACGACGCACTTTTTGGGATTCGCTCACTATCGCTAGCTTGCTGCCCTCTGTATGCGCCATTGTAGCACGTGTGTAGCCCTACTCGTAAGGGCCATGATGACTTGACGTCGTCCCCACCTTCCTCCGGTTTATCACCGGCAGTCTCCCTGGAGTTCCCGACATTACTCGCTGGCAAACAAGGATAAGGGTTGCGCTCGTTGCGGGACTTAACCCAACATTTCACAACACGAGCTGACGACAGCCATGCAGCACCTGTCTCAGAGTTCCCGAAGGCACCAATCCATCTCTGGAAAGTTCTCTGGATGTCAAGAGTAGGTAAGGTTCTTCGCGTTGCATCGAATTAAACCACATGCTCCACCGCTTGTGCGGGCCCCCGTCAATTCATTTGAGTTTTAATCTTGCGACCGTACTCCCCAGGCGGTCTACTTAACGCGTTAGCTCCGAAAGCCACGGCTCAAGGCCACAACCTCCAAGTAGACATCGTTTACGGCGTGGACTACCAGGGTATCTAATCCTGTTTGCTCCCCACGCTTTCGCATCTGAGTGTCAGTATCTGTCCAGGGGGCCGCCTTCGCCACCGGTATTCCTTCAGATCTCTACGCATTTCACCGCTACACCTGAAATTCTACCCCCCTCTACAGTACTCTAGTCTGCCAGTTTCAAATGCTATTCCGAGGTTGAGCCCCGGGCTTTCACATCTGACTTAACAAACCACCTGCATGCGCTTTACGCCCAGTAATTCCGATTAACGCTCGCACCCTCCGTATTACCGCGGCTGCTGGCACGGAGTTAGCCGGTGCTTCTTCTGTCGCTAACGTCAAATAATGCAGCTATTAACTACACTACCTTCCTCACGACTGAAAGTGCTTTACAACCCGAAGGCCTTCTTCACACACGCGGCATGGCTGCATCAGGCTTGCGCCCATTGTGCAATATTCCCCACTGCTGCCTCCCGTAGGAGTCTGGACCGTGTCTCAGTTCCAGTGTGGCTGATCATCCTCTCAGACCAGCTAGGGATCGTCGCCTTGGTGAGCCATTACCTCACCAACTAGCTAATCCCACCTAGGCATATCCTGACGCGAGAGGCCCGAAGGTCCCCCTCTTTGGCCCGTAGGCATCATGCGGTATTAGCCATCGTTTCCAATGGTTATCCCCCACATCAGGGCAATTTCCTAGGCATTACTCACCCGTCCGCCGCTCGACGCCGTTATCGTTCCCCGAAGGTTCAGATAACTCGTTTCCGCTCGACTTGCATGTGTTAGGCCTGCCGCCAGCGTTCAATCTGAGCCATGATCAAACTCTTCAATTTAAGATTTTGTTCGGCTCAACGAATACTGACTTCAAAACTCATCCTTACTCGAAAGTAAGAAGTAATTTTAAAGCTATTATCATTCCAACAGAATGATAATGAATTGACTGTGCCAAGTCCGAAGACTTGATTGGTCACTCAGTTCATTGAAACCTAATTTGAAACCGAAGTTTCTAATTGGATTATCATCAACGAGTGCCCACACAGATTGATAGGTCTATATTGTTAAAGAGCTTGGCTTTCAGTGCCTTAGCACTTAAGCGAGGTGCGTATGATACGCTTTTCACTTTGAAAGTCAACATAAAACTCTAAAATAATTTAGAACTTTATGGTGACTTGCTTATTAAATAAGCAAGTGCGAAATAAAGCCTGGCGATGTTCTACTCTCACATGGGGAAACCCCACACTACCATCGACGCTAATTCGTTTCACTTCTGAGTTCGGAATGGAAGTCAGGTGGGTCCAAATCGCTATGGTCGCCAAGCAAATTCTTTAATTCGGAAAGCTGTTTCTAAGTTCTTACACATTCAATCGTTCTTGCATTGAGTCCATCAAAACCCCTTGGGTGTTGTATGGTTAAGCCTCACGGGCAATTAGTACAGGTTAGCTCAACGCCTCACAACGCTTACACACCCTGCCTATCAACGTTCTAGTCTCGAACAACCCTTTAGGATACTTAAAGTATCAGGGAAGACTCATCTCAGGGCTCGCTTCCCGCTTAGATGCTTTCAGCGGTTATCGATTCCGAACTTAGCTACCGGGCAATGCGTCTGGCGACACAACCCGAACACCAGAGGTTCGTCCACTCCGGTCCTCTCGTACTAGGAGCAGCCCCCTTCAATCTTCCAACGCCCACGGCAGATAGGGACCGAACTGTCTCACGACGTTCTAAACCCAGCTCGCGTACCACTTTAAATGGCGAACAGCCATACCCTTGGGACCGACTTCAGCCCCAGGATGTGATGAGCCGACATCGAGGTGCCAAACACCGCCGTCGATATGAACTCTTGGGCGGTATCAGCCTGTTATCCCCGGAGTACCTTTTATCCGTTGAGCGATGGCCCTTCCATACAGAACCACCGGATCACTATGACCTGCTTTCGCACCTGCTCGAATTGTCATTCTCGCAGTCAAGCGGGCTTATGCCATTGCACTAACCTCACGATGTCCAACCGTGATTAGCCCACCTTCGTGCTCCTCCGTTACTCTTTGGGAGGAGACCGCCCCAGTCAAACTACCCACCAGGCACTGTCCGCAACCCCGATTAGGGGTCGACGTTAGAACATCAACACTACAAGGGTGGTATTTCAAGGACGGCTCCACACAATCTAGCGACTGTGCTTCAAAGCCTCCCACCTATCCTACACATGTAGGGTCAATGTTCAGTGCCAAGCTGTAGTAAAGGTTCACGGGGTCTTTCCGTCTAGCCGCGGGTACACTGCATCTTCACAGCGATTTCAATTTCACTGAGTCTCGGGTGGAGACAGCGTGGCCATCATTACGCCATTCGTGCAGGTCGGAACTTACCCGACAAGGAATTTCGCTACCTTAGGACCGTTATAGTTACGGCCGCCGTTTACCGGGGCTTCGATCAAGAGCTTCGACCGAAGTCTAACCCCATCAATTAACCTTCCGGCACCGGGCAGGCGTCACACCGTATACGTCATCTTACGATTTTGCACAGTGCTGTGTTTTTAATAAACAGTTGCAGCCACCTGGTATCTGCGACTCTCGTCAGCTCCATCCGCAAGGGACTTCACCATCAAGAGCGTACCTTCTCCCGAAGTTACGGTACCATTTTGCCTAGTTCCTTCACCCGAGTTCTCTCAAGCGCCTTGGTATTCTCTACCCGACCACCTGTGTCGGTTTGGGGTACGATTCCTTACAATCTGAAGCTTAGAGGCTTTTCCTGGAAGCATGGCATCAATGACTTCACTACCGTAGTAGCTCGACGTCGTGTCTCAGCCTTAAGAAGAGCCGGATTTACCTAACTCTTCAGCCTACGCACTTGAACCTGGACAACCGTCGCCAGGCCCACCTAGCCTTCTCCGTCCCCCCATCGCAATTGTAAGAAGTACGGGAATATTAACCCGTTTCCCATCGACTACGCCTTTCGGCCTCGCCTTAGGGGTCGACTTACCCTGCCCCGATTAACGTTGGACAGGAACCCTTGGTCTTCCGGCGAGGAGGTTTTTCACCCCCTTTATCGTTACTCATGTCAGCATTCGCACTTCTGATACCTCCAGCATGCTTTACAACACACCTTCAACGGCTTACAGAACGCTCCCCTACCCAATGAAGTAAACTTCATTGCCGCAGCTTCGGTTTATTACTTAGCCCCGTTACATCTTCCGCGCAGGCCGACTCGACCAGTGAGCTATTACGCTTTCTTTAAATGATGGCTGCTTCTAAGCCAACATCCTGGCTGTCTGAGCCTTCCCACATCGTTTCCCACTTAGTAATAATTTGGGACCTTAGCTGGCGGTCTGGGTTGTTTCCCTCTCCACGACGGACGTTAGCACCCGCCGTGTGTCTCCCGGATAGTACTTACTGGTATTCGGAGTTTGCAAAGGGTTGGTAAGTCGGGATGACCCCCTAGCCTTAACAGTGCTCTACCCCCAGTAGTATTCGTCCGAGGCGCTACCTAAATAGCTTTCGGGGAGAACCAGCTATCTCCAGGTTTGATTGGCCTTTCACCCCTAGCCACAAGTCATCCGCTAATTTTTCAACATTAGTCGGTTCGGTCCTCCAATTGATGTTACTCAATCTTCAACCTGCCCATGGCTAGATCACCTGGTTTCGGGTCTATATCCAGCGACTAAGTCGCGCAGTTAACACTCGCTTTCGCTACGGCTCCCCTAGATGGTTAACCTTGCCACTGAATATAAGTCGCTGACCCATTATACAAAAGGTACGCAGTCACACCACGAAGGTGCTCCTACTGCTTGTACGTACACGGTTTCAGGTTCTATTTCACTCCCCTCACAGGGGTTCTTTTCGCCTTTCCCTCACGGTACTGGTTCACTATCGGTCAGTCAGTAGTATTTAGCCTTGGAGGATGGTCCCCCCATATTCAGACAGGATATCACGTGTCCCGCCCTACTCGATTTCACTGAATGTGCGTTGTCAACTACGGGGCTATCACCCTTTATTGCCGGACTTTCCAGACCGTTCGTCTAACGCATATAAAGCTTAAGGGCTAGTCCAATTTCGCTCGCCGCTACTTTCGGAATCTCGGTTGATTTCTTTTCCTCGGGGTACTTAGATGTTTCAGTTCC